>JBDHQI010000008.1:0-143535 GCA_039806955.1 Verrucomicrobiota bacterium | reverse complement strand
TTTCCACAACCGCACCGGGTGCTACCACCACGATCTTACCCAGCGTCTTGAGCTATGTCCGACAGGCTGCTAGAGCGTATTAAATAAAAGTGGGGCCGATATGTCTGTCTCTTGGTAGCAGCGGACGTGAGTCCACTCCATCTGAATTCGGGAGAAAGTTAGGCTGCTGCGGTTGGAGACGCCAGGCGCGGCCACAGTTTTAGTTAAACCGCTATAATCCGTCTCTCCATCAATGTTTCCATTCAGTCAGTCCGTGTTGAATCGAATTCTCGGAGCGCATGGCAAAACTGGTGGTCGTGAAGTGCGGATTACTGCCGATACCGATGCTGTCTGCAAGATCGTATTTACCGAAAGGCTTGATCAAGCCGGTGAACGTAATCGTTCCCCCATTTCGGGTGATTCCGCCGATCATGGTTTTCAACTGGAAGGGCCATTTGCTTGCAAGCTGGTTTTGCCAAAATTAATTTCCAACAGCTTCCGGATGCAACCCTTCTTGTGTCATCGCGCGATTGGGAATCAATGGCGAGTCCTCACTGCGAAGATTGCGGGTTAAACCGGCGCGGCCTGCTCGCCGGTGGTTTTCTGGATGGCCGCCCGCAGTGTTTCCAGCAAAAACGGTTTGCTGATAATGAAATCCACATTGCGCAATGGCGTGTCATCGAAGCGCAACATTTCCGCATACGCGGTGATCAAAATGATCGGTTGTTGGGGCGCGAGCGCTTTGATGGCGTCGGCGAGTTCGTCCCCCTTCATCTCTGGCATGGCGTAATCGGTCATGACGAGATCATACTCGCCGGGCGCAAACATTTGCAGCGCCTCCTTGGCATTCCCGGCGGTTTTCACTTGATGCCCGTCGAAGGCGAGCATCATCCGGATGGCATCGCACACGAAAGGTTCATCGTCCACCACCAAGATCCGCCGCGGCTTGATGGTCGGCGGGTTCGCGGTTTGGTTCTGTGAACTCATGCAGAGACATTGTGCGGCGTCCTGATAAGTTTCGCCACTTCAAAAGGAGGAAAAGAAGAAAACGATCCGAAGCCTGAGTTGGCACCGCACGGTTTCCAGCAAATAATGCGGTCTTTGAGGGCGGCATCATTTCTGGTTTCCGATTGAAGAAGATTGAAGTGCGGCGAAAATTTTGCATGATCACTTCGCACTGAAAGTTACTGCTATGAATCATGGCTTGAAAATTTCCCCAACCGGCGCGCTGGATTTTCTTTCTCTCGGCGCTCTCGTGCATCGGCTGGATCCGGGCATCGTTCCGTTTCGCAAGGCGGCGCACTGCGATATCCACGTCAGCGGCGGCGAATTCAACGTCGCCGCCAATTTGGCGGATTGCTTCCGGCTTAACACCGGAATCGCCACGGCAATGGTGAATTATCCGATCGGCGACCTCATTGCCGAACGCATCCGGGCGATGGGCGTAAAGCCGTTCTATCAATTTTTCCAACATGACGGGGTGCGCGGCCCGAACATGGCCACCGTGTATTCGGATCGTGGTCATGGCGTGCGCGCGCCGGTGGTGTTTTACAATCGCAGCAACGAAGCCGCCGGCCAGCTCAAACCCGGCGACTTCAACTGGTCGGAAATTTTCGGCGCGGGTGTGCGTTGGTTTCACTCGGGTGGAATTTTTGCCGCGTTATCCGAAACCACGGGCGAAGTCATCATTGAAGCCATGAAAGCTGCGAAAGCTTCCGGCGCGGTGACGTCGTTCGACCTCAACTATCGCCAGAAGCTCTGGGACATCTGGGGCGGGCAGGACAAAGCCGTCAGCGTGCTGGCGCGCATCGTTGAACATGTGGACGTGCTTGTCGGCAACGAAGAGGATTTGCAGAAGGGCCTTGGCGTCGAAGGCCAGGACGTGGAAGCGAAATCCAAGCTCGACCCGAGCGCGTTTTACGCCGTGATCGAAAAGGCGACGAAGAAATTTCCGAACGTGAAAGCCGTGGCAACCACGTTGCGCGAAGTGCATTCGACCAATCGCCACTCGTGGGCGGCGGTCGCGTGGGTCAACGGACGGACGTATCAATCTCCGGTTTGCGAGCTGGATGTGGTGGATCGCGTCGGTGGCGGCGATGGTTATGCGGCAGGCTTCTTCTACGGCTTGCTCAGCGGCGAAGCCGAGCAGCAAGCCGTGAACCTCGGTTGGGCGCACGGCGCGCTGCTGACCACATTTCCGGGCGACACCACCATGGCCACACTCGAACAGGTCAAAGCGTTTGCGCGTGGCGGCTCAGCGCGAATCCAGCGATAGGGAAACGAATTTCCGATGAGGAAATGGTGCTGAGGGCGCGTTAACCGCCGGTCAACGCGACAGTTTTTCAGGATTGATGATCGCCACCACACCCAAGTGGGGTTGGAGATATTTTTGCGCGACGCGCTTCACCTGGTCCAGCGTCACGGCTTCCACTTTTTCATCCTCGCGATACGTGTTGCCGTAGCCCAAACCGTAAAGCTCATCAAGTGCGGTTGTAGAGGCAAAGCCGCCCAATTCCTGCCGGGCAATCTTGCGCTGCCCGATGAGTTTCGCTTGCGCGCGTTTAAGTTCGCTCGCGGTGATTCCCTCCGTTCGTAGCAGTTCGATTTCTTTGAACATTTCCGTTTCGACCCGGGCGACTTGGGCCGGTTCCGTGCCGGCGTAAAAAGCAAAATAACCCGGCGTGAGTCCCAAAAGATTTTGCGCGCCGACGTAATAGGCGAGACCGAGGTTTTCGCGGATGCGCAGGAATAGTCGCGAGCCTAGGTCGCTGCAGGTTTCCTGCAGAATTTCGAGCGCTTCGCGATCGGACGCATCCAGAGTCGAGCCGGGAAAACCGATGACCACGACAGCTTGCTTCTTCTCGCGCGCTTGAACGACACGACGCGGACCGTCATGCACCGGAGTTGGTGCGACGGAGGACGCAACTTGCGATGGCGACGACGGAGCGCGCCAGTTGCCGAACCGCTGTACGATTGCGGCGCGAGCGACTTCCGCTTTGAAGTCGCCATAGATGGCGATCACGCAATTATCCGGTCGTGCAAGCTGCCGATAAAATTGTGCGATCTGCCCGGAATCCAGCGTCGCCAGCGTTTCCTCCGTACCCAAATTATCAAGACCATAACCCGCTGGCCCGAAGAGTTCGCGGCGCATGGACTGGAAGGCGCTTTTCAGCAAATCGTCGCGATTGTTGCGGATGCCGGCGATTTGAATTTCCCGCTCCCGCTCCAGTTGCGTCGCAGGAAAGGTGGGATTGAGAATCACGTCCGCCACCAAATTTAATCCAACGTCAAAGTCGGGATGAAGAATTTCCGCGTTGATACCGAAGCTGTTATTGCCGCCGTAGCTATCCAGACTGCCGCCGAGCGATTCGATTTCGCTGGCGATCTGTTCGGCACTCCTGGTCTTGGTCCCCTTGATGATCAGGCGTGCCATGAGTTGCGTGAGGCCGTGGTTATTTTTGTCCTCGGCCAGCACGCCGCCGCGGAAGACGGCGCGGAATTCCACGAACGGCAACCGATGGTCTTCCTTCACCAACAATCGCAATCCGTTAGAGAGAGTGAACTTTTGAATTTCGTTGGTGGAGTTGTTTTCGTTGACCACCGTTGGGGCGGGGGTTGCGCCTTCCGGGAGCAGCGCGTAGAGCGTCCGATTTTCTGCGCGCAGGTATTCTCGCGCCACCCGCTGCAAATCCGCGGGAGTGACGCGTTGAACGACGTCAAGATAGTGCTGCGAGAAATTGAGATCATTCGCGGCGAGCCAATTGTTCCCAAGGTCTTGCGCCTGACCTTGCATGGTCTTGCGCGTGGCCAGCGTGGCGCTGGTGAATTGTTTTTTGGCCTTTTGCACTTCGGCCTCCGCTGCCAATTGATTTTTCAGTTTCTCGATTTCCGCCAGCAGGGCGTCTCGGGCGGCGCTGAATTTATCCGCATCAATCATGGCGCTGGTGCCAAAAAGTCCGGGATTACCCGGGTTGTACGTCCAAGCCTCGGCAAAGTGGACGAGGCCCTGTTTCTCGCGCACTTCCTGGTAGAAACGCGAACTGCGTCCGTTCCCCAGCACGACCGCCAGCACGTCCAGGATTGGCACATCCGGATGGCGCACTTCCGGGATGTGCCAGGCGAAATGCAAGTAGCCCAACTCGATGGGCGATTCTTCGATGACCTCGCGCGCCGCAGTTTGGCGCGGTTCAACGGGCAGCACCGTGGCGGGCTGGACGCGGAATTTAGTCTGCGCGTAGGCTGCCCGAATTTGGGCAACGACGTCCTCGTGTTTGAAGTCGCCGGTGATGACGTAAAAAAGGTTATTGGGCGCGTAGCGTTCTTGATAATACTGGCGGATGTCTTCGGGCTTTAACTCGTTGAAGATATCGAGATAGCCGATCACCGTGTAGCGGTAAGGACTTTTCGTATAGGCGGACTCGAACAGCCGTCGCCCCGAACGTCGTCCGGGATCATCCTGTCCCATGTCCATTTCGCGGCGGATGACGTCAAGCTCCTTGGCCAGCGTATCGGGAGGCAGGGACGCGTTTTGCATGATGTCGCAGAGAATGGAGAGAGCCGTCTTTATTCCGGTGTTGGGTACATCAATGTGATACACCGTGCGGTCGAAACTGGTGTAGGCGTTCATGTACCCGCCGGCTTCCTGAACCTCCTGATCAATCCGGCTGCCGGGCCGGGTGGTGGTGCCTTTGAACAACATGTGCTCCAACACGTGAGACAACCCCGCGCCAAGCCAGTGGCCTTCGTGAATGCTGCCCGTCATGGCCCACGCTTGAGCGGAGACCACCGGGGCGCTGTGATCTTCGCGCGTGATGATGGTCAGTCCGTTTTCAAGCGTGACAATCCGGACGCCGGGAGGCATGGCGGGTGCGGCGTTGTTATTTGGGTTAGAGGCGGAAACAGTATGACTCATGATGATGGAACTTAAAAAGCTGGTGAACGGAACGCGGGCGGTGTGGGGTTGGTAGCGATTGGATTCAACCGACCGACACTTTGGCTTCGTTTCCCGGCAGGAAGGGGTGCTTAAATGCTGTCGCGAAATCATAACCGTCGGCAAAATCCTCGCGCCGATCCTGCGCGGTTTTCCCGAGCAACCCGATGTCCACCATGTTGAAAACAATTTCCCCAAAATCTTCGCATTGCCGGATGCCCCACTCCTCGAAGACCGTGATGGTCATCGGTCCGAATTGAGACAGCGCGTAATGCCGGATGCCAGTCAGCAGCTCCTGCCCGCTCACATGACGAAGTTCGCCCTTGCTCGACCGGCGGAGGTTTTTTTGCGTGTAATCCAGCGCGTCGCGCACAAACAGGTATGCGTCACGTTGGTAACGTGAGTCCCTGGCCAGAATCAATTCCAGCATCGCTTCAAAAGGTAATTCCTGCATATTAACGAGTTGATGAATGCGAGGTTGCCGCAGGAGGGTGCGCCACACGATAGGTTTTAACCGCCCAACCGAGGAGTAACAAACCCAGGATCAGGCAGAGGACCCGCTTTTCTTGGTGCGTCATCGAATTCACGGCTCCAATCTAGCGGGTTGGAAATTATCCCGCAACTTCCGGTTTAGGAAAGCAGAGGAGGTTATGCGCTTTTTTGCAGACTGGACTTGACGTCGAAGGTTGGATTAATGGAAACGCAAGCAAGCAGAGGCGCGCGCCACCTGAATAGCGTTGGCATGACGCGAATGTATTCTCGAGATGCTCGCCATTCACGTCGGCGCGGGAACAGCGATGGGCGGCACTGATTTGCGCAGCAGGATTTTATCGGGCGCGTTTGGCGGCGGGACGGGTTGCTTTGCCTCGAGCCGGTTCAGAAAGCGTGCGCAACATTAACACCGAATCCACGTAGCGTTTGTTCAATTGCCGCAATCGGCCCACGAGAATCTGCGAGAGGGAATGCAGGAACGGTTCGGCGAGTGACGGAGCTTCGCATCGCAGTTTGGTGAAGGCCGCCTTGGAAATTTTCAACAACGTCGTGTGTTCGTTGGCGATTACATCCGCCGAACGCGGCCCCTCATCCAGCAAGGAAATCTCGCCGAAAAAATCCCCCGATTTCAAAGTGGTGACGATGGATTCCCTGCCGTGTCGTAACCAGCGGACGCGAACTTCGCCTTCGAGAATTAAAAACATGGCGTCGCCACGTTGGCCTTCGCGAACGGCGGTCGCCGCCGGCTCGAGTACCACCATTTCCATGTAACGAATAAACGCCTGCAACTGGTCTTCGTTCAGTCCGAAAAAAACCTTGATGCGCGACAACACATCCACGTTCACCCCCGCCTGTCGCACATCGAGCAGATGTTCGGGGCGGCGACGTGAGGAATCGAACAACGGCTTGAGCTCATCCATTTGGGCCGCCTTGACCCAGGTGTTGCGGCGTTCGGAGAAGATCCAATGTTCGGGGCTGACGCGGCGTTCGCGCACCCACTTGAACAGAGTGGTCAGTTCGATCGGGCCATAGCAGACCATTTCCGGACTCCATACCCGGTAACTGGCGGTAATAAGTTTAGTATTCATCGCGTATGTGTTGCCTTCGGCTACGGAAAACTCGGGGTAGCGCGAAATTCTTTGATGCGGTTTATATGTCAGTTTTAACCTCGCATGGCAAGACCGCGAGGAGCCTCAATCGGTTTTGCGTTTGCCGCGCGGCAACCAACATCGGCGGTAGAGCAGGCGCGAAACTGCTGCTTCTGTGCTTTACGCTTGCGAATGGCTGTGTTGGTTTGCTAGGGTCTTGCCCATACCTATGGCAGCCATTGGGCGATTTCAGAAAGGCAACGAGATTTTTTATGCCAAAATGGTGGACGGTAAACTCTTCCGTTTGCATGGCGATGTTTTCGGCGCCCCGACGTTCGACCGGAAGCCACTCCCTCGAAAGGGCATTCGCACGCTTGTGCCGGTCATCCCTTCCAAAATTATTGCGGTGGGATTGAATTACGCTGATCACGCACGGGAGCTGAAGCAGCCATTACCCAAAGAACCTTTGATTTGGTTGAAAGCCCCGACCTCGTTGCTTCCTGATGGCGGAAAGATCGAGCTTCCGCACCCCGGACATCAAACGGATTTTGAGGCGGAGCTGGCCATCATCATGGGGCGAAAAATCCGGGCGGCACCGGTGGCGTCCGCGCCGCGTTACATTCTGGGCTTTACCACCGCTCAAGACTTGACGGATCGCACGATCCAAGGCGCCGAGAGCCAGTGGTGTCGCGCCAAATCGTTCGATACTTTCACACCGCTTGGCCCCTATATTGAAACGAAAATTGATCCCAGAGAGCTGAGCATCCAGCTCTACCAAAACGGTCAGTTACGACAAAACTCCCATACGCGACAGATGATCTTCAACTGTTACGAATTGGTGAGCTTTATCTCGGCACAAATGACGTTGCTGCCAGGCGACGTCATCCTGACCGGCACGCCGGCTGGAGTCGGTCCGATCCAGTCCGGAGATCGCCTGGAAGTCCGGATTTCCGGTTTATCGCCCCTGGTAAATCTGGTCAAGTAACCGTTCGCTCCGAAAAAACTTCGTTCTGTGCCGGGCTTTGGTTTAAGCTGCGCGCCGCATGAAGTGGACTGAAACGTTGATTCCGACCCTGCGCGAAGCCCCGTCGGATGCGGAAATTCTCTCACACCAACTGCTGCTGCGCGCCGGTTTGATCCGGAAGCTGGCCGGCGGTGTTTATACTTTTTTACCGCTGGGAGTGCGGGCGCTGCGGAAGGTGGAGCAAATCATTCGCGAGGAGATGAATCGCGCCGGGGCGGTTGAGGTGCTGATGCCGGCCTTGCAGCCCCGGGAAATCTGGGAACGTACCGGTCGCGCGGGAACGGCCCAAGGGGTGTTGTTCAAAGTTCAAGATGGCGCAAAGCGCGAGTGGTTTCTAAGTCCGACCGCCGAGGAGGTCATCACGACACTGGCGGCGCATGAAATTAATTCCTACCGGCAATTGCCCAAGAATTTCTATCAGATCAGCACCAAATTTCGGGATGAAATCCGGCCGCGATTCGGATTGATGCGCGCCAAGGAATTCATCATGAAGGACGCTTACTCCTTCGACACCACCGATGCCGCCGCCACGGCGAGCTATCAAAAAATGTATGACGCCTACCAACGCATTTTCAATCGTTGCGGCGTGCAGAATTTCCCTGTGGAAGCTGATTCGGGGGTCATCGGCGGCAGCCATTCGCACGAATTCATGGTGCCGGCGGACACGGGGGAAAACGAGGTGGTGTTTTGTGATGCCTGTGGTTATGCGGCCAATATCGAGAAGGCAACGAGTGGTATTCCGCGCACTGCCGCCCGCGAGTTGGGCGGTCCTCCGGAAAAATTTGCGACGCCCGGCGTGGTCACGATTGAAGCATTATCACGCGAGCCTTATCGAGTCCCCGCCAATCGCCAGATTAAAACGCTGGTGTATATTGCCGACAACCAGCCGGTTTTGATTTTGATCCGGGGCGACGATCAATTGAATGAAACCAAGTTTGGCGCGCGCACGGGTGCGCAGGCCTTTCGTCCCGCCACGCCGGAGGAATGTGTGAGCGTGCTGGGCGCGAAACCTGGCTCGCTGGGTGCGGTCGCGCAGGTGCCGGCGTCCGTGCGCGTATTGGCCGATGAGCGTTTGCGCGGCGCGAATGACATGACGACGGGGGCGAACGAGGACGGATTCCATTTGCGTCAGGTTTCGATGGAGCGCGATATTCGCGTTTCTGATTGGTTCGACTTGCGCACGGTTGCCGCTGGCGAACCATGCGGCAAATGCGCGAAGCCGCTGAAGATTCGGCGCGCGATTGAAGTCGGGCACGTTTTCAAACTGGGCACGAAATACAGTGAAAAGCTGGAGGCCAATTATCTGGATGAAGCGGGGGCGCGGCGGCCCTGCGTCATGGGTTGCTATGGCATTGGCGTGACGCGCACACTGCAAGCCATCATTGAGCAATGCAATGATAAGGACGGAATTATCTGGCCGCTTGCGGTGGCGCCGTATCAGGTTTGCATCACGCCGTTGAGCGTCGCGCCCGAGAGTCCAGTGATGCAACGCGCAGAAAAATTGTATCAGGAATTAACCGTCCAGGGGGTCGAGGTGATTCTGGACGATCGCGATGAACGCCCGGGCGTAAAGTTCAAGGACGCGGATCTGATTGGATTCCCCCTTCGCATCGCCATCGGCGAGAAATCGCTGGCCAAAGGTCAGGTGGAGATCAAGCCGCGCCGAGGCGCGATGCTGGCGGTGGATGGTGCTGGCGCTGCGGCGGAAATCGTGGCGTGGTTGCGCCGCAATCCAAGTTGAACTTACGCGATGACGGCGGCGGATTCTGGTCGGCGGGAAGAGATGTCGGACGTGCCGTCGAGCGCCTCGCGCACCGCCCGCGTCAAGCTGGTGCGGGTATAGGGCTTCTGTAAAAAGCGCGCGCTATTGTTGCGAGTAAGGAAATCCGTGTTGATGTCATTGGCGGTATAACCGCTCGCGAAAATGACCCGTAGTTGCGGGTGTTGCGCGATCAAATGACCGGACAGCTCGGTGCCTGTCAAGCCGCCCGGCATAACCATGTCGGTGAAGAGCAAATCAATTCCGGGTTTGTGCCGCTGCCACAGTTGCAGGGCTTCCTGACCGTTGTTGGCGAGGAGTACTTTGTAGCCGTATTCCTCCAGGATCAATTGCGCCAACTCTTGCAACACGGGCTCGTCTTCCACGACCAGAATGGTTTCTTCGCCGCCCCGGATCGGGGTATTGGGAGTGATGTTTTCCGTTGAAGTCTTGACCGTTTCGTTGGTGGCGGGCAGATACACTTTGAAGGTGGTGCCGCAGTTGGGTTGACTTGAAACCTCCACCCAGCCACCGTGTTGTTTGACGATTCCGTACACGGTGGCCAAGCCCAGTCCGGTTCCCTTGCCAATTTCCTTGGTGGTGAAGAACGGTTCAAAAATACGCGTGACCGTGTAGCTATCCATGCCGCAGCCCGTATCGGTAAGGCGCATGAAGACGTAACGGCCGGCGTGGGCGTCCGGATGCGTGTGGACGTAGTCTGACCCCAGCTCCTCGACGCCCAGTTCAATGCTCAGCACTCCACCGCGTTCCATGGCGTCACGCGCGTTGACGCAAAGATTCATCAGCACTTGCTCAATCATCCCTGCGTCGCCCTTCACCAGGGGCAAATCCGCCGGCGGCGTAAACTTCAGCGTGACTAACTCGCCCAACAGCCGCTGCACCATCCGGCTGAGATTGGACACCTGATCCCGCAAGTCCAGATTTTCCGGTTGCATGATGTTTTTACGGCTGAACATCAACAATTGGCGCGTCAAGCTGGCCGCCCGTTCCGCGGCGAAGTACACCGCTTGAGCTGAATCCAGCGAGGGCGCGGGCATGTTGGGGCGCGTCATCAAAATGCCTGCGTGGCCTTGAATAATCGTTAGCATGTTGTTGAAGTCATGCGCGATGCCGGCGGCCAGTTGGCCGATGGATTCCATTTTTTGCGACTGGCGCAGTTGGCTTTCCAAATTGAGATGAGCCGTGATGTCTTCCACGTAACAATGAACAACCCGACTCGGTGCCACCGGGTGAAATGACCAGGAAAGGGTTCGTCCACCAATCTTTGATTGGTAATCCGTTCGGCTGACGTTCTCCTCCAGACAGTGCCGGAGAATGTCGCCAACTTTATGGGGCAGCAGTTCGCGCGGATGATTTAATTCCACCGACAGCGCGAGCTGCATCGCGGAATCATTGAAGTAAGTCACCGTGCCGGCCGTGGTCAATTCCATGGCGGGATTGGGATTGAGCTGCGCAAACGCGGCGAGCTTTTGCAATTCGACTTCCGTGCGGCGCCGCTCCGCCGCCATGCCAAGAGAGTTGGCGGCAGCAAGGAGAAATTGAATTTCGTCGCCGGTGAAAGTGCGCAAGGTCGCCGTGTAAACTCCGAGAATGCCGTAGGGTTGTTGGCGGGTGGCGATGACCAGACAAACGCCGCTCGCCACAGCGTGATCGAGCAACAGATTGGGCGCAACAAAGCGACGTTCCTGTTTCATGTCGGCAATGATCACCGGCTCGCCGCGCCGCAACACATAGGCTCCGAGTGACAACCCGTGCGCTTCGATGGCGGCGGAGCCGGGACGCTTTCCTCCGATGCGCCAGCCCAGCGTGGCGCGGGGCACGAGAGATTCGGTTTCGGGTTGCAACTCGACGATGTGCGCCAATTCCACTCCCAATGTTTCCGCGACGAGTTGCAAGGCCTGATTCAGGAGCGCATTGAAATCCTGGTTGAGCATGGCGAACTGACCAATCGCCGCAATTACCGCTTGTTGCTGGGCGCGATTCAACAGTTGTTTTTCAGAAGCTTCATTTTCATCGGCCCGCGCTTGAAGCGAGTCCGCCATCGTGTCGAAAGTCCGGGCGAGTTGCCCCAGCTCACTCTTGCCATCCTTGATACAGGCGCGGTTGGTCAGATCGCCCTGCGCGAGTTTCTCGGCGGCTTGAAGCAACGTGCGCAACTGCCGCATGACAAAGCGTTCGCCGCCGTACCACGCGGCAGCCAGTGCCAACATGCCAATGAGAAAACCAACCCATTGTTCGAGGCGCAGGAAATACATCAACAGCACCACCGGAACGGTGGCGAGGAAGACCGTGGTGCCCAGTCGCCGACGCAAGCCGGCAAATACCGCTTCCGTGTGGGACGGAGAGAGTGGGGCTGGATTCTGAACCGGCGCAACGCCGGCGCTGCCAGTGCGATGTCGCGATGCCGACGGCTCAAAAGCTCTGGCCGTTGCCGGATTGGGGGTGAGGTTCGGAGAGGTTTTTAGAAAACGCCGCCAACTGCGATGCGACGATGGTGATTCTCCCGCGTAACCTGTAGATGAACCGTTCACTGCTGAAAAGCTCAGCACTTCGCTTGCCCGGCGAATTTGTTCGACAGACCTTTTTTATGTCTGAAAGATGGAGCGATGCAGGCAAAATTGCTAACATTAGGACACTCGCCTGATCCGGACGACGCTTTCATGTTCTACGGACTGGCGCAGGAACTCATCGCCACGCCCGGATATCGCTTCGAGCATATTCTTCAGGACATCCAAACCCTGAATGAACGCGCGACGCGTGGGGAACTCGACATTTCCGCAATCAGCATTCACGCCTACGCTTACGTATCGGATAAATACGCTCTCTTGCCCAGCGGCGCGAGCATGGGTGATGGCTATGGACCGATGCTGGTGGCGAAACAGAAATTTTCGCGTGAGGAAATCCGGCGCAAAAAAATCGCCGTCCCCGGCACCATGACCAGCGCGTTTCTGGCGCTGCAACTCTGGTTGAATTGCCCAGGCAGCGAATTGCACTACGAAGTCGTGCCGTTCGATCAGATTTTCCAAGCCGTGCGGGAAGGGCGGGCGGAGGTTGGGTTGATCATTCATGAAGGCCAGTTGACTTATCAAAATGAAGGTTTGGTGGTTTGCGAGGATATGGGCCAGTGGTGGGGGCGGGAAAATGATGGGCTGCCGCTGCCGCTGGGCGGAAACGTGATTCACAAGCGGTTCGAGCCGGCCGTACGAAAGGAAATTTCCGACCTGCTGACGCGCAGCATCCAATTCAGCCTGGATCATCGCCCCGCCGCGGTGCAGCACGCCTTGCAATATGCCCGGGACATGGGCCACGACCTGGCGGACCAATTTGTCGGGATGTACGTGAACCATTGGACTTTGGACTACGGTGAAAAAGGACGGGAATCCATTCGTCGTTTCCTGGGGCGCGCCTTCGAGCAACAGCTTATTCCGCATCGGCAGGAGCTGGAATTTGTCAGTTAACCCGCCCGAAGATCGAGACGAAAATTTCCAGAAATAGTTATTGCGCTTTCGGGGCGGTTTCGCACAATAAGTTGTGAAGCCAACCAAATCTGCCACTACGGGTAGTGGCGGGATGCCGTATTGGGAGGCAAGCTTGGAATACGCTAATACCGCATTGATGAAAGTTCTGCTTCAACACAAGGAATCGGGACTCTATCTCAAAGAGTTGGGGTTCACCACTTCGAGTGCCGCCGACGCGATGGATTTTCTCAGTTCCACGCAGGCCATCGAATTCTGCGCGGCGCACAAGATCATAGATATGCAGATCGTGCTGCGTTTTCATGAGCAGCATTTTGACATTGTGCTGCCCATGATCGCCGACCGGAGCGTGGCACATCCGATTCGTCCGAGTCAGAACGCTTGAGTGAAGAGAGGTGGCATTGCCATCGCCGAACGTCGCTGGAGGGGACTGCGGCGGGGCGGCGTCGCACCAGATCTGCATGCTTGCCTGGAAACTCGCTTTCGTTATCCTGTCAAGTATGACTGCGGAATTACTTGACGGGATGCATTACTCTCAAATCGGCGCGTTGGGAGCGCGCGTGTTGGGGGGCGGTGCCATCACGCGCGACGAAGCCTTGTTTCTATTCAATCTCGAAGCGTCAGCGGATATCTTTGAGTTGATGGCATGGGCGAATCGTGTGCGCATTAAAAATAAGGGCAACAAGATCCATTTGTGCTCCATCGTGAATGCGAAGGCCGGATCCTGTTCCGAAAACTGTAGTTTTTGTTCGCAATCGTCCCATTACCAGACCGGCTCGCCCAAGTACGGGTTTATTGATCCTGAACCCATCGCGAATGCGGCCGAAGAGGCGAATCGGAACGGCGTTACCGCCGTAGGTCTGGTTGCCGCCTGGCGCGGCTTGAAAGAAGGCCCGCTGCTTGATGAAGTGTGCGAACGAATCGAGGAGATGAAGGCTGGCGGCAAAACGCGACCGGACGCGTCGCTGGGGTTGATTGAGGAACAGCGCGTGGCGGATCGTCTGAAGCAAGCAGGTTTGGAATGTTACAACCACAACTTGGAAACCTCGCGCCGTTATTTCTCTCACACCTGCACCACGCATACCTATGAGGATCGGTTGAAGACGCTGAAGCATTTGAAACAGGCTGGAATCAAGATTTGTTCGGGCGGCATCATCGGCATGGGCGAGACCCGCGAAGACCGTTGCGATCTGGCTTTCGAGTTGAAGGCGGTCGGCGCGCATATCACACCCATCAACATTCTGAATCCAATCGCCGGAACGCCGTTTGAGCGCAAACCGCGTCTGCCCGTGATGGAAATTCTCAAAACCATCGCGTGTTTTCGCCTGATCATGCCACGGCAGGAAATCATGATTGCGGGGGGGCGCGGCGTGAATTTGCGCGACGCACAGAGCCTGGTTTTCATGGCGGGAGCCAGCGCGCTATTGGTTGGCAACTATCTTACGACCCTCAATCAAACGGTGGAGCGCGACTTGCAAATGCTCAAGGATCTGGGCTTGGACCCGGATTGGGATCACAGCGGTTTCGATAATCAGGAACAGGAGGCGGATGCTGCCGAACCGGTTGCAAAAACGGAGGCGCTCGCCGAACTTGCGGCCAAATAACCCGTTTATCGGCAGGCCCGACGATATTGCGTCAGGCGGCGTTTCGCCCATTCGTAATGGTAGAAAACGCGACTGGGCAAATGGGTGTCATTCATTTGATTCACGCGTCAGATGCGGCGCTTTGACGCTTTACAAAATCATGCTAAAAAATTCTTAAGGTGATACAACGGCTGGGCAAAAATGTTGGCGGGTACTTCGGGGAACGCATCAACATCCGGGAGGTTCTCAACAAAGTGGAAGCCGCAGCGGCGTCCTGCAATTGGTCGGTGGAAACATTTCATGTTGCCGAGGGACTCAAGTGGATCGCGTTGCAAAAAAATGTCGGCGCGGCGCAACGGCGCATTTATCTCAGCACCGGCATTCATGGAGATGAGCCTGCCGGGCCGCTCGCCGCGTTGCGCTTGCTTCAGGAAAATCGCTGGCCGCAAAACACTGCGATTACCCTTCTACCCTCGTTGAATCCGCGCGGGGCCCTGCTGAACCGTCGGGAGAGCCCCGAGGGCCTTGATTTGAACCGGGATTACCGCGATGTCCGCTCACCGGAAGTGCGGGCGCATCTTGCCTGGCTCGAGCGCCAACCGCAGTTTGACCTGTGCCTGTGTTTGCACGAAGACTGGGAATCGCAGGGCTTTTACGTTTACGAATTGAATCCCGATCAGCAGCCTTCGCACGCGGAAACCATGGTCGCTGCAGTTGCGCCGGTCTGTCCAATTGATCGCTCGGAATTGATCGAAGGCCGGGTGGCTCGAGGGGGCATCATCCGCCCCGAACTGGACCCGCGCACCCGCCCGCTCTGGCCCGAATCGTTCTGGCTGATACAACATAAAACCCGGTTGTCGTACACGCTTGAAGCGCCGTCTGATTTTCTGCTGGAGGTTCGGGTCAATGCGCTGGTCACGGCCGTGCATGCAGCCTTGGCTTAAGCTGACTCTGCTTCAATCGTCCTTGTTCGTGACGTCTTTTTTACTGCTTTGACCCGGGGTGGGCGCGTAGGTTTGCTCCTGCACATGGCCGACGCTGATGAGTTTAAGGAGTTGTTGCGCCGCGATGGTTGGTTGCGCGATCCGCAGGCGCAACTGCTTCCGTTGCGCGGCGGCGTCTCGAGTGAGATTTACCTGGTCATGGATGGCGCTGAGCGCTTTGTAGTAAAGCGGGCGTTGCCCAAACTCAAGGTCCAGGACGATTGGTTTGCCGACCCGCGACGCAACGTCAGCGAATGGAATTACTTCAAATGCGTGTCACAGTTCTTGCCAGATGCCGTGCCGCAGTTGCTCTTTGCCAATCCGTCCGCCGGCTACTTTGGCATGGAATATCTGGGCGATGACTTTGCCAACTGGAAGCAACTACTGCTGCGTGGCCGCGGCGAAATTCAATCCGCCCAAATCGCCGGACACATTTTGGGAACAATCCATTGCAAGACCGCCCACTGTCCCGAGTTGCGCCAGCGTTTTGACACGCTCGAAAACTTCCGCCAGCTTCGCCTTGCCCCGTACTTACTGACGACAGGTGAGCGGCATCCTGATTTGCGAAGATTGTATGAGGCCGAAGCGACACGTCTCGCCGCCACCAAAGAATGTCTGGTGCATGGTGATTTCAGCCCGAAAAACCTTCTGGTTTGCGGTGCGCGCATGGTGCTGTTGGATGGCGAAGTGGCCTGGTATGGAGATCCCGCCTTCGACGTGGCGTTTCTGCTGAATCACCTGTTTCTCAAGGCGCTCTATCACGCGCCGCGCGATCCGGGAATCGCGAAAATGATTCAAACTTTTTGGCGGACGTACTGTGTCGAACGACCGTCAGCCAGCCGTGACCTGGAAATCACGGTCGCGCGTTTACTGACGCTGTTGCTGCTGGCGCGCGTGGATGGCAAGTCGCCGGTGGAATATCTGGATTCGACGCGCGTGGCGTTCATTTGTAACTTTGTGCCGTCGGCACTGGCGGCGCAGCTCTCAACCGTGGACGCTCTGTCGGAGCAGTGGTTCAACCTGCTGAAAGTCCTCCCGCCGCTGACCGCTAAACCATGAAAATTGCATCTGTCGCGGCCTGGCAAATTTACGACTCACGGGGTGTGCCCACGGTCGAGGCGGAAGTGCGTCTGGTCAACGGAATCTTTGGCCGCGGCTTGGCGCCGTCGGGGGCTTCCACGGGACAGTTCGAGGCGCTGGAATTGCGCGACCAGGACCCGCACCGCTTTCGCGGCAAATCCGTCTTCAAAGCCATTGCCCACGTCGAAAATGAAATCGCCGCGGCCTTGTGCGGACGGAATGTTTTCGAACAACGCGCCATTGATGAACTGTTGATTCATCTGGACGGCACGCCGAACAAGTGTCGGCTTGGCGCGAACGCCGTGCTGCCGGTCTCCATGGCCGTGGCCCAGGCCGCCGCCCGGGCGCGCGGTGAAGCGTTGCATGTTGGTCTGGGGGCAGGGCAGGGCACGTTACTGCCAGTGCCGGAAATTCAAATCATCGGAGGCGGCGCGCACGCAAACTGGCGCACGGACGTGCAGGATTACTTGTTGATCGCCGTCGGCGCGCGCGATTTTGCCGAGACGCTGGAAATTACCCACAACGTGTATCACGCCGTCGGTGATTTGCTGAAACAACGCGGCCACTATTTTGGCGTGGCCGATGAGGGTGGTTTTTGGCCGGAGTTTGCCACCAACGAAGCGCCGCTCGCCGTCATCGTCGAGGCGATGCAACGCGCCGGTTACACTCCCGGTCGCGAGGCGGCCATCGCGCTTGATATCGCCGCCAGCGATCTATTCGATGCGGTCACGCAAAAATATCAGTTTCGCCTCGAACGCCGGGAGTTTACTTCCGCCGAGTTCATTCGACTGATGGAGGATTGGTGCGCCCGTTATCCGATTGTTTCGATTGAAGATCCGCTGGCGGATACCGATTGGGCGGGTTGGCGGCAGATCGCGTCATCTCTTGGCGGGCGTGTGCAGTTGGTGGGAGATGACCTGTTCACCACCCAGGTCGCGCGGATTCAACAGGGCATCGAGCAAAAGGTCGCCAACGCGGTATTGATCAAACTCAATCAAATCGGAACGGTGACGGAAACGCTGGACGCCATTCGCCTGACGCAGCAAGCCGGCTGGCAGCCCATCGTGTCTGCTCGCTCGGGTGAAACTGAGGACGCCTTTATTTCGCACCTTGCGGTTGCCACCAACGCCGGCCAGATCAAGGTTGGCTCTTTCACCCGCAGCGAACGCTTGGTGAAATGGAACGAGCTGATTCGCATTGCCCGCGATTTGCGCGGTCGCGCGCGTTTTGCTGGCTTTTCCGTCGCTCGCTCGCCGTGAAATTCCGTCGGCAAATGGCGTCGCACAAACGGCTGGGAGCCGCGCCGTGCGCCTGATAATTTTGCCTTGGCAGCGCATGAGGAAATACTGGCAGGTCATTGGAATCGGGATGCAGAACCATCTGACGTACCGGTTTAATTTTCTCGCGCGCACGTTGTTCGATTTCATTCCGCTCACCGCGCTGCTGTTGTTGTGGCGCACCATTTATGCCGACAAGGGCGCGGGCGCAGTCGTGGCCACCTTCACGCTGGCGCAAATGACCACCTATTATTTGATCGTGACCGTGGTGGACGTTTTAACCGCCGTGAACGATGACGATTGGCAGATCGCCGCCGATATCAAGGACGGCAACATCAGCCAGTTTTTACTCAAGCCCATTGACTACCTGTGGTTTCGGTTTTGCGTGTTTCTGGCCGGACGCGCGGTTTATCTGACCGTGGCCGCGCTACCCATCACCGCCGTGATTTTGCTGTTGCACCAGTACTTCCTGCTGCCGTCCAGTTTTGGCGTGCTGCTGTTGTTCCTGCTCTCGGTGCTCCTGACCGCCTTGCTGCAATTTTTTCTCTCCTATACGCTGGCCATGCTGGCGTTCTGGTTGCTTGAAATCTCCACCTTCGTTTTCATTCTGTACGCGCTGGAATATATCGCCAGCGGCCACATGTTTCCGCTCGATATTTTGCCGGACACGCTCCGCTTTTTCTTGATGAATTTCACGCCGTTTCCCTATCAACTCTATCTGCCCGTGGCCATTTATCTGGAAAAAATCTCCGGGCGCGAACTCGTCATCGGATTGTTTATACAAGCCGCCTGGGTTTTCGTCGCCTACCTGATGGCGCGCTTCGCGTGGCGGTGCGGCATCAGAAAATACGCTGCGGCGGGAGGTTGACATGGCGACACCTTCACCCAATTGGTTGCAACGCGGATGTCGTTACTTGGTGGTTTACCGGGCGCTGCTGAAAAATTCTGTTACCCGCGAAATGATGTTCAAGGGCAACTTCCTGCTCTGGATCGTGGTTGAGATTGCCTGGTTCGCCATGCAGATTGGATTCATCTCCGTGCTTTACCTGCACACGGAAGCCATCGGCACCTGGACCAAATGGCAGGTGGTTCTCTTGATCGGGGCGAGCCATTTCATCCAACAACTCTACCAGACCCTTTTCCTCGTGAATTGCCTCAACCTCTCCGAGCTGGTGCGCAGCGGCAAACTGGACTTTCTACTGATGCTGCCCGTCAATACGCGCTTCCTGCTCTCCCTGCGGCAACTCGATTTGGGCGGATTGGTCAATGCCTCCTTTGCCGTAATCGTGATGCTTTACGCCGGAGGGAAACTCGGGCTGACGCTGACCCTGTCGCGCCTGCTGATTTTCCTGGGACTCTGCGGGTTGGGGATTTGCATTCATTACTGCCTGATGTTCTCGCTGGCCATGATCAGCTTCTGGACCGTGCGCGCTCAGGGGGTTATTCACGGCTACTACAACCTGTTCAATATCGCCCGGATGCCCGACGAAGCGTTTCCACGCGGCGGCGTGTTTCGTTCCGTGTTCACCTTTGTGCTACCCGTGCTGCTCGTCTCCAACGTGCCCGTGCGCTTCTTGACCGAACGCCTGACTCCCACTTCCATCTGGCTGTTGGTAGGCATGGCGATTTTATGCGCCCTGGCCTCGAAATGGATCTGGCGTCGGTCTGTGCGACATTATACCAGCGCTAGTTCTTAGCCGGAACGATGCCGTTGGTCCAGGTGGAACGGCCCACTTGGCCGTTCGGGCGGCAACCTGCCGCCCAGCCGAGCGCACGGAGATCGCACACCATTGGGTTCGCACTCTTTGCGTTCGGCTATCGGACTGGCAGCCCGACAGAACGGGCCAGTGGCCCGTTCCACCCAAACGCCAATCGAATCGTTCCGGCTGAGTCATTTTCGGTTACAGTTTGATCACCCGTGAGGCGGGGATTATTACGTCGTTGGCATATTTTGAAATACGGTTGCCACCCCAAAATGCTGACGGTGCAATCAACGGGGCAACCAATCGCCTGCGCAAAAGCTGAAACCATATCGCCCTGGCAAGCACACCGTAGGATTGTTTGTGGACTGAAAGAGTAGGCCGCCGCGGGCCGAGATATGAACCCCGTGCAGAAGCAGCATTGGCTGACGAAACTGAATGTACCCGAGGGTTTGGAACAAGCAATCGAGAAAAATCTGTGCTTCGCCCTTTTCGTCGCTCGTGAGGTGTTGGGCGCACCGGGCGATAAATTGGGTTACTGATGCTTGCAGAATTAAGTGAATCGAAACCAGTCAGTTTTCGCCTGATTTCAAAGAAATTTGATTCACCATATTTTGCAATGAGCAGTAGAGAATCACGACCCGGCATGGGCTGATTTATGCCGGAAGCGCGCGGGGCAGGACAATCATGGAGACGCCCCAGGGTGGCATCTGGAGTAATGCCCCGGCGTCGGACGCCACTGCCTCAAGTGCCGAGCAGTTTTTGGATGACTTCGGCGGCGGTGTAGCTGTCGCTGTCGGGCCGGGCAAATTGCGCGACGTTACCGACGTCGTTGCCGGCTGTCAGCAGCGCTGGCTCAATCCCTTCGCTACGGTTCTGCCCCATGCCAACCGTGGCCACCAAACCATTGCAAACGCATTTACGCCCCGCTGTGTCTTTGATGTCGCCACCTTTGCGCACGTAATCTTCGATCGGCTCCGCCGGACAACGGTAGCCCACGGTGCCGTCCGGCTTGCGATAGGCATGTCGCAGGTAGCCCAAGTCACAGATGCGAACCCGTTTTTCATAAACGGGAGCTTCGCTCAACGTACTTGCCACCTGCACCACTTTGAAGGGGAAACCAGTGGGCGAGGCCAGGGGATCAGTAAAGACCCGGCCGGTTCCATTTCGGCTCTGGCGAATGACCTCCCGTTTTAATTTTGGCGCGATGCCCGATTCGTCACAGAATGCGAACGCTGTTCCCACCTGAACGCCAGCCGCGCCAAGCTGCAAGGCTTCCGCCAATTTACCCGGCCGACCATACGAGCCAGCCAGCCAGAAGGGCAATCCCAGCGCGCGAATTTTGGCGAGGTCCGGCACATCACGTTCGCCATAGATGGGTTCGCCGGCGGCGCTGAGGTGCAGTGGGCCGCGCGGCGGGGCGTTGTGACCGCCGGCCGTTTCGCCTTCCACTACAAAGCCGTCCACCCGGCCGTTCGACTTTTTGGCCAAGGTGATCGCCAGCGTGGCTGAGGCCACGATGCCGAAGAACTGAGGTCGCTTCAAAGATGGCGGATTCGCGCCATGTAAAAATTCATGGGGATCGAAGCGGCTGACGAATTTTTCGCCGGGCAGCGATCCCACCACATCAATATCTATCTCGGCAGGTTCGCCGCGCGCCAACCGATCAAGCACGCCGGGGATGGTGCGCGGGATGCCCGCTCCCATCAGCACGTAATCCACTCCCGCCAACATTGCTCCATACAGTGAGGCCACGGTGGGGAATTGAATTTTCTCCAACAGGTTAAGGCCGACGACGCCCGTATGTCCTTCCTTGGCCAGAAAGACTTCGACGAAGTTGGCCACGATGGTCAACTCATCCAGTTTGCGTCCGGGGTCCATTCGGGGCATGGGTACCGAAGCGAATCGCGTCTGATCGGTTTTGCCCTGGGGTTGAAAGTAATCTGACAGCACCTGGGCCGCCAGGGCCGACACCGGGAAGTGATCCAACGCGTGGCGCATCTTTCCGTCCGGATCGCCCAGTTGCAATCGCCGGGCCAGCACCACGGCGAGAGCCGTTCCAGAAACGACTCCCAGTTGCCCCAATTGAGACACGGTCCGGGCCAGCCGCCAGTTGGAAACAGCTGCTCCCATTCCGCCTTGAATGATCTGGGGAGTGGTCATGTTGCGCCTATCTCAGCCGCCAAACGATGCGTGCCTTGGTCAAATCATAGGGAGACATTTGCAACTTCACCCGATCACCGACGGTAAGCCGTACCCAGCGCTTGCGCATCTTGCCGGAGATGGTGGCCAGCACGAGATGCTGGTTGTCCAGTTCCACCCGGAACATGGTCCCCGGCAGAACGGTGTGAATCTTTCCTTCCAATTCGATCGGCTCTTCCTTCATGATTTAACAAGTGGATGGGGAATTCCATTGCTGGGCAAAACCTGGTAGGGGTTGGCGGCAATTACCACCAAACCAATCGAGTTGGAAACGCCCGGACGGTGGCCGGACGGTGATGAATTTAATAGCGATGGCGACCTCCACGATAGCCGCCGCGACCGCTTCGTTCGTCCCGCCGCCGACCTCCATTGTCCCCACGCTCTTCGCGTGGTCGGGCCAGGTTGACCGTCAAGGCGCGACCATCCAGCGACGCGCTGCTCATGCCTTGGATGGCGGTTTGCGCTTCCTCCGGTGAGCTCATGGTTACGAACGCGAATCCGCGGGAGCGACCCGTGGCGCGATCCAGCATCAGGTTGACATCTGCCACCGAGCCATGCGGCGCAAAGGCGTCGCGCAGGTCATTTTCCGTGGTGTTGAAAGAAAGGTTACCCACAAACAATTTATTCATAC
The DNA here is from genome assembly GCA_039806955.1 of Verrucomicrobiota bacterium. GTDB lineage: Bacteria > Verrucomicrobiota > Verrucomicrobiia > Limisphaerales > JADLHS01 > JADLHS01. The sequence continues at coordinate 121,310 of JBDHQI010000008.1, read as the reverse complement.
AAGGTCTTCAGGGTCTTCGTCCGGCCATTGCCTTCTCAAAGACTGTTCCCGGTTGTCGGGCCTAAAATCATCATTGAACCGTGTTCACCTGAGGATTTGCCATGTCTTGATAGTGAAATGCTGTCGAGCAGACAGGCATAGCATGCCCGATTCCTGAATCGTGGCAATGAATATCCACAACTATCTTTGGCAAGACCTTTCCCGCTGGAATCGGTTGGAATGGTCGCGCCAGGGTTAACCACCGGGCGCAGAAGGCAAAGGGCAGGGGAAGGAACAAGAGGTGGGGAGTTGAGCGCGGCATGAAGGCGGACGGACTACTCCATTCAGGTTGCGTTTTTCTCCATATATGGAGGAAGGGTGAATCGCTTGAACTCAAAGAAGAGTGGGGGCGGCGCGGGGAATGGTGTGTTGGAATAAATGTGTATTGAGCTTGGCGCGTAAAACTGTTCTCTTGTCAGTATGAGTTTGCAAGCCATCCGTCAACGTCTCGCGGTGTGTAGTTGGTCGCTACAACCCACCAGTCCAGAAGATCTGATCTCCAAATTGCAGCCCACCGGGGTGACTCGGGTGCAACTGGCTCTTGATCCGTTGCGCGATGATCCCGCCGGCTGGCGACGGACGCCCGAGTTGTTGCGACAAGCCGGAATCGGCCTCGCCTCGGGGATGTTCGGTTGTGTGGGTGAAGATTATACCTCGATGGAAACCATCCGGCGCACGGGCGGTATCGCGCCCGACGCCACGTGGGAACAGAATTGGAAAAACATCCAGGCCACGGCCACGCTCGCGAGTCAGCTTGGTTTGAAGCTGGTCACTTTTCACGCGGGTTTTCTGCCGCATGAACCGGCCGATCCCGATTTTGCCAAGCTCAAACAGCGGTTGATTCAAACAGCGGACATTTTTCAGGCGCAAGGTCTTACGCTGGGGTTGGAGACTGGTCAGGAAACCGCAGCGGTACTGGCGGAATTTCTCCGTCAACTCAACAAACCCAACACGGGCGTGAATTTTGATCCTGCCAACATGATTCTGTACGACAAGGGCGACCCCATCGAAGCGCTGCGCCAGTTGTCGCCGTGGTTGCGACAGGTTCACATCAAGGACGCGCGGCGCACGAAAGTGCCAGGGGACTGGGGCGAAGAAGTCGCCGCCGGCACAGGTGAAGTGAATTGGAAACAATTCTTTACCACGTTGGATGAACTTGGCTTTCAAGGCGATCTCTGCATTGAACGCGAGGCGGGCAATCAACGCGTGGCGGATATTCGCGCCGCCCGCGAGTTGGTGGAAAAACTATAACTTTAACTCCTTAAAATTAACATGAGCAACGCATCCTCTCGTCCTGTGAACGTGGCCGTGGTCGGCCTTGGTTTCATGGGCATCACGCACATCAAATCGTATCAACAATTACCCGACGCCAAACTGGTGGCCGTCTGCGACGCCTACCGGCAACCGGTCAACGGTGTCTTGCCGGGTATCAGTGGGAACATCAGCAGTCCCGATACGCTGGAATTGGGTCGGGACGTCCGCGCTTATAAAGAACTGGACGACCTGCTCAAGGATGGCGGCGTGGATTTGATTGATCTCTGTGTGCCCACTCCTTTGCATGTGCCGCAAGCCATTGCCGCGCTGGCGGCGGGGTGCCACGTCTTGTGCGAAAAACCGTTGGCGCGCACGTCAGCTCTGTCGCGAGAAATTGTCGCCGCCGCCAAATCTGCCAAAGGATGCTTCATGCCGGCCATGTGCATGCGGTTCTGGCCGGGCTGGGCCTGGTTGAAGGAATTGGCGGCGAAACAAACCTACGGCAAAATTCTCACGGCGCGTTTCCGCCGCGTGTCCGCGCCGCCCGGCTGGAGCCGTCAGGCGTACTTCAACGGCGGCGAATCGGGCGGGGCACTGCTGGACCTGCACATCCACGACACCGATTTCGTGCAGTTCGTCTTCGGTCGTCCTCAGCGCGTTTATTCCACCGGGCTCAGCCGGTTCAGCGGCGCGATTGATCATGTGGTCACGCAGTATCACGTGGCCGGTGGTGCAACGGTGCATGCGGAAGGCAGCTGGCTGCTGACCGCCGGCTTCAACATGGCCTACACGATCATGTGCGAGAGGGCCACGGTGGATTTCGACAGCGCGCGCGGCGCGGAGGCCCTGCGCATCGACGAAGAGGGTCAACCCACCCGCACCATCAAACCGGACGGCGTGGACGGTTACGTGGAGGAATTGCGCCATTTCATAACCTGCATTCAATCGGGCCGGCCGCCCTCCATCGTCACCGCCGAGGATGCGCTGGGTTCGGTGGAGATTTGTGAGGCGGAAGAACGCTCCATCCAAACCGGACAAGTCGTGACACTTTGACCACTCCCGCGGATTTTCGCGCCCACCCCTCCGACACATGCAAATTCGATCTCTCCTGGTCATGGCCCTTTCGGTTTTCGCAATGCCTCATCCGCCCGCGTCCGGACAGGAAACCCTGCGCGCCGTCGGAGTCGCCAGTGTGGACATTACGCCGGACTATCCGATCCGCCTGAGTGGCTACGCCGTGCGCACCACCGAAGCGACCAATGTTGCGCAACGGATCTGGGCCAAGGCCCTGGCCATTGGCTCCGACGCAGAGGGCCCGGCGATTCTGATCACGGTGGATGCCACCGGCGTGCCCGGGCACATCCGGGATACGGTGGCCGCACGTCTGGCGCAAAAGCACATTGATCCGCTGCGCGTGACGGTTTGCTCGACCCATACCCACACCGCGCCGTTTCTGGCGGGTTATTTGCCGACCTTGTTCGGTGCGCCCCTGCCGCCGGAACACGACGCGCACGTGCAGCGCTACACGCGGGAACTGACCGCGGCGTTGGAGCATGTCGCCCTGGAGGCGCTGCGCGCCCGCAAACCGGCGCGTCTCAGTTGGACGCAGGGGCAGGCCAGTTTTGCGGCCAACCGGCGCACCAAGGGCGGACCGGTGGATCATGATTTGCCGGTGCTGGCGGCGCACGGGGCGGACGGAGAATTGCGGGCGATCCTGCTCAATTACGCCTGCCATTGCACCTCCATTGACCCGCGCGAGAACGAGATCTGCGGCGACTGGGCGGGTTACGCCAGGCAATATCTGCAGGAGGAGCATCCCGGCGCCACCGCGCTGGTGATGATTGGCTGCGGCGCGGACGCCAATCCGCAACCGCGCGGCACGTTGAGTCTGGCGCAGGCGCACGGCCGCGAAATTGCCACCAACGTCACCCGCCTGTTGCAAGGCCGGCTCCAGCCGGTGAACGGTCCGCTGCGCTGCGTCGCCAAAACGATCGCCCTGCCCTTCGACACGCTGCCCACCCGGGAGGAGTTCGAGCAGCGCGCCCAAAAACAGGATTATGTGGGCTACCATGCGCGCTGGACGCTGGAAAAACTGGCGCGCGGGGAAAGTTTGCCCACCCAGCTGCCCTACCTCGTGCAAACGTGGAACTTCGGCGCGGATCTCGGAATGGTGTTTCTGCCCGGCGAGGTTGTCGTGGATTACTCCCGGCGGTTGAAACAGGAATTGGATGCCCGCCGGCTTTGGGTCAACGCATATGCCAATGATGTGCCGTGTTACATTCCGTCCGAACGGATCCTCGCCGAGGGCGGTTATGAAGGCGGCGGCGCCATGACGTATTACGGCCAGCCCACCCGGCTCGCGCCGGGCGTCGAACAGTTGATCGTGAGCGCGGTGCGGGAACTGATCCCCGGCGATTTTGCGCGCCCCTGACGGCGCGCGCCGGGGCCGGTTCAGGCATCCATGTCCTTCCATTTCCGGGCGGCACGACCGTCATTCCGACGCCTGTCACTTCATTGCCGGCGTGAGCATTATTGCCACCCCCATCGCCGGCTCTGGCCGTCTGGCGCTTGGGGCCTACGCTCCCGATGAAAATTTGCCAATGCCTCGCTGGCAATGCCCTGGAGCGGTTAGTGCATCCCGGTTGCAGGATGCATGATCCTGCTGGAATTGGGCGATGGACAGGGGCACATTCTTAGCGACTTCGGTTCATGCATTCAGACAGCGAATCAACCACAGAGCGGGCGACGCACGTCGGGTTGTTCGTCACCACGCGCTGGAGCGTCGTGCTGGCGGCCGGGGAAGACTCACTGGCTGGGCGGACGGCGCTGGAAACATTGTGCCGGATTTATTGGTTTTCCGTGTACGCGCTGGTGCGCCGCAGCGGACAGGATCCGACTGCGGCGGCGGATTTCACCCAGGAGTTTTTTGCGCGGCTGCTTTCAAAGGACGGCTTGGCCCAGGCCCGACGGGAGCGCGGGCGCTTCCGTTCCTTCCTGGCGCAATGCGTCCGGAATTTTCTCGCGGATGAATGGGACAAACGGATCGCTCAGAAGCGTGGTGGAGACGTTGTCCCCATCTCCATCGAGGCGGAGGCGGCCGAGGGGCGGTATTTGGAGGGCGCGGACCACGATTCGCCGGATGTGTTGTTCGATCGCGCCTGGGTGAAGCAATTGCTCGCGGAATCCCATGCGCGGCTGGTCCGCGAGTTCGCCGCCACCGGAAGGAGGGAAATTCTCAATGTGCTGGACCAGCTCGGCGAGCCCGATGCGCCGTCCCTGGCGGAATCCGCCGCGCGTTTGCAACTGCCGGTCAACACCCTCAAGTCCCACCTGCATCGGGCGCGGCAACGGCAGGCGGCGATTTTGCGGGAGTTGATTGCCGAGACTGTTGCGTCGCCAGTCGAGGTGGAGGCGGAATTGAAACACCTGCTCGAAGTGTGGCGCGTATGAATTTCGCAACCCGCCGCCGTTTATTCCGTAGGACAGGAAGGTGACGCGCTTGAAAACATGCACGGATTGCGGCGGCTTGATGAGCTGTGAGGCGGGCCTTGGGCTCTGTCCCGCCTGCCTGTTGCGGACGGCGTTGCAAGTGGATGCCGAGGTGGAAAGTGGAAGGTGGGCGGGTGAAGCGTCGCGGACGGCCGATTACGAAATCTTGGAGGAAATCGCCCGCGGGGGAATGGGGGTGGTCTATCGTGCCCGGCAACGGAGTTTGAATCGCCCTGTGGCGCTCAAGGTGTTGCTGGGTGGATTGTTTGCGGGCGAGGAAGGCCGCCGGCGCATGAAGTCCGAAGCCTCTCTGGCCGCGCGGTTGCGACATCCGAATATCGTGCCCGTCTTCGACACCGGTTCTCTCGATGGACAGCCGTTTTATTCGATGGCGTTTATCGAGGGGCGGACCTTGGCGGAGGTGGTGCAGCATGGGCCGCTCGCGCCGAGTCGGGCTGCGCGTTATCTGGCGCGCATGGCTGAGGCGGTTCATTACGCGCATGGCGAGGGGGTGCTGCATCGTGATCTCAAGCCGTCGAACGTGTTGATTGACGCGAGTGACGAGCCGCACGTCACGGATTTCGGTCTGGCCAAAGCGCTGGATGCCGCGCCGCAAACGCTCACCGGCGGCGTGCTCGGTTCGCCCGCGTATATGCCACCGGAGCAGGCGTTGGGACAACCCGCCGAGGTCACCGCGCGCAGTGATGTTTATTCGCTGGGCGCGATTCTTTACGAACTGCTCACGGGGCGGCCGCCGTTTCAGGGAACGAGCCTCGCCGCCGTCATCGCGCAGGTGAAGGACTCGGATCCGGTCGCGCCGCGGCGGTTGAATCCCAGCATCCCGGCCGACTTGGAAACCGTTTGTCTCAAGTGCCTCGAAAAGTCGCCGGCCCGGCGCTACGCCCAGGCGGGGGAATTGGCGGAGGATTTGCAGCGCTTCCTGCGGGATGAACCCGTTCACGCCCGCCCGGTCGGCCCGTTTGGTCGCGCCGCGCGTTGGGCGCAGCGCCAGCCAATGGCGGCAACTTCAATTGGCACGTCCGTTCTGCTATTACTGCTGACTGTCGCGGTGGTGGGAGGAAGTTCCCTGCGGATTCGCGAATCCCGCGACATTGCCCAAGCCCGGCTCGCGGACGCGTTGTTCTCCGAGGCACGGGCGCTGCGGGCCGCCAACGAGCCCGGCTGGCGGGCGCGGGTGCGGGACAATCTGGTGGAGGTGCGAAGGCTCGATGCAACCGGACGGCTGACGGCGGCGCTCCGCCACGAGGCCATCGCGGCCCTGGCGCGGCCGGATTTGCTGCGCCACATCGTGACAAATGTGCCGCCGGTGGCGGACGAAATGCTCGTATGCTTTGATCGCGAATTCGAGCGCGTGGCCCTGTGGCATGATGACGAGGCGGCCATTGCGATTTATCGCGTGGCTGATGCGGCAAAACTGATGGCGTGGTCGCTGCCCAAACCGGATGAATTGCGCGCGTTCAGCGCCGATGGCCGGCATCTGCTGGTGCGGCACGGCGGCGTGATGTCGGTGTGGAGCCCGGCAACGGGCGCGGAGGTCTTGTCCGGCGCGGGGTCGGAAAGTCATCGCCATTTCAACGGCGCGGCGTTCAGTCCGGACGGCACGCGCTTGGGTCGCGGCGAAACGAACGGCTGGGTGCGCATTTACGATCTCACGCAGAATTCGCCGCGGGTCGTGAGTGCGTGGCGCACTCCGGAGCAGTTGCCGGTGACGACGGTGGCGTGGTCGCCGGATGGTGATGCGCTGGCGCTGACCCTTGAGGACTTTACTGTGGCAGTTTGTACGGCTGACACTGGCCAGGTGCGCTGGACCCGCCGGTTTCCGGCGCAGATATGGAACGTGACTTGGGACAACCCGCTCGACTGGCTGGTGCTGCAGACAGGTGAGGACCGGGTGATCGCGTTCGCGGCGGCGACCGGCCGGGAGGTGCATCGCTACAATCAAATTACCGATGGTCGCACGATGAGCCTCATTGATCCGCGGGGGGAAATGCTGGTGACTTCGCGGTTGAGTTACGGCACAAAATTCTTCCATCCGCACACTGGCGCGCAATTGCTGGGCGACAGATCCGGTGCCTGGCATTTGCATTTCGACGTCGTCGGGCGCCGGCTCGGCTCGCTGCTGGATGACCGCCGCCCGCTGTGGCTGGAGTGGTCGCCGTCGCCCGTCCGGCGGGAGTTGTTCAGTCCGGGGGATCCCTTCATCCATCAACGGATCGAGTTCCGCGCCGATGGTCGCTGGCTGGCTTCGTTGAATGCGGACGAAGTGTTGCTGTGGGACGCGAATTCGTGGGAAGTCGGGGCGCGATTGAATCTGCCCCGGGCGGAACTCGGGCCGTTCGAAACCGGCGGACGATCGTTGCTCGTCGTGCAATCCAATCAACTGTTCCGCGTGGCGGTGAGTGATACGGGGTTTGGCCGGCCGGAATTATTGTTCACCGCCGGTCGGCTGGCGTCCCCCGCGCAATCCTGTGACGGGACGATTGCCGTGCCGGATGTGACGGACAACGTGGTATGGCTGCAACGCGGCTCCGAGTGGATGCGGTTGCCGATTGACATGTTCCCGGTCATGCCCGTGTTCAGTCCCGATGGCCGCTGGCTGGCGTGCCCGTCGTATGGGGGCGGTCGGTTGCTCCTGTTTGACACGCGGCAACCGGAAGCGCCGCCGCAGACCCTGCCCAATTCCCGTGGCCGACCCAAGTTCAGTCCAGACGGCAGGTGGCTCGTGACGTTGGATCGTGACGCGCATGTGCGGCGGGTGGGCGATTGGCAACCCGTGCAGAAGTTTGCCGAAGACGTCATCGCGCGCAGCATGAGGGCGGAATTTTCCCCCGACGGTCGGTGGCTCGCCATCGTCCAGCGCGGCGGCATTGTGCGCTTGCTGGAAGCGGAAACGTGGAAACCATTTGCCGTGCTGGATGGACCGGATGGGGGGAGATTTTTTGACATTGCTTTCCATCCCGATGGGAAATCCCTCCTGCTGGCGCAAGACCACGGGGTGATTCACGTGTGGCAACTGCCTGAACTTCGCGCCGAGCTGGCGAAGCTGGGCCTGGATTGGTAGGCAGGGAGGTTTTTCAGCCAGCCGATGCCCGGGAGTATCCAATCCCGGGTTTTTGCCCCATTGCACGCAAAGTCCCCGCACTGCAAATGGAATCAGACGACTGGACGGTTCGCCTTACATTTTCTGCAACCGCTGGCAACAAGTTCCGTATTTACAAAACATGAGCAGGATTTTTGTGCTGCATCCGCCGCGTGATTATGCGTCGTAAGCGAGGTTTTACAGGAATTGCCCTGCCCAGCCTGTTGCTGGCGCCAATGCTCTTGGGCGCGATTTCAGCCCGCGCGGCCATCACGTACTCGATGGGCGTGCCGATCATTACAAACTACGCCGCGCCCGGTTACGTCATTGACTCGGATGCCTCCCGGGGACAAACGAACTATTTCCGCCATCTGCTGCCAGTGCGGATGCCGGTGATCGTGGGGAAAACTGGCGCGGGGCAGGAGAGCAGCGCGGCCATGGCCGTGCGATTTCGGTTGCGCAACCAGGCCACCGGGGAATTGCATCCCTTGCAGGGCGGGGCCACCACGATTACGACCTCACCGCAATCGGCGCTCTTTCTCTCGCCTGGCACGAACACCCTGAATTTCAACACGAATCTCATTCCCACTGCCAAACTTGATCCTTATGTGAACTATCGCGTCGAGGCGGAAGTTTACCAAACCAGCGGCGGCGCGCTCCTCGGCACCAACCAATCCGTCAATCGCACGTTCATTCATTTTCGCGGGCCGTGGGGTTCGGATACGGCGCTGAACGTCGTGCCCATGTTCACCGCGACCTCCCTGACGCAACGCTGGCTCGCGAACACGGATCTCGCGCAAACCAACCTGCTTGCCGACGTTACTTTCACCCTGCATCGCTACGATCAACCCACGGTGTCGCTGGCCACCAACACGGTACTGGTGCGATACGTGATTGAACTCCACGCAAACGGCGCGCCGGAGACGCCCATTCCGCTGGCCAGCGGCGTCTTTAACGCCGATCCGTCGCCGGCCGTGCCGACATATCTTACCGGGAGTGGCGGGTTGCTGCAGCGACCGGCCACGGTGGGGTTCACGCGGCAGATTGCCTACCGTCCCGCGCCCGGGGTGCAATTGGATTCCGTCGGCAAAACGCATCGCCTCCGCGTGCGCCTCGAACATATCGAAGATCCACCCACGTTCACGTATGTGGCCGGTCCCACCGGAACGACTGGCTTTCTGCGCTTCCTGCACTTCAATGGCCAACTTGAATTCGGTTCGATGCTGACGACCATTCGCTCGATCACCAACAATCCCATCACCGGCGCAACAGTGGTCAGTCCGGACCTTCACACCACGCTGGGCCTCGCGCTCAACGGCGCGACGCTGGATGGTTTTCCCGGTTACACCGCCGGCCCGGGTTCCATCAGCATCGGCCTGCGATCGGATGGCTCGGCGTATTGTCGTTCGCCTTCGAGTATCGGGCTGGTGCCGCCGGGCATTGATCTCGCGGAAATGAACGGGGTGCGATTCTTTCGCAATCAACTCACGCTGGATGCCGCCGGGGCGAAGGCGGGACAGTTGGAAGTGATTTTGCCCGCCGGCTTCGGTTGGGCCACCACGAACAACGCGCGGCGGCTGGAGGGTACGATGATCTTCAACGGCCCGCATCAACTGGACTCGCAATTGTTGCCGACGGCGGACCTCACGGTTACGCCCCCGGGCGGCAACCAGCTTTGGGTGGCTGAGGAAACCAAACCCGCCACGGTGCGGGTGAGCAGCCTCACGTGGCGGCGGTTGCTGGGACGATTCGAGATGCCGACGTTCAGTCCTGCGAGCGTCTTCCATGTGCAACAGCATCAATACACCGCGCTCTCCAATGCGCCCGTGGCCGCCGCTTACAAAACCAAGCCCTCCAACGATGCATATTGGCGCACGGTGTCGGGGGTGGGGACGGATTTCGTGGTGACGGCGGGTTACAAGGCCGGTGCGGAATTGTCGGGGGAGTTTGAATTCGGCGGCAATGGGGGCTGGGTTCACGTCGCGCATTTTCCCGAACGCGCGGCATTTCTTTCCGGCAACGGGTTGATGCGCGTGGTCAACGACCGGGTGCAAACGGAAGACAGTCACTTGAATCTTGCCGCGGCGCCGGGATTCGTCACGGTGCCGGTCTCGGCGGATTGCGTTGAACCGGGATGCGGCACGACTTCGCCAACCAATGCGTTCCTCTACCCGGACAATCTGCAACTGCGCTTCACCACCGATGGTGGCTTGGTGGGTGTGGGCGACATCACCCCGGATTTCGCGTTGCGCTGGGGCTGGATTCCGTCGCTCGGAAGTTACGCGCATCAAACGGATGCCTTCGCGCGCGGCAGTGTGCATTGGCCGGGACACTTTCTGCACGGGCAATACAACAATGTGTTGGGCGAATTCCCGCAGGACCGGCGGCCCGGAGTCATTCTGCTGTCGGGCGCGAATCCCGCCACCGGCGACGTAACCGAGCGGCCGGGGAACTTCGGCTCGTATTGGTTGGGACACGCCGATTACGCGGGCATGAACTTCCGTGCCGGCCCGAGCAATTCCATCACCGCCTCCGGGTTGCTGGGCCAAAGCACGCTCGGCGGCGGACAATACGGCCCGTATGATTTGAAAGGCCGCTCGAAGTATTACGTCCGCCGGAGCGGCATTTCGGGCATTCACGACAAGGTGCAAACCGCCCCGCAGCTTGTGCTCATCAACGGCTATCAGTTCACCTTCCTCAATTTCGGTCTCGCGTTCCTTTCGAACGAAAACGTGGATTCCCGCACGGAGGGCAGTCTGTATCTCCCGTATCCCACCGATGCCACCATTGCGTTCGAGAGGCTGATGTTCCTGTGCAACGGCGCGCTCGATAAAGCCGACGTGCAAAACGGACCGCAGTCCATCGTGGCGAAATACTGGGAGGCGCCGCTGGATGTTTCGGCGATTGAATTCACCCGCGACCCGGCGCAACTCTGCAATCCGGGCAACGGCTTTCTCGCGCTTGGCGTGGATGCCTGCATGGCGCACGTCAGCGATTCGTTTCAGGGCAAACTGGGCGTGTTTCCGCATGGCAACTTCATTCCGCGCAACGGCGGGCCGACGAATCTTGACTCGCGATTGCTCGCGCCGTCCCAAGTGAAAGTTCGCGGACCGCGCCGCGCGGCTCCGGGAGCGAGTGGTTATGAAACGTATTATGTCACGCCGACGGTTGGGGCGTTCTTCAACACATTGGGCAACGCGCCCAATTACGTGCATCCCAATCCCGGCCCGGGCGCGTTGGAAAAAGGGTTCATCAATCTGCCCGGCCTCGTGAAAGTGTCGTTCTTCGAGGCGTTGCCGGCGCATCTGCAAACGGCGTCGCATCGCCCGCCCGCGAATCCGGACAATCCTGGTGTTTGGGGCAATGCGGAAATCTTCCTGGCCAACGGCACGTGGAGCAGCAAGAGCTTCTTCCAAAACGGTTATCACGATCCCGACAATCGCGGCTTCCCGGGCAGCACGGCGGCGAATCTGTTGAACTACCGCACCAACGCGACTTACTTCACGCGCGCCAAACAGGAATGGCTCGGCGGCGCGATTGATTTCAATTTCCCGGTGCGCTGGGATTTCCCGACCCGTTCGTTCCGTTCGGTGACGCCGATCAAGGACGATTTCGTGGTGCTCAACATGGAACAACGCATCGCCTATCTCAGTGCCGAACGCGCAGAAGTCCGGTTCGGCGCCCAGGTCGGTTTGCCACAGGTGAACCTTGCGAACTTCGTTTTGGATACGGTGGGCGAGGCGACCGGCATGGCCACGGTCATCAGCAACGCGCTTGGCAGCGCGGTGGTCGGCTCCTTAAACACCGGCTTGGAGCGCATGAACGGCTTGCTGGCGGATCGCATGGAGGAACACTTCGAACGATTTCTTGGCAGCAGCTTGGATTCGCTGGCGAATCAGATTCACGCGCATCTGTTGACGCAATGGACCGGCACGGGTTGGGTCGGCGGCACTGCGCCGTCGTTGTCCAACTACTTTGCGGGAGCATTCCCGCTGGTGGAGCAGCAAATTTGGAGCAAACTCGGGGGCGGGCCGGGATCGCAAATCGCCGAACTGGGCAGTGCGTTGGATCAAACCATCGCCGCGCTCGACACCTTCACCGGGCCGCAGGGGTTGCTGCGACCCGGCGTCAATGGCGCGGTGGACCCGGCGCTCATGCGAACCTTGGTGCGCGTCCTCGTCGAGGAACTTGCCGCCGAAGTCAGCGGCAACCTGGCCGCGGTGGTGGGGAATCTCGCGGCGGCGGAACTCGACGCGTTGTTCGTGCCACATCTCGAATCCGCCGCGCCGACGTTGGCGGAGCTGCGCAATGCCTGTGTGGAGCTGCGCACGGCGCTGTTCCAGGTGCGCACCTCGTTGAATGGTCAATTCGGGACGGAACTCAACAGCCTGCTGGCCGCCGCGTTGAGCAGTGAGTTTGCCGCGCTCAACGAGCAAATCCGCAGCAACATTCGCAGTTACCTCGGCACGTTCAACGCCAACAACCGGTTTAACCTCGCCAGCACGACGGTCGTGAAACAAAAACTGCGACGCAGTGTGACGGACAAGTTTTACGCCACGGCCTACGTCGCCAACGTGCAGAGCACCATCAAGCAGCGCGTCTTTGATTTGAACGGCGCGTTGCGCAGCGCGCTGGATTCAACGTTTGGCCAGGTGAACGAGATTGTGAAGGGCGCGCTGACCTCGGCCTTCACGGATCTGGACCTGGGTTTTAGCAATGTGCTGGGATTGTTTGGTCCGGCGATGGCGAGCGCGGGCATTGATGGTTACGCCATTTTCAACGGCGACGCCCTGCGGCAGGTGCGGGTGGACGCGAAGTTCCAATGGTCTGTTCCCGAAAAGACCACGTTCAACGCGTTCATGGAGATCAATCAATACCAGTCCGGCGCGGACGATTCCCCGTGCGGCGTGGCGGGGATGGATGCGGCGGAAGTCATCCTGGGCGCGGTCAATGTGCCGTTCGATTTTCTGAGTCCGGATTTACGGGCGGACATCAACACCAAGTTTTCGTTCGCCATCACGCCGCAGGGGAAATTGCAGCCCATCGGTTTCGCTGGTTCGGTGCAGAAGACGGCGGGCGAGGTTTCTTTTGAGGCGTTCTCGATTACGGATCTTGCCGTGGCGGTGGCGTTTGGGGCCGAGGAGAATTATTTGTCCGCCGCGTTGGGATTGCGGTTCAACAGTTACAAGGCCAAGGGCGGCATCTTCTTTGGGCGCACCTGTTCGCTCGCGCCGATCATGATGTGGGACCTGTTCGCGGCGGGCGCGCTGGGTCAGCCGAATCCGACGTTCACCGGCGCGTATGTTTATGGGGAGGCGCACATTCCCGTGTCCGAGGCGATGCTCGGTATTCCGGCGACGTGTTTCTTTCGCGTCAACGCCGGCATGGGCCTGGGGATTTTCTACTTTGTCGAAGGGCCGACCTATGGCGCGCGCGGCAAGTTGTTGGTGTCCGGTGATGCGTTGTGCATGTTGAGTCTGGGCGGCGAGCTCAACATGGCCGGGCTGAAACAAGGTTCGAAGTTCAAACTCACCGGCCAGGGCCGGGTGTATGTGGAAATCGGGGTCTGTCCGCTGTGCGTGGAAGCGTCGCGCACGGTGAAAATCTCCGCTGAAACTGGCGGCGGCAAATCCAATGGCGGCAAACCGAGTGTGAAATGAAACTGGGGATGAACCATTTGAATGCAGCGCCGGCGGCGCGAGTTTCCGGGGCAGTCACGATGAAACCGAAAAGTGGGTTCATCGCCCGCCCTCAGCATGTCCCCTGTGGCAGTGGACATGGGTCCGCTCCATCTGAATCCCCGAAGAGGTTGGAGCCGACTTGCGTCGGTTGCTGCCAATCCGGAGGGCAAACACTTGTTTTTGCTTTGATGTTGGTGGCTGGAATCCTGTTCCGGGCAACCCCCGCGCTCGCGCAGGGCACAGAGCCAATGGTTTATACCGTCGGCCTCACCACGCAAGCCAACGGCCAGCATTGGGCATATCTCCACTGGCGCTCGACGGCGTTGGATTTGTTCGCCCCGCGCAATTGGTCCGTCTGGCGCAAGGACGGCCTGCCGGATGCACCCGGTAATTATCGCCTTGAAGCCGTCGTGCGCGTGCAGACGTCGGCCGCGGCCATTGGCAGTTTGCAGGATCGCGCCCGAAGTGCGCTCGGGGAAAATTCCGCCGCCCTGCGCACAGCGTTGACCGAGTTGTTCGAGGAACTCGTGCCACACACCAGTTTGTCCGATGCCGAAATTGCGTCGGCAGTGATTCAAGGCGTGGCGGACAAACCGGAATTACTCGGCGCACTGCAACTCGCCGCGCGCACGTTTCCGTCGCTGGCCATGGCCCTCGGGACCGGGCACGCGGTGCCGATTCCCCCGAGTGGTCCGGTCACGTTTGAGATTCGGTATCGCCCCTCGCCGACCGCGCCGGATGAAGCGGTACTGGGCCGCGTGACGGTGAACGCCGCCGCGCCGCTGACGTTGCCCGCGCCCAGCACGGTGCAAATCGCCCCGCCAGATCCGAACCGGCCTGCCACGACGGATCTCGCCATTCCGCTGCGGTGGGACAGTCCATCCGCATTGCGGCGACTTTCCCTCGCGCAGCACGGTTTCAATGTCTGGCGCGTGAGCCGAAATCACGCCGAGGCCAACAACTGGCACAACACCCCGCCGGCGGCGGCGACGCTCGTCAGTCAGGCGCTCAATCCGCAGGGGCCGGTCGGACGCGTGAATCAAGCACCCGTGCTGCCGGGTCGCACGTTGGATGCCGTGGAAGCGGCGACAAGTGATCACACCGTGCAGTTTGTGGCGGATCATGGCAGCCGGTTTCCCGGCCATCCCACCGCGCCTCCGCCAAAGAACGGCGACCAGTATTATTACTTCGTCACCGCGTGCGACTTGCTGGGTCGCGACGGGGCGGTATCGCCCGGGGTGTTGGGCACATTTTGCAGCCGGTTGCCGCCGCGCGTACCGAAGGTGTTGCGGGTGGACAATGATTATCAGAATCCCGGCACGCCCCAGCAGCATTTGCGGGTGCGGTGGGCGGCGAATCCGCCGGAGGAAGACAAGGCCACGACGCTTTACGCCGTGTATCGCTGGGAAAGCACCGCGCAACTCACTGCGCTCGGCGGCAACCCGCTCGCCAATCTCGTCGGCACCGTGCCCCACACGGGAAATGCAACGGAGTTTTCATTCCTCGACAATGGCCCGGGTTCACCCAGTGCGCCGGCGGATTGCGCGAAGACGTATTGGTACACCGTGCGCGCGGTGGACGACACGACGAATGCCGTCGCCTGCGCCACGCCACCCTTTGGCGGGAACATTTCTGGGCACAGTCCGCCCGTGGCAGGAGTGCTGCGAGATCGCACCGGGCCGGGTTCGCCGGAAGGCGGGCTGGTCATTCAGTGTGCTGAACCGGTCGCGGAGTTTGGCCGGCGGCTCGTGGAGGGACAATACCCCTCGACCGGTCCCGTGATTCCGACCTATATCACGGTGGACGTGGTGTTCGTGCGGACAAACCAGGACCCGAATCTGGGTTGGGTGGAATTGGAC
The DNA here is from genome assembly GCA_039806955.1 of Verrucomicrobiota bacterium. Classification (GTDB taxonomy): domain Bacteria; phylum Verrucomicrobiota; class Verrucomicrobiia; order Limisphaerales; family JADLHS01; genus JADLHS01. The sequence continues at coordinate 105,888 of JBDHQI010000008.1, read as the reverse complement.
TGGGGTCTGGGCACGTCGAGTGTGCAGGTGGGGCGGTTTGAATTTGAACCGGGGGAGATGTTCCTGCCGCTGCGCCTGACGTACGTGCCCCAGGCGGAGGGTTTTTCGGTCTGGTTGCGGGCGCGCGTCGGCACGCTGGCGGGCAGTGGATTTGAAACGCCGCAATACACGGTAAATCTGCCCGCTCCCGGCACCAACGTCGGCGCGGTGGTGACGGTTGACGTCAGCGTCCATTACGAAACCGGGCTGGTGGATTTGGCATCGGGTCGGCGTCCGTGCGAAGCGCATGTGCCCGTGCCGCCGGAGGTGGAAGGCCAAACGGACAATGGCCTGGAAGTCTCGTTCCTGCCGCTGCCGGACATGACGCAATACAAACTCTATTTCCGCGTGGATGACGGTCCGCTCACGTTGCTGCGCGAGGATTCCGGCACGTTCGACACCAACACACCGATTGTGAATCTCTGGACCTCCATGCCGCTCTATGCAGGCGAGGCATGTTTCTTTGTGCAGGCGTTTGACCGGCACGGCAATCCCGGTCCACTCACACCACTGGGATGTTTGGGATTGAATTTCAAATTTGCCCCCCCCGCGCCGGTCCTCGCGCCGGTGCGACCGCTTGGCGGTGAAACCAATCCCGTCGCGCGCATTCAATGGTTCGCGCCGCGGTGGGGCTTGCGCAGCTTCCAAGTGCTCATTAGCGGGCTGCCCCCCATTCCTGACGGCACCGTGCCGGGTTTGACTTATCAGGACAACATCATGATCGGACTGAAATCCTACCGGCGCTATGTCACGCCGGATTTGCGGGATGGCTTTGGCAACGGTTCTTCGTTCCAAGTGGAAGTTCCGCTGGCGGTGGATGCTGAACTGGACATCTATGTGCGCGGCACCACGGTGACCGGCGGGCAAACGCCGCGCAGCAACAAGCAACGCTTTACCTGGTCGCCCCCGCAGGAATACGTCGGGCCGGACGTGCCCTGGCCTTCGCGCAAACTGCCGCCCACGATGCCGGCCGCCAGCTTTCATCCAAACATTGTCGCTGAGTCGAATCCGATTTGGGGCGGCGGCATGGTGCGCATCGGCGAACTGGTGGGCCGCATCACGCATGACGTGGAGAACTCGCGTTTCCTGCTGACCACCACCGATGTCACCGACCCCTTGCAGAAGGTATATGTGCGGCTCGGCAGCGGGGAGCCGCGCCGGTTGACGCCGTTTGTGCTGTATCGGACACAAGTACCCAGTGCGCTCTGGCCCCAGGTGCCCGGCGATATTTCGCAGGTGTCACCGCGCATGGAAGCCATCGCGTGGGCGACGAGTTCCGGTGGTTACACGATTTACGATCCGTTTGTCCATGTGAAACAACCCAACGGCGCGAGCGCCACGCCAGCCGATCCCGGCTATCTGTACGTGTTGGACACCCAACCCATCGTGGGGCGGGCAAAGTATCGCTATTACCTCATGCTGCTGCACCCCGTCACGGGCGAGATCGAAGAAGTGCTCGTGACCAACGACGTCGAACTGTGATGAATGCCAGGCAATCTATCCTCCAGATTCGAAAGCCAGACCGGCGGCGCGGCAGGGCCGTCGGGACGGGAAACACAGGGTTTGAAAATCCCATGAACCGTCAGGTTGGACAATTTGCCCTGCGGTGCAGGGAGCACCTTCCCATGCCCCGAGGCGGGCGACGGTCCTGTCGCCGGTCCGTTGGACGGTTCGCGCGTTTCGCGCTTCTCGAGCTGTTGCTGCTCTGCTGGCTCTTCCCACGGATCGTGGCGCTGGCCCAGTCACCGCTTCCGCCAACGCAATTTCACGTCGGGCCGGTGGAAGCCACCGGTTACGCGGACCTCGATGGCGATGGGCGTGCGGATGTGGTTCTCATTGATCGCGGGACGGGCACGGTGCGCGTGGGCTTCCAACTCGACAACTCCGGCGCGCTGGAATGGACGCCCGGTCTGGCCGCGGGCATTTACAACATCACGGGCGTGACGGCCGGGCGCTTGCTTGTGACGACGCGTGACACGCTGGCGCTCACCGCGCCGGAGTCAGGCCGTGTGAAACTGGTCGGGATCAATGGCTCCGGTGCGATGCCGCAATTGAGTGATTGGATTCCGCCGGGCATGATCGGTCCGTTTTCGCTCGCCGCCGGACAAATCACCGGCACGAGTGCCCTGGAGGATTTGCTGTTAAGTTCGACCTGGAACGGCGCGACCGAGAACATTGTGCGCCTGTTCATCAACGGTGGCGGCTCGGCCTTCACCACGCACACCTTGCTGGGCCAAAACTCCGACCGCAGTTACGAACAAGCCACCCGCGTGCTCCTGGCGAACGGCGCGACCCATCAAGTCGCCTATTACGAACGGGTCACGGTGGGTACGTCGTTGCTGCGCGTGCGGGCGTTGAATGAAGCCGGTTCGCCACTGCGACTCACGGTTCCGTCACTGCCGGTTGATGGACAATTTGTGCTCAGCCCGTTTGCCGGGCCACTCGCGCAACTGGTCACCTATGTGCCCGGCGCGGGCACCTATCAGGTGCACCCGCTCACGTTTGATGGCGTCAACTATGCCGCCGGGGCGCCGGTCAGCCAGCCCGCGGGATTCGCCATCGGTCGCATCGCGGTGGTGGCGGCCGACAACACCGCGCGGCTGTTGGTGATTGCGGCGGAGGGCTCGCAGGCGGTGTTGCGTCACACGCCGGACGGAACGAACAGCGCCACGTTCACGCCGCCTGCAGGTGAAGTGTTCACCAGCGTGGTGGCGCTGCCGAATGGCGCGAATGGGTTTCAACTGCTCTCCGGACCTGGGGTCACGGAACGTTCCCGCACCGCGCGCAGTTACAAATTCAACAGCGGCACGGGGAATTACGATCTGGTGAACACGACGACGCTCGCGCCGGTGTCGGAAGTGAGCGGCGCCGGGCACGTGCTGGTGTATTCCGGCGAGCCGTTTGTCGCGCCCAACGCGCGGGTGCTGAGTCGGCAACGCGCCCATGACTGGTCGTCTTCACCGTGGCTGGGGCCGCCAGTGTCCGCAACCGGCGAAACTTTCTCGGACGAGTTGAGCGGTCTGGCGCAACCCGCCGCAGTGAGTCTTGGCGTCGCGCCGGGCGGGGCGACGCATGTGCTCGCGAGCCAGTTCGAGCCGCAACTCTCCGTGTTTCCCCTCGACGCGGCGTCGGGCGCGGCGTCGGGTGCGGTCAAACCCACGCCGTTGCCCGGCACATTTAACGAGGGCGTGGCGGTGACGCTCATCGCGCCGGCCGGTTTCAGCATCGTGTTTCGCACCCAAGCCGGCGCGGCGTGGCAGGCTTATACGCAGCCAATCTGGCTGCATCGCGACACGCGGTTGCAGGCGTACGCCACTGCGGGTGGCGCGCGCACGGCGGTCCTGGACGTGTGGTACCGTTTCAACAGTCCCGCCGGGCAACTCAGCACGCTGGACGATGGGATTCCGGATTACGTGAAACTGGGGTTGGGATTTAACCCCGCCGAGTTGCCGGATCGCGCGGCGAATAATAATCCGAGCAACACGCTGAACTACCTGCAAATTCTGCTCGAAAGCACCGGCGTGCCGTTGCGTCACACTTCGGGCACGGCGCTGGAGTTGCATGTGCGTCCATGGTCACACGACGGACTGACTACCGCCAGCGTCCCGACGCTGGTCGCCGGACATGCGTTGCCGGACGGACAACCTAATCCAGGCAATCACATCACGGTTTATGATGTCAGTGGCCAGGCGCTCGATTCCAACCTGGCGGAGCACTGGGGCTACTTTGGGGCGAACCAGACGGCGGCTTGGTTGCGCAGCATTGGTCGCGCCGGGCGGTCGCGCGTCACCGTGGCGGCGAGTTCACCGTCGTTCGCCCTGGATTTTGTTCCGCCGTACAGCGCAGGTTCACTTTTTCAAGGTCGCGAACTGGCGGGCCTCGTGGTGTTGCCGGCATCCAGCGCGGTGACGTTCGTACATCCCTACGGCGGTGGTTCCGATGCAACGGAAGCAGCGGCGTGGAAGGCGGCGGCCATTCAATTTTACCAGACGAACCCTCCGCCGAGTGTGGGAGCGACGATTGATCCGTTGGAAACCACGCTCACATTGGTCTTCGAGCAATGGATCACGCGGCGCTTCGTGATGCGCGGCGTATTGCCCGCGAGCTATCTGCCGACGCCCGGCAACGCGAATCCAAATCGGCTCACGCTCACGGCGTATCGCAGTTCCGAGCCGGCCACACCGATCCCGACGAATGGCGTGGCCACCGGTCGCGTGCTGCCCACCCCTGAGCAACTGGAAGAACTGGAACGGTATCGTTCGCCATCAGACACGGGGCATCTGCTGGGCGAAGTCATCAAGACGATGCGCATGGCCTTGCGTGAATCCAGCGATAACAAGCTGGTGGCGTTGCGCGCCGTCACGCTGGATGTGTATCGCATCAGTGCGCGCTGGGGGGGCGTGTTTCCGGGCGCATTCCCAGGACCGCTGGAGGCCTTGCGCGAATTCCTCGCCACCGGCGTGATGCCGTCAGCGTATCGCAATGACTGGGTCGGTGGGCTGCCACCGGAAATCGGCGCGACCCTCACGCCGCTGACCGTCGAGGATTACACAGCAGCGTTGCAGGGCTTGGACTCCCTGCTGAATATGCCATCATCCCGCCCGGTGGTGACGCGCGACTTGCGGGTGCGGGCGGATTCTGTCGGTTTGAACTGCACGATTCTGGATCGGTTTGCTTTCGGCAACACCGTTGCGCTCGTGGATGCAAACGGCCGGCCGTATCGCTTTCCAAATGCGTTTCACGTCGTGCCCGGCCTGGCATTGCAGGTGTTGGGCTTTGCGGATGTACCGGCGAGTGCGTGTGCCACTGAAACGCTCGAAGTCGTCCGCATCGGCAACGAGGCGCAAACGCGCGTCACCAGTGTGCCGTTGCCTTCCGCGACCGACAGTGACGGCAACCTGTTGGATGATGATTGGGAGCGACTGTTCTTCGGGGCGCCCGGTAATGATCCCTTTGCGGACCTCGGCGGCGGTTACACGTTGTTGCAAAGTTATCTCGATGGCAGCGACCCGTGGTCGCCCGGGAATTATCCGCCGGCGCAACTCGGGTTGCCCGCCGTGGAGATTGCCGCGGTGAATGAAACCACGGTGCAACTCACATGGCACTTTCCGCCCGCGTATGCGCAGTTCATTAATTTCAAATTACAGACCGTTCCCGCACTCGGCGGCGCTTGGTCGGAACAATTTGCTGTTGTCGAGAATTTGGGTGGCGGATATTTCCGCATCGTGGCCACAAGGGATCCCGGGGCCGACGCCGCGTTCTGGCGACTGTCCCTGAGTTTGAAGTGAGGCTCGTCCCTCCTCTCCGCACGATCAAACCAGAGGGCGTCGGACCGTTGATCGTGAGCGCGGTGCGGGAACTGATCCCCGGCGATTTTGCGCGCCCCTGACGGCGCGCGCCGGGGCCGGTTCAGGCATCCATGTCCTTCCATTTCCGGGCGGCACGACCGAAAAACCAGAGGGCCATCGCCGCCGCCACCCCAATCAAGGCAAACGGCACCCAGACACTGACCTGCGGGTGGTAAGTCTCCCAAAGCATCCGGGTGGCGGCCACGGGATCCAGCCCCGTGATTTGCTGCAATTGATGCATCGCTTCCGTCCGCGCTATGCCGAGCGTGGTTTCCAACTGCGACATGTCACCGTGCCAACCCTTGTCGGCGCCGAACGGCGTTTTCTCCGCCAGATACCGCAGCGCCAGCATCGCCTTCTCGCCGTAGTGACCATAGACGTGGCCGGCGAGTTTTGAGCCGACGTACACGCCGATGCCCACGGGAATATTGGCGTACCCCAGATAGAGGCCCTTTTTGCCCGGCGGCGCAATCAAGGAAAGATATTCGATTTTCTTCGGTCCGGTGGCCATTTCGCCCAGGGAAAAGAAGAAAATGCCCAGCACCAGAATCCAGGCGTTCATGGTCCAGCCGGCCACCAAGATCCCCAGCGTGGCCATGCCCATGCCGATCAGCATCGCGGTAAGCGTCCGCAACCGGCGCGTCAACCAGCCCACGCCCACGACCCCCAGAATGATGAACAACGCATTGGCGCTCAGCAGAATTTGCTGCGGAATCATCGGTCCACGCGGCGTGTCCTCCACCAGCGCCGCATACAACCCCGCCGGCAGCCAGTTCAGGCCTGTCGCCAGCGACCCGCTGTCCACCCAATCGGCAATAAAGTTGGGCTGCAAGTCCCACAGTTGATACATCATCAACCAGAAGCACGACATGATGGCCAGCCAGGCCAGCAGGCGGGGTTCCATCACGTCTCGCAACGTCCGCCGCAGCACCTGCAGAATGGTTTCCGTTTTGGACGCTCCGCTGGGCACGTCGGCCACGAAAAACAGCAGGCACAGGTTGAACGAGGTGAATACGGCGGAAGCCAGAAAGAGATTGCGCCAGGCGCCCGGCGAATGTGCCGCAGCGTGCAACCACCCCGGCAGCAAAACGCTCAGCCCCAACATGATCGTGGGCAGGTAATGTCCAATAAACGCGCCGACGTTGACGATCCAGTAGAAGATGCTCCAGCCCACCGAGGATTTTTCGCGCGGCAAATGGTGCGCGAGCGAGCCCTGGAGGCTTGGCTTGAAAAAAGCCGTGCCCGTGGCCAGCACCATGATCCCGAGAAAAAAGCCCCAGTAGTTGCTGACGAAACCAACGTCGCGCAAAAAGGCAATCATCAGATAACCCAGCAGCATCAAGGTCAGCGCGAAACTCAGCGTCCGCTTGTAGCCGAACCGGTCTGCATATCCGCCGGTGACGATGGGCAGCAATGATTGAAAGGCCGCCCACCACGCGTAGATCGTTCCCTTATCCGCCGCCGTCAAATGCAAGCCACCGGGGTTGTCGGCCTGCATGATGTAGATCGGCGCCATGACGCGCAGATTGTAAAACGCCAGCCGCTCCCACATCTCGATGGAGTTGAGTACCCAGAAAGCGCGACCGAAGGTTTTCGGTGATCGTGACGAAGCCAATGGGGTTCCGGGGGTGTCGGCGTTAGCGGTTTGAGTTTGAGTCATGCTTGCAAACTGAATTTTGATTGTTGCCACGAAGCGGATCAAGGCACGCGGACGCGGTAAAATCGGTTGGTGAAACCTGCCGGAAGCGCGTCGGTGCAAACGATCGTCCGTGCAATCGTCGCGGGCGCAAGGTTGGTAAAGTCCTGCCAGTTGCCCGTCGGTAAGTTGTCGCGGTACTGCAAAGTGAACGCGCGATTGGCGCTGGCCAGAAATTGAATGACTGCCGTGTTGGTGGCGGCATCAATGCGCACGCGCAGCACACTGACGGCATTATGCGGATCAGTGCCGGCCAGAAACTCCTGCCAGTTGCTCGCGCCATCCTGATCTGGATCCGCCTCCGGACCACTCACTTCGGCCTGGGTCAGTTCGCTGGCGGAAAAGTATTTGAACCGCCAACCGTCAAACGGCGTATCCAGGATCCGCACCGTCGCGGTGTCCAGCGCGCCAACCCGATAGTCCGTTCCGGGAGCGAGGGTTATGGTCAATGTTTTATCGCCCTCGGGAATCGCGTCATTGATGGCGGAAACCGTCACGCTCACGTTCGGCGTGCCCGCCGGCAAAATGACCGAGCCGGGCAAGGCTTCCACGTCCACGCCGCTGGTCGCCGTGCCGCCCAATTGATACTGCACCGTGATGGTTGTGTTGGTGGCAAACGCCGGCCGACTAAACAGCAGTCGGGCCGTTTTTCCAGTTTCACTCGTCACGGGATCGGAGGCGATGAGTTGCATCTCGGGTTGATCGCTGTCCGCGGCCGAAACCCAACGCGCGGCATCGGCGATCACAAAGCCGCTCGTGCCCGTGGTGCGCAGACGCAGATAGCCATTTGTGCCCGCGTTGAAATTGGTGGTGAGCAGACGCATCCACGTGCCGTTATGCTGAGTTTGATCCACGCTCACCGTTTCGACTCCAGCCGGATGCACGAGGTCCACCGGAACGTTGGTGGCGCGGTTCGGGTGCGTCGTCCAGCGGAGATAAACGTCATACAAATCCGTGGCGGGCAGGTTGGGGCGGAACACCGCCATTTTGACGCCTTTCAGTTCGTCGCCGTCATGCGCGTAATTATTCCCCCAATAACCAGCCACCGAAGTGCTGTTGCTCCAGACGCCGCTGAATGCGACTTGCGGATCGGAATTATCTACTGCCACTCCGCTCACGCCGGGATCGCCCCAGGTCAGAATTTGTCCGTCGGCGCGCAGTTGCAACGCGAGTTTGCCGTAATTGACCTGCTGCACCGGCACGCCGTCGTCAATCGCGAACGCGGCGGCGGTGGCGGCGGATTGACTTGCCATCATGAACACGGGCTCCATGCGGGTGGAGCCGAAGGCGATGTGACTTGCCGCGATGGCGAAGGTGACGAAGAGGTTTTCACATTCGTCCGCGCGCGGCACGATGGAACGGTAGGAAATCGGATAGGGAATGGGCGAACGAACCTGCACGTCGCCTTCATTGCGCACCCAACCGTTTTGCACGACGCGCTGGCAGTTGTGCGAATCCATGTTGTAGGACCCGAGGCAGATGGAATCCGCCGCCCGCCGCGTGCTCTGGCAATCAGCTTGCGTCATCACGTAATCGCTGAGCATGCGCCGCGCCTCCCGCACGTAGATTTGCGGCGAATAACCGCCGGTCTCCGGCCATTCATCGCGGCACGGTCCCCAGCTCTGCATCTCGGCGCGCAAATTGGCCGGCACCCGCGGACTGGTGGCGAGGTAATAAACCAGACCCTGCAGGTATTCGAGATGCGCCCGGTCCATCTGCTCGCGCGCGGCGTACGTGTTGGTCGGGTAGGTATAATTCATTCCGATGAAATCGGTGGAGAACGCGCCCTTGTTGTTCATGTCGGTTTTGCCGTTCGGCATGTTGATCACGCCGAAGAACTGATTGAGCGTGGGCGTTTCACCCGCGGCCACTTGCGCGTCGAGCAGTCGCCCCAGCAATTCGTACCGCGCAGGATCATAATCCGGCGGCACGACGTGCGGCAGTTGGTTTGTTGGATTTTGCGTGAAGCACAGGCGGTAATTGAAGGCTTGGATGCGGTGATCGCCGTCGCCGGGCGTGCCGCCGTCCCCGGCCTGAATGAACGGCAGCAAGCCACTCGCCGGATTGCCGGGTTCAACGTACGGGTCCACGTTCACCGTGAATTGATGAAACGGCGTTTCCGCGCGGATGCCGTTCAGTGATTCGCCGTAAACATTCGTGCCCTCACGACCGAAAGTGAAACTCACCCCGGCCAACGCCATCAGATCGCCTTCGTAGGTTGCATCAATGAACATTTGGGCGCGGTAAATGGTGCCGTCTTCCATGGTGATTTCAGTGATGCGGGGGCCGGTCTTGGTCACGGCGGCAAGGCGTTGATGCCAGCGCGGGGTCACGCCAACTTCCGCCAGCCAGTCGGTGTACACGGATCGCGCCACGTGCGGCTCGAAATTGAAGCGTTCCACTTGATTGTAACGCTGGCCGATGCGTCGGTAGAACTCGCGCGACACGCCGCCGATGGAGCCGATGTTGCCCACGTCGGTGGCGCCCAGACCGCCGGCGGTCAAGCCCCCTAAATCCGTATTGAACACGGCGAGTGCGACACTTTTGCCCAGGCGCGTGGCTTGCACCGCTGCCGCAATGCCGCCGGAAGTCCCACCATAGACGCAGATATCCGATTCAACCACGGTGGCTGCTTGCGCCACGAACGCAACGAAAAATACCTGTGCGCCAATTACCCGACAAAAGCTCATCATGTGTCATCATGGCGGGAATGATGAAGTCCTGTCGAGCGCGCAAAGTCGCGGGTTTTCGATGTGGAGTTGACGAATCCGGGCGACTTGCGACAGGCTGATGCCATAAAGTTGAAACCATGTTTGTAACTTCCCGAATCATTGCCGCTTTCGGATTACTGATGTCGTGGTGGGCCTGCGCGGTGACGGCTCAGGAACAACGGGTGCCATTGCGACCCGAGATGGTCCGCAGCAGTTCGCCGTTGGCGGACTTTTCCGGTTTGGTGGATGAGCAGGCGCGCGTCGGTGATCCGCCGCAACTTGCCGCCACGAACGGATGGAGCGTGGCTTCGCAGCATTGGCGGCAGTTTCCTTTCAGCGCCACAATTGATCTTGGCCAGGCGCGTAATCTCTCCGCGCTCTGGGTCTTTGATACGCACAACGAAGGCGAGTTCGACATCGCCGCCGGCGAGCCGGGCCACTGGCAAGTAGTTACGAACTACGATTGCGATGCGTACCGGCACTGGATTCGGATTCCGCTCGAAATCACAACGCGTTACTTGAAGCTCGAGCTGAAGTCTTCGGGCGCAAATTTCGCCGAGATCGCCCTTTATGAATTTACGCCCGAGGCGCATCGCGCCTGGCTCGAACGTAAAGCGGCGGAGGCTCGTGAACACGCCGAACGCGAAGCCGCTTTACAACAAGCCGAAGCCGAACTTGCCCGGCGACCGTGGCTCGAGCTGCCACCGTTCGGTCGGGTGCGATTGGTGGATGAAGTGGATTGCGCCGCCACCGAACCAGATCACCAATTTCGCGAAAGCCCGGCGCGGGTGAGCCGCATTGAAACCATTCTCGATCAGCCGTGTCGCGTGCTTCAACCCACTGCTGATGAAGCGAGCTACCTGGCGTTCCGCATCGGCAAATGGAAACGACTCAAGCCAGGCGCGGCTTACGTGTTGTCGGTCGAGTATCCCGAGGATCAACCGCGCAGTGTGATCGTGATGAACGGCGGCAACGAAACCTCGCGCGGTTTTCATACCGGCACGACCATTGGCGATGCGCTCCATCCCAAATACGTCAACAACAATCCCGAGTCGTTGCGCCTGCCGCTCTCGGGGCGCTACGAGAACTGGTCGCTCTATTTCAATCTGCACGATCGCTTTCCCGATCTCGTGTTTCTGCGCGGTGCGGGGGAACGCCGGCTCACCGCCGATGATGGTTTTGATGTCGTGATCGCGCAGTTTTCCCGGGCGAATGATCCCACCTCGCGCGGCGCGGCGGTTTCGCGCCTACGCCTTTACGAAGTGGAAAATGAAACGGCACTGGCGCAACCGTTGCCTTGGCCGCCATCGGCGTTGCCTCGTCGCCACCTCTTCTGGCGTGAGGAAATGTCGGACGGCGTGATGGAAGGCGCCAAGGAAATCGAGCGCGGCGTGAACGACCGACTGGATTGGTATCGGTTCAAGGCGAACCAGATGCGCTTCCTTGGATTGAACACTTACACCAAAGACCTGTTGGAATTTGGCGCCTGTCAGCATTGGGATCCGACGCCGTATGGCGGAAACGATTGGGTGCATTTCAACGGCAGCACGAAGAACCTCTGGGCGCAAATTGTCGCGCTCATGGGCGAACGCGGTTTTGACATCCTGCCTTATTACGAATACGCTGGCAGCCGCGGCAACCGCGGCCTGGGCAATCAACGGCGCGCGAAACCGCTCACTCGCGATGACGCCTACACGCACATTACCTGGGCGGAGAATGCGAACGCTGATCTCACCGATCCAGACACGCTGGTGGACTTTCAGAAAATGCTCGAACTGACGGTGGTGCGACTCGAAGACCGCGTGCGCTTTGTGGGGGCGTGGTTGCGACCGCGCGGACAATTGCCGATGGGTTTCGGCGACGCCACGCGCGAACGGTTCGCCCGCGAAGCCAATGGAAATCAGGCGGTGTCGCGCGCCGACTTGATCGCGGACCCGGCGTTGCTGCAGCGTTACGAAGCCTGGTGGTTCGGCAAGCGCCGCGAGTTTCTCATGGGCCTCCGCGATTATCTTCGCCAGCACGGTTTGCCCGAAGCGCTGGTGCTTTACACCACGGAGGCGAGCGAACCCGGGCCGCGCTTTGCGACTTGGGAAAACCGGCTCGTTACGGATGACGTGGCGGGATGGAAAAGAATTCTCGCCGCACCCGAACACCATCGCGAGAACCGTCCGGTCGTGCCGCTCCCCATCGAACGCGTGGTGAACGAGCAGTTGTATCTGGAAGCGTTGCTGTCCGCGCCGCTGAATTGGGGCGACTGGGAATGGCCGCACTCCCAACCTCCGGCCGATCCGCAGCGCTATCGCGAGACGCCGGGCGTGTTGCTCACGCACGGGTTCAACCGGTTTTACACGGTGGTCGCGCCGCAGACGTTTGATGCGTTCCGCGGTCCGTCTGGTTTGGCCGCGATCCGTCACTATACGCTCAACGAAGACATGATGTTTGACCGCAATGACAAACCGAAGCTGGGTTATTTCGTCGCGGACGTGGAATACGCGGGACCGGCGTGCATGATGGCCGAGGCGCTGGCGGTGGCGAATGGTGATCCAACGCTGTTGGGCTATCTCATCGGCAGTAATTTCGGGCGCGGGTTTCCACAATACGTGCGCGAATTCAACGCGAACTTTCTCGCCTTACCCGCGCTGGCCAGCGAGCGCTTGCCGCAAGCCAGTGCCGATGCGGAAGTGGTGGTGCGCGCCATTCGCACACCGAAACACGGCACGTATTACGCCATCGTTAACACGGGTTGGGTCGCTAAAAAAGCCGTCGCGCTGCAACTGGCGAAAACGGGTGAGTTGACGGAATTGGTCGGTGGTCGAACGCTCGCGGCCAATGAAGGCAAGGTGTTGCTGGATTTGCATCCGTTCGAACTGCGCGCACTTCATGCGGGTGATTAAACCGCGCTTACCAGCCACTCAGCGAACGGATTTTATCGGGCATGGGCCGTAAAGCTTGCATCGCCAGCAAACCTCGGCCTACGCTGAGGTAGCACTTATGAAACTCCATCTTTACGTCGTCTTGCTCTCCGTCGTTTTGGCTTCGGGCTGCTCCAGTTTGACTCAAAAGAATCAGGCGTTCCTGCCACCCGCGCCCGACGGCAAGGAATGGAAGTTGATCTGGCACGATGAATTTGAAGGCGAGCAACTCGACGAGACGAAGTGGAATCGGCTCGGCGACTGGAAACGTCGTGACGGATTTTGGGTTCAGGACGACGCTTACGTGAACGGGCGGGGGAGCTTGCTGTTGCGCACCCGGCGTGATGGCGACCGTTACACCTGCGGCGCGGTCAACACGCGCGGCAAGTTCGAGTACGCCTTCGGCTATTTTGAAGCCCGCTGCAAAATGCCCCGTCAGCCGGGGCATTGGTCGGCTTTCTGGATGATGTGCGACGGCGTGGGTCAGGTGGGCGAGGGCGGACGGGACGGCACGGAGATTGACATCGTGGAAATGCCGTGGCGCGATGGCCGGCTGACCTGCAATCTTCACTGGGACGGTTACGGCAAGGATCACAAATCCGCCGGACACAAATTTTCCCTGCCGGAAACCACGACAGGTTTTCACACGTATGGACTGTTGTGGCTGCCGACGGAATACGTCTTTTACGTGGATGGCAAGGAAGTCTGGCGCAGCGACGCGGGGGGCGTCTCACAAGTGCCCGAGTTTCTCAAACTCACCAATGAAATCGGCACGTGGGCGGGCGACATTAAATCAGCCCAGCTTCCGGATTACTTTGAAGTGGATTATGTGCGCGTTTATGATTTCAAGTGATTTTGCCCGGGGCATCTATCCGTGCCCGGCGCGGTTGCGGGAAAATCACTGGCGCACTTTCCGCGAATACCAAGCCGGTATGCCGGCCAATCCCTGGCGCATCAGTTACGCGATGAATCAGTACACGCTGGTTAGTTTTCCGCCCGCGGTCACCAGCCCGAAAACGGTGACGCTGGCTTCGATTCGTGAACCCGCGCAAACGCTCGGCGCGGCGGATGTTTCGTATGAGTTGAATCATCCCGCGGCAGTCTGGCTGGGGCGCGCGTCCGACGGCACTTATGATCTCGGGTGGCGTCATGGGAAACGGCATCCGAGTGGCGGGGCAACATCGCTCTCTTCAATGGACATGTGGAAACGATCACGTTGCGCACCACTAACGGAATCATCATAAAGTTCAAGGAATGAATCGGATCAAACTTTTCGGAACGATTATTGTATTGGCCCTGGCGTGCCGGTTGCCAGCCGCGTTGCCGGAATTTGATTTCACGACGCCGGCCGGAAGACAAGGGTGGACCGCGCAGCATGATCTCAGCGCGTTGGTGACCACGTCGGAAGGACTGCGCGCGGACATCAACGGCGCGGACCCCTATTTTACCGGCCCCCCGCGCGATTATCCCGACGGACAACCGTTGTGGCTGCGCGTCTGGTTGCACTCGGAAGTCGGCGGCGTTTTGCAAGTGTTCTACTTTCCCGCCAACGGTGGCGCCTCTGAAGCCAATTCCGTGCAGGCCGCAGTGCCGTCGGGCGAATGGGTGCAAGTGCGTCTCGCCGTGCCGCCGCTGGGCGCAAACTATCGTCTGCGGATTGATCCGCCCGGTCAAAGCGGCAGCGCCACGTTTGCGGCCGTGCGTTTCGAGGAACGCAGCGCATTACCTGATTTTGATTTTCGCACCCGGCCCGATGTGACGGCTTGGGAGGCTTGGCACGCCATCGCTGCTTTAACGCCAACACCGGAAGGGTTGAAGATCGAAATCGGTGGTGACGATCCCTACGTGCGCGGCCCGGTGCGAAATTATCCAGCCGACACCCCGCTCTGGATGCACTTGCGGCTTAAATCGGACACCGCCGGAATGGCGCAGGTATTTTATTATCAAACGGGACTGACCGAGGAAGACTCCGTGCGATTCGACGTACCGGCGGGAGTTTGGACTGAGGTTAAAGCGCGCTGTCCAGCGCTCGGCTCTGGCTACCGTTTGCGTTTTGATCCGCCGGGCGACAACGGGAATTGTCTGGTGGAACGGCTGTGGTTCGAACCGCGCCCGGAAATCACTCCACCGGCCTGGCCGACGCCTCTCCAACCGCAACCCGACGAATCCGCCCTCTCCGTGACTTCGGCGGGATTGCGGATCCGCCATGCGCCCGGTGGGCCGGGAATGTTTCAAGTGGAAGTGGAAGGCCAATCGTTCGCAGCGGGTTATCCCAATGCGTTGCTGGGCTATCTCGACAATCAGCAGGCACGCTGGGTGGCGTTGGACGGCGCCAGCGCGAGCGCAACGGTGCAAATGGTTAATGACCGTTTGGTTGCTGAAACCACGTTGATGGATCCCGACGGCGGGCAATGGAGCTTTTCCCAGGCGTTTCGTGCGTCCACGGGCGGGGTCATCGAAATTGAAACATCGGTCACGGTGAATACCAATCGTGAAGTAATTTTTCTACCCATGCTCTGTTTGTTGGCGGGAACGGACACGTTCGGCACGAACAAAAATCAGGCGTTGTTGAGCGGCGTGGAATACCTGGAAAATGAACCCAGCAGTTCGGAAGCGGATGTGCGCGGCTATGGTGCGCGGCGCTTGGTTCCGGACGCCGTCAAACTCACGTTTCCACTCATGGCCTTGCAGGCGCAGGGACGTTATCTCGGTGTTACGTGGGAAACCGATTCCGACTTTGCGCCCGCCTTTGATTCCCCGGATCGCCAGTTCCATTCCGGGGGGCATTTGCTGGGGATCATTTGCCCCGGTTCCGATGGGTTGAATCGCGATGAAGGGAATTTGCTCCCGTACGGTGGCCGGGGGTTGGCCGCGAATGAACCTTTGGTGCTGCGCGCCAAATTACTGGGTGGCGCGGGTGAAAGTGTGGTGCCGGCCATCCAAAAATACGTGGAACTGCACGGGACGATCACGCCGCCGACCCCGGACCTGAACGAGACCAGCTTCAATCAGTTGGAAGCGAACGGCTGGCTTGATTCCGCCATTCGTGAAGAAAATCTGTTTCGGCATGCGGATGCTTCCGGGTTTGTCGCCGTCCCCTCCGCCGAAGCCGCAGTCTGGCTCGACTGGCTGGCCGGCGGCGTGCAAGACACGACCCTGTCCAACCAACTGCGCACGCTGGCCTCGGCCGCCATCGCTGCCGTCTCTCCGGAGCATTACGTGCTGAGCGGCCTGGGGCACGTCTGGCATCCAACCGCGCCACTGGTTTACGGTGCGGTGGCCGAAAATGTGAACAGCGCCCGCACCCAGGGGGAGCAACTGCTGCAGCGATTTCAAGGTCCGGGCGTGATCCTCTATGAAGCCCCGGCCGCCGGGCCGGACTACAGCCAGACCCACTGGTCCAAAGAGGCCAACGGTCTGGTGGGCGAGGTGGTGGCGCGGTTGTTGGAAATCGCGCTGCTCACCGGAGATCGCCCGCTGCTAACCAACGGCTTGCTGCACCTTCGCGCGCTCTCCAAGTTCGACCGAACCGTGCCCCGCGGCGCCCAGACCTGGGAGATTCCCTTGCATACTCCGGATGTGCTGGCCGCCGCCCGGCTGGTCCGCGCCTACACGCTGGGTTATGAACTGACTGGAGACATCACGTTGCTGGACCGGGCCCGCTATTGGGCGTGGACGGGAGTTCCTTTCGTCTATCTTGATCCGGTCACGACCGGACCGGTGGGAGTGGGGGCGAGCATTGCGGTGCTGGGCGCGACTGGCTGGGTGGCGCCACTGTGGATTGGATTGCCCGTGCAATGGTGCGGTCTGGTTTACGGCAATGCGCTCTACCGGCTGGCTCGTTATGACTCGTCCGGACCGTGGACCGCCTTGGCGGATTCCATCGTGGCCTCCGCTGTGCAGCAGGTCTATCGCAACGATGAACCGGCGCGGCAGGGATTATTGCCGGACAGCTTTACACTGCGCCTTCAATCTCGCCACGCTCCCGCCATCAATCCGGCCACCGCGCTTTCACAAAGCTGGCAATACTTTGGCTCGCGCCCGGTTTATGATTATCAAGTGTTGCGCCGTTTCGGGGTGCGCGTCCATGCGGCCGGACAATTGACCGATTTGGAGGAGCGATCGGATGGTTTTCGCTTTACGGTGCAAGGTTGGTCAACGTCGCCGCATTGGTTGTTGCTCAATGGGATTCGCCAAACTCCACAGGTGCGGATCAATGGGCAGTCTGTTTCTCTTTCTGCGCCCCATGCGTATTCGCCGTCGCAAGGCTGGCTCATTTTGCAGGTGCCGACCACGGCTGAAGTCGAGGTCAAGGTGCCCGCCACGGCTTGGTTGCAGATTCATCGGGATCCACCGGCCACCATCGTGTTGCAATGGCCCAGTCGCGCCAGTGAGTATTTTTTGGAGCGCGCGACCACACTTGACGCAAACGCTGCCTGGGAACGCGTCCTGTCGCCGCCCAGCTTGCAGGACGCTTGGTTCCGTTGGACGAATGATAATCCGGAAACGGCGTTTTTCAGACTCGCCACGCCGGCGGTGGAGCCATAGTTTTTTTGCATCATGCCCTCGCTACTACGACTACTGATGCTTGCAGAATTAAGTGAATCGAAACCAGTCAGTTTTCGCCTGATTTCAAAGAAATTTGATTCATCAAATTTTGCAATGACCGGTAAAATCAACGAGTACAATGCTCGGCTTCGTGCCGTCGTCGGTTTCCGAGTCACTCATTAACCCTAGCAGCGGTTTCATAAATGCCGAAGCGTGATGATGAGGCAGGCGACATGGAAAAAGGCCGAATACATTTGGCTTTTGTGTTCATAGCGTACCACCAGTCGGCGGTAATTTCCCAACCACGCAAACGTGCGTTCCACCTTCCAGCGTTTGCGATAGCGCCGCAGTTTGCGCCCGTCCTGGAGCGACGGACGCCGGCATGGGGACAAATCAACTCGCTGCCACGCCGCTTGAGTTCCCGCCGCGCCTGGTCGCTGTCGTAAGCTTTGGCGGCAATCACCCGGCGCAACCGGCTGCGCGGACGACCCCGCCCCTTGCGGGGCACGCGCACGGTGGCCAAGGTGCGGCGCAACAGCTTCACTTCCGCCGGCGCGGCCGACTTCAGGAGCTTTCCCAAAGGAATACCTTGGCCGTCGCCCCCCACCATCCACTTCGTGCCCTTGGCCCGCTTGGTTTTCCCGACACCAGCGCCCCCTTTTTGGCGGGAGCAAAGCTCCCGTCCACAAAACTCTCGTTCCAGTCCAATTGGCCGCGTGCGTCCAGTTCGGCGAGCAACTGTCGCCACACGTCCAGCCAGACGTCTGATTCCTCCCACAACTGCAAGCGACGCCAGCTGGGGCTGGGATATTCCGGCGGCAGGTCGCGCCAGCGCGCCCCGGTCTTGAGCCCCCACAGGATGCCTTCCAACACTTGGCGATGGTCTGCCCAAGGCCGTCCGCGTCCTGACGACTGCCGCAGCAACGGTTCGATCTTCTTCCACTGTTCATCCGACAGGAATGGTTTTGGCATCCGCAGCTTATTGCATATCCGCTGTAAAGGAGCCAGAGTAAAATACTTACATCGAAAACCTTTTTGAAACCGCTACTAATCAAAAACTCAAGACCAAATCATCATGAAATCAACAAGAACAACGCAGGCCCGCGTAGTGGTTTCACTGCTGCTTGCCGCCCTGATTGGAGTCTCGCTCAACGCGCAAATCGCTTTTGTGCAAAACCCAAGTTTTGAAAGCAACTTCAACGACACCTGGCCGCATTATAGCGGAATTGACCAGTGGAGCGGCGGTAGTGGCGTCAATGACCGCAGCGTGGATGCCGGTGGTCCGTTCCACGACAATGGGGCAACGCCCGATCGTGACCGCGTCGCCTTCATCCAGGGCAACGGTAGTTTGTCGCAGTCTATTTCCGGCCTGACGCCGGGTGAATCGTATTGGATTCAGTTCTTCTACAATTGTCGCCAACCCGGTCCGCTGGACTTGAAAGTTTCCTTTGGCGGCACGCTGCTGGCCACGATTAACAACGTGCAGCCGGTGGGCGATCCCAATTCGTTCCGCTTTCGCAGCCTTGCGTTCACCCCGGAATCCAGCGACGGCGTGCTCACTTTTAGTGTGGTACCGTACGGCGATCAGTCGGCAGTGTTGGATGCGGTCACCATTGTCGCTCGTGGCGAAGATGATTTGATTGTCGTTAATCCGAGCTTTGAAGCCAGCGGCTATCTGCCGGCCCCCGGTCCGCTCACCAATCTGGCGGGTTGGAGTGGCACGGGTGACTTCGGGGTGGATACGGCCTACGGCGTTTATGCTGATAATGGTGACGCTCCAGATCAGGAATTGGTGGCGTTCATCCAGGGCGAGGGTTTGCTGACGCAAACCATTTCCGGATTGGTGGCGGGACAATCTTACGAAGTCACTTTTGCCTACAATGCCCGATCCGGAGAAACTCCGCACCTTCGGGTTCAGGCCGATGCGAGCGTCCTGCTCGATACCGACGTGGCGGCGGTGGGCTACGGCATGCCGTACCACATGGCTACCATCACCTTTACCGCCACGGCCGAACAAGTTGTTCTGTCCTTCACCCAAACCAAGGCGACGGCTGACACGGTTTTGCTGGATAACATCCGCGTGCGCGGTCAGGCAGTGGTGCCGCTTCCACCCATTACGCTGTTGCCCACCGACGCACTGCTTTCGCCCGGTGAAACCTTCAACTTGGAGGTCAGCCTCCCGAGCGAGGCGCTGGTGGACCGCGATCGGGATGTGGTTTTGACCTCCGATCCCGAGGTGGCCGTTATTACCGGCGCGGATGCTGACGGCGACGTTGTTCTGCATTTTGAAACCGTCGGCGCGGGACCGGCAACTCAGATCACCAAAACATTGACAGTCACCGGCGTGAAGCGGGGCGCGACGCAAGTTGAAGTTGCGGATGGTGACGGCCTGGAAGTGGCCAACGCCGTTCGCATTGCCGTGACCGAGTCGTTTGTGAGAAACCCGAGCTTTGAGAGCGGCCCCGCTCCCACCGGCGTCGGTTATGGTGGCATTCTGGCCTGGAATCAAATCGGCAACGGCGGACGCAACAGTCTCGGGATGCCGTTTGCCGGCGATGGCAGCAATGGGCGGATTCCCGACCGCGAATTGGTGGCCTTCATTCAAGGGGCGGGGACGATGTCGCAGACGATCTACGGCTTGACCCCGGGGCAGACCTATTGGCTGCAGTTTCGTTACAACGTCCGGGACTACACCCCCGAGGGCGGAGGCGAACCTCCGGTGCTGGACCTTACCGTGCGCTTTGGCGGCGAAACGCTGGTCAGTATTCCGGCGGTTCAACCCGTCAGAGACTGGGGTTTGTTTCAATACTATTTCACCAACCTCGTCTTCACGCCCACCGCCGCCACCGGCGATTTGGAATTTTCAGCGGCGCCAGTTTCCGGTGACGCCAGCCTGTTGCTGGACGCGGTCAGCATTGTGGCGCGGAGTGCGGACGATATTGTCTTGGAGAATCCCAGTTTCGAAGCCAGCGGCACTCCGGCGGGCGCGGGTTACATTGCGCCCAAATTGATTGCGGGTTGGAGTTCGGAACAAACCGGATACGGCGTGAACCTTGACGGCGAAGGTCCGTTCGCCAACAACGGGATGGCGCAGGATCAAGACCTGGTTCTCTTCATGCAAAACGGCGGCAGTTACGTGAGCCAGTACGTGACCGGCCTGACCCCCGGCGAGCCGCACACCTTGATCTTCGCTTTGAACGCGCGGAGAATCGGGACGCATTTTCCGGATCTCCGTGTGTCCTTTGCTGGTGAAGTCCTGCTCGAGACAAACGTGACTCCCGTGGCCGAGATCGGCGGGTCGAACCTCTATGATACCAAATACCTCACGTTCACTCCTTGGGGAGAGGACGGCGAGTTGCGCTTTGAGAACATCACCGACCCAGCGTTTGACGCCACCTTGCTGCTCGATAATGTGCGATTGGTCCTTGGCACGGTGCGTCCTTCGGCGCGATTACACATCGCGTTACTGCCGGATCAGATCGTTCGGCTGGCCTGGGATGCCGCCGACACCGGTTACACCCTGGAAACCACGGCGGAGTTGTCGGGCGGATGGCAGCCGGTCACGGCCCAACCCGTGATTGAAGATAGCGAATGGGTGGTGCTTCTGCCGCACGAACCCGGATCGCGATTCTTCCGCCTCAAGCAATAAGAGAACATCCCCACGGCGATTTTTTTGCGGAAGTTATTACACCGGCGCCGGTCAATGAATGGCCGGCGTCATTTTCTTTGCTGGCTCAGCGTCGAGTCATCTCCCCGAACCTACAAGTATCTCAGACAGTTTGCTAATCGCCGAAGCAGGTGCCAACGCTGCGGGCGCTGGTAACCCACGAATGATTGGCGGGAACGAGTTTAAGTCGTCCGGCAACTTCCGCGATGGGCACGGCTTTGGTGTCATCGCCGCGCGAAGCGACCATCATGCCGAACTGGCCCTGCTGGATCAGCCGTATCGCGGCGGTGCCCAAGCGTGTGGCCAGCAAACGATCCGGCGCGGTGGGAGTGCCGCCGCGCTGCACATAGCCAAGGATGGTCACGCGCGCTTCCAGGTTGGTAAGCGCTTCAAGTTGTTTGGCCAGGCGCAGGGTGTGGCCTGCGTGCGCTTCCCGGAGTTGAATCAATTCGGCTTTAGCCAAACGTTTTTCGGTTTTGTTTTTGGCTTTGGTTTTGTGCCGCACCACCGCTGCCACGCGCGCCGCCTCGCGTCGGGGCAACGCGCCTTCGGCCACGGCAATAATGCTGAAATTCGTGCCGTATTGTTTGCGACGGCGAATGGCGGCGGCGACGTTATGCACATCGTAGGGGATTTCGGGAATCAAAATAACATCCGCGCCGCCGGCGATTCCGGCGCCCAAGGCCAGCCAACCCGCACGGTGGCCCATGATCTCGGCGATGATAATCCGGTGGTGACTGTGCGCGGTGCTGTGCAGGCGATCAATGGCCGTGGTGGCGATATCGAGTGCAGTGTCAAAACCAATGGCGGTATCGGTCAGGATTACGTCATTGTCAATCGTCTTGGGGAGGGTGACGAAATTCAACCCTTCTTCCATCAGGCGCAGAACGCTTTTGTGAGTGCCGCCACCGCCCAGACAAACCAGCGCGTCCAGTTTTAGTTTGCGATAATTGCGGGCGATGACGCTGCGCATGTCGCGGATCCGACCGTTGACTTCCATGGCCTGCGGCTTGTCGCGTCCGGTGCCAAGTACGGTGCCGCCGACCGTCAGCACCCCGGCCAGGCTGCGTTTATCCAGTTTAATGGTCAAATTTTCGGCCAGCCCGCGAAAGCCATCGCGAATGCCAACGATTTCCATGCCCGCATCAAGCGCGGCTTTGCCTACGCCGCGAATTGCCGCGTTCAGACCTGGACTGTCGCCGCCCGCCGTTAAAATTCCAACTCGTATTTTGCGCATGGTTTCAGCCTGTTGGACTCATTGAATGTTGGCTTGACTGAGGGATAATTCAAATTGCTCCGAACCGATCCCGCCATTACCGCCTCTGTTTATCAATTTTGCGAGTCGAGGTGAAGTCAGTTTTCACGAAAGACCGCAGTGAATCGGAAAATTTTGGTGAAGCGCCGCAGTTGGCGACGGCTCGGCCTCCAGATGGTAAAGGTTCTTTCCAGGGCAAACGCATACCTAAAATTTCTTCGGAATTTGTGATTTTAGTATGTGCTTTGTATTCACAGTGCGTACATGAGGAGGGATGCAAACGCATCTCTACTCAACGAACGCCACGAAAACACAACTCGTCAGCCTCATCAGCATTCTGGAGGAAGTGCCGGATCCGCGTGCCACTTGCACCGTGAATCACGATCTGCCGGACATCTTGACCATCGCGCTGTGTACGATTCTTTGCGGCGGCACCAGTTTCTACGCCATGGAGGAATTTGGCGAAGTTCGGCTGGCTTGGTTGAAAACATTCCTGCGCCTGCACCCTGGTGCGCCCAAGCACGACACCTACAACCGCGTCTTTCAAGCGCTCGACCCGGAGAAGTTCGGAGACTGTCTGGCGCGTTGGACGCAGAGCGTGCGCACGGTGTTGGGCAGGGAAGTGGTGGCCCTGGACGGCACGGCGGTGCGCCGGGCGCTCAACCAGGGTGAAGACCCGCGCGTGATCGTCAGCGCGTGGGCGACCGAGAGCGGCCTGCTGCCGGGCCAGCGCAAAGTGCGGGACAAGAGCAACGAAATCACCGCCGTGCCTGAGTTGTTGCGCGCGTTGGCACTGGCCGGGTGCATCGTCACCGCCGACGCGTTGCACTGCCAGAAAGACATCGCCAAGGAGATCAAGGAAGCCGATGCCGATTACGTGATGGCGCTCAAAGGCAATCAGGGGACGGCGTTCGCAGAAGTCAAAAGCTTTCTGGACGATGCAGTGCAGCGGAACGAAGCGCATCTGGTGTACACCGAAACGGTGGGCAAGGAACACGGATGGCACGAAGTGCGGCGCTACTGGCAGACCGAAAAGCTCGACTGGTTCGCCGACCGGGCCGCGTGGGAGGGATTAACGAGCGTGGGCGTGGTGGAAGCGCGACGGACCCTCCAGGGCAAGCAGAGCGTGGAACGGCGCTACTATCTGAACAGTTTGAAGGCGGACGCGGTGAAGTTTGCGCGGGCGGCACGAGGGCGCTGGGGCGTGGAGAACGGCTTGCACTGGGTGCTGGACGTGGTGTTTGGAGAAGATCAAAGCCATGCCCGCAGTGGCCACGCCGCCGAGAACTTGGCGGCCACGCGCCGGACGGCTGTCAATCTGTTGCGCCGGGACCTAACCCACAAACCTAGCCTCAAAGGCAAGTTGCTGCGCGCCGCCATTGCCCCGGATTACCTCAAACGCGTCCTCAAAACTTGATAGGCGTCAGCCCTGAGGTTCTTTCAGATGTTAATTTGCATTTGCAATGATTCCGTCTAAAATGAGCGCAGCTGGTGAGTAATCAAGTTAATTAAGACGCTATGTTTTTGGATCCTAAATATTTTGTATTCATGTTGCCGGCGCTGCTGATTGGCTTGTGGGCGCAGTTCAAGCTGACTTCCGCCTACGCGCGTTTCAGCCGGGTGGGGCTGGCTTCCCGGTTGACTGGGGCTCAGGCGGCGCGGGAAATTCTGGATCAGGCCGGATTGCAAAATGTGCCGGTGGAGGAGATTCCCGGACAACTCACCGATCATTACGATCCGTCGAAACGCGCGCTGCGTCTTTCGAGCAATAATTTTCGGGGTGCATCCGTTGCCGCCGTGGGCGTGGCGGCGCACGAAGCCGGTCACGCGTTGCAACACCAGGTCGGTTACGCGCCGATGAAGCTGCGGGCGGCGTTGGTGCCGGCCACACGCTTCGCCAGTTACGCGTGGATCGTGCTCATCATGATCGGATTCTTTCTGCAAATGACCAATCTGATTTACGTGGGGATCGGGTTGTTCAGCATCATGATGTTGTTTCAGTTGGTGACGTTGCCGGTGGAATTTGACGCGAGCCGCCGTGCCAAAGTGGAATTGTTGCGCCTGGGGATTGTCCGGTCCGAGGAAAGCGCGGGAGTCGGCCAGGTCTTGAACGCGGCTGGTTTGACTTACGTGGCGGCGCTGGTCAGTTCCGTCATGCAATTACTGTATTTTCTGAGTATCGCGCGCGGTCGGAATTGAATCCACGCGGTCGGCTGCGGCGGCTTAAATTTCGATCTGCAATCCCAGTTCGACGACGCGGTTCGGCGGGAGTTTGAAGAAGGCATTGGCGGGCTGAGCGTTGCGCGCGAGCAAGGCAAACAGGCGTTTGCGCCATTGCCACAAACCCAGGCGCTGACTTGGGATGATGGTTTCCCGGCTCAGGAAAAAGGTGGTTTCCATCTCGCGAAATTTCAGGCCGTGTGTCTGGCATAATTGCAGGGTTTCCTGCGCGTCTGGCTTTTCCATGAAACCATAGCGGCTGATCACCCGGTAGAAGCCCTCGCCTAAATCAGTCACGCTGATGCGCTCATTCTTCGCCACGTAAGGCGTTTCTTCGACAAGAATGGTCAACAACACCACGCGTTCGTGCAGGATTTTATTGTGCTTGAAATTATGGGTGAGCGCGGCGGGAGTGCCCTCGGGATTGCTGGCTAAAAAAATCGCCGTGCCACTGACCCGGTGTGGCGGATGCACTTTGACGTCACGCAAGAAATCTTCAATGGGAAACAGACTCTTCATGAGTCGCTGCCGCAGGCGCGCGCGCCCGGTTTTCCAGGTGGCCATCAGCGTGAAGCCGAGGGCGCCGATGGTTAGCGGAAACCAGCCGCCATGTCTGACTTTGCTCAGATTGGCGACCAGGAAGAAGAACTCGATCACGAGAAAAACTCCGCAGAGCGATCCAACCGCGAGCCAGTGCCAGTGCCAGAGGCGACGCGCGGCGAAATAGAAGAGCAGGGTGGTGATGAACATGGTCAAACCGACGGCGATACCGTAAGCGGCGGCCAGATTCTCCGAGGAGCGAAAGCTTAATACCAAACCGATGCAGGCGGCCATCAGCGTCCAATTGATCAGCGGGATGTAGATTTGTCCGTGCGCGGATGACGAAGTGTGTTCGATGGCGACGCGCGGCACGTAGCCGAGTTGCACGGCTTGCATGGTCAGGGAGAACGAGCCAGAAATCAGCGCCTGGGAAGCGATGGCGGTGGCTCCGGTGGCCAGAGCGACGAAGGGATACAGCATCCATTTCGGTGCCAGGAGGTAGAAAGGATTGCTCGCTGCTTCCGGATGATTGAGCACCAGCGCGCCCTGCCCGAGGTAGTTCAAGAACAGCGCCGGCAGCACCAGACTGAACCACGCCGTGCGGATTGGCTTTTTACCGAAGTGCCCCATATCCGCGTAGAGCGCTTCCGCGCCCGTCAGCACAAGAAAAACCGAGCCGAGCTGGTGGAAACTGCGGAAGCCATTCTGCTCGAAAAATTGCCAGGCATACACCGGGTTGACGGCGCGCAAAACCTCGGGTGAATGAAAAATTTGTTTGAGCCCCAATCCCGCCAAAGTGAGAAACCACAACAACATTACCCAACCAAAAGCGCGTCCCACCTTCGCAGTGCCAATGCGTTGCACGCTGAACAAACCGACGAGGATCAAGACCGTCAATGGCACGACGTAAGATTGCAAACCAGGCGCCGCAACTTCCAATCCTTCCACGGCGCTCAACACGGAAATGGCGGGAGTGATTAATCCTTCGCCGTAGAGCAGCGCGGCGCCAAAAACGCCAAAGGTGATCATCCACCACATGGTCCAACTGCGGGTTGACTTTTTGCGTTCGGGGAAGGCGAGCGCAGTGAGGGTGAGAATGCCGCCCTCACCACGGTTATCTGCGCGCAGCACGAAGACGATGTATTTGATCGAAATAATTAAAATCAACGCCCAGAAAATCAGGGAGAGCAATCCGAGCACGTTGTCGGTGGTGGCGGCAACGGATTGCTCGCCGGCGAAGCAGGCGCGCAAGGCGTAGAGTGGACTCGTTCCGATGTCGCCATAGACCACGCCCAGAGCGGCGAGTGCGAGATATTTGAAGGGGGTTGGCTCGGGCGAGGTTTGGTGCTCCGCTTCGGAAATCGCCGCGTCCGGCGGCGCCGGTTTGGAGCTTGAACTGTTATCTGCTTGCATTAAGTTGGCGGGAATTTTCAACGTCCCCATTGAAAATTGCCCTTTCACACGTCGCCGAGGTTAGCTGTCGGGCTGGGTCTTGAAAGTGGCCCGCGGTCAGTGCCGCCACGCCCCCTCCGCGTCACGCGGACTTTGGTTCCCCCGGGCCGGATGCGATTGCGTCCGGCTTGGACTGCAAGGGCAGCATCGCAAAATGCAGAAAACGTGTCAAACGAACGCGCCTGACACCGATGGGAAGTCGCATTGCGAAGCGAAAATTCAATTACTGGTCTGCGGCAACACGTCCGGCAACGGCGGCGCGGCTTGCGGCATGGCGGCGGGAAAATCTTCCCCGAGAAACGCGGCAACGGTGGCGGCGACCTGGCTCAGTGTTACTTTTGCGCAATTCGTTCGTTCACCGAGCGGCGGCGTGTCCGGGCCCAACACCCCGATCCAGATGTTCTCCGCACCTTGAACACTGGCGCCATGCGAACGCCACGCTTGGGGTGCGTCGCCACGGCCATGGTCGGTGGTGATGATGAACGTGGTTTGGTTTCGATACGCGGGAATGGACTGTACCATTTCCCACAAGCGGCGGATGAAATCATCCTGATAGTGCGCGGCGGCCAGCATCAAATCATAGCGCCCTTCATGCGCCCATTCATCAACTTCACTGAAAGAAAGATAAAAGGCGCTCGGCTGCTTCGTTTGAATGTAATCCCAGGCGACGCGAAAGGTGAGGGCGTCGAACAGCATGTTGTCCCATAATGCTGGAGTATCGTTGATCCATTGGCGTAGTTCAGTGGACGGAGTAAATAAAACCGGGGCGCCGGACGGCAACGAAAATCCGCTCCACACGGCCAGGTGACTTCGCTCCACATTCAGAATCCACGGGACGACATCCCAATTCACCGCCGCCGCCACTCGGCCCGCAAAGCGCGGCTGTAAGTTCAGCCATTCAAATACATTGGTGTTGGGATTGGGAATCTTGTCGTTGCTGTTAAGGCATGGGTCCGCCACGCCGGTGAGAAACTCGCTGTAGCCCGGATAGGAGAATTTTTTGTCATTGGCCAGTTGCGCGATGCTGCCCTTGGTTTGATTGCCAAAGAGCTGACCGCGGCTCGCAATTTCGCTCCAGAAGAATGGCATCAAAGTGCGCCGCCGTTCTTCCGGCGTGTTGCGCCAGAATTTGGCGCGCGTCGCTGATGGATTGACCACCCCGCCGTTGGCTTTGTTCAGCAGCGCTTCCTCGGCGCCGCTGAAAACTTCCTGCCAGCGCAATCCATCTGTCGAAATGAGAAAAACATTCTTGGTTTTCAGATCGGCAGCGGCCAATGAACCAATGCCGGCCAATAGCGCGCAGAGGGGGATCAGTTGTTTCATAAATAATAAACTTGGGGTGGAGCCTGAACCCCCGCGTGCTCGAAAACAAATTTTGCCAATAAAAATAACGACGTTGCATGATGACGCGGTAAGAGCAATCATCAAATTGCCGTTTGATTAAAACTGTTTCAAGAACCGCACGTCGTTTTCGTAAAACAATCGGATGTCGTTGATGCCGTAACGCAACATTGCAATGCGTTCAATGCCAAAACCAAAGGCCCAGCCAGTCCAGACTTCCGGATCGTAACCGACGTTCTCGAAAACTTGGGGATGCACCATGCCGCAACCGGCGATCTCCAGCCACGCTTTGCCCATTTTTTGAACCAGCGCATTGGTGAAGTCAATTTCATAGCTCGGCTCGGTGTAGCTGAAATAGTGCGGTCGAAAACGGATTTTTACGTCGTCGCCCATCAATTCGCGAAAGACAAATTCCACCGTGCCTTTCAGATCGCCAACCGTGACGTCCCGATCCACGTACAGTCCTTCGACTTGATGGAAGGTGGGATTGTGCGTGGCATCCGCGTTGTCGCGGCGAAACACGCGCCCTGGAACAATGATGCGCACCGGCGGCGCTTGCTTTTCCATGACGCGAATTTGCACCGACGAAGTGTGCGTGCGCAGCAACGAGCCGCGGCGCGAGGAAGCCTCCGGCGCGTTTCCAGCCTGGGGATCGCCAACGAGGTAGAAAGTATCCTGCAAGTCACGCGCGGGATGATCCGCCGGCGTGTTCAGCGCGTCAAAACAATGGTATTCGTCTTCGATCTCCGGACCATCCGCCACCGCAAAACCAATTTTGCGAAACGCGCGGACAATGTCGTCTGTTACTTGCGTGAGCGGATGCAGTTTGCCGAGACCGCGCCGCCGCCCGGGCAAGGTAAAATCGGTCGGATGCCTGGGTTGCGCCGCCGCCAGTTCCAGTTCGCTGCGTCGCTCGGCCAGCGCGGATTCCAGTTCCATCTTGCCCGCGTTAATCAACTTACCCGCCGCCGGGCGCTCCTCCCGGGCTAGGGATCCGAGGCGTTTCATCAAGGCGGTGAATTTGCCATTCGGCCCCATCCACGCGCCCTTGATTTGCTCCAGCGCGGCCAGAGTGGTGGCGCCTTTTAAGTCAGCAAGGGCGGTTTGTTTCAACGGTTCAATTTCTTCGAGGAAGCCAGCCATAAATTCAGATTTGGAGTTTAACGAATTCACCCGGTCAGCAAAAGAAAAAGGCGACCATTGCTGGTCGCCCGGGAAATGGGGTTCGATGCTTAAACGCGGCGTCCGCCTTTAAGTTCGACCTTAAGCTTTTCAAAAGCCTCGCGATCTCCCTTGACGGCCAGCGCCGCTTGTTCGGGCCAGGTGGCGGGATCCCATTGTTTCAGGTGTGCGCCGCCTGCCGCGAGAATTTCCTTCAGTCGCGCCACCGAGGTGGCGGCCACTTGGGCGAACGACTTGATACCTTGCGCGTGCAGCGCTTCCTGAATTTTGGGGCCGATTCCTTCGATCTCGGTCAAATCGTCGCCTTTACCGGCGCATTCGGCTTTGGCCTTCAAACCGTCCTGCGCCAGCTTTACCAGTTGCAGAAACGCGTCGTTATCCTGCGCGGCAATGTCGGCAATCACCTTGCGGTCCAATTCGCACTTGGCGGCCTTCAAACCTTCGATCAGACGGCTGTAAGTGATTCCGGCCGTGCGTGCAGCGGCATTGATCCGAATCTGCCAGAGATAGCGGAACGTGCGCTTCTTGACGCGGCGATCGCGGTAGGCGTACTGCCGGCCGTGATCCACGGCATCGCTGGCGTAGCGGTAAAGTTTGGAACGTTTGAGGCGAAAACCCTTCGCCGCTTGCAACATGCGATTGCGGCGCTTACGAGAGGCTGGTGAATTTGTTACGCGCATGAAAAGTAGAAATTAAAATGGATGGGAACAGAGATACGGTGAAATCAGTGGGTGAACGGAAGGCTTTGCTTGATGCGATATTCGTCCGTGGTGTGGACGATCGCCGCGCCGCGCAGACTGCGCCGACGTTTGGCGCTTTTAGTCTGGCAAAGATGACGTCGCCCGGAGCGGCTGCGGAGGATTTTTCCCCGAGCCGTCAGCTTGAAACGTTTGGTCACAGATTTCTTGGTTTTGATACCTTTGGGACGTCGCATAAATAACTTCCTGTTACAAAAGGAGGCGCAGTATAAAGCCTGCAAGGTGGAGTGCAAGAGTTAATTTCAGCGTGACAAGGTGGTCTGAGGGGATAGGATGCGGGCGTCGTGGCGCGTTCGTCTATCGGCTAGGACACGGCCCTCTCAAGGCTGAAAGACGGGTTCGATTCCCGTACGCGCTACCAGTTGCTGCTCGCATCTCCACCATTGCCCCAAGTCTCCGCTTGCGTCAGCATCGGTGAGGCAGATCACGATGAACATTCTTGGCATCGAAATTGGCGGCACGAAATTGCAACTCGCGCTCGGTAACGAATACGGGGCGATTCAGCACCGCCGCACTCTGACCGTTAATCCGAATGCCGGAGCGGTCGGCATCCGTGAACAAATGGCGCGGGCAATTCGCGAATTGAGCGCCAGTCATCAAATTGCCGCCGTTGGCGTCGGGTTTGGTGGTCCGGTGGATTGGCGCACTGGAAAAATCTGTCGCTCTCATCAGATCGAAGGATGGTCGGATTTTGATCTGTCGTCATGGTTGCACGAGCAGATCAGAACTCCAGTGGCGGTGGACAACGATGCGAATGTGGCGGCGTTGGGTGAGGCACATTGCGGCGCGGGCGTGGGTGGCGATCCGGTATTTTACGTGACGCTGGGCAGCGGCGTTGGCGGCGGGCTGGTCGTGGCGGGGCAAATTTATCACGGGGCAATTCCTGGCGAAGCGGAAATTGGTCACGTGCGGCTGGATCGCCGCGGCACGACGGTTGAATCGCGTTGTTCCGGTTGGGCGGTGGACGCGCGAATTCGCGAGTTGATCCAGCAACAACCGCAAAGCCAGCTCGCGCGTTTGGTGGGGCGGGAAACTCGCGGCGAGGCGCGACACCTTGGAACGGCCCTGGCGCAAGGCGATCCCCTGGCGCAACAGCTCTTGCGGGAAATTTCCGAAGATCTGGCGTTTGGGTTGTCGCATGTGGTTCATTTGTTTCACCCGCAGCGCCTCATTCTGGGCGGTGGCCTGGCCGGGTTGGGCGAACCGCTTCGTCTGGCCGTGGAAAACGCTTTGCGCGGCTGGGTGATGGAAGCCTTCCGACCCGGCCTCAGCGTTCAGTTATCGCCACTGGGCGCGGACGTGGTTCCGGTTGGCGCTCTGCTGCTTGCGGTTCGCGCCGCGAAAGCGGATTGAGCAAACGAAGAATTGAGTATTTATCCGCCATCCCTATCCTTTACCGCGCATGACGACTGCCAATCAGTGGGTTGCCGATTATCTCCGAGCGCAAAAGGCGGCGCTCGATTCCATTGCGCCGGAAGCGCTGGTGCAATTGATTCAAACCCTTCGCCACATTCACCAGGAAGACCGCCAGGTCTTGGTGTTCGGCAACGGCGGAAGCGCCGCGAACGCCTCGCATTTTGCGACGGATCTCGGCAAAGGCGCTTCTGATCGTTTGGGCAAACGCTTTCGAGTGTTGAGTCTGACTGACAATGTCAGTTGGATCACGGCGCTGGGAAATGATTACGCCTACGAAGACGTTTTTGTACGGCAGATGCAAAATTACGCGCGTCCGGGCGACCTCGCGCTCGGCATCAGTGTTTCCGGAAACTCGCCCAATTGTGTGCGGGCGTTGGAGTGGGCGAAGGCGAACCGCTTGCGCACGGTGGCCCTGGTGGGCGCCAAGCGCGGCCGCATGGCGGAGGTTGCCGAGCAGGTCGTCGTCATCAACGACACGCATTACGGTCGCGTGGAAGATGCGCAGATGGGGATTTGCCACGTGCTGTGCTACGCGTTCATGGAACATCCAGATTGGGCCAAATGAGTAAGCCTGCCGCCACCCAGTTTGCCGGGCGCGTGGAATTCACCGCTAATTTTGCCCCCCGCCCGCAGATCAGTCATGTGCTCTTTGACTTTGACGGCACGCTGTCCCTCATTCGGGAGGGCTGGCCCGAAGTCATGGTGCCGATGTTTGTCGAGATGCTGCCCGAATTGCCCGATGAAACCGAGGCGGCGCGTCGGCAGTTGTGCTTCGAGGACATCATGCGCCTGAACGGCAAGCAGACGATTTATCAGATGATGCAACTGGCCGAGCGCATCAAGGAACGAGGCGGCACCCCGCGTGATCCGTTGTGGTATAAACACGAATACTTGCGGCGACTGGACGAGCGGATTCGACATCGCACTGATGATTTGCGTCAGGGCGTAATCAAACCTGATGACCTGTTGGTACATGGCGCGCGCGGTTTGTTGGACGAATTGCAGCGACGCGGATTGGCGCTGTATCTGGCCAGCGGCACTGACGAGCCGTTCGTTAAAATAGAAGCTGAGTTGCTCGGTTTGACCCGGTACTTCGGCCCGCATATTTACGGGGCGCTGGACAACTACAAGCAGTTCTCCAAAAAAATGGTCATCGAACGATTACTGCGCGAAAATCAGATCGCCGGGACGCAACTGCTGGCCTTTGGCGATGGCTACGTGGAAATTCAAAATACCAAGGAGGTTGGCGGACTGGCGGTAGCCGTCGCGAGTGATGAAGCGCACAACGGTTCGGGCCGCTTCGACGAATGGAAACGCCAACGGCTGCTGGGCGTGGGCGCGGATGTGGTCATTCCCGACTTCCGCGATGCGGCGCCGCTCCTGGTGCGCATTCTGGATCATTGAGGCCCATGAATGCCGAGCGTTTCGCCACGATTACGGGACAGTATCCGAAATTGCGGATTGCGGTGGTTGGCGATTTTTGTCTGGATCGCTACCTCGAAATTGATCCAACCAAGGCGGAGACTTCCATCGAAACCGGATTGCCGGTGCATAACGTTGCCAGAGTTCGCGCGCAACCAGGCGGAGCGGGTACTGTACTCAACAACTTGGCCGCGCTTGGCGTTGGCCAGATTTTTCCTGTGGGGTTTGCAGGTGACGATGGCGAAGGCTACGAATTGCGCCGGGCGTTGGCCGCCTTGCCCGGCGTGCGCCTGGACTATTTTCTTCAGACGCCCGCGCGCCACACCTTTACATATTGCAAGCCGTTGATTGTTGAGGCGAACCGACCGCCGCGCGAATTGAATCGGCTCGACCAGAAAAATTGGACGCCCACGCCACCGGAGGTGGTGGAACAGTTATGCGCCCACTTGATTGCGGCGGCGGAACAGACGGACGCGTTGGTGGTTTTGGAACAGGAAGATCAACAGGCCACCGGCGTATTGACTCCGGCCGTATTGGCGGTTTTGAGGCGTGTGGTCCAATCTCGTCCGCAACAGTTGGTCCTGGCCGACAGTCGTCGTGGTCTGCGTAATTTCCCACCGGCCATTTTTAAAATGAACGCCACGGAACTTTCCGCTCTGACCAGTCTGGCGGCGACGGCGGAATTGAAGGACATCGTTGCGGCGGCGGTGCGTCTGACCAGGCAAAATCAGCGACCGGTCTTCGTGACGCTTTCGGAACGAGGGATTTTGGGCGTTACTCCAGACGGACGCACGGAGCATCTACCCGCGCTGCCGCTACGCGGTGAAATTGACATTGTGGGTGCGGGTGATGCCGTTTCGGCGAATTTGATCACCGCCCTTCAAAGCGGTGCCACTATTCGCGATGCGCTGACGTTGGCCAACGCGGCCAGTTCCATTGTCATTCATCAACTCGGCACGACCGGCACGGCGAGCGTGGAGCAGTTGCGACCTTTGGTCGTGACCGATTGAGCAATGCGGTGAACCGAGTTGCAGACGATCAGCGCGCGAATTGAAGCATGCCGAGCTTGCAGGGAAATACCCTTGATGAATTTAGCGTGCGTTGCTCTGGGCGGAACCCCATACTGGGTCGCGGCAAAGCTAGAGATTAGAAATGACGCCTTTCCAGATTATTTTCACGCCGGCAAGCGCCGCCGAGTTGTCGCGCATGCCGAAGGAACTGCAATTGCATATCCTCGGTGAATTTCGGGGGTTGCCGCAACAAGTCATCGGCACGGAGTTAAGCGATTTTGGAAAATTGGAACGGGGCGGGCGTATTTTGCATCGCTTCCGCATCGGAGATTTCCGCGTTTATTTTGAGCGCCACGAGTTGGGCGTTTTGGTGCATCGAATTTTGAGCAAGAACACACTCAAAGACTTCATGTATCGTTCGGGATTGAAGGTCGAGGAAGACGCGGCCTTGCAACAAAATCCCAAGTTTTGGGAGTTGATTGAATCCGCCCGGATCACGAAATAGCGAGTACCGAACCCACCCTCATCCAGGTTGACGATTCCCGGGGCCCCGCTCCCGCCAGGCCATTCCCGTGGAGCAGCGGATGAGGTTGACTTCAACTGATCAATTCGGCGCCGCATTTTCATTGAGAATGGCAATTGCGGCGGCGTGGCCCGAAGCTTATGCTCACCACCGTTCAAAGAGCAAACTGATGAAACATTTTACACCAACAGGGCTGGCCATGAATAGCACATCAGGCCAAAGCCGAACGGCGCACCATTACTATAGCCAGGCACGCTGGCTCAGGATTTTTAGTTTTGGTTGGCTATGTCTGACAATGATCGGGCCGGTGCAAGCAGCTCTCACACTGGCCGATGAAGGCAAAAGCGATTATCGCATCGTAATTCCGGAACTGGCCATTCCTGCCGAGCGTTACGCCGCCGAGGAATTGCAGTATTATCTGGAAAAGATAAGCGGAGTGAAGCTGCCGATTGTTTCCGATGCCGAGAAGCCGACGTCACGCGAGATTTTGCTGGGAGATAACGCGCGCCTCGGCAAAGCGCGCGCGAAAATTGATTTCACCAAACTCGGTCCGGACGGTTTCGTGCTGCGTGAAGCGGGGCGGCAGTTGATCATTGCGGGCGGACAACCGCGCGGTACGCTGAACGGCGTTTACACGTTGCTGGAAGAAAAGCTCGGCGTGCGCTGGTTCACGCCCGAGTTGGAAGTCGTGCCGACCGTGAGTCGCGTGCGCCTGCCGGAGCTTGATGAGACAATCGTTCCGGCGCTGGAGAATCGCGATGTGTTCTGGCGGCAGTTCATGCGCAATGCCGATTTCGCCGCGCGCCATCGCATCAATGGCCAGCATTACGGTTTGCAGAAAAAGCACGGCGGCGCGTTCACAGTGTATCATCCGTTCGTCCACAGTTTTGATGGACTCGTGCCGCAAGAGTTGTACAAGGAACATCCCGAGTATTTTCCGCTGATTAATGGCGAACGCAAAGGGGGTTACGTCCAGCGGTGTCTGACGAATCCGGATGTGTTGCGGATTTCCATCGAACGCGTACGCCAGTGGCTCCAGGAACATCCGGAGGCGACCATCATCAGTGTGTCGCAAAACGACACCTTCAACAACTGCCAGTGCGAACAATGCAAGGCCGTGGATGATGCCGAGGGCTCACCGGCGGGTTCGCTGTTGAAGTTTGTCAACGCGGTCGCGGCGGCCATTGAAACGGATTATCCGCACATCCGAATTGATACGCTGGCCTACCAATACACGCGCCAGGCGCCCAAGACGATCCGACCGCGCAAGAATGTCATCGTGCGTTTGTGTTCAATCGAATGTTGCTTTGCGCATCCGCTGGACGCCTGCCCGGCGAAGGAGAATGCAAAGTTTCGCGATGACATTGTCGCGTGGGGGGCGATTTCACCATTGCTCTACGTGTGGGATTACACGACGGATTTCGCTCATTACCTGCAGCCGTTTCCCAATTTTGATTGCCTGCAATCGAACGTCCGCTTTTTCGTGAAGCACAACGTCAAGAGTTTGTTCGAGCAGGGCAACTATTCCGGCGGGGGCGGCGGGGAAATGGAGCCGTTGCGCGCCTACGTGCTGGCCAAGTTGCTTTGGAATCCAGAAACCGACGTGCAAAAACATATCCAGGAATTTTTAGCCGCCTATTACGGGGCCGCCGCGCCCAAACTGCAAGCCTACCTGGATGTAATCCATCGCCCGATCCGCGAGCAGGGCTGGCACATCCATATTTTTGACAGCTCGAAAGCTGCCTACCTCGCGCCGGAACTGATGGACGAAGCCGAGCAGCGTTTGGACGAAGCCGAGCAACTGGCTGGCGGCGATGAGTTCAAGTTCCGGGTGCAGGTTGCCCGGTTGCCGGTGTGGTATGTGAAAATTGCGACGGGACGAGTTTCCGGCGAAGCAAAAACAGATTTGACTAAACGCTTCGTGGCGATTGCGCGTCAGGCGGGAATCTCGAACATCAGCGAAGGGCAGGGGTTAAACGACTGGGCCAAAAAGCAGGGTGTCGAATGACGATTGCCGGTGGTCACGCGAATCGCGTTCAGCGGCGCCGATGCACTTTGTGCGTGGCGGCCTGATCGGTGGGCTTGACCAAGAGTTCGTCAATGCTGACGTGTGGCGGTCGGCTCGCTACCCAGACCATGATTTCCGCAATATCCGTGGCGGTCAATGGTTCCGTTCCCGCATAAACCTGATCCGCGCGAGCGGCGTCACCTTTGAATCGCACCAGGGAAAATTCCGTTAGCGCCAGACCCGGATCAATGGAGCTGACCCGGATGCCGGTGCCGTTCAATTCAAGGCGCAGCACGCGGGTCAACTGGAGCTCACCCGCTTTGGCGGCGCAATAGGCCGAGCCACCTTCATACGCGGCGTGTCCGGCGTAGGAGCCGATATTGAGAATGCTCGCGCCGGTATGATGCGGCAGCAGCGGCAACATCGCTCGCGTCATGCGCAATACTCCGAGTACGTTGGTTTGCAGCATCGTCTCCCAGTCGGCGTCCAAGCCTTGCGCCACGCTATCGAGCCCCAACGCGCCGCCGGCGTTGTTGATGAGCACGTGCAGATTTTTTGGATCGCCCGCCATTTGGATGGTTTCTTTGGCCCAGGCGGCAAACTGTTCGACGCTGGAGGCTTGGCTGACATCCAAAAAATGATGGTGCGCGCTGGCGGCCCCGGCGCGTTGGGCTTCAGCGGCGACTTGTTCCAAACGCTCGATTCGGCGCGCGCCGAGCAGCAGCCGCGCGCCGGTTCCGGCAAAGGCTTGTGCCGCCGCCGCCCCAAAGCCGCTGGAGGCGCCGGTGATGAGAATCCATTTATCTTTCAAACGAGAGGTCATGTCGTGTAAAGGCTAACAAAAATCTGTGGGGACACAAATTTGAATTCATCACGACCGTGAGTCGTGGAAAAAACTCAGCGCGTGGTGAGATACCAGCCGTAGAGCGCCACACCGGTGACGGGCAGCAGCCCGCCGATTATGCCGCCCAAGATGTTGGCCGGTTTGGGGGGCAGGACTTTGTTTAGCAGATGACTCAGGTAACCTCCCGCGAACCAGCCGAAGGGCGTGCAGATGATGAAGCTGATCAGACCAAAATTACGGGCGACGGAAAGATTTTGAAAATTACGCGTCAGGATGGCGTAGGGGATAGCGATGGCGATCAGGCCGCCAAAAGCGCCCAGTACGGCGCCCAGTACAGCGCCTAAATTCTCCTTGCCGACACTGGGTTCGTTCATGTGCTGGTTGTTTTGCTGCTCACGGAATCATCCCAATCGAGAGCATCTGAATCACCGTTTCGAAGGCACAGCTTCAACAACTTGCGCCATTTCAGCAAGGGGAAGTTTTGGCGGAGCGGTCGCGGAAGACCACTACTTGATTCTTGCTCCGCAAATGGCGCCGTTTACTATGAACACGTGGATTGGTTTACCGGCACGAACTCAGATCGGCACTTCTTTTTATTGGCGGTGCTGGTTTATGGGGTGAGCATGGTTTATTCAGTGTTCTTATGGCGTAAAGGCTTTCGCAATGATGACCGGGTGAACTACCGCATTTTGCTGGTCGCCTTTGGTTTGCATACCATCGGAATGCTTAAGCGGGGCATTTCGCTCCAACAATGTCCGGTGCATAACCTTTACGAAGCCACGGTTTTCTTCATGTGGACCACCACGCTGTCCTACTTGTTGTTGGGGGCAAGGCCCCGGCTGCGTTATTTGGGAGCTTTTGCATCGCCGCTGTTGTTTGGCCTGGGCGTTTTCGCCTTGATGCCCTCGCTGGACCCTCCCCCGAGTCAGCGATTGGAATTTGTCGGCGGTTTGCAGAGCTTGCATGCTGCCACCATCATGCTGGCTTACGGCGCCTTCGGTTTGAGTGCCGCAACGGCAGCGATGTTTCTCACACAATATCGCAATCTGAAGTTTGAAAAAGCAAAGGCGATATTTTCTCTGTTCCCGC
The DNA here is from genome assembly GCA_039806955.1 of Verrucomicrobiota bacterium. Classification (GTDB taxonomy): domain Bacteria; phylum Verrucomicrobiota; class Verrucomicrobiia; order Limisphaerales; family JADLHS01; genus JADLHS01. The sequence continues at coordinate 67,907 of JBDHQI010000008.1, read as the reverse complement.
CGATTGAGCGATTGGACACCGTGGCCTTTCGGGTGACACTCGGAGGTTTTATCCTGTTGACGATTGGGTTGGCGACGGGCGACTTGTTGCCGCGTCCAGAGGGCCTCAGTTATTGGAAAGACGCGAAAGTCATGTGGTCGGCCGCGCTCTGGTTGCTCTACGCGGTTTTGCTGGTGGGACGCAAGCGTTCGCGATTTACCGGGCGCCGCTTCGCCTACGGTTTGATCGGCACGTTCGGTTTTCTGGCGCTGACTTTTTGGGGCGTGAATTTATTGTCAGCTTTGCATCATCAACCATGAGTATTGTCGTCACCGGCTTGAATCATCGCACATCGTCCGTTGAGTTGCGGGAACGGTTTGCCTTTGCGCCCGCGCGCATCCCGGAAGTCTTGCGGCAATTACGCGCCGCCGGGCTGGCTGACGAAGGAGTCATTCTTTCCACCTGTAATCGGGTTGAGCTTTACGCGGTGACTTCGGTCGCGCCCGACCAGGTCGCGGGCAAGTTGATTCAATTTCTCAGCGCCGCGCAGGCGCAACCGCCACTGGCTTCCCAGGAATTTTACACGCTGCACGAACCGCAAAGCGTTTGCCATCTGTTCAAGGTGGCCTGTGGATTGGACTCGATGGTGCTGGGTGAAACGGAAGTTTTTGGGCAGCTCAAAAAAGCCTACGATCTCGCCCTGCAAAGCGGCTGCACCGGAGCGCGGTTGAACAAAGTTTTTCAGCGCGCCTTTCATGTTGCCAAACATATTCGCACCGCCACGAACATTCAGCGCGGGAGTATTTCCGTCGCCTCGGCGGCGGTGGAACTGGCGGAGAAAATTTTCAACCACCTGCGCGCGCACGAAGTGCTGGTGATTGGGGCCGGAGATACGAGTGAAAAAACCGCGCGCGCGTTGGTTTCGCGCGGTGCAAAAGGCATCGTCGTCGCGGGCCGGTCGTTTGATCGCGCTTCGGCCCTGGCGACGGAGTTGGGCGGTCGCGCCGTGCGGTTCGATGCCTGGATGGAAGAGTTCGAGCATGTGGACATCGCGATTAGCAGCACGTCCGCGCCGCATTTTATTCTCGATCGCGCCCGCCTCGAACCGCTGATGAAACGCCGCCGGCATCGTCCGCTCCTGTTGATTGATATTGCCGTGCCTCGCGACATTGACCCGCTCGTGGATCAAATGGACAATGTTTATCTTTACAACGTGGATGACTTGCAGCACATCGCCAACGACTACCTGGAGCAACGCAAGGAAGAAGTCATTCGTTGCGAAGCGATCATTCGCGAAAAAGTCGGCGCGCTGCTGAATACTCCCGCCGGACCACAGGGGCAGCAAACCAGTGCGCCGGAATTGCGCTATTCAACCTGACATGATTGCGGCCCGTCCCATCGTGCTTGCCACGCGTGGCAGCCCACTTGCTTTAGCCCAGACCCACCTGGTGCTTGCGCAATGCCGCGCGCAATTTCCCGCACAAGCATTCGAGATAAAGGTTATCAAGACGACGGGCGATAAATTGCAAAGCGCGTCGTTGAGCAAAACTGACCCCAGCCTACCCAAAGGATTATTCACCAAAGAACTGGAAGTTGCGTTGTTGAATGGCGAGGCCGATCTGGCCATCCACAGTTTGAAAGATTTGCCCACCGAATTGCCCGACGGATTGGCGTTGGGCGCAACTCCGCCGCGAGCGGACGTGCGGGATGTGATGATCTATCGCGCCAGCTCGGCGGCGCCGGAGCCGACGGCAGCAGCGCCAACTGATTTAGCTTTTCTTCGCCCCGGCGCCACGGTGGCCAGCAGCAGCACCCGTCGACGCGCGCAACTGTCACTGGCTCGTCCGGATTTGAAACTTGCCGAGATTCGCGGCAACGTCGCTACGCGCCTGGGCAAAGTGGCCAAAGCGGCAGGACCAGACGCCACCATTCTCGCGTTGGCGGGATTGGAGCGATTGAGTTTTCGGATTACTCCCGAAGGGAAGCTGTTGGGCGATTCGGTTCCAGAGGGCTTGCGGGCGACCGTCTTGGATCTCGCTGTAATGTTGCCGTGCGTGGGGCAGGGGGCTATTGGAATTGAGATTCGATCTGGCGACGCGGAGCTGGAAAAATTATGCGCGGGGCTGAATGATGCCCCCACGTTTCACGCCGTTACAGCCGAACGCGCTTTTCTGCGCGGCTTGGGCGGTGGCTGTCAAAGTCCCGTCGCGGCCTATGCCGAAGTGCTGGATCAGCGGGTGGCGATGCGCGTCATCTCGCTTCAGAGCGATCCCGTCCGGCGAGCGAAGGGTCAACGTTCACTCACTGAAGCGGCAGCGTTGGGTGAAGCGCTGGCCGCTCAATTGCGTTTGAGGTAAACGTCGCAGGTCCGTGCCGCGGAGCGGGGGTGGAAACCAATATACTGAAATCAATTTTTAATGCTGGCTCCAATGCAGTCCAGGAAACTTTGGTATTGGTGATGAGTTGATTGATGCTGCTCCAGCAGCAACTGCTTTACTCGAAGTATGCACACTTGTTGATGAGTGGGCATAACCTTAATCTAAGCGACGAATGAATCGATCGGCTATCATTACAGTTATTGGGAACGACAAAACCGGCGTCGTGGCTCGGGTAACCAGCTTTTTATTTGAGCAACACGCCAACATTGAGGCGCTGGAAGAGAAGGTTACACGCGGGCAGTTCGGCATGACGCTGCGGGCGTCATGGCCGCAAAAAAGGTGCGACGAAATCCAGGTTTGCAAGGGCTTCAAACATCTAGCTGCTGCTCTGGGGATGGAAATCAATGTACGTTTTGCTGAATTACGACGGCGTCAACGTTTCGCGATCATGGTCACGAGAGAGCCTCATTGTTACCAGGCTATTATGGCGGCAGTTCGCTCAGGTCGAATAAAGGCGGATCCGGTGTTGGTTATGGGAAATCGGGTAGATCTGAAGAGACTGACGGAGCAGTTCAAGCTGCCATTCGTACATATTCCTTGGATGGATCGGAGCCGCGCGGAGAAGTGCGCATTGCAATGGCTGGAAAAATTTGATGTGGATTTCGTTGTGCTGGCACGTTTTATGAAAATCCTCTCTCCTAACTTCGTGTGGAGATATAAGAACAAGATTATCAATATTCACCCGTCATTGCTGCCCAGCTTTCCGGGTTCACAAGCCTACCGCCAAGCCTACGAATACGGAGTAAAGATTGTTGGAGTGACGGCTCATTTTGTGAGCATGCACCTGGATCAGGGGCCGATCATTGCTCAAGGTAGTTTCCATCTGAATTCCGATATGACGTTAAAGGACATCGTTGCGACCGGCCAGCACCATGAAGCTCGCGTGCTCGTCAAAGCCATCCAGATGTTTCTAACGAAACGCCTAGATGTTTATTGGGGGGTGGTAAAAGAAGTCTGAAGCATTAGTAGCGGTTTCATAAATGCCGAAGCGTGATGATGAGGCAGGCGACATGGAAAAAGGCCGAATACATTTGGCTTTTGTGTTCATAGCGTACCACCAGTCGGCGGTAATTTCCCAACCACGCAAACGTGCGTTTCACCTTCCAGCGTTTGCGATAGCGCCGCAGTTTGCGCCCGTCCTGGAGCGACGGACGCCGGCGATTCTTGCGATGGGGACAAATCAACTCGCTGCCACGCCGCTTGAGTTCCCGCCGCGCCTGGTCGCTGTCGTAAGCTTTGGCGGCGATGACCCGGCGCAACCGGCTTCGGGGCCGTCCGCGTCCGGCCCACGGCCCGCGCACCGTGGCCAGCGTGCGCGCCAGTAACTTCACTTCCGCTGGCGCGGCCGACTCCAGGAGCTTTCCCAAAGGAATACCTTGGCCGTCGCCCCCACCATCCACTTCGTGCCCTTGCCCCGCTTGGTTTTCCCGACACCAGCGCCCCCTTTTTGGCGGGAGCAAAGCTCCCGTCCACAAAACTCTCGTTCCAGTCCAATTGGCCGCGTGCGTCCAGTTCGGCGAGCAACTGTCGCCACACGTCCAGCCAGACGTCTGATTCCTCCCACAACTGCAAGCGACGCCAGCTGGGGCTGGGATATTCCGGCGGCAGGTCGCGCCAGCGCGCCCCGGTCTTGAGCCCCCACAGGATGCCTTCCAACACTTGGCGATGGTCTGCCCAAGGCCGTCCGCGTCCTGACGACTGCCGCAGCAACGGTTCGATCTTCTTCCACTGTTCATCCGACAGGAATGGTTTTGGCATCCGCAGCTTATTGCATATCCGCTGTAAAGGAGCCAGAGTAAAATACTTACATCGAAAACCTTTTTGAAACCGCTACTAGCCACGTCATCACAAGGAGGGCTGGACAGGCGGGTTGGTGTGGGATTAGGAGAATTATTCGCTATGACTATGCCGTTGGGTGTTGGAGGGAGGGCATAATGTGGGATGTTTTAGCAAGCACTTTGCCTCAGTCACGGAAATATTGGCCGCTCAATTGCGTTGAGGCAAACGCGCCGGTTCGTGCCGAGGAGTGAGGACGCAGACGATGCGTAGCGGGCTGCGAATCAAAATGGCTTGTCAAATTGGGCGCGCGAGTGTTAGATGCCGCCCCAATGTTCTGTGGCGCGCTGACCGAATTTAATTTGACACCGGCCTTAACCGTCAGCCGCACTTTTAACCTCAACGACTCTATGAAAAGAAATCTATTCGCAATTATTGGTGGTTCAGTTTTGTTGGCGCTGCCGATCTCGCTGCGCGCTCAAGGCGATTTACCGGCTTTGATCGTTGCGCCGTTCAGCGGCGATGTCGCCCGTATTCAGTATTGGCAACCGGCGGTGGGACAGGGGTTGGCAGAAATGCTCATTACCGAGTTGGGTCAGATCAATAAATTTACGGTGCTGGAAACGAGCGAGTTGGGAACTTTGAAGGACGAGATCAAGATGGGACAGGACGGTTGGGTGGACGCCTCGGAAGCCGTCGAGAAGGGCGGATTCGCGGCCGCCGATTTCATGTTCACCGCCAAGGTCACCCGGTTTGGCAACAAGGAATCCAAGATCGGACTGGGCGGGTTTGTTCCGGGCAGCCTGGGCAAACTGGGGACGAAAGTAACCACGGCGGACGTGCGGATTGACTGGCGGCTCGTGGACGCGGCGAATCGTAAGATCATCAAGACGGGTTCTTCCACCGCTGCGGAAAAGGGCGTGGGCTTTGACGTGGGGGTCAACGTGGGCGGGCGCGGCGGCAATATCGGATTCGATAACAAGGAATTTATGGAGAGCGCGCTGGGCAAGGCAACCGTCAAGGCTTTGGCGCAGATCATTGATGAAGTGAAACCGGTGTCGCTGCCGGAGTCGGGTCGGCACAAGCAGAAGGCGACCGCCGCCAACCAGCAAGTGACCGCCACCACCGCGGCGGCGAGCGCGTTGCGAAGCACGCCCGGCAAGGTCCTGGCCGCTCCGAGCAATCAAGCCATTATTATTTCACTCGGCACTCAACAAGGCTTCAAGGATGGCGACAAGTTGAATCTTTTTGCCACCGAAGACGTTAAGGACGATCAGGGCAATGTTGTGTTCACCGATGAAAAGCTGGTGGGCGAAATCACGATCCAGGCGGCGCAAGCGGAACGTAGTCGCGCCACCTATGAAGGCAGCCAGACCGTTAAAGCCGGCTGGACGGTCAAAGCCAAGTGAAGCGTGCCCCTGATGGCCCGTTAACGGCGGCAGACAGCGCACCGGGCGGAGGTTGCGTCTGATAAGGTCAGAAATGTATTTAGTAATTGAACCCGGACATTAAAGCGCGGTGTTCGCCGCACAAAACCAGATGAGACATTATCGCTTATTTTCGCCGCAGTGCCGTCGGCGGCTGCTTCAAACCGGTTTGGTCTGGCTTGCAGGACTGGCTTTCACCCTGTCAGCCGAGCCGATTCATCACATTACCATTGATGGCGACTTTTCCGATTGGGCCGAGGTTCCGGCCTATTATGATCCGGTGGCCGGGCCGGGAGTTCTGCATCATGGCATTCCGGACACGCACGATACGGATCACAAATTGCCCGGCGACATTCCGGCTTACGTGGCGCATCCCGACGTGGATCTGGTCGAGTTCAAGTTTACGCACGATGAATCCAATCTGTATGCGTATTTTCGCGCCACGGGCGTGATTGGCCGCGGATCGCCGGAGAAGGGCCGTTATTACGTGATTGTGACTCTCGACGTGGACAACAACGAAACGACGGGTTACGCGCTTAACGAAGGCGGCTATTATCCCGTCAGCACCGGTTACGACATGAACATGGAGATCGAGTATTATCAGGATACGTTTAATACCGGTCATTATCTCAATCACGGCGCGCGCAATCAGGCTGAATTGGACGCCGCCATTCAAGACCAGACCAACGGCATCGTGCGGATTCTGCCCGGCACGTACAAATATTACTCGCAATGGGTTTGGTTTGATTCGGATTCGCAAGGGGATTACCGCCTCCCGCCGCCGGACGACGATGCCAGCATTACCTTCGTGGCCGACAAGGGGCCGGTGTATCAGGGCATCATTCGCATCGCCCGCTCCGCCGATGGACATGAAGCTGAAATGGTCGCGCCGTTTCGCGGTTTCATGCGCGATCCTTCCGGCCAATCTCTCATGAAACTGGGAATGACGCTCAATCTTTCCTTTTCGTTGGAAGCCAGCGGTGAGCTGGCGCCTGGAGGGGAGTGGGCATCAGACACCGGTGATCCGATTGTTGGCTATTATCTAAGTCCGTTTACAAAACCGAATCTGCAAATCGCGCCCTCGCTCCAAGATCACCACGTCGTGCTGTCCTGGGATAGTGGCGCGCAGGGCATGGTCCTCAAGCAAACGCTCAGTCTGACTGATCCGGATTGGCAGGTCGTGGACGGTTCGCAAATCACGAATCGAATTGAATTACCGGCGACCGCTGCCAGCGCGTTCTTCCGCTTGGAAGAGCCTTGAGTGTCGCCTCCTTCCGCCACCGGGCGGAGCGAGCCGTCATTCATTCTCCAGCGATGATCAAATCCAGTCGTCGGTTGAATTCGCTGAGTTCCAAACCGCGATCTTCAATGGTCGCCCAGCCGTCGTAACCCGCCTGATCCAGCGCCTGGCGCACGGCAGGCCAGTTAATGCTGCCGTCGCGTGGGTGTACGAATTTGCCGCCCCGGCCATCCGGATTCAATTTGAAATCTTTGATGTGCAACTTGGCGATCAAGGGGCCGAGGGTCTGGATCCAATCCTGGGGCGGCGCATACTTCACATGATTGCCAATGTCGAAGTAGGACTTCACCCACGGATTGGCGAAGGACGCGACGAAATTTTTGTAGAGCGCGGGTTTCACCCACAAGTTATTCCAGACATTTTCCAGACCGATAACCACCCGCAATTCCTCAGCCAGCGGAATCAATGTTTCCACCGCCAATCGCGACAGATCCGTGGCACGGTTTTGTGCTTTGATGTAAGCGGAAAATTTTGAATTATCTCCCGCGACGACACGTGTCACGTGACCGGTTGATTCATCGAACGTGATGTCAAACTCCCACGGCTCGGGCAGAGGTAAACCCTGGACGCGACACGGCACCACCAGAATGGCGTCGGCGCCGTACGCCTTGGCCGCGCGCAACGCCGCGCGCACCTGCTCCAATGAATCTTCAATTTTAGCGGGATCTTCACTGTTGAATTCCATCCAGCCGCGCAGCACAGAATGTACTTTCATGCCGAGTTTTTCTGCCACCGCACGCCCCTGGGCCGCCTCGGCTTCAGTGCCCACGAAATTGGTTTCCACTCCGTCAAAGCCGGCGCGCTTAAGAGGTTCGAGCGCGCTTTCCGTGACTTCTTTGACAATCATGGCTTTGCGGATGCGCCCTTTGAAATTGGCCGCAGTAACTGGCCAACTGGACATCAGGGTGAATACACTGGCCGTGGTGGTGGTGATAAACTGGCGTCGGTTCATGAGCGCAGGATGCGCGGAAGCGGGAATGGTGGCAAGTCATTTGGCAGCGCCACGGGCTGGCCGGGAAACTTTGCCAAATCAGAGCGTCATTCTGGTTGGTGGGGTAAAGTTCAGATCGCAAGACGTGGAATTTCAGAGAGAGATTGGGAGACACCTGCCACGGGTAACCAAGACTCAACCGCTTGACGACCGGGCGCATGTTGTTTATCAAAACAGCCTTCACTTTGTAATGTGAACTGAATTTTATGAGCCAAACCGAGACGCATCATTTTCAAGCGGAGATTCAGCAGTTGCTGAACATCGTCATCAATTCGCTTTACACGGACAAAGAAATTTTCATGCGCGAACTGGTTTCTAATGCCGCTGACGCATGTGAAAAATTACGGTTCAGCCAGTCGGCTGGCGGCGCGGTTTATCAATCGGAGATTGCGCCGAGCATTGCGGTAACCACGGATGACAAGGCCGGCACCATCACGATCACCGACACCGGGCTGGGCATGACCCACGGCGACCTGGTGGAAAATCTCGGCACTATTGCTCACTCCGGCACCAAGGCGTTTCTGAAGCAACTGGCCGAAGAAAAGAAACCGGATATCGGTTTGATCGGTCAGTTCGGCGTGGGGTTTTATTCGGCGTTCATGGTGGCGAAAAAAGTTACGGTTTTGAGCCGTTCGTTTGCGCCGGATGAAGCCGGCTGGCAATGGACGAGCGAAGGTATGGGGGGGTACAAACTTGCGCCTGCCGCCGAGTTGCCGCGCGGCACCAGGATTATTTTGGCATTGAAAGATGACGCAAAAGAATTCGCGCAGGAAACCACCGTGGAACGCATTATCCAGCGGTATTCGAGTTTCGTGCCGTTTCCCATTGAGCTGAACGGCAAACGGCTTAACACCGTACAAGCCATCTGGGCGCGGAACAAAAGCGAAATCAAGGAGGAGGAATATAACGAGTTTTACACGTTTGTCGGCCACGACCACGACCGGCCGCTGTTCCGGTTGCATTTCACGGCGGACGCGCCGCTGGCCATCCAGGCGCTGCTGTTCGTGCCGACGCGCAATTTTGAAACGCTCGGCATGGGCCGCATGGATTCCGAGGTGAATCTGTATTGCCGCAAGGTTTTGATTCAGGCGAAGGCAAAAGGACTTTTCCCCGATTGGCTGCGGTTTCTCAAGGGCGTGGTGGACAGCGAAGATTTGCCGCTGAACATTTCGCGCGAGACGATGCAGGACACGTCGCTGATGCAGAAACTGAACAAGGTGCTGACGGGTCGGTTTCTGAAATTCCTCGACGAGCAATCCGAGAAGGAGGTTGAGGCTTATGAAAAATTTTACGCGGAATATCAGCGTTTCCTAAAGGAAGGCGTCGTCACGGATTTCGCGCACAAGAATGCTCTCGCCAGGCTGCTGCGGTTTGAGTCATCCACGACGGATCAGGGCAAACGTACGTCGCTGGCGGATTATGTGAAGCGCATGGGCTCGGAGCAAAAGGAGATTTACTGCTTGCTCGCCGCAAATCGCGCGGCGGCGGAAGCGAGTCCGTACTTCGAGGTGTTCCGCGAACGCAAATGGGAGGTGTTGTTTCTTGACGATCCGTGGGATGAGTTCGTCGTGGAGCATGTGCGTGAATTTGACGGCAAGCCACTCAAGCTTGCGGAAAAGGCGGACTTAAGTTTGAGCGAGAAAAAAGCCGGCACATTGTCCGAAGACGCCGCGAAGGAATTGGCCAAATGGCTCAAAGAAACCCTCGGCGACAAGGTCGGCGAAGTGCGCGCCTCGCAACGGCTCGTGGAAAGCCCCGCCGTCGTGGTGGACGCGGATAAATTCATGACCGCCAGCATGAGGCGTATGATGAAGGCGATGCAACCGGACGGTCCGGATTTGCCAGCCGCAAAGCACGATTTTGAAATCAACCCGGTCCATCCGCTCATGGCTCAACTTGATGCCATGCGGCGGAAGGACGCAGCGCTCGCTGCGAGCGTAGCCGAGCAACTCCTCGACAATTCCCGCGTCGCTGCCGGGGTGCTGGAAGACCCGCGCGCCATGTTGACGCGGCTGAATTCGTTGCTCGAAAAAGTGCTGGCAAAGGAATAGGCCAACATTCTGCGCCAAACCAAACCGTCGGCCCGCGCGGCGGATCTTCGGATCCAAGCTAAACCAGCATTCACGAGAACTGCCTGGTGAAGTTGTTTTGTAACGTGATCACCACGCCGGCAGTGCAAACGAAATCCTGTTTCGCAGGCAACGCACCGCGGTCCAGCATCCCAGTCCGTGAGCTGCGCTGAATGTCTTTTCGATTGAATCTGAACGCATGGCTGGTGGCGGCGGTCTTATCTTTGGTTTATGAGTGCATCATCAAACTGGTTCAGTCAACTCACCGGGCGCGAGCGTTTCGCCTTAACATCTTCCAGTCTATCCGCAGTTTCTCGCGCCGATTCCCAGGGGGTAGCCGTGCCACTTGGAGTCACTCCCTGAAATAAAACATCTCAAACCAAACAACCAATGAACAAAATTAAAACCGTGACCAATCCACTCCTGTCCGGCTGGTGCGTATTGATGGTGTTTTTCGCCCCTTCACTGCTGCCAGCCGCCGGCGCCAATCTGCCCGCATTTGCCGCCACGCGATTGATTAATACCGGAAGCAGTTTTCAGAGCGCACTGGCCACGGGGGATTTCAACCATGACGGCTTTGCGGATGTGGCGGCAGTCAGTCTGCTGTCGTCAAATGTGGTCGTGCTGCTGGCGGACGGCCATGGCGCGTTCCAGCCCGCCGTTAATTACGGAACTTCTGCCTACGGATTTTCCTCGGCCACGCTCACGCCCACGGATGCGAATCGCGACGGCAATTTGGATTTGATTGCCTCCGGTCTCGTAGGCACCTGGCTTTTGACAGGACAGGGCGACGGCACGTTTCAACCAGCAGTCAAACTGACCAGTTACGGCAGCGTCATTGCGTTTGGCGATTTCAACGGCGATAATAAAATGGATTATGCCTACTACAAGGCTCCGTCCGTTACGATTGAATTGGGCAACGGCGACGGCACTTATCAGGCGGGCGCGAATTATGTGATTAGTCTTACGGCCAGCGTGCAAGCCATGATCGTTGGGGACCTGAACCACGATGGGATTGAAGATCTTGTGCTTGCCGGCAGTGGATCACCGGGACTGGTTTCAGTTTTGGTCGGCGCAGGCGACGGCACGTTTCAACCTGCGGTCAATACCAGCGTGGGGACGGATAACAACGCGCTGGCGTTGGGCGATTTCAATCATGATGGCCGCAGCGATGTTGCTGTCACTGATTATGATGCCGGCACCGTAATTTTGTTTTTGGGCAACGGCGACGGTTCTTTCGCAAGTCCGTCGAGTTACAACGTCGGCGCGCAGGCGCTGGCGCTGGCAAGTGGAGATTTCAACCACGATGGCATGGACGATCTGGTGGTCATGGCCGCGACCAATGGGGTGGTGCTATTGAGCAATGGCAACGGAACTTTTCAAACTCCGCAAGCCTATGATTGGTTGGAGTCGCCAGTGGCCGTGGGGGATTTTAACGGCGATGGCCAAGCCGACTTGGTTGCTGCCACCGGGAATGACCCGGCCAGTCTCGGTATCAGCCTGGGCAACGGCGACGGCACCTTTCAGGTCGTGCCTAATTATGCCGTGGGGCTTAACCCCAATTCCATTGGCATCGGTGACCTCAATGGTGATGGCCGGGCGGAGTTAGTTGTGGCTAACGCCAACAGCAATAACATTTCTGTGTTGCTGAACCACGGCAACGGCACCTTTCAACCTCGCGCCGACTATCTCACGGGCAACAATCCCCAGTCGGTGGTCGTTGCTGATTTTACTGGCCACGGCACGAATGACGTTGTTGTTGCCAATCTGAATTCCGGCGTCGTTTCGCTGCTGCGTGGCAATGGCGACGGCACTTTGCAACCCGCGACGATGGCGGCCTTGGTGACCGTAGGCAGTTCGTACGTGTTGGCGGACGATTTTAACAACGACCACCAAACGGACCTGGCGGTGCTTGGTTTGTTTGGCGTTTCCGTGTTCAAGGGCAACGGTGACGGCACCTTTCAGCCAGCCGTCACGACCGCCGGACCATTTGAACTGGATCAACTCGCGACCGCTGATTTCAACCGCGATGGCATCAACGATCTGGTGTTCAATAATTACGGGGCCAACACCGTTTCAGTAATGCTGGGCATTGGCAACGGTAGCTTTCAGACGGCGGTAAATTATCCTGCCGGAACCAATTTGCAGTCGGTCGCGGTGGGCGATTTCAACGGCGATGGCACGAACGACTTGGTGGCGGCCGGCGCGGGCAACGGGTTTCCGCCCAACGGCACGGTCGCGATTTTATTGGGTCGAGGCGACGGGACCTTTGGTCCGCCCACCAATTGCCTCGCCGACGGCAGCTACCATTCGGTGGCGGTGGGTGATTTCAACGGCGATGGTCAGGCGGAACTGGCGGTTGCTGAGAGCACTCCCGGCAATCGAGTGCATGTGCTGACCGGCAATGGCGACGGCACCTTTCAGCCTCCCGTCACTTTTGCCGCAGGGAATAATCCTGCTTTCATTGCCGTCGGCGATGTGAACGGTGATGGCCGCCCGGATCTGGCCGTGGCCAATGCCGCTGCCAACACCGTATCGGTATTGCTCAACACGGATGTTCCCACGTCACCGATAATAAAAATGTTACCCACCCATCCGGGGGACGAATTCATCACTTTTTCCTGGCCGGTTTCGGCGACCGGTTTCTCTCTCGAAACGATTGCGAACCTGCGTTCACACGACTGGCAGCCACAAGCTGGGATTTTGACCACCAACGGCGACAACGTGGAAGCGACTGTGCCGATTGGTCCGGGCGCCCGGTTCTTTCGCCTGCATAAACTGTGAACAAAACCCGCCGACGAGAGATTGGCGACCGCGACTTGAAACTAAAGTGAAATCCAGTATTGAATCGTTGGCGACGTAAGCATACCGGTTGTGGCCGCCTCAAACCCAATCGGAGACCAGCTCGTCCACCTGCCAGATTCCGCATTGTAATCCCGCGCGCCGAAGCGGACAAGACCGGCGAGCGGATCATCCAACCCGTGCAGGGCTTTGCCGGAATCCAATGTTCGCCGCCATTCTTGCGAAGCACGTAAATAGACCCAGCCAGATAGCCGGGTTAATTGGTTGGTCGCAAATCCCAGCGGTTCATCAAATCCGGCTCGCGAAAGTAATCCAAATTTCGGCTAAGACGGAGTCAAGAGCCTTGTTTGTGCGCTGGCGTTGCCTTCATGTTCAATCCGCTGCTGGTGGTGATCTGGTCGCCGTCCCGATGATATAAGAATTATTGTTTTGATTGGGGCTGAAAGTTTTGGTCAACCAGTGATAACACGGGTCGACTCAGGACAAACGGGGATTTGATTTCGGGAGTCACCAGCAGAATTCCATTGTGAAAAGTGGCGGAGAGAGGGGGATTCGAACCCCCGGTAGTGTTTAGCTACTCACGCTTTCCAGGCGTGCGCCTTAAACCACTCAGCCATCTCTCCGCCAAGCATTGGAAACAGTGATTGGTTACGCGCTTCCCGGCAATCTTTTTCTCCCGTGTTTTGGGCGCCCATGGTTTTCATTTTCCATTCGCCGTCGTTTATGGTCTGCTGATTGCCGCTGAATTGATATGAAACCACGAGTTCGTTTCGCTCCTTCACCCACTGGTTATCTGCACATTGGCGGCGCGCGGACCGCGTTGTTCAACTGGCTCTACGCCCGACACACCGGCGGCACGTTTGTCTTGCGCATCGAGGATACCGACGTGGCGCGCAATACGCAGGAGGCGGTGGACGCCATTTTGAGCGGTTTGCGCTGGTTGGGATTGAACTGGGATGAAGGCCCGCTGACTGGCGCGGCAACAGGTCCGGCCAAAGGCGATCGCGGACCGTATTTTCAATCGCAGCGGCGCGAGAATTACCAGCGGCGCGTGGAAGCGCTCCTGTCGCGCGATCTCGCTTATGAAAAGGAAGGGGCGATCTGGTTCCGCATGACGCGTCAGCCGATTCTTATTCCCGATCTCGTGGTGGGTGACGTGCTGCGGCGCTTGACGGATCGCGAGGAGTTGGACCCCGATTGGGTGCTGGTGCGCCGGGATGGACAACCGGTGTTCCACTTCGTGAACGTGGTGGACGATTTGGAAATGGGCATCACGCACGTCATTCGCGGCGAAGATCACTTGAGCAACACCGCCAAGCACATCGCGCTGTTTCGCGCGTTCGGGGTCGAGCCACCCCAATACGGGCACATTCCGCTCATTCTGAATCCCGAAGGATCAAAGATGAGCAAGCGGGATCGTGGCGCGGCGCTCGACGCTTATATTGCGCAGGGGTTTTTGCCCGAGGCGGTGAACAATTATCTCTGCCTGCTCGGCTGGTCGCCCAAGGACAATACCGAGAAACTCCCGTTGGCGGAAGTCGTGGCCCGCTTTGATTTGCCACAAATCCTCCGGCACAACGCAAAGTTTGATTACGAGAAACTCATGTGGTTGCAGGGCGAGTATTGTCGGGAGTTGCCCGAGGATCGGTTTTACGAAATGTCAGTTCGCGCGTTGGCCAAGGCCGGAATGAATACCGACCGCTTCGACGTGAGGTATGTGAAAGCCGCGCTGGACACCTGCAAAGGCAAAATCAAGACGTTCGGTGAATTGCCGGCCTATGGCGGATTTTATTTCAAAGACGAAATCGCCTATGACCCCGAAGCGGCGCAGAAAAGTTTTGTACCCGAGAGCAAACCGCGTCTGGAAAAACTTCGCGACGCCTTTGCCAAACTGACGGTATTTGACGCCGCCACAATCGAGACGACGCTAAAAGCGACCACGGCCGGCCTCGGCGTCAAAGTGGGAGTTTTGGTGCATCCCACGCGCCTCGCCGTCACCGGCAATCCCAATGGCCCGAGCTTGTACCATTTGCTGGAAGTCATTGGGAAAGAAAAGGTGTTGGAGAGAATCAATCGCGCTCTTGCTGCATTTCCGCCCGCAGTTTAACCCACCGCGCGAGATTCATCGGTTGACGGATTTCGCGTGATCGCGGTCGCTAAAATTCTATTGCCCGAAGCGAAGGATTGCTTTATCAAAGCGGGCAATGAGCCAATGTTTCAACCGGGAGCAAAACGCATTACGCCCGTCGCGACATCCGGGTTTCACTCTGATTGAGCTGCTTGTCGTTATTGCCATCATTGCGATCCTGGCGGCGATGCTGCTTCCTGCGCTGGCGAAAGCCAAAGCCAAGGCCAAGCAAACCGCGTGCATCAACAACCTCCGCCAGATTGGCGTGGCCACTGTCATGTATGTCGGCGATTGGAACAAGTACCCGGGCTGCCTCTTCACTCCCGCCACGCTGCCCAGCTTCTATTACGTCTGGCCGCCGCGCCTGCTGACTTATATGGGCAACAACCGCGCGGCGTTCTGGTGTCCCATGGCCAATCCGAACAGCGCCTGGGATACCAATCTCAACAAAATGCCCTACGGTCTGGGCGCCACCGGACCGGGAGGGGTTCGTGATCCCTACGGCATTACGCACACCACCCGGTTCTCCTACGGCTTCAACGACTGGGGGTCATTTCCAGCCGGCGGCAGCCTTGGTTTGGGTGGCGACGTGGATGTTTTTCCGGAAATCAAGGAATCGCAGGTCAAGCGACCGTCGGAAATGATCATGCTGGGCGACAGCAAACCGGACGCCTCGTTTGATGGCAACATTGATCCCACTACTCCGGCGGAATGGCCTTCCAATCGACATCAAACGCGAACCTGTCTGATGTTTGCCGATGGTCATGCCGAGGCTGTGCGTCGGAAGGAAGTGATTGATCCCGCCAGCGATCTTTGGCGCCGCCGTTGGAACAACGACTATCTGCCACATCGCGAAAGCTCCTGGATCGTGAATCCCGCGTTGGAAGCGCGCATTGATCCATGACGCCGCCCGCTCGTTTGCGAATGAACTCCCACGTCAGACCTCCTGCGCCTAATCTCCCAACCCTGCGATTGACCAGCGTACTGAGCGCGTCATGAATTTTGCACTGCGCAGCATTTCACCTGTACGTGAACTGGTACGCACCCGCGTTCATTGCCGTCCAATAATCCGACTGCGGCCCATTTGTCCGGCAAACTCGTAGTTGCGGATAATGATTTACGGTAAAAAGACCCTTTTCCATTGACGCGATTGCGATTCGATTTCCGGCTTTGCGACCGAGGCCAGCGCTCGTTACCATTCGCGCCATGAAATGTGGGTGGTTGTTGCTGTGGCTGGGATGTCTGCTGGGAAGCGGCGGAATTCCCTCGACGGCGTTTGCCGCCAGTGAAAAGCAGGCGTTCGATTCGGCCAGCGAGGCATTCCGAATTGAAGTCTGGGATCGGGCCGAGTTCGAGTTCGCCGAATTCATCAAGGATTTTCCCCAATCAGAAAAACTCACCCAGGCGCTGCTGTTGCAGGCCGAGGCAATGTATCATCAGAAAAAGTTCAGCGAGGCCGCCGTTTTGCTCCAGGCGCAACTCGAGACGGCCGGTTCCGCTCAAGGCTCGTTTTTGTATTGGATCGGTAACGCGCAACTGGCGGCCAAGCAATATCCGCAGGCCGCCGCGTCCTTTGGTCGTCTGGCGCGGGAATTTCCGCTCTCCCCGCAACGGTTGGAAGCGGCAGTGAACGAAGCGGTGGCTTACGCGCAACAGACGAACTGGGACGAGGTGGTGACGTTGTTGAAGCAGCCGGACGGTCCGTTTCGTCAGGCGGAAGTGAGTGCGCGCGGTAGCGAGCTGGCGGCGCGTGGCTTCTTGTTGCTGGCCCAGGCGCAATTTGAATTGAAGTTGTATCCGGATGCGGAGGTAACCCTGCATAAGATTGCCGGAAGTCTGCAAGGCGAACTGGAATGGCAGCGCTTGGATTGGTTGTGCCGCACGTTGATGGCGCGGAATAATCTCGAGGCGGCCGCCACTGAAAGCGCGCAACTGGTGGCCGTGGCTGAAGGTTTGCCGCAGCGTGAGCAGTTGGCCCGCAGTGTCGCCCGGCGCGCCGATTTGCTGGAACGTTTGCAGCGCAATGATGAGGCAATTTCGACGTGGGCACGCAATCTGGCCAACACCCCGGCGGCTTGGGAACGTCAGGCGTTAAGTCAGATCGTGGGACTGGAATTGCGGCAGAATAAAATCGGCGCGGCGGCGCAACGATTGGAAGCGTATCTTGCGCAAACCACCAACGCGCCGGCGGCGGATGTCGCGTGGCTGACGCTGGGCGAGCTTTATCTGAAACAGCAGGTGGGACGGTTGCCGAGCGGCGAGACCAACGAGGTCCAGATTGACCGGTTGAGTCTGGCGACGAATTGTTTTCAGAAGGTCTTGCAGGAGTTTCCCCAGTCGAGTTACGCGGGCCGGGCGCGATTGAATCTGGGCTGGGTTTACTGGGTGCAAAGCAATTATACCGCGAGTGCGGCCGCGTTTGCGGCGGCGGCGGAACAATTGCCGGTATCGGAGGATCTGGCGGTGGCGAAGCTCAAATGGGCCGATGCCCTGTATCAACTGAAAGACTTTGCCGGCGCGCGAACCAATTACGAAGCCGTGCTGGAATTGCTGCCGCAGTGGCCCGCGCTGGATGCGGCGTTGCGTCCGCTGGCCAGCTATCAAGCGTTGCGCGCGGGGCTGGCGACTCCCGGAGCGACGATCGCGCTTCCCACCGCCGAGGCCGCCATGCGTGGAATTTTGGAAGCCGGTCCGACCAGTGAGCTGGCGGCGAACAGTGTCTTGCTCGTGGCCCAGGCATATCTGGACGCGCACGACACCGCTGAGGCGCAGCGGATTTGTGAAGAGTTCGTGCGACGTTATCCGCAATCAGAATTGCGGCCGGAAGTGGAACTCATGATCGCCAAGATGCGCGAAGCGATCGGAGATTGGGCCGCCGTGTTGCAAGACTATCAGAAATGGCTGGAACAATTTCCGACCAATCGCCTGCGGCCGCAGGTGGAATTTCAAATGGCTCTGGCCACGGCGCGCAGCGGCGCGGAGACGAATGCGCTGACGCTGTTCACCAACTTTGTCGCACAATTTCCCGGTAATCCACTCGCGCCACGGGCGCAATGGTGGATTGCGGATTTCTATTTCGGTCGCGGCGCCTACAGCGAAGCGGAGATTCAATACAAACAGTTGTTTCAGAACTGGAAAAACTCCTCGCTGACTTATGAAGCGCACCTGATGGCGGGTCGCGCCGCGCTGCCGCGTTCGCTACCCGACGCGCTGGAACATTTCAGCAACATCATGAGCGATACGAATTGCCCCGTGGCGTTGCGGGTGCAGGCGCTGTTCGCGTATGGCGGCGTGGCCATGAAAATGGTGCCGTCAGTGACGAATAAATTCGAGCGGTTGGAACAGGCGCGGCAGGCGTTTCAAGCCGTCATTACCGAATATCCCACCAACGAACTGGTGGCGCAGGCGTGGGGTGAGGTTGGAAATTGTTCGTTGCAATTGGCGGCCGCCGAACCGGCGAATTACCTCACCGCCTCCAACGCCTATCAGCAGGCGTTGACGATTCCGTCCGCCAATGTGGCGACGCGCAGCCAGGCGTTGAATGGGTTGGCGATCGTTTTGGAGAAACAGGCCGCGCTGCAAACCGACGGCACACTGGCCACGAACCTGTTGCGGCAGGCGCGAAACTACGACCTGGACGTTTATTGGGACAAGCAACTCGCGGCGGGTGAAACGGCGGACCCGTATTGGAAAAAGCGCGCCGGGATGGAGGCCGCGCGATTATCGGAGAGCCTGGGAGATTGGCCGGTGGCGCTGGGGTTGTATCGGGATATGGCGCGATTGAACCTCTGGCCGTCGGACCAGTTGGAGAAAAAGATCGCCAATCTCAGTCAATTGGTGGCGGAAACGACGAAGGCAAATTGAACCAGTTTCGCGCCGGAACGGCGGGAAGTTTTGATTCTGCCTCTCTACCTTAACCACGCTTTTCCAACTTTGCGCGAATTGCTGCACGCCGATCAGCCGATGAATGCCTGGTGGACGGCTTTTACCGCCTTGTCGCCTTGCGCGACGTCAATGATGACCGACACCTTGATTTCGCTCGTGGAAATCATGCCGATATTGACGCCCTCGTTGGCCAAGGTCTCGAAGAGTTTTCCCGCAATACCCGAGTGCGACTTCATTCCGACGCCAACGATCGAGAGCTTGCCAATTTGCTCGTCGGACAGCAGATCGCGAAAGCCCAGTTCCGCTTTGAGCTGGTCAATGACCTTCTTCGCCTTGGCCAGATCGGGTTTGTCCACCGTGAACGAAAGGTCGGTGGCGCGCGAGCCGTTGCCGTGCCCGATATTCTGAATGATCATGTCCACGTTGATGTTGGCCTCGCCGATGGCCTTGAATACTTGCGCGGCGACGCCGGGGCGGTCTGGCACGCCAACGAGCGTGACCTTTGCCTGATTCTTGTCAAAGGAAACGCCGCGGACGACGACGTCTTCCATGCTTTTGGTTTCTTCTTTCACAATGGTTCCCGGGTTGTCGTTCAAACTGCTGCGGACTTCAAAGATCACCTTGAATTTTTTGGCAAACTCGACCGAGCGCGTTTGCATCACCTTCGCGCCCAGGCTTGCCAGTTCCATCATTTCGTCGTAGGAGATCTCCGGCAATTTATGGGCGTCCGGCGCGAGCCGCGGATCCGCGGTGTAAACTCCATCTACATCCGTATAGATTTGGCACAGATCCGCTTTCAGCGCCGCGGCCAGCGCAATCGCCGTTAAATCCGAACCGCCGCGGCCCAGGGTGGTGATCTGTCCTTCCTCTGTTTCGCCTTGGAAGCCCGCCACGATGACGACGTTGCCGGCGTTCAAGGCCTGATGCACTTGGCGCGGTGTAATGTTGTGAATCTTGGCTTTGGTGTGAACGCCATTCGTCACGATGCCCGCTTGGGCGCCGGTCATGGAAATTGCCGGCACGTTCAGCGCTTGCAGCGCGATGGCCATCAAGGCGATGGTTTGTTGCTCGCCGGTTGCAAGGAGCATGTCCAGCTCGCGTTCGCTGGGCAGCGGCACAATGTCCTTGGCCAGCTTGATCAGGCCGTCGGTGACGCCACTCATGGCTGAAACCACGACGATCACTTGTTCGCCGCGTTGTCGGTAGTCGGCTACGCGCCGCGCCACATTTTTAATGCGATCAATGTTGGCTACGGAGCTGCCGCCATATTTCTGAACGATCAATGCCATAGGTTCGGAAAGGTCCGGCCAGATTGCGGGCGCGCCACCTCCCCAAGGGAGCAGGAGCGTAGCAAAAGGTGGCTATTTGAAAAGAGAGGAGTTTGCGGCGCGGTTTGCCCTTTGGCTGATCGTGTTGGCTCGTTAATCTGACGCCATGAATAGTGCGTTGATTGTTGCCGCCGGACAGGGTACGCGCATGGGCGCGGGAGTGGATAAGCTTTTCCTCGAGGTCGCGGGCCGCCCAGTGATTGCGCACACGTGGCAACGCTTCAACGATGCACCCGATTTTGATGAAATCGTCCTCGTGATTCGGGCGGGACGAGAGCCGGCGTTTTTGGAACTCGCCGAACGATTTCACTTCACCAAACCGCATCGCTTGGTGGTCGGCGGCGCGGAGCGACAGGATTCCGTCTGGAACGGATTGGCCGCGCTCTCGTCCGAAGCGGAGATTGTCGCCATTCAAGATGGCGCGCGCCCTTGCGTCACGGATGAGTTGTTGAGGGCCACGATTACTGCCGCGCGTGAGGTCGGCGCGGCCGTCGCTGCACAACGTGTCACTGACACCATCAAGGAAAGCGTGGACGGTTTAACCATCAGTCGCAACGTGGATCGCTCCCGGCTCTGGGCGGTGCAAACGCCGCAAACTTTTCGCGTGCCGGTGATCCGCCGCGCCCTGACCGAAGTTCGCGCGCGCGGACTGCAAATCACGGACGATACCACTGCCTGCGAACTCATCGGACAACCCGTCCGCTTGGTGACCAGCCCGACGCCCAATCCCAAAGTCACCCAACCCACCGATCTATCCTACGTGGAATTGTTGCTCAAGAATCGCCCGAGAAGCATGGATTAACAAGGGAGCGAGGGTGGATTCCCGCTTGGAATTTGGCCGCCACTTCGTTAAAACCTTCCCGGCTCATGCAAACCCAAGTTCCGGAAAAAACATCCGAAGTGTATGGCGAAGCATTTTTGCGTTCGCTGATGCGTAAACAACTTAAACTTTCCATCACCTGCGCGCTGGCCTTTCTGCTGGTCGTGCTCGGCTTGCCGCTGGCGAATTATCTGGCGCCGGAATTGATGGCCACCCGCATCCTGGGTTTCACCCTGAGCTGGTTTTTGTTGGGCATCGGTTTCTTTCCCGCCGTGTGGATCATTTCGTTTTATTTCATCCGCCGCTCAATTGCGTTGGAGGAGGAGGAAGTTGCGGATGTGGCTGCGGCTGAACGGGAGAAAGGGGGCAGGGGAGAAAGGGGGCGCACGTGATGAAGACTTCCGGCAAAATCACTCATCATTGGCAGTTGGAGGTCTATCAGCTTTCCATGGAGGCGGGCATGCGGTTGTTTGAACTCTCCAAGCAGTTTCCCCGCGAAGAAATGTATTCGCTGACCGATCAAGTGCGTCGGTCGGCGCGTTCCGTTTCGAGTCATATTTCCGAGGGCTGGCGGCGGCGCCGTTATGACGCCGCTTTTTGTGAGAAACTGAATGGCGCGGAAAACGAAGCGGCGGAAACCCAGACGTGGATCGAGTATTCCGCCCGCTGCGACTACCTTTCCGCGAAAGACGGGCGCGAATTGCACCGCGCCTACGACCGCATCTTGGGAAAACTCGTAAAGATGCAGGCCAATCCCAAACCGTGGCTGCTGTTGCGCGAAAACCGACCAGACTGAAAGCTCCTTTTCTCTTTATCCCCTTATCTCCTTTTCAAAAATGCAACCAATACTCGCTGCCGTAGATGGATGGATATTAGCCTTCAGTGCCGTCACGGTTGTCGTGACGATTTGGATGGGTTTCTGGGCGGCGAAGCAAGCCCGCACCGCCAGTGATTTCTTCGTGGCGGGCCGCAGTGTGAGCGTGGGCTGGAACGCCAGCGCCATCTCCGGCGAATACCTCAGCGCCGCCAGCTTCATGGGTATCGCGGGCATGGTGATGTCGAGCGGTTACGACGCGCTGTGGTATCCGGTGTGTTACGCGTGCGGCTACCTGTTTCTGCTGCTGTTCATCGCCGGGCCGCTGCGACGCTTCGGGGCGTACACGATTCCCGATTTTGCCGAAGGTCGGTTCGACTCGCCGTTGTTCCGCAAGATCGCCGTCGTGTTCGTGCTGTTCATCGGGTTCTTCTACACGATGCCGCAGATGAAAGGCGCCGGGACGACGCTGGCCTACATCTTCCCGGGCCTGCCGTATTGGGCGGGCGTGGTGCTGGTGGGCGCGGTCATCACGCTCAACGTCGCGCTCGGCGGCATGAAAGGCATCACGCTGGTGCAAGCCTTCCAATACTGGGCCAAGATGTTCGCCATCTCCGTGCCCATCTTCGTGCTCATGGCGGTGTATGGGCATTATGGGAAGCAACTGGGGGCGAATGGAAACGTTCAACCTCCAACCTCCAACATCCAACTTTCAACGAACGTGCCGAGCGCCGGGATGAATGTTGAACCCTTCGCCCTGCCCGGAAAATCAAAAGCGGCGAACGGTTCCATTGCTATCAGCACCAGTATTACGCTTCCAGTCGTGGATGGCTGGGTAACGATTGAGCCGCCAAACTCAGTCGCCCAAGTCGAGCAGCGGATCAAGGAACTCGCCGGCAGAGGTCAGTCCTTGCGCAACATTGGGGATGCAAAGTTAATTTCGGTGTTGATGGAGTTAGCTGAACACGAAGGCCGCCGTATCGTGGCGCATACGAACCTTGGTCTGACTCGGATGTTGGGTAACCTGACAGTGGATCAAACCAATCGCCTCGGCGCCGCCGCGCAATTGCGG
Organism: Verrucomicrobiota bacterium; assembly: GCA_039806955.1. GTDB lineage: Bacteria > Verrucomicrobiota > Verrucomicrobiia > Limisphaerales > JADLHS01 > JADLHS01. The sequence continues at coordinate 45,078 of JBDHQI010000008.1, read as the reverse complement.
TCTTTCCTTGCCAGCAAGGAAGTGAGCCTGCTCGACAGTGACGGCGATGTTTTAGCAGTTCCGAAGAGTCAGGAGGCTGCGGTTCTGGTAGCTCTGGAATCAGAGTCAGGACCATCAGCGCTGAGAAAACCGCTTCCTGAAAAGGCCCCAGCCGATGCCACCTGGCTTTCTCCCTTCGGCCCGCTCACGACCAAAGCCGCCAAAGCCGCGAAACCCAGAACTATTGAATCGCTTGATTACGATGGCGAGCTTGTCGGAAAGGCAACCGGATATTTCACGGTCATCCGGGGAAATGAATTCATCGGATTCCTCAAGGGGTTCAAATATACTCATTCGAGGATTAACACAAATGCTGAACAATCCATCGTGGCATTGGCAGGTGAATATGCCGCGGCCGTGATTCAGAACGACCGATCCCTGTCGGGTCAGCAGGAATACGAGGTCCGCTTTTCGCCCTCGGTGCTTCAGAAAAAATTGAATTTGCCGTTACCGGCTCGTGTTGAGGACCGCGTTTTCATGCGAACATTCGAGAAGGAATTGGCGACGAACGGATTCACGATTATTCGCTCGACCAGCAACTTCTTCAAAGTTTGTGCGCTTCAAGAGGCAAAGCGGGTTTCCAAAATAGTCCCGCTGGATCCGAAGCCCTATTCTCTGCTCTACACCTACTCGCTGATCATCGCGCTGGTCTGCGGCACAGCGGGCTTGCCGCACATCCTCGTGCGCTTCTACACCAACCCCGACGGCGTGGCCGCCAAGCGCACCACCATGTGGGTGATGATTCTCATCGGCATCTTCTACGTCTTCCCGCCCGTGTTCGGCGTGATGGGCCGCAACCTGTTTCCCGAGCTTTATTCCGGCATCGGCGCGAAAGGCACGGACAAGATCGTCCTCGAACTCCCGCGCCTGCTGAACGAGAAATACGCGCCGCTTGGTTCGATCCTCAGCGGCGTGACTTGCGCCGGTGCGTTCGCGGCGTTCATGAGCACGTTCAGCGGATTGCTCGTCAGCATGACCGGCGCGTTGGCACACGATGTGTATGGACGCATGTTGAAACCTAAATCCACACCCGAGCAACGGATGCGAATGTTCAAGATCGCCTCGGTTTTGATCGGCTTGGTTTCCATTTTGCTGGGCAGTCTGGTGGAGCCGCTGGAAATCAATTTCATGGTGGGACAGGCGTTTGCCATCGCCGCTGCCAGTTATTTTCCGCTATTGTTCATGAGCGTCTGGTGGCGCGGCATGACGATGAAAGGCGCGGCGGTGGGGATGTTATCCGGTGGCATCTGCGCGCTCATTGCAGTCACCTTGACCAATCTGAGCAACCTAGCCTCGGACCCGGGGCCGATGGGGAAACTTTTTGCCGGGTTTGCACCCATGAACGATTTCTGGGCGCAACATCCGCTGTTGCGGATTCTGTGCGAACAACCCGCCATCTGGACCGTGCCGTTGGCGATTTTGTTGATGCTGGGGCTAAGCCGGGTTACCCGGCGAGACGTGTCGAGCGATGTGTGCAAAAAGATGCTGGTGCTGCACGCGCCGGAAAAGCTGGGGCTGAAGCAGGAGTATATTCAGGAACATCAAGGCGGTGGGCATTGACGCAGCGGCGAATAATGAAGTTTGGAGCGAAAAGCTCGATCCGTTAGATGAACAATGTTGACAGCCCTTTATGGCGGGACTGTTCGTTTGCAAATTGTCAAAGCCCTGCCAGGAGCGAAAGGGATTTTCTTCGTCCCGACGGGTCTGGGTTGGTTTATTGACGCTTTACCCGGCGCCAAAGCGCCGGACTATTATCAGGGGGCGGGCATTGGCGGGATCACCAATAGTGCGAAAATTTTCCGCAGTTTTCCAAAGCAGATTCCGCGCATTGACAGCACGGCCTGACTCCCGGCATTCTGAGTTTCGCCAAATGAAAAAGATATTCCCACTCGTTGCTCTGATCGCACTTATTGCTTCCGCGCCGACTTCCGGTTGGACCGCTCCCGGTGATTCGGTCAATCCAGCCATCGTGCCCGTGTCACGCACCGGCAGCATTACGAATCGTCAAGCCCAGGTAATTCAACGCGCCAAGGATAATCCCGGCCCATGCGACGTGGTGTTCATCGGCGATTCCATTACTCAGGGCTGGGAGGGGGCCGGCAAGGCGGTTTGGGAGCGCTTTTATGGGGCGCGCCGGTGCTTGAATTTTGGCGTCAGTGGCGATCGTACCGAGCATGTGCTGTGGCGCTTCGCCCACGGGCAACTGGATGGCGTGCAGCCCAAAGCGGCGGTGCTGATGATTGGAACGAACAACTCCAACAACAACAAGGACGGCACCGAGCAATACTCGGCGTCGCAGATTTTGGAAGGCGTGGCCACCATCGTGAAGGAAATCCGCGGCCGCCTGCCGAATACCAAGCTGGTGCTGCTGGGGATTTTCCCGCGCGGCCAGACGTTCAACCATCAACGCGGCAAATTGCTGCAAGTAAATCAAGCGCTGGCCAAACTGGCGGACGTCAACATGATTCGTTATGTGGATTTTGGCTCGCAATTGATTGAAGCGGACGGCTCGCTTTCCAAGGAAATCATGCCGGATTTTCTGCACCTGACGGAGAAGGGCTACACCATCTGGGCGCAAGCCATCGAACCGCAACTGGAAGAAATCCTGCGTTAGCAGTGTAGCTTGGAAGCCAAGCCCGCTAACCAGCGCGTCAAGAAAATGCCGAACTGGCTCGCGCTTATCCATCTAATGAGCGGGGGTACTCCGGAGTAAAGGCTCGTGACGTTCCGTGGCCATTGGCTATCGCAGCGTTTCGGCGATGGCTTCGTGCAGTACCGCAATCATGCGTCTGATCTGCGCAGCGGTCGTGCAGTAGGGCGGCATCAACACAATGACATTTCCCACGGGTCGGGTCAGAACGCCACGTTGCGCCATGGCTTCGCAAACGCGGATGCCAGCCTGATCGAATAGCGGATAGGGCGCGCGCGTCCGCCAGTTTTTCACCAATTCGACTCCCGCAATCAGACCGACGCGCCGAACATCTCCGACTTGCGGCAGCGACCAGAGCGTTTCCAGTTCGGTGGCAAACGCCTGTTCCAGTCGCTTGCGGGCTTGGCGGGAAGCCGGCTGCCGCAAGAGTTCCAAACTGGCCAACGCCGCGCTCGCTCCCAGTTGGTTGCCGGTGAAACTGTGTCCGTGAAAAAAGGATTTGAACTCGTGATACTCGCCAAGAAAGGCGTTGAAAACTGGCTGCGTGGTCAACGTGGCCGCCATCGGCAGATAACCGCCGGTGAGTCCCTTGGCGAGACAAAGGAAGTCCGGTTGAACGCCCTCGTGATGCGAGGCAAACAAACTTTGGACTTTAGACTTTGGACTTTGGACACCCGTTCTCCCGAACCCCGTCATCACTTCATCCGCAATGAGCAGCGCGTCATGCGCGCGAGCGATTTCCGCCACGCGCCGTAACCAGCCGATGGGTTGTGGAATCATGCCGGCGGCACCTTGCATCAGCGGTTCAAAAACGAAGGCGGCATACGGGTTACCACGTTTTTTTGAGGCGACGAATTTCCGTTCCACCTGGGTGACACATTCCCAGTTGCACTTCCGATAAGTGCGCGCGTCTGCGCGTTGCGGTTTGGCTTGGTTGAAGCGACAGCGATAACAGGCCGGCGCCATTACTTGATCCGTCGGAAACAGCAGACCGCCGTAGGTTTTGTGAAAGAGATCAATGTGTCCGAGCGAAACGGCCCCGACGGTGTCGCCGTGATACGCGCCATCGAGGGAGAGGAAGCGCGGCTTGGTTTTTGGGCTGCGGGTGCGCCGGGTGAATTCGTAAGCGAGTTTGAGCGCGACTTCGAGGGCGGTGGAGCCGTCATCGCTGAAAAAAATCTTTTCCAATTTACGATTTGCGATTTCAGAATTACGCGCCGCTTTGCCCTTCGGGTCGTAAATCGTAAATCGCAAATCGTAAATCTGGTTCGCTTCCTTCACCAACTCCGCCGCCAGCAAGCTTGCCGGTTCATTGGCGAAGCCCAGGGCGGAGCTGTGCGCGATTTTATTCAGTTGCCGAATGATCGCCGCATTGATTTTCGGATGCCGATGGCCGTGCAGATTCGTCCAGATGGAAGCGTTGGCGTCGAGATAAGCTTTACCGTGCAGGTCGTAAAGTGTCGCGCCTTTGGCGGCAGTAATGAGGATTGGCTCGCGCTGCAGCCAGTCACGCATCTGCGTGAAGGGATGCCAGACGTGAGCGCGATCAAGTTGAACCAGCGGGGCGGGAGGCATGTTGAAATTCCAAAGGATGAGGTGAAAGTGCGAGCAACGCCTGGCTCAGGGCATGGATTTGCGCCGTCGTGTGAGCGGCCGTCACGGTGACGCGCAGTCGCGCCGCGCCACGGGCGACGGTTGGATAGCGAATGGCTGGAACGAAGAACCCGCGTTCCCGCAGCGCCTGGGCCGCGTTCACCGCCGTTGCTGCATCGCCGAGAATGATCGGAATGATGGCGCTGATGCTTTCCGATTTGAACTCAGCCACACGCGTCCAAAGTTGTTCGCTGAGTTTCTTTCCGTCGGTGGATTGAAGCAGTTTTATTCCCGCCATCGCGGCGGCGGCGGCGGCGGGAACGGGGGCGGTGCTGAAGATAAAGCTGCGGGCGCGATTGACGAGGAAATCCACCAGCGCCCGGCAGCCGCAGATGTAACCGCCGCTCGCGCCCAACGCTTTGCCGAGCGTGCCCATTTGGATTTCGATCTGCTCACTCACGCCAAGCTCTTCCGCCACGCCACGCCGATTTGGGCCGTAAAGCCCGGTGGCGTGCGCTTCGTCCACCATAAGCCACGCGCCGTATTTTTCCTTGAGCGCGACCATTTCTTTCAGCGGCGCCGCATCGCCGTCCATGCTGAAGATGCTCTCCGTGACGACGAGAATTGTCGCTTGCCGCTTGCCGCCTGTCAATTCGCGTTGGTTTGCCCACTTCAAAATGTCTTCCAAACCGTTCAGGTCATTGTGGGCGAAGACGCGGAGTTTCGCGCCGCTGAGTTTGGCGGCGTCCACAATGCAAGCGTGAACGAGTTTGTCCACGATGATGATGTCGTCTTTGCCGAGCAGCGCGGTGATGGTGCCGACGGCGGTGGCGTAGCCAGTGGAAAAAGTCAGCGCGGCCTCCGTGCCTTTGAAGGTGGCGAGGGTTTCCTCCAGTTCATGAAATGGCGCGAGCGAGCCGCAGATCAGCCGCGATGCGCCCGCGCCCGCGCCGAATTTTTCCGTGGCTTTGGTAGCGGCTTCCTTGAGAGCGGGATGATTGGCGAGGCCGAGGTAATCGTTGGAGGAAAAATTCAGCAACGTGCGTCCGCCGATCTTGATGCGCGGTCCCTGCGGCGAATCCACACGCCGCAATTCGCGATACAATCCTTGTTCGCGAATCGCGTCCAGTCGCGCTTTGAGTTCTTGATCGAACGCTGACACCGGGGAGAGATTAGCCGCGTTCTTACGAACGCAGCCACGAAATTATTTTGGCGAAAGCGCCCAGGCGCCACCGATCATGCTCGCGGAAACGGCGCCGTGATGGTACAGGACGGCTTCGGGAACGTCGGCGAGTTTTTCGCGGCAGGGGATGGCGATGAGGTCGGCGAACGCGCCTTTGGTCAACGCGCCAATTTTGCCGGTGAGACCGAGGGCTTGCGCGCCATTGATGGTCGCAAGGCGCAGAATTGTTCCGGCAGGCGTGCCCGGATTCTTGCGGGCGAAGGCGTGTAGTTCGGCGAACATGTCAAGTTCCGGCAGTTGTTGGCGGCGGCCTTCAATGCTCGCGAGGCTGTCCGTGCCGAGGCAGACGTTGACTCCGGTGGCGGTGAGTTTCCGGAACGGAAATTTGGGATGCCCAAAAAACGTGTGACTGCGCGGCGTGTGAACCACGCTGCAATGATGCCGCGCGAGCAGGGCGACGTCGCCGGGTGTGAGGCAGTTGGCGTGAACGGCGAGAAAATTTGCGCCGAGCAAGCCGGAGCGCGCCAGATGTTGAAGCGGCGAGCCGTGGCCGCAATCCGAGCAATCGCGCCAGCCGTTGAGCCAGTCGAACAGGCGGCCTCGTCCGGCGGCGAACATTTCAAATTCTTCGGGCGATTCGGCAACGTGCGTGGTGACGCGCCAACGATGGCGGCGGGCGGTTTGCGCGGTGCGACGTAAAAGTTCCGGCGTGGTGGAGTAGGGGGCGTGGGGCGAAAATCCGGCGAGCCGACCTTTGGCGCGCAGGGATTTTATTTTGGTCGCGGCGGCGGAAATAATTTTCGCGGGTGGCTGTTTGGATTTCACCCCGGTCATTTCGAGGAACGAAAAAACGCGGAGCGGCGTCGGTTGCGGTTGAATGGCCGGCAGCGCGACGATGTCCGCGACAGTAGTCGTGCCGGTGCGAAGCAGTTGTTGCGCGCCGCGTTGCCAGGCAGCGGCGAAATCGGCGTCGGCGCGGACGCCCTTGGCGGTGACGATGAGTTTGAGCCAGTCGCTGAAATGGCGGGGCGGCAGAAATTCCCCGGCGAGACCGGTGTATTCGAGGTGGCAATGCGTATTGATCAAACCAGGAAGAACAATCGCTTCGCCTAGATCTTGAGCTGCTACGCCCGGATATTCGCGCCGAATGCTTGGCCAGCGACCGACCGCCCGAATTTTTCCACCCAAGACGACTACCGCCCCATCGGCGATGATCGGACGGCTTATCGGCATGACGAGCCGACTACGCAGAATGAAGGGCCGCCTTCCGCGAAGATCAGATTGCGTCAGAGCCACAGTCGGTCGAGTTGCCGCAGTCTCGGCAAAGTGCGGGACCCGGATTACAAGCCGCGCTCCTTGAGTTTCTGTTTGGATTTGGACGCCTGAATGTGATGCTTGGTTTTGACCTTGCCCTGGCGTTTCCGAAACTGACCTTCAATCTTTTTGACGGCGAGATTAATGGCCGCGTAGAGATCGGCCTGGCGATCCTGGGCAAACAGGTCCGGTCCGCGGACGGCAATGCGCACGGAGCAACCGAACTGCTTGGCTGGCGCGCGCGTGTGATCGTGTTCCAAGGTCACCCGCGCATCAATGATCCGTCGGGCGAAATGCTCGAGTTTTTCGATTTTGGAAACCACGTGGTTTTCGATGGCGGCGGTCAGCGTCACGCTATGCGGGATGATGATCAATTTCATGCGCTGCCAAGATGCCGGGACGCGCCGCAGAAATCCAGCCAAAGAATTTCAATGGAAAGAAAAATTGAATCGCACCTGCAGTTATCCTTAAATCTGCCGCGTGGCAATCAAAGTCATCACGGTTGCAAATCAAAAGGGCGGAGTCGGCAAAACCACCACGTCCGTCAATCTGGCGGCCTGTTTGGCGGCGCTGGGCCACCGGATTCTACTGCTGGATTTGGACCCGCAGGCCAACGCTACCAGCGGATTAGGCGTGGATAAAATCGAAGGCGACAGCGCGTATCGGCCGTTGTTTGGCGAAAGTCCGTTGACGGAAAAAATCAAGGCGACCGCTTTCGAGCGCCTGGCGCTGATCCCCAGCGAGGTGGATTTGTGTGGTGCGGACGTGGAACTCGCGCGATCAGAAAACCATTTGCAACGCCTCAAGCTGGCGTTGCAGCCCATTCGCGAGTCAGGCCAGCACGATTTAATTCTGATTGATTGTCCACCGTCGCTCGGGATTTTGACGTTGAACGCGTTCGCGGCCGCCGATGGCGTGCTGGTGCCACTCCAGTGCGAGTATTACGCGCTCGAAGGAATTTCGCTGATGAGCAAAATCCTCGGTCAGTTGCGTGAGACGGGTGTGAATCCGGCCTTGGACATTTTTGGTGTGGTAATGACGATGTTCGACGCGCGCACCAAGCTTTCGCGCGAGGTGGTGGATGAAGTGCGCAATCTGTTGGGCGAGCGGGTGTTTGAAACGGTGATTCCCCGCAGCACGAAACTGGCGGAAGCACCGAGTTTCGGGAAACCCATTATCTATTACGACAAATACAGCGCCAGTGCCGCCGCGTATGAAGTGTTGGCGAGTGAAATCGCCGCGCGCCTGCAGTTGCCTCAGGTTGCGGCAACCAGCGCAAATGAACCCTCCGGACTGCGGTAGCAGCAAGAGATCCAACTGACCAGGCGTTGGTGTAGCGGCGGCTCGGTCGGAACGCGGGCTTTGATCGGATCTCCAGCTCGCGCCGCAGTTCCGAAGCTGACGAGTACAACAAAAACGTCCTGCCATTGCTGACAGGACGTGGTGTTCAAAGGCCCGATAATCACCTCAGTTGGTGAGATGGTAACGGCGTTTACTTTTCAATCGGGGCGCCGACAATGCTGCCGTATTCGGTCCAACTGCCGTCGTAGTTTTTCACGTTGTTCAAGCCGAGCAGGTATTTTAGCACGAACCAGGTGTGACTGGAGCGTTCGCCGATCCGGCAATAGGCAATGGTTTCCTTGTTCGGATCCACGGCGTTTTTATCCAGGTAAATGGCGCGTAGTTCATCTGCGGATTTGAAGGTGCCGTTCGCGCCCACGGCCGTGCTCCAGGGAATGCCTTTGGCGCCGGGAATGTGTCCGCCGCGTTGCGCGGTTTCGGTCATGCCGGGCGGCGCGATGACTTTGCCGGTGAATTCATCCGGACTGCGCACATCCACGAGATTGCAGGTTTGCTCGGGATGCTGTTTGAGCAGTTCGGGCAACAACGTGCGCAGGCTCAGGTCCGGTCCACTGGCCTGATATTGCGTGGGCGTGATCTTCGGCAGGTCCGTCGTCAGTTCCTTGTCGGCTTCATTAAGCCATTTGATGCGACCGCCATTCATCAGGCGCACGTCCTTGTGTCCATAAATTTTGAACAGCCAAAAGCCATACGCGGCGAACCAGTTGTTGTTGTCGCCGTACAGAATGACAGTGTCCCCGGGCAGGATGCCGGCGTCCCCGAGCAATTTTTCGAAGGCGGCTTTGGTGATGATGTCGCGCCGCACTTGATCTTGCAGTTGCGTTTGCCAATTGAAGCCCACCGCGCCCGGGATGTGTCCGGCCGCGTAGGCTTTGCTGTCCACGTCGATTTCGACGAGTTTGATCCCCGGTTTACCGAGGTTTTGTTTGACCCAGTCGGTTTCGACCAGGACTTCAGGATGTGCATAGTTTGCCATAAGTCATGATTACGGTTTAAGCCCCGTGCCCAATTCGGGAACGTGTTTCGCGAGGTTCGAAGTGTATTTGAAAATGTTGTCGGGAAAGATCATCACGCCGTGCCCGTTTTGATCGCGCCGCACGACATCCAATGCGCCCTCAAAAATCAGTCCGGAACTGGGGCCGGCGAGCAATCCTTCATTGCGGCACAACTCCAGTGCGCGCGTATAGGCGAGGCGAAAATCCACTTCGAGGATATCATCCACCAACGCGGCATCGAAGAGTTTGGAGACGCCCAGTTGCGAAACGTTGCGCAGCCCGGGCACGTCGTGGCCTTCGGTGGGTTGCACGGCGATGATTTTTACGTCCGGATTTTTCTCGCGCAGAAATTTGGCCGTGCCCGTCACCGTGCCGCAGGTGCCGAGAGAAACGAACAAGTGGGTAATTTTACCTTCGGTTTGCCGCCAGATTTCCGGGCCGGTGGTGGTGTAATGCGCCTCAACATTCTTGGCGTTTTCGTACTGGTTGGGCATCGCGTATTTTTGGGGCGACGCCTTGGCGTGAGTCTTGGCCAGATTGATTGAACCATCGCCCAGGCCCGGCGCGGGACATAGCTCGTCCGAAATCACTTCCAAGTCCGCCCCCACGATTTTCAGCAGAATCTTTTTTTCCGTCGGAATTTTGTTGGGGACCACCGCCAGCAAACGGTGGCCGCGCGCCCGCGCCAGCGCGGCGAGGCTGATGCCGGTATTGCCCGAAGTGGGTTCCACCAAACCGCGTCCCTCAGCCAACTGACCGCGTTCTTCCAAATCCCGCAGCAGCGCCCAGGCGGCGCGATCCTTCACCGAACCGAACGGATTCATCCATTCCAGTTTGGCGTAGAGCGGAAAATTCGGCATCGGGTTGAGCTGATTGATGCGGACCAATGGCGTGGGGTTCTGCTCGGTGGGCAGCAGTTCAAAGATATTTTCGTAAACGCGTGTCTGATGATTCATGTGTAACCCAAAATTACCGTTTCGATCGCGCCCCTTTGCGTGCGGGCGCCGGCTTGGTCGTCTTGATTGGCCGGGCGACATCGTCAAGCTCCGCCATCTGTTTGATTTCTTTCAATTCTTTCACTCGAATGGAAGCCAGCCCGCGGATGGGGAAGTGCATCAAGTAAACCTTGCTCCTTTCGATGGCTGTATGCCAGCCAAATTCACAATCGCGACAGCCATAAAATTTGTTGAACGTCACCTTGCCGATGAAACAAACCACTTTGGGTTGGTGTTGGCGGATGATCTGCCAGGCCCGTTGAACGCCGGTTTGCTCCTCGCCCGGACGCAGTTCGGTCACGACCACCGTGGGACGATCCACCAAATTCACCAAGTTCAAGCCGTATTCAGGCATGAATTTTTCATCGTAAATGTAGCGCAGAGTTTGATCGTTTTTCAGATCGCTTTCCGCTTCAGTCAGTAAACCGGCCCGGTTGAGCAGGTACCAGAACATCTTGTTGTTGGAAAAGGGCACGCCGCGCCGGTGCGATCCCGGATGCGGATTGATGCCAACGAACAGGATTTTTGCGCCCGGAGCTATTTTATACTCGATCATATCAAGCGGTGGTGGCGGCGCGACGAGCGCGCGCCGGGGGCGCCGGAGCTTCAAGTTTCGAGGCGGCGGTCGGCGCGGGATAGGTGATGGTTAATCCGCGCACTTTGGCAAACGGCGTCAGGGTGTGAACGCGGCGGCTCTTCGGTCCAATGATGTCTTCCGCGCGAATACCGCGCACCAGCAACGCGTCCGCAATGAGCGAGCGATGGCAGCGCCACGGTACCGCTTCGGCACACATCAACGCCGTGCGTTCGCGTCGCGCGCGCTTGATTAATTCCTCGAGGCTTTGCTTGAATTCCGGGGTCTGCATGTAATCCGCATAACCGCGAAAGGATGCGTTGCGCCAGGCGGTATTGATCGAGTCCCGCTTGGTATGGCGCAGTCCGCCGAGGCCGGGCCAATGGACATAATGCAATCCTTCCTTTTCGAGATTCTTGGCGAGGGTTTCTTTATTGAACTGCGGATTGTAACGCGAGCGCGGCACCGTTCGCACGTCCGCGACGAGCGACACTCCGTAGGCACGCAACAATTCCACGAACTCCGCGAGCGAGTGGGTCGAATGACCAATCGTCAGCACGACGAATTGGGTTTTCTTGCGGCTGGCGGAGCCAGCGCTCCGTTTCGGTTTCGAAGCGGAGTCGCTGCTGACTTTACTGATTACTGGATTCGGTTTCGTACGGGCCGCATTCTGCTGAGGACGAATTTTCACTTCGCCGCAAAGCTGGCGCGATCGTCGGCTTCCAACCAGTCAAAGGTCGTGGCCGTTTCGGGCTTCAACCCGTGTTTGGCGCAATTTTCCACAAAGTAAGCGCGCTTTTCGGGGTAATTATACAAGCTGTCCGCTTCCACTTTGTCGGACCAGGCTTTCACTTCCTTGGGCGTCTTCTTGGCGCCGTTGGCGTTGAGCCAAGCGCCGATTTCCTCGTAAGTCTTGGCCGCCTGCACGGCCGCCTGGAATTGCGCGCCGGTGATTTCTTTGAAATCGAACAGGACGTTGTCCAACGGACAATCAAAATTATATTCGCCCCGCTTTCCGTTGAGGTTGGCGCGGCACTTGTCCACGGCGCGTTTCGCAATCACGTATCCGCCGACGCGTTCGCGCGGGCTGGAAGGGGCTTGCCGGGTTAGATCTCGATCAATAATAGGTATGCTCATTTAATTAATTTCTCTCTGGTTTGATTGGCTTCGGGTTCGCGCGGCCACAGGTCGTCCTTGCCGAATTCCGGACAGCACGAGCCGCTCCCGACATAACATTCCTGACACAAGACGCGATCGCCAAAATGAAACGCGCCAAATTTTCCGCAAACATCACAAACGGCTTTTTCGTCCGCCCGGACCGAACCAGCCGTTGATTTCTCAATTACCTTCGTGGTTTTCATACCTCAACTTTCATACGGGTGGCATCACGTTGCGTGGTGGTCACCGCAGCCGATGCTTCCATTCCCAATACCGTTCGGATGCGAGCGGGTTGTTGGAGCAAATCCGCCAACGTGTAACGGTCCAAAACTTGAAAAAATGCGGTGGATGCTTCCTGCAAAACACTCTTGAACCGACAGGCTGGCTGCAGTCGGCAAACTCGACTTTGCGCGTCCCGACAATTAATCATCGTTTCGCTTTCTTCGCCCAGCCGCACAATGTCGCCCACGCGAATGGCCTCCGGCGCTTGCGCGAGGGTGAAGCCGCCGCCCACGCCGCGATGCGTGTTCAGATAGCCATGCCGTCCAAGGTCATTAACGATTTTAACCAAGTGATGCCGCGAAATATCGAAGGTTTCCGCAACTTTCGCCACGGTCATTCGTCCCGAATCGCACAGCGCAGTTTGCAGCAGCACGCGCACGGCGTAATCGGAGTAGGTACTTAGTTGCATCCCGCAAGAAATATGGGAACAGCTTTTTCTGAGAGCAAGTTAAACATGCACTTAAAATACATATTTAATATAACCAGCCTCTTTTGTTAGTTTTTCTTTTGTGCGGTGAAACGCCGATTCCGCGGACAAAGCTGCGGACGGGGGGGTGCCGACTAAATTTGCAGCAATAACATCGAACCGGAAAAACATACTTATGAGTTCTTCAACCAAACCACAAACCGTTCGCCTGGAATCTGACAGTCTCGGCCAGATTGAGGTGCCCGCCAACGTCTATTGGGGCGCGCAAACGAAGCGTTCCCTCATCCACTTTGACATTGGTCGCGACCTCATGCCGCCCGAGTTGATTCGCGCATTCGGCACGCTGAAGAAGGCGGCGGCGTTGGTGAACGCAGATTTGGGCAAGTTGCCCGAGGACAAAGCCAAGTTGATTGTCGCGGCGGCCGATGAGGTCATTGCCGGTAAATTGAATGATCAATTTCCATTGCGCATCTGGCAGACCGGCAGCGGCACCCAGACCAACATGAACGTCAACGAGGTGATTGCCAATCGCGCGATCGAACTGGCCGGTGGCGTGCTCGGCTCCAAGAAACCCATCCATCCGAATGATCACGTCAACCGTTCCCAATCCTCCAACGATACCTTCCCCACCGCCATGCACATCGCGGCGGCGGAACGGGTGCAACGCGACCTGATTCCCGCCATCCAGCGAATTCACGAGGCAACGGCGGCCAAGGCCCGGGAATTTGCTGGCGTGGTCAAAATCGGGCGCACGCATTTGCAGGACGCCACTCCGCTTACGGTGGAACAGGAAATGTCTGGCTGGGCGAGCTTGTTGGCGCGTGACATCGAACGACTGCGGCAATCTGCCGACGGACTTTACGATCTGGCCATTGGCGGCACGGCGGTCGGCACGGGATTAAACGCGCATCCGGAATTTGCCGAGCGCGCGGCGGCCAAAATCGCCGCGCTGACCCAACTGCCATTCCGATCGCACCCGAATAAATTTGCCGCCTTGTCCGCGCATGATGAATTGGTTTATGCCCACGGAGCGATTCTGACGTTGGCCGGATCATTGATGAAAATCGCCAATGACATCCGTTGGCTGGCGTCCGGCCCGCGCTGTGGTTTGGGGGAATTGCAAATTCCTGAAAACGAACCCGGTTCGTCCATCATGCCGGGCAAGGTGAATCCCACCCAGTGCGAAGCCATGACGATGATCGCCGTGCAAATACACGGCAACCACGCGGCGATTGCATTTGGCGGTTCGCAAGGCAATTTCGAACTGAACGTCTTCAAACCGGTAATGATTTACAACTTCCTGCATTCGGTGACGCTGCTTTGCGACGCAAGCCACGGCTTTGTGGATTACCTGATCAAGGGCATGGCGCTGAATCGCCCCCAGATTGATGCCCATGTGAAAAACTCCCTCATGCTCGTGACCGCGCTGACGCCAGCCATCGGCTACGATAAAGCCGCGCATCTCGCGCATGTGGCGCACGTCGAAAATTTGAGCCTGCGCGAGGCCTGTTTGAAACTCGGCTATCTGTCCGGCGAAGAATTTGATCGGCAAGTCCGCCCGGAAGCCATGACGCATCCCTGATGCTGTAACGGCGATAGTTTTAGCGGCTCCATTAAAATGACAGCCATCGAAGAGAGCGGAATCACCCGGCGCACAATCCAACGAAGGTTGCAGGGTGGACGCGACGTCGCGTCACGTCGAGATGGCGCTGTGGTCATCGCCGGCAGGCGCTCAGGCTATTTGACCGTCGCAATATTCCAAGACTTCGGCGTGCCGACGTTGGCGAATTGACAGCCCCGGCGGAGTGGCTAGAATCCGCCTCAGTTTACAGCCCGCTACACTAGAATAAACCATCCGACACTTATGAAAACATCGCTCCTCATAACCCTGACAGTCCTCTTGATTGGGGTCAGTGGTTGCAAGCAAAAGCGCACGATCAAGACCGACGACGGCAACATAGAAATCACGCAATCCAAATCCGGAGACGAATTTCAAGTGGAGATAAAAGGCCAGGACGGCAAATCCGCCATGACGGTGGGCGACACCGTCAGTATTCCGGATTCTTTTCCCAAGGACGTGCCGATCCTCACGGGAGCCAAGCCTTTCATGAACGCGACTCAGGACAAGATGGAGATTTTGCATTTGAAAATTCAGCAACCTTTGGCGGCAGTCGCCAGGGAATATCAGGAGAAACTGAAAGCCGAGGGCTGGAAAATTGAATCTACCGCGAACATGGGCGAGATGTCCATGATCCAGGCCAAGAAAGACAACCGCACTTGTTCTGTTGTAATCAACAAAGGATCGGGCGACGCCGAAGCGACAATTCAACTCGCCGTGGGCGAGTGAGCGTGGCGCAGCGATCGACATTTTCATCGCCAAATAGGCCGGGGGCAGGGGAGGGCATCGTCGAACGAAAGTTCGCGTCCTGAGTTTCTAAACGGATCCCTCTCTCTGCTTTGAAAGGAGAAGCAGGTTGTTGGCAGCCTCCTCGGGTGG
Organism: Verrucomicrobiota bacterium; assembly: GCA_039806955.1. Lineage (GTDB taxonomy): Bacteria > Verrucomicrobiota > Verrucomicrobiia > Limisphaerales > JADLHS01 > JADLHS01. Next base: position 30,009 of record JBDHQI010000008.1, on the reverse strand, counting down.
TGGCCGTCAGTGGACTATTGGAGCTTGGCTGATTCCGCAACCACCGGATTGTGCCAGCCGCCGATTGGCGCGAGCGTTTCCGCTCCGCGCGGCCCCCAAGTGCCGCCTTCGTATTCGGGAACGGGCGTGGTCAGTTTGATGATCGGCGCCACGATGCGCCACGCTTCCTCCACATAATCTTCGCGTGCGAACCAGGTTTGATCACCAGCCATCGCGTCGCCAAGCACGCGCTCGTAAGCGTCCATTTCGCCCGCCTGCGGATGGTGTTGCGCGATGACTTCCATCTGGTCACTGGCGGATTCGTCATCGGACGTGATCGTGTTGAGGTTGAAGGCGAACGCAATATCCGGACTCATGCGCAGCCGACAGACATTCGGCATCAGTGGGTAGCCTTGATACATTGTCGGCGGTTGGCGCAGGCGCACCAGAATTTCCGTGCAGGTAACCGGCAGGCATTTCCCGGCGCGCAGATAGAACGGCACGCCCTGCCAGCGCCACGAATCCACTTCCAGTTTGAACGCGGCAAAAGTTTCCACGCGCGAATCCGCGGCCACCCCCGGTTCGTTGCGATAGCCACGGAACTGACCGCGCACCAGGTTGCCGGGCGCAATCGGCGGGATGGCTTTGAGCACCTTCGCTTTCTCGTCGCGGATGGATTCGCTGTCCGTCCGCACCGGCGGCTCCATCGCCAGATGCGCGAGAATGTGGAATAGATGATTCTGCATCACGTCGCGGATGGTGCCGACCTGTTCGTAAAACGAGCCGCGGCCCTGCACTCCAAAATCCTCCGCCATGGTGATCTGCACGCTTTCGACGTAGCGGCGATTCCAAAACGGTTCGAGCAGCGTATTGGCGAAGCGGAAGAACAGCATGTTGTGAACGGGCTTTTTGCCGAGGTAATGGTCAATGCGGAAAATCTCCCGTTCCTGAAAATGTTGAAGTAGAATCCGGTTCAACGTGCGAGCGGACGCCAGATCGCGGCCGAACGGCTTTTCGATGACGACGCGCGCGCCCCGGGTGCAACCGGCCTTGACCAATTGGGTGACCACCGTGGCAAAAGCCGCCGGTGGAATCGCGAGGTAGAACGCCGGGCGCTGCACCTGGCCCAACTCGCGGTGCAGCGCTTGAAAAGTGGCGGCGTCATTGAAATCACCATCCACGTAGCGCAGCAATTGGCATAACTTCGGAAAGGCGGTGGCATCCAGCCCGCCGTGCTTTTCCACGCTGTCCCGGGCGCGTGCTTTGAGCTGGTCCAGATTCCAGCCGGACTTGGCCACGCCGATGACCGGCACGTTGAGCGTGCCGCGGCGGACTAGGGCTTGCAGCGTGGGAAAGATTTTTTTGTAAGCCAGATCGCCCGTGGCGCCGAAGAATACCAACGCGTCGGAATGATTCTCGTTCATGTGATTTCGTCAACGGATCTCACGGATCCGATCTCGCGCCGATCGGGCTTTGGGGTGTCCGGAATGCCGGCCGATGCCGAATCGCGCCGCCTACGCCGTTTTGATTTTGGACACGCGAACTTTCCAATCGTCCGGACCTTTCTCCAGATATTCCCAGCGAAAGGGTTCTTTGCTCTCCGCTTCCATCTGATAATACAGCGGTTTGGGATCGTGATCGTTGATGAATTCAAATGCCTCGCCGGGTTTGATATCCGCGAACGCCCGGTAAAACATGTCGTGCCGTTGAGCGGGCGGGTGGGGGCGAAAATCCATTTCGTTGACCACGGCAAAGCCTTCCTCGCCTAGGCCGCTCGCCGCTACTTTTTTGATGTGAACGACGTATTCGCCGGGCGTTTTCTGCTGACCGCTCCAGGTGTGCTTGCCCGCGAATTTGTTTTTGAAAATGTCATGAATGGCCGTTGGTGCTTCCTTGGCGATCAATTCCATTACGGTGTTCGTTTCCATCATGGCGTAGCGGTGGAATACCACCTTGCTCCACTCCGCGGAGGCCACGTTGCGCAGATCCAGCAACGTGGCAACCCGGCTCATGTCGCGTCCCTGCGACGCGCCGGTGCGCGTGACCTTGACCTTCCAATCGCGGCCGCCGCGATTGAGATACTCCCAGCCGACCACGTCGCCGTGGATGGACTTGAATTCGTAATAGAGCGGCACGGGATCGTGATCGTTGATGAACGTGAAACTCTGGCCGACCGGCAGCTCTTGAAAGAGCTTTAATAGTTTCTCGTGCCGCTGAATGGGCACGAATACGCGCATGTCCAACACTTCATCCGGGTTGAGGTCTGTACTCATGGTCATCAGTATCCGCGCAAAATCCAACGAATCAAGTTTGCAGCTCCTACGGACCTCGTGTGGCCCGGATGTTGCCGCCTTGCCCCAGGCCGCACCTCCTCGTCCCCGCCAGACAAAGTCCTCCCCAGGGTGGCTCCGACCACGCGGCAGGCCGCTTTACCCGGAGCAGTTTTCCCGGATGTCACCCGCCGGTCGCCCTGGCAATGATTTCGCGCTGCTCCGGCCATTTAATGGCGGACTGGTCACACCTCCCACGCGGGACCGGTTCAAGCGTGAGGACCCACGCATCCGGATCGCCCTGTCTTTCCTCCCCGGTCGGTTGGCGAGGCTCCGGCCGGCTCAAATCAAACCTTGGTGGTGGAGGCTTCGTAAATGTCCTGAATGGCGTCGTCGAGCAGGGCGTTGAATTCGGCAGCGGTTTGCTGGGCGGACAGGCCCTCGGCAAGCGCGCGCGAAAAACTCGCGATGACGCCGTGTTGTCGTTGCAAACGTGCGTTGCCTTCCGTGCGCGAATAGCCGCCCGAGAGCGCCACGACTTTGAGGACTTTCGGATGTTTCACGAGTTCCGCATGCAGATCATTCTGCTCGGGCAGCGTGAGTTTGAGCATGACCTGCCGTCCGGCGGGCAGCGCGTCGAGACGTTGTAGCAGCGCCGTTTTGAGCAGGGCCTCGGCACCCGCCTTATCGGGGCAATGAATGTCCACTTCCGGCTCGACGATGGGCATGAGTCCGGCCGCGTTGATTTGGGCCGCGACTTCAAATTGCTGCTCCACGATGGCGCGAATACCCGCCGCGTTGGCCTGGTTGATGACGGAACGCATTTTAGTTCCGAAGATGTGCTTGGCGTTGGCGTGGGCCAGCAAGGCGTCCAAACCGGGCATCGGTTTCATCAAACGTACACCGTCGCGTTCCTCGACCAAACCTTTGTCCACCTTGAGAAACGGCACGATGCGTTTCTGATTCCAGAGATAATCCGCTGTCGGTTGGCCTTCGATGTCGCCGTCCATGGTGCGCTCAAACAAAATCGCGCCGAGGATGCGGTCGCCGCTGAAAACCGGACTGGTGATGATGCGGGCGCGCATCTGATGGACGAGGGCGAACATTTCCGCTTCGTTGCTCCAGGCATCGGGTTTGAGCCCGTACGCGGTCAGGGCCTTGGGGGTGCTGCCGCCGCTTTGATCCAGCGCGGCGATGAAGCCGGCTTGTGTGCGAATTTTGCGGAGTTGTTGTTCTTTCAAGTTTGGTGCGTTCATTATTTTCCTTTCATTTTACGGTAGCGACGAATGAGGTGGTTTGTCGAGCTATCATGTTTCAAATTTGGCGTGGTGCGGCTTTCCAATTCAGGCACGATCCGTTGCGCCAGAACTTTCCCGAGTTCCACGCCCCATTGATCGAACGAGTCAATGTTCCAAATCGCCCCCTGCACAAAGACGCTGTGTTCGTAGAGTGCGACCAATTTGCCGAGCGCGGCGGGCGTCAGCTTGTCCGCCAGAATGGTGTTTGAGGGGCGGTTGCCGCTGAAAACCTTGTGCGGAACCAAGGCAGCGGGCACGTCTTCGGCCTTCACTTCCGCAGCGGTTTTACCAAAGGCCAGCGCTTCAGCTTGGGCAAAAACATTCGCCAGCAGCAGATCGTGATGCCGTCCGAGCGGAGTCAGTGGACGGGCGAAGGCAATGAAATCACACGGAATCAAACGCGTGCCCTGGTGGATGAGTTGATAGAACGAGTGTTGGCCATTCGTGCCCGGTTCGCCCCAGAAAATCGGACCGGTGGCATAATTCACCGGCTGACCATTGCGCGTGACGTGTTTGCCGTTGCTTTCCATGGTTAACTGTTGCAGATAGGCGGGAAAGCGTTTGAGATAATTCTCGTAGGGCAACACGGCGACCGTTTCCGCATTGAGAAAGTTCGTATTCCAAACAGTGAGCAGACCGAGCAGTGCGGGTAAATTTTTTTCCAGCGGCGCGGTGCGAAAATGTTCGTCCATCTCATGCGCCCCGGCGAGCAGGGCGCGAAAGTGCGTCGGACCGATGGCGATCATGGTTGAAAGTCCAATGGCCGAGTTCATGGAATAACGGCCGCCGACCCAGTCCCAAAAGCCGAACATGTTCGCGCGGTCAATGCCGAATTCGGCCACCTTCTCCGCGTTGGTGGATACCGCCACGAAATGTCGCGCGACGGCTTTCGCGTCGCCGCGAAACGCGCGCAGCAACCAAGTCCGCGCACTGTGCGCGTTGGTCATGGTTTCCAGCGTAGTGAAAGTTTTTGAGGAGATGATGAACAGCGTTTCCGTCGGATCGAGATCGTGCGTGGCTTCCACGAAATCCCCGCCATCCACATTCGAGATGAAGCGGAAGGTCCGGGAGCGATCGCTATAATGGCGGAGCGCTTCGTAGGCCATTACGGGGCCGAGATCCGAACCGCCAATGCCGATGTTGACCACATTGCGAATGCGGCGTCCCGTGTGACCTCTCCATTTGCCGGTGCGGACGCGATTGGCAAAATCAGCCATCTGGTTCAACACCGCATGGACTTCAGGCACGACGTTTTTACCGTCCACGCGAATCACCGCGTTACGTGGCGTGCGCAGTGCGGTGTGCAACACGGCGCGATTCTCGGTGTTATTGATTTTATCGCCCCGAAACATGGCGGCAACCTTGTTGCGCAAATCCGTCTCCTTGGCGAGTTGGTGAAGCAGGCGCACAGTTTCCGCGCTGATCCGGTTTTTGGAGTAATCCAGGAAAAGCCCCGCGCCTTCTGCGGTGAACCGTTCGCCACGGCGTTTGTCCTGCGCGAAGAGTTCACGCAAATGCCGTCGTTTGATGGTCTGGCTGTGACGGGTCAATGCCTTCCAGACGGGCAGGGTGGTGAGTGGTTTGGTTTCCATAATCAATGCGAAGAAATTCTCTTTGTCGCATCGGGCTCGCCCCATAGACGCAATCCGCCCAAGAAGGCGTTGGCATTGTCGCCGGCGCGGCAACCGGGCGGGAGTTGTTTGAAACGATGCACATTGCCGCCGCCGAGCACCACATCGTCGGGCAGCAGCGCGGCGGTCAACAGTTTGACCACGTTGTTGACGTGCTGTCGCCATTTGTGTTCGCCAAATTTTTTCAAACCGCGAATGCCCAGATAATCCTCGAAGGTCGCATCGCGATAGGTGAGATGCGCCAGTTCCATGGGGATCAGGACGCCGTCGGCAACCATCGCCGAACCCAAGCCCGTGCCTAGTCCGAGAAACAGCATCTTGCCGTCGCGATAACTGCCCAGCGCCTGCATCGCGGCGTCGTTGATCATTTTCACGGGGCATCGAAAAGCCGTGCTGAAGTTGAAGCGCACCCAACCCCGGCCGAGATTCCACGGCTCTTCGGTCGGCCGATCGTTCCGCACCGGTCCGGGGTAACCGATGGCGACAACATCAAACGGCCAATCGGTCGTCAGCTTGCGAACCTGCGCGACCAGTTGCTTGGGGGTCAGCTTCGGACCGGAATCAAACTGTCGGTGCGAAGTGTGACCTGAAACCAGGATTTTGACGTGTGTGCCACCAATATCAATCACCAGCACCCGGCGGGAGCGTTGCGCCGGTGAGGATTGTTTTGCTGCCGCGTTTCGCGCGGAAATTTTTTTCATGAAGTTGATGCGACGCGGAATCTTTGCGCGTTCCACCGTCGGCAGCAGCATGAACGACTACGAAATAAAAATCACGCAGAATCCTTTCCGCGTTCTTTCCGCGCCACTCGCCCGCAGGGTTTGGGACGGCACGAACGGCGCGGGTGAATTCGACTCTGGCGCTGCGGCTACTTTCGCTTGAGTTTGGCTTCCAGATACGCCTTCAGCGCGACGACGTTGTTGTGTTCCGCGTCATGCGAACTGAACAACAAGGTGGCTGTCTCTTTTTTTACCGCGTCGAGCAACGGTTGCCAGGCGGTCGGGTTGGCGTCCAGCTCAGCGCGATAGCGCTTCTGGAATTCGGGCCACTTGGCCGGATCGTGGCTGAACCACTTGCGCAGCTCGGTGCTGGGCGCGACTTCGCGAAACCAGGCGTCCAGTTTGGCCACTGCCTTCGTCATACCTCGCGGCCAGAGCCGCTCGACCAGAAAACGTTTTCCATCGCTTTTGGCCGGCGGATCATAAACGCGTTTGATTTGCAACATAACTTCTCCCTTTCCAAATGGCGGATTCAATAACCACCAAAATCTTCCAGGCGAATATCGTCATCGTCCACACCGGTTTGGTTGAGCAGCGCATGCACGCCATTGACCATGCCCGGCGGTCCGACGAGGTAATAGACCGGTGACACGGCTTCGCTCTTGTATTTGCCGAGCAACTCGGGCGTCAGCCGGCCTTTCTCGCCTGACCAATTTTCCGCCGCCGTCATGATTGGTACCAGGTGGAAATTCGGATTCTGTTTCTGCAAGCCGGTCAATTCCTCCAGGAACGCGGCGTCCTGCGGGCGGCGGTTCAGATACAGCAGGAGCAATTTGTGAGGCAGATGCTCATGGGTCGCCCGCGCCAGAATGCTGCGCACGGGAGTGATGCCGATGCCGCCCACGATGAGCACGGCGGTGCGTGCAGCGTTGTTATGCAACGTCAGGCTGCCGCTGGGACCTTCAATTTGCACTTCGGAGCCAAGGGGCAGGTTGGTGATCACCCGTTTGAAGGCGGTGTCGCGCAAGCGGGTGGCCACCATGAGCAAATCTTCGTGCGGCGCGCTGGCGATGGAGAGGGCGCGTCCGTTGCCTTCCGCGTCGGTTTCGCTCGGATTCAGCAACGTCACTTCGAGATATTGCCCGGGGCGAAAGGTGAATCCGGCCGGCTTCTCGAACTGAAGCGCCAGGGTGCGTTCGGCCACGATGAGCCGGTGCTTTAACTTGACTTGATATTTATTGCTCGATGTTTGAGTGCTCATTTTATTTTCGCTTTCCAATTTAAATCTTAATCCGGGTTTCAGGCGGCCCTTTGCAGCGCGGCCCCTTTCGAGGTGATGACCCCCAGCATGTCATTCCATGATTTCACAAACGCCTTCGCCCCGTTGTCCTGCAATTCCGCGGCGAGTTGATCCACGTTGATGCCCGCCGCGGCAAACTGCGCCAACACTTTTTCGCAGTCACCACCACCGTGCGGCATGAGCCGCCCGCGTGTGCCGTGCTCGGCGTACGCCTTTAAGGTTTTTTCCGGAATGGTGTTGATGGTGAACGGCGCCGCGAGCGCCTGCACGTAAAGAATATCGGAGGCCTCCGGGTCTTTCGTGCCGGTGCTGGCCCAAAGCAAACGCTGCGGTTGTGCGCCGGCATTGAATACGCGCTGCCAGCGCGGCGCCACCAACAATTCCAGATAAGCCTTGTAGGTGCGTCGCGCGATGGCGATGCCCAGTTGATTCTTCAGTTCCGCGGGCACTTTATCGGCCACCGCCACATCCCAACGGCTGATAAACACCGACGCGACCGACCGCACCAACGGATTCAGTCCCGCCGCGATGCGTCGTTCAATGCCGCGTAAATAAGCTTCCGCGACGGCCAGATATTGCTCGCGCGAAAAGAGCAGCGTCACATTGATCGGCACCCCGGCGAAGATGGCTTCCTCGATGGCGGGCACGCCTTCCTTGGTGCCGGGGATTTTGATGAACAGATTGGGGCGACCGGAACGGGCGAAGAGTTCCTTGGCGGCAGCGAGAGTGCGTTGGGTGTCGTAAGCCAGCAACGGCGAAACCTCAAGCGAAACCCATCCATCCACGCCATTGGTGCGATCGTGAATCGGACGGAACAAGTCGGCGGCGCGGTTTAAGTCATCCAACGCCAGATCAAAAAACAGGTTTTCGCCGGAACGCCCTTGTTTCAGGTCTTTGAGAATCGTCGCATCGTAGGCTGAACTGTTCTTGATGGCGTGATCGAAGATGGATGGATTCGAAGTCAGCCCGGAAACGGAGTATTCATCGCGGTACTGCTGGAGCGTGCCTTGATTGAGCAGATCCCGCGTGATGTTATCGAGCCAGAGGCTCTGGCCGCGATCGTGGAGTTTTTGAGTCGCTTTCATAATGTTCAGATTAAAAGTTTCGTTAAAGTTGAAATCCGCGAAGCCGCTTAACCAACTGGATTAAGTATAGCATAAGCACGCTCAAAATGGATTCATCTGGCGGTGAGCGCAAGAATGAGGAGATTTAAGCCGCACGGTGTAGAGGGAAAAGTTCGTTAAATTCCGTGGAAATATGCGGTTGCCGAGGCGCATGGCGCGCCATACCAGCATCCACAAAGCCGGCGCAGCGGCGGCGGCCGCACTTTCAAGCGATGCGGACCAAAACCGCCGACTCCCGCAAGAGCAACGTGGCGCTGGCAACCTCGTGAATCACCGATATAAATAATGAGATGACTTAACTGAAGCATTACGATTGCTTTACAATTTTCTCGGGAGCGAAAAAGCCGAAAAATAACCTTGTGATTTTTTTCACACTCAGGCAGCCTGCGCGTCCTTTCGTTGTCAGTTGGTGATTGGAAGATTATCACACGGACGGCAAGGATTTCTAAAACTCGATGCGATTGCTCAAAGTCATTTGGCTGGCGCTGGTGTTGGGCGGAATGTTGGCCTGCACCAGCCACGCCCAGGAAACGGCGGCACCCCACGGTGGCCACCACGGTTTGCCCGCTTATGCCGTCAAGGTTTTCAGCATTGGTCCGGTGGTCATCACCAATTCCATGGTGGTTACCATTCTCGTGACACTGGGCTTGGTGCTTTTTGCCCAGGTGGTGAGCCGCAACGTCAAACCCGTGCCCTCCGGCCTGCAAAACTTTAGCGAATGGATGGTGGAATCCATGTATAACTTTTTGAGTGACATCCTCGGGGAGCGGCTGAACAAAAAGACGTTCTGGTTTTTTGGCGGCATCTTTTTCTTCATCCTTTTCACGAACTGGTTTGGTCTGGTGCCGGGCATTGGAACGGTGGGGTGGAAGGTGACTTACTCCGATGGTTCTCAGGAATTTCAACCGTGGTTGCGCGGCGGCAATGCGGACTTGAACATGACCACCGCCATGGCGTTGTTGTTCTTTTTCCTATGGACGGTCTGGGCATTGCGGGAGAACGGAGTGGTGGGGTTTGCGAAGCATCTGTTTGCGCCCAAGGGAAAGAGCGAGGGATTCATGCAGTATTTCATGATCGCGGTTTTCCTCGTCGTGGGGGTGCTGGAAGTCATTTCAATTTTATTCCGGCCGGTTTCCCTGAGCTTTCGTCTCTACGGGAATATTTTTGCCGGAGAAAACATGTTGGAATCCATGATGAATCTGATTCCGTGGCTGGGCTGGTTGATTCCGTTGCCGTTCTACTTTTTGGAAATGCTGGTGGGGTTGATTCAAGCGTTGGTGTTCATGCTGTTGACGGCGGTGTTCACGCTGCTGATTTGCGAGCATGATCCGGATGAAGACCACGGTCACGGTGAGGTAGCGCCCCCCGGGCACTGAACCAAAGAATTTGGTCGTCAGACGGTGGCCAGACTGCCGGGGCGATTGAAAAAACAACAAACGAAAGGTAATGCAATGATGGGTAGTATTCATGTCGGTTTGGCGGCGATTGGTTCCGCCATCGGCGTCGGTCTGATTGGTATGAAGGCAGCGGAAGCCACCGGACGCAATCCGGGGGCAGCCGGGCAAATTCGCAACATCGCCATCATCTTGGCGGCCTTGGCGGAAGGAATCACCTTCTTCGCCATCTTCCTCGAGAAGTTTGGTCGCTGATCTCAACGCGGGCGCGGCGGTGCCGCGCCCGCACGTTTTGCCCTTTTCCTATGAACTATTTGATGCTGGCCGCCGCTGAAGCCGGGCCGGGCGATAGCCCTCTAACCCAACTGGCACGGGAATTTTCACTGGAGCCGCGGCTTCTGATTTCCCAGTTGGTTTTGTTTGTCATCGTAGCCGTGGTTCTGGCCAAGTTCGCCTACAAACCATTACTGGGCATGTTGGAAATGCGCAAAGCCCAGATTTCTGAGAGTCTGGAAAATGCCAAGCAGACCCGCGAAGAATTAGCCAAGGCTCAGGTCAAGGCGCAGGAAATCGTCAACACCGCCAGCGCACAGGCAACTAAAGCCATTGAGGAAGCGCGCGCCGCCGCCGCCAAGGTGCAGGAACAGGAAACGCAAAAAGCCATCGCGGCGGCCAATGACATCATCGCGAAAGCCCGCCAGGCCAGCGAGGCCGAGCTGGCGCGCATGAAGGCGGAATTGCGCAAGGAGATCGGACGCTTGGTGGTGGCTACCAGCGCCAAGGTCACCGGCGGGATTCTTACTCCCGATCAGCAGAAACATCTGGCCGAGGAAACCAACCGGCAGTTGGCGCACAATTGAATCAGTCAGGAATTTACGTTTCAAAGTAAGCCCACGTGAAAATCAGCAAACAAGCGCGACGCGACGGCAAGGCGTTGTTCAACCTCTGCAAAACCGGCGAAGGTCTGGACGAACAACGGGTGCGCGAAACGGTCCGGGTGGTGATCGCAAAAAAACCGCGTGGCTACCTTGCGATTTTGTCGCACTTCCAACGGCTGCTGAAGCTGGAGCTGGATCGGCGCACCGCACACGTGGAAAGCGCCACGCCATTGAGCGCGGCGTTGCAGCAATCGGTGCAGGCCAATCTGGCGACCCGCTACGGTGCGGGGTTGACCGTGAATTTTGCGGTCAAGCCGGCGCTCATCGGCGGCTTGCGGGTGCAGGTGGGCAGTGATGTTTATGATGGCAGCGTCAGTGCGCGTCTCGCGGCGCTGGCGGCGGACTTTTGACGCGGGAACGATTGAATGATTTAACGAAGCACGGTTAACGAAACTATGAGCAATTTATTGCAAGAAATTGAAGCGCAGATCGCCGGGGTGAAAACCCAGGTGAACCGGCAAAACATCGGTGTGGTTCGCGAGATCTCCGATGGCGTGGCGAAAATTGAGGGCCTCACCGACTGCATGGCCAACGAGATGTTGGACTTCGGTGCCGGGGTCATCGGTCTGGCGTTGAACCTTGAAGAAACCGAAGTCGGCGCCATTGTGCTGGGCGATTATCTCGGCATCCACGAAGGCACCGAGGTCAAAACCACCGGCAAGCTGTTGTCCGTGCCCGTGGGCAAGGGACTGCTCGGTCGCGTGGTGGATTGCTTGGGACGCCCGGTGGATGGCAAAGGTCCGATCAAGGAAGACGCGTTTTATCCAGTCGAAAAAATTGCGCCCGGCATCATTAAACGAAAATCCGTCAGTCAACCGGTGCAAACCGGCATCATGGCCATTGACGCGATGATTCCGATTGGCCGCGGTCAGCGGGAATTGATTATTGGCGACCGTTCGACGGGCAAGACGACCATTGGTGTGGACGCGATGATCAACCAATCGCGCATCAACAAGGTGGGACGCGAATCGGGCGATAAGAATTTCCGCCCCATGTACAACATCTACGTGGCGGTCGGCCAAAAGCAGTCGAATATCGCCCGGGTGATTGCGGAACTGGAAAAAGCGGGCGCGATGGAAGACACGATCGTCGTGGTCGCGGCGGCTTCTGATTCCGCCGCCAACCAGTATCTCGCGCCTTTTGCCGGCGCGGCCATTGGCGAGTGGTTCATGGATCACGGCATGGATGCGCTCATCATTTACGATGACCTCTCCAAGCAAGCCGTGGCGTATCGGCAGGTTTCGCTGGTGTTGAAACGTCCGTCAGGGCGTGAAGCCTATCCGGGTGACGTCTTCTATCTGCACAGTCGGTTGCTGGAACGTTCCGCGCGGGTGTCCGAAAAATATGGCAACGGTTCGCTGACGGCACTGCCAATCATTGAAACGCAGGCGGGCGACGTTTCGGCGTACATTCCGACAAACGTGATCTCCATCACCGACGGCCAGATTTATCTTGAGACGGACTTGTTTTATCAAGGCGTGCGTCCGGCGGTCTCCGTCGGTTTGTCCGTGAGCCGCGTCGGTTCGGCCGCGCAAATTAAAGCGATGAAACAGGTGGCGGGGCGCATCAAAGGCGATCTGGCGCAATATCGCGAGTTGGCCGCTTTCGCTCAATTCGGCTCCGATCTCGACGCGAAGACTCAGGCGATTCTCGAACGCGGCAAACGCGTCGTGGAAATTTTCAAACAACCGCAGTTTAATCCGATCGCGGTGGAAATGCAGGTGGCGGTGCTGTGGGCGGTGCAAAACAACTTCTTTGACGACGTGGCGGTTGAGAAGGTGAAAGATTGTCAGGGCAAAATGGTGGACTTTCTTTCCACGCGAAAGGCGGAGTTGCTCACAAAGATTCGCAATGAAAAAGCCGTCAGTGACGCGCTGGCCGGGGAATTAAAAGCCGCGATCACGGAATTCAAACAAACCTATCGGTGAGGTTGGGCTGCTTGCCAATGGCTGTCACTTTAACAATCCATGCCTAGTACTCGCGATATTCGCCGGCGCATCAAGTCGGTCAAAAACACGGCCCAGATCACGAAGGCCATGCAAATGGTGGCTTCGTCAAAGATGCGCAAGGCGCAGTTGGCGGCGCTGGCGGGACGGCCCTACGCGGAGCAAATGAATTTGATGCTGGCGGACGCCACCGCGCACGCCGGCGATTTTACGCATCCTTTAATGGAGTCGCGAAGCGGAAACCGGACCGCCGTGATTCTGGTCAGCACCGACAAGGGTTTGTGTGGCGCATTAAACTCCAACCTGTTTCGGGAGGCGGGCAAGCTGCCCTCGGAGACGACGGTGTTTGTCTGCGCGGGTAAAAAAGGAGCGCAATTCGTTTCCCGGACGCGGCGCAAGCTGGCCGCCGAGTTTACGTACAAAGACTCGCCGTCTTTTTCCGAGGCGCGAGCCATCTCGCGGTTTGTGCGCGAGATGTTTCTGAATGGTGAAGTGGATCAAGTGGAGGTTTTATTCACGGATTTTGTGAGCACCTTGGTGCAACAGCCCGAGCGCCGCACCCTGTTGCCGGTGGGCGAAATCAAGGGCGTCCAGGCCGGAGTCACGCGGCACGAAACACCCGTGTCCTTGCAGGTCTCGGGTGTGGAATTTCAATTCGAGCCGGCCGCACCGCAGGTGTTGGGAGAGTTGTTGCCGCACGCTTTGAACTTCGAGATTTATCAAATTCTGCTGGAGGCCAAGGCGTCCGAACACAGCTCGCGCATGGTGGCGATGAAGAACGCCACCGACAACGCCAAGCAATTGATCAAGGACCTGACGCTGGAATACAACAAATTGCGGCAGGCGAACATTACGAAGGAATTGTTGGAAATCACCACGGCGCAAATGGCGCTGGGGTAAGTAAAACGCAAAACTGGATTTAGAAATTTAAGCCATGAACAAAGGTAAAATCGTTCAAATCATCGGCCCGGTCGTGGACATCGAGTTTCCCGACCACCTGCCGGCCATTTACAACGCGTTGACCGTTGAATTCAACGTGCCGGGCAGCGCCAGCAAGAGCAAATTGACCCTCGAAGTGCAGCAGCACCTGGGCGACAACTGGATTCGCGCCGTGGCCATGAGCAGCACGGAGGGATTGAAGCGCGGGATGGAGATCGTGGATTCCGGCGCGCCGATTTCCATGCCGGTGGGCGAAGCCGTCATGGGGCGCGTGTTCGACGTTACGGGGCAAGCCGTGGACGAACAAGGCCCGGTGCAGGCGGATAAATTTCTGCCAATTCACCGACAGGCGCCGGCCTTGGTCGAGCAATCCACCAGTCCGCAAATTTTGACCACCGGCATCAAGGTGATTGATTTAATTTGCCCCTTCTTGAAAGGCGGCAAGGTCGGAGCGTTTGGCGGCGCCGGCGTCGGCAAGACCGTCGTCATCATGGAGTTGATCAACAACATCGCCAAATTGCACGGTGGTATCTCGATGTTTGCGGGCGTCGGCGAACGCACCCGCGAGGGGAACGATCTTTACAACGAAATGATCGAAGCCGGAGTGATCAAAACAAAGAAAGACGCCAAGGGACATCCGTTGGTCGGGGATAACGGCCTGCCGGTGCTCGAACCGGGCTCCCGGATCGGTCTGGTCTATGGTCAGATGAACGAGCCGCCCGGTGCGCGTTTGCGCGTGGCCTTGTCCGCACTGGCGGTGACGGAATATTTCCGCGACGAAAAAAATCAAGACGTGCTCCTGTTCGTGGACAACGTGTTCCGCTTCTCGCAGGCAGGTTCGGAAGTGTCCGCACTGCTGGGCCGCACTCCTTCGGCCGTGGGTTATCAACCAACATTGGCGGCGGAAATGGGCAACTTGCAAGAGCGCATCACTTCCACCAAAAAAGGTTCCATCACGTCCTTCCAGGCGGTTTACGTGCCGGCAGACGACTTGACCGATCCCGCGCCCGCCACGACGTTCGCGCATCTGGACGCGACGATTGTGTTGGAGCGCTCAATTGCGGAACTGGGAATTTATCCGGCCGTGGACCCGCTGGCATCCAACTCCCGCGCCTTGTCGGCGGACATTGTGGGTCAGGAGCATTACGACGTGGCCCGCGGCGTGCAAAAGGTGTTGCAACGCTACAAGGACCTGCAGGACATCATCGCCATTCTCGGCATGGACGAGCTTTCTCCGGATGATAAATTGACCGTGTTTCGCGCTCGCAAGATTCAACGCTTTTTGTCGCAACCGTTCTCGGTGGCACAGGTGTTCACCGGGCGCGAAGGCAAGCAGGTGCCGGTGGCGGAGACTGTGCGCGGCTTCAAGGAGATTCTCGAGGGCAAGCACGACGAGGTGCCCGAGGTGAATTTCTACATGAAGGGCAGCATTGACGAAATCAACGAAGCTTGATCGCTGGGTTACGACGGTGGGGGACGAATCGAATAATTTTGTAAGCACAAAACCATGGCCACACTGAAACTAGAGGTTGTGACGCCGGAAGCGAAAATCTTCTCGGAAGAGGTGGAAATGGTGACGCTGCCGGGCAGTGAGGGGGAGTTGGGCATTTATCCATTGCACATTCCTTACATGACCAGGTTGACGCATGGGGAAATCAACGCGCGCCGGGGTCCGCAAAATTTCTTCCTCGCCGTGGGGGAGGGCTTCGTGGAAATCACCGGCGAGAAAGTGACCGTCCTGACCGACATGGCCATTCGCGCGGAAAACATTGATGAAGCGCAGGCTGAGGAAGCACGTCAGCGTGCCGAAGCTCGTTTGGCGGAAAAGTTGGACGCCGAGGAAGTGGCGCGGGTGAACGCTTCACTGGCCCACGCGACGACCCAGCTGAAAGTCAAACGGCGGGGCCGTTAAATTTGCGGATTCTTTTTGAAGCGGTGGCGGGCGATTGACTAGACTGCGCCATGCAGCGAATGGTTCGAGTTTCGGTTTTTCTTTCGGTTCTGATTTTTCTTACGCCTCGCCTTCGCGCCGATCCGGTGGAGGATTACCTGCGGGCGCAAATGACCGCGCATCGCATTCCCGGCCTGGCCTTGACCGTGTTGCGTCACGGCGAGCGCATTAAAACTGTAACCTACGGCTGGGCGGATCTGGAACAGCAAGTGCCGGTGCGTCCGGAAACGGTGTTTGAGATTGGTTCGCTCACCAAACAATTCACCGCTGCGGGAATTTTATTACTCGCCCAAGAGGGGACGCTCTCAGTGGATGATCGAATCAGCAAGCATCTGCCCAACCCGCCGGCCACGTGGTCGGAAATTACGATCCGCCATTTGCTGACCCACGGATCGGGCATCAAAAGTTACACCGGCTTGTCCGGCTTCGAACTCACCCGGCATTTGACTCAGGCGCAATTTATCGCGGCGCTGCGCGATCTGCCCCTGGAGTTTGCTCCCGGCACTTCCTACACCTATTGTAACAGCGGTTACAGTTTACTCGGCTACATCATCGAGAATGTCAGTGGTACCAATTATTGGAGTTTCATGCGGACGCGAATTTTTCAACCGCTGGACATGGACGCCACCACCGACCGACGACCGCAAACGATCATTCCGCATCGTGCGCATGGTTATGAGCAAACGAACCGGGTTTGGATCAATCGGGATTACGATTTAACAGACATCTTTGCCGCCGGCGCCATCGTATCGACGGTCGGCGATCTCGCGCGTTGGAGCGTGGCGTTGGATGGCACTCAATTACTGACCGCCGTCAGCAAGACCGCCATGTGGACGCCGGGAGAGAATACAAAATCGCGCCAATCGCAGTACGGATTCGGCTGGTCGTTGAGTTCGCTGGACGGACACAAAAATATTGGCCATGGCGGCGCCACTTCTGGGTTTTCCTCCAGCCACCAGCGCTTTCCTGATGACGATCTTGTTGTCATCATTCTGACCAATACGGACGAACAAATTGCGACCACGCTGGCCCGGAAGGTGGCGACGTTTTATTTTACGAAATAGCGTTGCCGCCGCAAACGCGCGCATTGCGCCAAGGCTTACGAAGTCGCCCCGGCCCGCTTGGTCCGCTTGCGGGAACTTGCTGGACGCGGAACGGATGTGGGTTCCCTCCGACGCGGCTGGAGTAGTTTTGCCACCAACCCGGTCCAGCCGGTTTGATGCGAGGCGCCCAGCCCGAGGCCCGTATCGCCGTGAAAATACTCGTGAAAGAGCAGGTGATCCTTGAAATGTGGATCGCGCTGCAATTTGGGATGACTCTTCAACGCCGGACGTTCCCCGTTGGCATCGCGCAGGAAGAGGCGGCACAGCCGCTGCGTGATTTCTTCCGCCGCGCCCTTCAAGGTGGTGAACTTGCCCGAGTGCGTGGGACATTCCACTTTGAAATCGTCGCCGTAATAGTGATGGAATTTTTGCAACGACTCGATGATCAGGTAATTCATGGGCATCCAGACCGGGCCGCGCCAGTTGGAGTTGCCGCCGAACAGTCCGCTCCGGGATTCGCCCGGCCAATAGGTGACCTCGTGCCTCAGCTCGCCGCAATCCAGTTGGAACGGCTGGTGCTCGTGAATTTTTGAAAGCGCGCGAATACCGTGATCGGACAGAAATTCGGTTTCGTCCAGCATCCGGCGCAGCAGGCACTTCATGCGATGACCGCGCAGCAATGACAACAAGTTGCGTTCGCCCAATCCGTGTTCCTCCCAGCGCGAAACCAGGCGCGCCAGATCCGGACGGTACTTGAGATACCATTCCATGCGCGCGGTGAAATCGGGCAGTTTTTTGAGCAATTGTGGTTCGAGCGTTTCCACGGCGAACAACGGAATCAGTCCCACCATGGAGCGCACCTTGAGCGGTATCTCGCGACCGTCCGGAGTGCGCAGTTCATCGTAGTAAAAGGCGTCCGTTTCGTCCCACAAACCAAAACCCGCTTCAGTGGCATTGATGGCTTCCGCGATGGCCAGAAAGTGCTCGAAAAATTTGGTGGCAATGTCTTCATAGACGCGATTGTGCTGCGCCAGTTCCAGCGCAATGCGCAGCAGGTTCAGCGAATACATCGCCATCCAGCTCGTGCCATCGGCTTGATTGATCGTGCCGCCCGAGGGCAGCGGCGCGCTGCGATCGAATACGCTGATATTGTCGAGGCCGAGAAAACCGCCGTGGAAAATGTTGCGCCCCTGCGCGTCCTTGCGATTCACCCACCAGGTAAAGTTCAACAACAGCTTGTGAAAAACCCGCTCGAGAAATGCGATGTCGCCTGAGTCGCCGGGCCGTCGAGCGCGACGTTGTTTCCGATCAATCTGGAACACGCGCCACGCGGCCCAGGCGTGAACCGGCGGGTTGACGTTGCCGAACTCCCATTCGTAGGCCGGGAATTGTCCGTTCGGGTGCATGTACCATTCGCGCGTGATAAGGATGAGTTGCTTCTTGGCAAACTCCGCATCCACCAAAGCGAGCGGCAGACAATGGAACGCCAGATCCCAGGTGGCGTACCAGGGATATTCCCACTTGTCCGGCATGCACATGACGGCCGCGTTGTTCAAATGTGTCCATTCGGCATTGCGACCTTGTTTGCGTTCGGCCGGTGGAGGTGATTGGCCCGGATCGCCCTCCAGCCACTTCCGCACGTCGTAGTAGTAAAATTGCTTTGACCAGATCAAACCGGCCAAAGCTTGTCGCTGCACGCGGCGCTGATCTTTATCGGCAATGTCCTTTTGTAACGCCGCGTAAAATTCATCAGCCTCGCGTTGTCGCTGCATCAAGAGTACGTCAAAAGTCGCAAAGTAATTTCGTTTATTTTTTTGCCGGGCGAGTGCGTCTTCCGCGATCAATCGCAGGCGGATGGTTGCTGATTGCCCCGGAGCAACGGAAAGTTTGTAAAGCACGCCGGCCTTCGTGCCGGTCTGGGTGGCATCCACGGCGGTCGTATCGCCGTTAACCAGATATTCATTGAAAGCGTCTTTAAACGCGCCTTTCGCCTCGGGCTGGCCATGATGACGACGGGGATTGGTTTCATTCTTACAAAACAGCACTTCGGGCTGACCTTCGATGAGCAACCGGAATTCACCCAACTCTGGATGGCGGGCGGTGATCGCGCCGCGATTCATGAGCAGCAGCACTGGCTTTGCGCCGCCGGCCTCCCAGCCCCACGTATTGCGAAACCACAGTTGGGGCAGCAAATGCAGCAGCGCCACGTCCGGACCGCGGTTGTGCGCCGTGACGCGCATGAGCAAATCACCGGGCGCAGCTTTGGCATATTCCACCACCACGTCCCAATAGCGGTCGTCGTCAAAAATCCCGGTATCCAACAACTCATATTCGGCTGATTGGGGATCGGACTTGCGCCGCGCGTTCTCGCGCACCAATTCATCATAGGGAAAGGCGCGTTGCGGATACTTGTAGAGCATCCTCAGGTAGGAATGTGTGGGCGTTGCATCCAGGTAGTAATACAACTCCTTCACGTCCTCACCGTGATTGCCCTCGTGATTGGTCAGACCAAAGAAACGCTCCTTGAGAATTGGGTCCTGTCCGTTCCAGAGCGCGAGCGCGAGGCAAAGGCGGCATTGTTCATCGCTGATCCCCGCAATGCCATCCTCACCCCAGCGATACGCGCGACTGCGGGCGTCATCGTGGGGGAAATACTCCCACGCGGCGCCGTCCGGCGAATAATCCTCACGTACCGTGCCCCATTGCCGGTCGGCCAGGTAAGGTCCCCAAGCGCGCCAGTCGGCTTTTCCGATATTGGCGGCTGATAATCGTTGCGCTTCAGCGTTCACGAGCCAGACCTTGTCCGATTGAACCTCGAGCGAAACCAATCATCAAAGAAAATAAAATCATAAAATCCCGTGCCCCGAGCCTGCCACCCGGAACGGAAGCAATCAAGTCACACCAAACGCACTGATTTGATCCGAACTTCATTTGCCATGCGCCGTTTACATGGACGGGTGCGATTTAGTCTCTTCGCTCCTGATAAGTCCGGCGGAAATCATTTTGCGATTTTTTCGGGAGTATGTAGATAACGCAAACGAGCCGTCATGCTGGCATTGCGGAGGGTTTGGATAATACAAACGCTCGAAGTTTTCGGCTAACAGTCTTGGGGCGTTGCGGCCTGAGATTCCAATTTGCGTTAAATACATACTCCCGAGTTTTTTTTGGCTCAGACAGTTTTTGTCTGACCCCTCCCGCTAGTTTGGTCGCGTAAAAGGAAAATAAATTATGACGACGATCACTAAAATCCAAAATGACGAGCAACTGGAACTGGGCTTCCGCGGTTTGCCGCGCAACCCCCGCCTGGTTCGACGCGAACGGCGGCTGGCTCGGGCCAGTTGGTGGTTCGCAAAAATGCGTGCGGTGGTAAACGCCGCGCCATCCGGACCACAAGCGGGCACACCGCGTCCCGAACAACCCGTGCTGCCTGGCACCATCCGCCAAATTCGCCTGAACTAACGAGTGACGGACATTCGTGTGCCAATGCGTTGAGGTCTTTCGGAAACAACAACGAGGAAGTCTGTTCGGTGTAATTCGGTTTCGTGGCGCAGTCTGTTTCTGTTTCCCCGTGCCGCGCGTCACTGCCCCCCTCCACATTTAGACCGGGGGCGGCGTGATTCGCAATCCGGCACTTCGGCAGAATCGGCCAGAATCGGCAGAATCCGTCTTGCTCCGGAAACGGTTTCCTCGTAAACATGAATTCACGCTATAGCCGCACGAAATCCGGCAGCGCGACAACAATTCATAGAATGAAACGAACAATTCAATGGGCCGCCGTTGCCACGCTGGGCGTTACCGCGCTGGTGATCTCGGGCTGCGCCTCGAAATGCTGTATGACCACATCCCACGTTACTTCCATCCCGTACGGTTCAGTGAATGGTCAATCCGTCACTTTGTACACGTTGCGCAATGCCAAGGGCGCTGAGGCGACCATCATGAATTATGGCGGCTTGGTACAATCTCTCCGGATGCCGGACCGCAGCGGGCACTTCGACGACGTGGTGTTGGGCTACGATAATCTGGCAGGTTATCTGAAAGACACGCCATATTTCGGCGCGATCATCGGGCGTTACGGCAACCGCATCGGCGGCGCGAAATTTTCCCTGGATGGTAAGACGTATTCCCTGGCTGCCAACAACGGACGGAATTCGCTCCACGGCGGCATCAAGGGCTTCGACAAGGTAGTTTGGGACGTAGTCAAAGCGACGGGGAACAGTCTGGAGCTGCATTATCTCAGCAAGGACGGCGAAGAGGGTTTCCCCGGCAATCTGGAGGTCACTGCGACTTACACGCTGACCGACGCAAATGAATTGAAGCTCACTTTTCGCGCCACGACCGACCAGCCCACGGTGGTCAACCTGACGCATCATTCCTATTTCAATCTGCGCGGGCAGGGGAATGGCGACATTCTCGGTCACGAAGTTTACCTGAACTCGGATCAGATCACGGAGATTGACAGCGAACTGATCCCCACCGGCGCGTTCATGGACGTGGCGGGAACGCCGTTTGATTTCCGCACCTCGACAGCCATTGGTGCGCGTATCAATGATCCCAATCCCATTCTGCAATACGGGCCGGGTTACGACAATAATTGGATCATCAAGAAACCGCTCGGCCAGTTTGGTCTGATGGCGCGCGTTTATGAGCCGACCACCGGCCGCGTGATGGAAGTGCTAAGCGACGAGCCAGGACTGCAATTTTACGCGGGCAATTTCCTGGACGGCTCGATCGCCGGCAAAGGCGGCAAAACGTATCAGCGACGCACGGCGTTCTGCATGGAGCCGCAGCATTATCCCGATTCCCCCAACAAACCCGGTTTCCCCTCGGTGGTGCTGCGCCCCGGTCAGACGTTTCATAACACGATCGTTTACCGATTCTCGACCCGCTAAGCGGATGCGCTGGGTCCGACGGAATCCGGCTTTCGACGGCGACTGAACCAAGCTCAATGAAACAACTCCTCACAAGTTTTGCGCTGGTCGCGTTGGCGTTGGCGCTGAACGGTTGTGGCCAAAACGGTGCGGATGCCACGCATGCCAATTCCGCTGCCAGCAATAGCGCGAAGAAACTGAAGCTGGCTTTCGTTTCCAATACGGCGGCGACGTTTTGGACGCTGGCACGACGCGGTTGCGACGCGGCCCAAGCGGAGTTGAGTAACATCGAGGTGGATTTTCGCATTCCAGCGACCGGTAGCGCGGCGGAGCAGCAACAAATTCTGGACGACCTGATGGCGCATGGAGTGGATGGCATCGCCGTGAGCGCCATTGATCCCCGAAACCAGACGAAGTTTTTGAATAAAATCGCAGCAACCACTTTGCTCATTACTTGCGACAGTGACGCGCCAGACAGTCAGCGCGTTTGCTACATTGGCACGGACAATTTTCAAGCGGGAGTCGAAGCGGGTAAACTCATCAAGGAAGCACTGCCCGGCGGCGGTTCGATCATGGCGTTCGTTGGTTATGCGGATGCGCAAAACGCGACGGATCGCTACAACGGCATCAGGCAGGAGTTGAACGTGAAAATCATTGATTTGCGGACAGATGACACCGATTTGGTGCGCGCGCAGAAAAATGCCGAGGACACGCTGGTGAAGTATCCGGATATCGCTCTGCTCGTGGGGTTGTACGATTACAACGGGCCAGCCATTCTGAACGCGGTCCGGCGCGCGGGCGCGGGCGGCAGGGTGAAGTCGTGTGCTTCGATGAACGCGAGGAAACGCTGGCCGGCGTGGCGAGCGGCGAGATTTACGGCACGGTGGTGCAACAACCGTTTGAGTTTGGCAAGCAAGCCATGTTGCAAATGGCGCGTTACCTTGGCGGGGATAAAACCGCGTTGGCTGGCGGACAGCAGATCATCCCGACGCGCAGTTTGAAGCGGGCGGATGTCGCGGCGTTTCAGGCCGACTTGCGCCGCCTGCTGAACCAGTAACCTTCGGCTCATGCCTCGCGTCGCCGCCAACTGCTAACGACTCATGCGCGGTTCGACGCTACTTTCGCTGCGGCACATCACGAAGCGTTTTCCGGGAGTGCTGGCGCTGGATGATGTTTCCCTGGACGTCAGCACCGGGGAAGTGGTGGCGTTGTGCGGGGAGAATGGCGCGGGTAAATCCACGTTGATGAAAATTGTCGGCGGCATTTTTCCGCCGGATACGGGCGAAATTCAAATCGGCGGAGTCGCGGTCAAAATTCTGGATGCGCACGCGGCGCTCCGTTTGGGCCTGACGTTCATTCATCAGGAGCTTAACGTGCTCGACAACCTGGATGTGGTGGCCAACGTGTTCTTTGGCCGTGAACCGCGCAATCGGTTTGGGTTGATCCGCTTCAACCAAATCCACGCGGCCACCGCGCCGTGGCTGCGGCGTTTGGGAGTCACGTTCTCCAGTCGAACACGCGTGAGCGAATTATCGCTGGCAGAACAGCAGATGGTGGAAATCGCTCGGGCGTTATCACTCCAGGCCCGGCTCATCATCATGGATGAACCGACGGCGTCGCTGACGTTGCAGGAGGCAAATCGGTTGTTGACACTGACCCTGGAACTCAAACAGCAGGGCGTCAGCGTGGTTTACATTTCACATCGGCTGAGCGAGATCGAACACATTGCCGACCGCGTGGTGGTGCTGCGTGATGGACGCAACGCGGGCGAATTGGATCGATCCGCGTTGAGCCATGACACGATTGTGAATCTGATGGTTGGGCGCGAGATCCGAAATAGCTATCAAGCACCAGCGCGCGCGCCAATACCGGATTTTCTGCAAGTGCGCCACGCGCGGTCGAGCCGCTTTCCCAATCAGGTGGTAAACTTCACGGCGGCGCGCGGAGAAATCCTCGGCTTCGCGGGCTTGGTCGGCGCCGGGCGCTCGGAAATCATGAAGGCCATCGTCGGACTGGATGAGCCGGGGAGCGCCGAGGTCAGTCTGGCCGGGCAGGCGATCCCGGTTCAAAGTCCCGCAGACGCAATTCGACACGGCGTGTATCTCGTGCCCGAAGACCGGCGGGCGGAAGGGTTGGTGGTGGATCTGTCAGTGCGGGAAAATCTCACGTTGCCATCGTTACTCCGATATGCGATCGGGGGGATCATCCAGCGTTCCCGTGAGCGGACGGCGGCGGAAATTATTACACATCCGGACGCCTGATGCAGAAACGTCAGTGCGCAATCTGAGTGGGGGTAATCAGCAAAAGGTGGTGTTGGGCAAATGGCTCTCGTTGTCGCCGCGCGTGTTGATTTTGGATGAACCCACGCGGGGGATTGATGTCGGCGCGAAGGCGGAGATTTACCGATTGATGCGACAATTGGCAGAGCAGGGGACGGTGGTTTTGATGGTGAGTTCGGACATGGAAGAGCTGTTGAACTTGAGCGATCGCATCGTCGTCATGCACGAGGGGCGCATCACCGGTTGTTTGAACCGCTCCGAATGCACGGAGGAAAACGTGATGCGATTGGCCATGGGCAAATCGCTGGCGACCGCGCAAATCGCCTAACCCGAACATGAAAAAGGAACTGGGAATTACACTGCTGCTGCTGCTGTGCGTCGTCACCACAGTGCTGAATCCGAAATTTTTGTCACCAGCCAATCTGATCAACACCGCCAATCTCATCGGACTCTACGGCGTGTTCAGTCTCGGCGCGGGACTGGTGATCATCACGGGCGGCGTGGATTTATCCGTGGGCTCGATGTGCGCGCTAACCGGGGTGTTGTTGACGCTGGGCGTAAGTGAATGGCACCTGGCCTGGCCGATCGTCATCGTGACCGTGCTGTTGATCGCCGCATTGCTCGGCGCGGCGCATGGCTGGTTGGTGACCAAAGCGAAGTTGCAGCCATTCATTGTGACGCTCTGCGGTCTGCTAATTTATCGCGGCGTCGCGCGGCACGTCGCTGGCGATCGCACGACCGGGTTTTCAGGCGCAAAAGGTCTTGAACTGTTACGCAGCCTGACGGCGGGCCGGTGGTTTCGCATCGCCACTTCGTCTGAGCCGGGCGTCACGAAAGAATGGTTTCCCGGATTGCCTGCGCCGTTTGTGATCTTGATCATTTTGGTGGTGCTCCTGTGGTTTTTGCTGCATCGCTCGGTCTATGGCCGTTACTTGTTCGCTGTAGGACGCAATGAACAAGCGGCGCGTTTTTCAGGCATCAACACCCGACTCGTGGTGGGCAGCGCCTACGTGATCGCCGCCATGCTGACCGGAGGGGCAGGCATTTTGATTGCGTTTTACACCAACTCGATCGTGCCGTCGAATCATGGCAATTTTTACGAGTTATACGGAATCGCGGCGGCGGTGCTGGGCGGTTGCAGTTTAAGCGGCGGCGAGGGCTCGGTTATCGGCATCGTCATTGGCACCGCGTTGCTCCTGGTATTGCAGAATCTCGTGAATCTTCTGGGCATTGATAGTTCGCTGAATTTTGCGGTGATGGGCGCGGTGGTGCTGGTTGGCGTGTTGGTGGACCAATTTTTCCAGCGCCGCCGGGCCCGCCGTCAGGTCCGTCGCGAATAAGAGGGTTGCCGGTCTTTACCCTGAATTTCTCTCCATTGAAAATGTTGCCTTGCCCCCGAGAATCTATATTTTCTGCGCATTGCGAATGGAACGAAATGGCTGACGCCCCAACCAAGCATGCACTTTAATTCACTCAATCTGCTCGATTACTCCATTTTGGGGATTTATCTCGTTTTTGTGGTGGGCATTGGCTTCGCCTTAAAACGCTTCACGCGGAGCGCCGACGATTTCTTTCTTTCCGGTCGCGCCATCCCGGGCTGGGTGACCGGGCTGGCGTTCATCTCGGCCAACTTGGGCGCACAGGAACTGATTGGCATGGCGGCCTCGGGCGCGGAATACGGCATCATGACATCGCACTTTTACTGGGTGGGCGCGATTCCCGCGATGGTGTTTCTCGGCATCTTCATGATGCCGATGTACTACGGCTCGAAGGCGAAGTCCGTGCCCGAATATCTCAAGATGCGTTATGATGAACGGACGCGCGCGTTCAACTCGATTTCCTTCGCGTTCATGGCGATTTTTTCCTCGGGTATTTCCATGCACGCCCTGGCCGATCTGCTCGACGCGCTGCTGGGTTGGAATTATTACGTTTGTCTCGTGGTAACTTCCGTCATTGTGCTGGCATACGTGCTCAAAGGCGGCTTGAGTTCGGCCATTTACAACGAAGTGTTGCAATTCTTCATGATTGTGTTCGGCATCGCGCCGCTCGCCTATCTGGCGTTGAAAGATATTGGGGGTTGGGAAGGGCTGGTGGCGAAACTGGATTCGGGGCGCATGCACTCGTGGGCTGAGGCCGGCGGCGCAAACAACCCGCTCGGCGTGCCCTGGTACGGCATCCTGTTCGGCCTCGGTTTTGTGCTCTCGTTCGGCTACTGGTGTACGAACTTCGCCGAGGTGCAACGCGCGCTGGCGGCCAACTCGATGGGCGCGGCGCGGCGCACGCCGATCATTGGCGCGATTCCGAAAATGTTGTTTCCGGCCATCATCATCCTGCCGGGCATGATTGCGTATGGTTTGACGAGTGATGCCGTCGCCGGCGGCTATTCCATACCGTTGCGCGATGGCGCGCTGAATTATAATCAAGTGTTGCCTTCGATGATTTTCCACTACTTTCCGAACGGGCTGTTGGGGTTGGCGCTCACGGCATTGATGGCTTCGTTCATGTCCGGCATGGCCGCCAATGTCACGGCGTTCAACACCGTCTGGACTTATGATCTCTACCAGACCATCGGCGGAAAAAAGAGCGACGCCGAACTGTTGCACATGGGGAAAATCGCGACGGTGGGCGGCATTATTCTGGCAATGGGTTCGGCGTTGATCGCGTCGAAATACAACAACATCATGTCCATCCTGCAACTGGTATTCGGCTTCGTGAACGCTCCGTTGTTCGCCACGTTCCTGCTGGGCATGTTCACCCGACGCTCGAATAACACCGGAGCGTTCTGGGGCTTGATGGTGGGTACCACGTCCGCCGTTGTGTTTCACGGGCTCTGCTTCGCCACCGGCAATCCGGCGGGAATCAAGGGCGGCTGGCTCAGTCCGGTAATCGAGTTTCCAAAGGAAATGTCGCAAAGTTTCTGGGTGGCCATCGTCGCCTTCTCCGTCACGTTCATGGTCAACGCCGTTTTGTCCCTCGCCACCCAGCGCAATAAGAGCGACGCGGAACTACGCGGCTTGGTCTATTCGCTCACGGAAAAACAACGCGGCCACGAGGATCACTGGCTGGCGCGACCCGCCGTGCTGGGGGCAATCATCATGGTGGCGGTGATCATTTTAAACCTCCTATTCTGGTAACTTTTAACGCCCAATCCACATGCAATTCGACCTGCGCTTACCTATCGGAATTTTGTTCAGCATTTACGGCGTGCTGCTCGTGATTTACGGCTTGATCGGAGGCAAGGAACAATACACCCGTTCGCTGAATATCAACGTCAATCTGGTCTGGGGCGTCGTCATGCTGATCTTCGGTTTGGCGATGTGGTTCTTTGCGCGGCGTGGCGCAAAAAAATCCTGATCCCGCCAAGCGCAAAACTCTGTTGCCGCCGGCGGGTTGGGGCTTCCGGTTTGGGCTTCGGCCTTGCGACTCTAATCGGTTCGTTTCTATAATCTTCACGTGCTGGATATCCGACTGATTCGAGAGAAACCCGATTTTGTCCGCGAACGCCTCGCCACACGGGGAGCGGGAGACGAACGATTGATTGACGAGATTTTGCACGCGGACGAACAGCGGCGCAAAGCGTTGGCCGAAGTCGAGTCACTCAAGGCCGCGCGAAATCGGGTTTCCAAGGAAATCGGCGTCTTGATGGCGCAGCAAAAGCGCGACGCGGCCGAAGCGAAGAAAGCCGAGACCAGGGATTTGGGTGACAAAATTTCCGCGCTCGATGCGCAAGCCAAAGCGGCTGAGGTGCAGCGGGATGAACGACTGCTGAGCCTGCCCAATCTCCCGCATGAATCGGTCGCCGTCGGTAAATCGGCGGCTGACAATCCTGAAGTGCGTCAGTTTGGACAAAAACGCGAATTCGCCTTCAAACCCCGGACACACGTAGAATTGTGTGAGCACTTGAAGTTGATTGATTTTGCCCGCGCCACCAAGTTGTCGGGCAGCGGCTTTCTACTTTACACGCATTGGGGCGCGAAACTGGAGCGCGCGCTGATCCAATTTCTGCTCGATCTACACACAAAAGAACATCACTACACTGAAATTTCGCCGCCCTTCATGGTTGGCCCGGAATGTCTCATCGGCGTCGGACAATTTCCGAAATTCCGCGATCAATACTACGGCGTGGCTGAAGGCGACAAAACCGAGGCGCTGGGCAAGCTTTACCTGATTCCCACTGCGGAAACGCCGATCGCAAACATTCACCGCGATGAACTGCTGGCCGAGAGCCAACTGCCGATTTACTACTGCGGCTACACTCCGTGCTTTCGCGGCGAGGCGGGCGCGGCGGGAGTGGGCACGCGCGGCATGATCCGTGTGCATCAATTTGACAAAGTGGA
This sequence comes from Verrucomicrobiota bacterium, assembly GCA_039806955.1. Taxonomy (GTDB): domain Bacteria; phylum Verrucomicrobiota; class Verrucomicrobiia; order Limisphaerales; family JADLHS01; genus JADLHS01. The sequence goes on along the minus strand of JBDHQI010000008.1, from coordinate 1,993 downwards.
GTTGATCAAGGTGGTAAAACCGGAAGACGGTTATGCTGAACACGAGAAAATGATTGCTCACGCCGAGCGCGTGTTGCAACGCCTCGAGTTGCATTACCGTGTGGTGCAGCTTTGCACCGGCGACATGGGGTTTGCCAGCGCCAAGACCTATGACCTCGAGGTTTGGGCGCCAGGGCAGGGGAGCTACCTCGAAGTTTCCTCGGTTTCCAACTGTGAGGATTTTCAGGCGCGACGGATGAATTTGCGTTTCAAATCCGAGTCCGGCGAAAACCGATTTCCGCACATTCTCAATGGTAGTGGTACGGCCCTCGCCCGGCTGTTTGTTGCGCTCATTGAAACCCACCAGCAAGCGGATGGGAGTGTAACCATCCCCGTGCCGCTGCAACCCTATCTCGGCACGGACGTCATTCGGTGCGTGGCGTGAGAATTTTACTCGCCAGTTCAGAGGTTCATCCCTACTCGAAAACCGGCGGGCTGGGCGACTCCGTGGGCGCCCTGGGTAAAGCCTTGGCCCGAGCGGGCCATCAGGTCGTCACCGTTACTCCATTGCATCGCGGCATCCGGGAAAATTTTGCCGGCCTCCGCCGGGTGGACTGGCGCTTCAATCTACCGCTGGGCAAGCGCCGGGTTGACGCCCAACTGCTCGCGTTGGACGTTGCTCCGCGCCACACCGTTTATTTCATAGACCAACCGGAATTTTTCGATCGGACGGGACTCTACAATGATGGCCAGCACGATTACGCGGATAACGCCGAGCGGTTCATCTTTTTTTCCAAGTGCGTGGTTCATCTAGCGCGCTATCTACTTTTCAAACCGCAAGTCGTCCACGTTCATGATTGGCCGGTCGGTCTGGTGCCGCTGCTGGCCAAAACAGAGCGCGAAGCCGGATCATGGCCGGACTTCCCACGCTTTTGCCTGACGATTCATAATCTCGCCTACCAGGGCGTTTTTCCGCGTCAGGCCTTTAATTTTACCAATCTGCCACCGGTATTTTTCAATGTTGAGACCACCGAGTTTTACGGGCAGTTGAATTGTCTCAAAGCCGGAATTGCCACGGCGGATGTCATTACCACCGTCAGCCCACGGTACGCCCGGGAAATTACCACCGAACCGTTCGGTGCGGGACTGGACGGACTGTTGCGCCGTCGTCGAGCTGATCTCATTGGAATCCTTAATGGCGTGGATTACGACGAATGGAACACGATCAATAATCCATTTCTATCCGCTTCCTATAATGCCACCGATCTGGCCGGTAAAGCGACCTGCAAGCGCGCGTTGCAAGAACGGTTTCAACTGGAGGTGAATTCCAATCTGCCGCTATTCGGTAATGTCAGCCGGCTGGTGGCACAAAAAGGCGTTGATCTGATGCTGGGCGCGTTGGAGCAAGCACTTGCCGTGCGCATCCCGATGCAGTTTGTCATGCTGGGCAGTGGCGACCAGGAGTTTGAAATGGCGTTACGCGATTTGGCCGCGCGATACGCTGGTCATATTGGCATCCAATTCGGCTACGATCAGGGCTTGGCGCATCAAATCGAGGCTGGCAGCGATTTCTTTCTCATGCCGTCGCGATTCGAACCTTGCGGATTGAATCAACTTTACAGTCTCCGCTACGGCACGATTCCGATTGTGCGTCGTACTGGCGGGCTGGATGATACTGTGATTGATGCCTCCGATAATTCGGCTCAAGCCAATGGCATTAAATTCGAAGCAGCTGAATCATCGGCCTTGCTCAAGGCCATGCAGAAGGCGTGGCTGCTATTTCAAGACGCTAAATTGCTAAAGCGCTTTCGGCTGAACGGAATGGAAGCTGATTTTTCCTGGAGCCAGGTAGTGACGACATTGGAGGCTGTGTATCGTGATGGGCGCGCCCACAGTAAAGAAAACACAGAGCGTCGCTAAAAACTCATCGAAGAAAGGAGCTAGCAGCCTGTCGGACTTAGGGAACGCAATTTTAGCAAAGTGGATTGAACAGTTGCTGGGCGTGCGCGTCTGA
>JBDHQI010000040.1:0-39515 GCA_039806955.1 Verrucomicrobiota bacterium | reverse complement strand
GTATTACCAATTAGCAGGAAAATAAGCCATTGAATATAAAAGATAAAAATGTCTTGTTTACAATAGAGTGGGAGTAGAATTACCCTTTGCATAAATCCCGCGAGCGAAGCAAATTCAGGCCCATGAAGGAAATCACCTTTCAAGTAACGCCCTACCGCGAAACTGGCGGTTACGTGGCGCGGTGGGATAATGCCAGCAACGGCACAAATTGAAACTCCGATGTTTTTTCCACGTCCGGACGGTAAATCTGCGTGAATCCACCGCCTGAGTCGCTTAGTCTCTCCCCGCATGATTCATCCAACGGCGATTATTTCGCCTCAGGCAAAACTTCATTCCACCGTGCGCGTTGGGCCTTACGCCGTCATTGATGCGGGTGTCGAACTGGGCGCGGATTGCGTCGTCGGGCCGCAGGTTTATCTCACCGGCCTGCTGACGGCGGGCGCGGGAAATCATTTTCACGCCGGCTGCGTCATCGGCGATGCGCCGCAGGATTTGAAATACGACGGCCAGCCGACGGAAGTGAGGATTGGTGAGGACAATGTTTTCCGAGAGCACGTGACGATACATCGTTCCGCCAAATGCGGCGAAGCCACGGTCATCGGCTCGCATAATTTGTTGATGGCGCACGCGCATGTGGGGCACAACTGCGTGGTGCATGATCACGTGATTCTGGCCAACGGCGCGTTGTTGGGAGGTTACGCCATCGTGTTTGATCGGGCGTTTATTTCCGGCAATTCGGCGGTGCATCAATTTGCCCGGGTGGGCACTTTGGCGATGATTCAAGGGCTGTCCGGCGTCAGTCAGGATTTGCCTCCGTTCACCATTTCAACCCAGATCAACGAAATGCGCGGGTTGAATATCATCGGCATGCGCCGGGCGGGCATCAGCGCCGCGGATCGGTTGGAGGTGAAAAAGCTCTATCGCGAGTTGTTCCGCAGCGGCAAAAATTTGCGTGTCGCCATCGCGGACGCACAAGGATGTTATGCGAGCGCGGCCGCACGGACGTTGCTGGAGTTTGTGCAGAGCAGCAAACGAGGCGTGGTGGCGGATTGCACGCAGCGACGTTGGTCGGCGACCGGGGCGAACGATCTCCTGGCGGATTGAAGCGACTGGCACGACTCAAAGTCGTCCGCCGACCCGATTACTTCTTCTTTGGCGTGAGGAGATTATCCAGGCCTTTGACCGCTTTGTTGAGCGCGTCGCCCGCCGCTTCATTGATGGCGTTGGTGGCCGTTTGGGAAATGTTTTGCAACGCTTCCGCGCCGACTTGACCTAATTTCTCGCCATAGGTTTTCAGGGCGGCTTCGTTGATTCTGCTGAGAATGACGCGACCGAGTTCCGCCCCGGTGATGCCTTCCGGTCCCTGGCCCAGTCCTTGCAATTCAATCTCGGGTAAAGGCGCCTCGGCGACCGTGCCGCCCAAGGCCGCCGCGCCGAGCAGCAGTTTGCCGCCGGTGACGACCACTTCGTCCACCTGCAATTTTTTGCCCGCGTCGGCGCCGGCGGGTGCGGGGGCGCTGCCGGGTTGGCTGCCGGTGGTGGCGCCGCCGCCGATGGCCGCCTCCAATTCCTTCTGTAATTTTTGCAGGTTGCTACCGCCGGGGCCGACTTCCACGGTCACTTTGGGCGCTTCGATCCGAATGGACTTCACCACGACCTTGTCGGAGAAAATCGAGCGCGGTGAAATGGACACGCTTGCGCGGCCGACGCTCAGCGCTTCCGGTGATTTGTAGCCTTCGGGATTGCCGATGACCAGGCCCTTGATGGAGGCATTGCCGCGCAGCAGCGATAGATTGACGTCCTCCACGGTGACGGAAGCCTTGGTAAGTTCCGGCCCGAACGTTTCGATACCCTTTTTAATCGCGCCGTTGAGGGACAGGCCCACCGCCAGCACCGCGACAACGAGCAGAACGACGACAACAATCAAACCACCGATGAAAATCTTTTTCAGTTTTTTCATAATGCAACCAGTTGAACAGACAGCCCGCCTCCCGGCAAATTCAAATCGTCGGCGTCTCCGATTTCAACCACGGATGGCCACGGATAAACGCGGATGAAATTTTGAGCAGCACCGTAGCGGGGCATCTTTGTAGTCTCCAATCTCAAATTGAAACCACATTGTGGTCTCATGCCTCCGGGCGGTATGTGGAAAGCACGCGACGAAAAATGCTTTCCAAGCTCCGTCAGGAGCAGAATATGCCGTCCTGACGAGGCTTGGGATTTGGGGTGCGACGATTTCTGATCGTGTTATGTCAATAATCCCTTGGGCAATCACCCGCGCCGACTGCTTTTGAGGTCGTCTGACCTGTATTTACTGTGTGTTGCGGGCCTGGATTTATACACACGTTGCTAGCGCTAACGCAGGTTGATTGTTGCCATATTTTTAAGCATGGCACTGAGATGTTCGTGCATGATGTAAAGCCTGTTGGAGGGTCATCTCTACTATCACAGAATGTTGGCTGCGGAAAACCGTAGTAGTTTATACAATCATTGGTGCAGTTTGCTTGCTCGTTTGGATAGCAAGCTATCGAGAAATGAACTTCTTGAAAACATGCCGCCATACATAGGACAGCACTTCCCAAGAGAGTCACAAACAAGACGCCCGCCATATTTGATTTGTTCTGGTGTTTGTTTTTCATGGTTTTAGTTATTTCTCTCGTCACTCATTTTGTTTCGTTGTTTCATCAAAAGCACCACAAGAACCAACAGAGACATGGAACTAGCCACAAAGAAAACAGTTCTTACAAACGAACCGTTGTTACGGTTTTGGCTAGAGCCTTGCAACCGCACCTTCTCGGCGCGATGGGCAATCTGTGGGTCACTTGTTTCTCGCCACATATCATTTGTAATTAGATAGTCAACCGAAGTGTTCCTCGGCAGGCCTTCGGGCCGAAAATCCATCGCGACTATCAACGAAGGAAGCATGTTGGTGCCAATACTAGCGCTATTGCTTGTGCTCCAATTTGAGATCGCTAGTAATTGAATTTCGGATAATACTCGTGTGAACAATTTAGAAGGATTGAGGGCGTCGAAAGCAGGGAACATTCTTTTCGCTATTGCGTGAACGGGAAATGTAACGCCTTGATAATTGGTTGTACTTAGCGCTAAAAATTCAAACTCCAAAAAACCCGAATCGAAAGGAGGAGGAAAAGTAGATAATATCGGCTCCGCCCCCTGCGGGGAATACTGAGGCTCGATATTCACGCCCTTATTCCAAATACGCAGATTCGAGAGAAAGTTATTGGCGTCACCATCATAACTGATTGAATATTTACCCTCATTTTTAGCGTGCATTAAGATGCTTACGTCGCACTCGCGTGTGTATATTGGTCTGTGAATAAGTTCAGAATCGATAAACGGCAGTTTAGGCTTGGGACAAAAAGTCAACCAAGACACAAAAAGAGGTTCGTGCCCAGGCATTGGAAACTGCAATGGGCACGCGGTCGCGACAGCCGCGAGTTTTTGACCATCTTTATTCACAGCGTCCGGAGGATGAACAATGTAACGAACGCCTCCTGGAATAGTCATGCAGCTTTCGAAAATTCTGTCGTCAGTCTCCGTGTTTGTCTGAACAGAATCAATTCTCCACCACGCATTGCTATAATACAGTGTAACGAAAGTTTCTGAAACATAATTTGGAATCTCGGCCGCCTTTGCAGAGAATTCTGATGTCCGTATTCTAATTTGCGCCTCGAACGGAAACAGCACGTTTGCATTAGTGTTGTTATTAGCCAGAACTGTGAAATGATTAAAGGAGGCCAAAGTAATTAACAACCAAATGACAGGCAAAAGTGACGCCCTCATTTTTAATATAAGTTCTGTTCGGTTTAGTTGATTGGTTATGGGGCGTGGCATGGCGGTGGCACTAAACCAAATCCTGATTTGTGTCAACAGTGAAGCTAACCTAAAAAACCGCCGCAGAATTCATTTTGGCTTTCTCCTGACACCTTCCTCGCATCCTTGCCCCTCGCCGCTCCGCTTGGCAACATGAGCGTACGACATGCGTGAAACATTCCACGTCTGGATGGAAACCCTGGAAACCTTCATCCTCGAAGTCATTTTCGAGGAACGTCAAGGCAAACGGGCGACGGTGGTGCGCGGCTTGTTGTTCCTCGCCTCCAAACTCTTCGCCCTGGCCGTGAAGTTTCGTCGCTTTCTGTATAACGCGCGGATTTTGCGGGATACCACCCTGGGCGTGCAGGTGATTGCGATTGGCAATCTCACCGTGGGCGGTACGGGCAAGACGCCGGTGGTCGAGAAATTCGCGCGTGAGTTGCAGGATGCGGGACGCAATGTTGCCATTTTGTCGCGCGGCTATCGTTCCAAGCCGTCGCCGCTGCACCAGTCGCTGCTGGACCGGATTTTGATGCGGCGCGAATTCACGCCACCGCGGGTGGTGTCGGACGGCAAATCGTTGTTGCTCGATTCGGAAATGGCCGGCGACGAGCCGCACATGCTGGCGTCCAACCTGAAGGACGTGGTGGTGTTGGTGGACAAGGATCGCGTGAAGAGCGGGCGTTACGCAATCGAGCGGTTTGGATGCGACACGCTGCTGTTGGATGATGGATTCCAATACTGGCGTTTGCGCGGGCGGCGGCACGACGTGGTTTTGATTGATTGCCAGCAACCCTTTGGCAACGAGTACCTGCTGCCGCGCGGCACCTTGCGTGAGCCGGCCACGCACCTGGCCCGCGCCCACACGATTTTTATCACCAAGAGCGACGGAAAGACCGAGGCGTTGCGGCAACGGATCGAAGCGCTGAATCCCGAAGCGCCCATCATCGAGTGTGTGCATCAGCCGATGTATCTCGAGGACGTGTTCAGTGGCAAACGCGCCGGGCTGGATTTGATCAAGGGCCGGAAAGTCGCGTCGCTGAGCGGCATTGCGCAGCCGGAAAGTTTCGAGCAAAGCCTGACCCGACTGGGCGCGGAGGTGGTCTATTCAAAACGGTTCGCGGATCATCACCGGTTCACGCAACAAGAAGTGCTGAACACCATCAATCGCAGCAAGAAGCGGCAGGCGGAAATCATCGTGACCACGCAAAAAGACGCCGTGCGCTTTCCGAAGTTGGATCGCCGGGATTTGCCGATTTTGTTCATGCGGGTGGAAATCAACATCGTCAGTGGCGCGGATGATTTCCGCGATTGTGTGCGCCGCATCTGTTTCCGATGACCATGGACACACTGATTTACTGGCTGGCTAAATTTATCGTGACGCTATTGCAATCGCTGCCGTTGCGCGGCGTGGCGCGGTTGGGACGTTGGGGAGGGGCGGTGGCTTTTCACCTGGATGGGCGCCATCGCCGGGTGGCCCTCCGCAATCTGGCGATGTGTTTCCCGGAAAAGTCAGCGACAAAAATCCGGGCCATCGCGCAAGAAAATTTCCGGCGTCTGGGCGAAAATTATTTAAGCGCATTGAAGACCGCCGCCATGACGGCCGCAGCGTTGCAACCGCACTTCCAGTTTGCCGGCGCCGAGAAACTGCGGGACGCAAACGCGGCGGGGGAAATCGCGCCGCACAGTCGGGTGGCGGCCATTGGGCATTTTGGCAACTTCGAGTTGTACGCGCGTTTCGACCAGTTTGTTCCGGGGGCGCAAGGAGCCACCACCTATCGGGCGTTGCGGCAGCCGGGATTGAATCGGCTGATGCAGGAATTGCGTGAGCGCTCGGGATGCCGTTTTTTTGAGCGCCGCACCGATGCGGAAGCCTTGAAGTCGAGCATGGCGGAGGGACGGTTGATTCTGGGATTATTGGCGGATCAACATTCTTCATTGGGTTCAGTGCGGTTGCCGTTCTTTGGGCACGAATGTTCCACCAACGCCGCTTCCGCAGTGTTCGCGTTGCGCTACCATTGTCCGCTGCACACGGCCATTTGTTATCGCACCGGGCTGGCGGAGTGGCGGATTGAAGTGGGGGATGAAATTCCGACGCGCCACAATGGTCATCCGCGCGCCGTGGCCGAGATCATGGCCGATGTGAACCGCGCGTTTGAAGTCGCCATCCGCCGCGATCCGGCAAATTGGTTCTGGGTGCATAACCGCTGGAAGCCGGTCAAAGGCGCGGCGTTGCGGGCGGCGCACTCCTGATGCTTTTCAACTTTGAACTCCACTTTCGGAATTGATACTTTGGGTTTATGGCACGGAAGGATGCAGCGGGGTCACACAACGGGTGGGGGGATTTTATCGGGGTCGGCTTATTGGCGGCCGCCGCGTTGTTATTGTTGGCGCAATTATCTTTTGATCATGGCGACATCAGCGCCCTGGTCAACCCGCCGAACAAGCCGCTGCACAACTGGATTGGTTCAGCGGGTGCGTACACGGCCTGGGTATTTTTTCTGTTGTTTGGCCTGACGGCGTACCTGGTGCCGGTGCTTTTCCTGGTTTTCGGTCTGGGTTATCTGTTCAACTTCATGGGCTATCTCCGCGAGCGCTCCAAATGGAGCATTTTTTGGGCGGTCATGTTGTTGGTTTCGCTGACGGGGCTGTTGCACATCATGCATGACTCGGGGATGACCGGGCAGATGCCGGAGCGTCTGGGCTCGCAATGGGCCGGGGGCTGGCTCGGGTATGCGACTTTCGAATATGGCTTTTGGATGGCGGGAAAAGTGGGCGCGATCATTCTTTACATGACGCTGGCGTTGTTTGGGGTTCTGTTCCTGACGAATTTCCGTTTGGGCGTGTGGCTGCAGGCGTGGGCGGCGGATCAAGCCATGCCATTTGCCAAGGCCAGTTCCAATTCCGCCGAAGCGGCCTTGGAGCGCAAGGCGCGTGATCTGGAACGAAAAAAACGTGATTTGGAGGCGGAGGTCGCCAAAACCATGACTGCGACCAGCGGCGCGACTCAGCATGGGTTGGGGGCGGATTTGCGCCCGGTGCCCGAACCAACGGTGCGTGATCTGAGCATTCCACAGGTCAAGAGCCGCGGGAAGAAGGGCGAAAAATCTGAATCACCCAAGGAAATCGAGCCAGCGGATGAAGGTGAAGTGATTCCCGCCGATGAAGTCAAGGCGGCAGCGGGTGCGGCCGACTCGGATAAATCCAAAATTGAGGCCGAGAAAGACGACGTCAAATCAGAGATTACTCCGGCAGACGACAGCACCGGCGCCCCAGTGGACGAAGTTAAACCCGAACCGAAAATTCACATCACTCACGGGGCGACAGGCCGTTCGCGCGCCCGTCGAAAGCCGATTACCGTCGCTTCGACACCGCTCATTGGAAACTATCAGTTGCCGACGTTGGATTTCCTGCAACTGCCCGATGTGACCGTCAAGCCGACGGAATCGAAGGAAGAATTATTGGCCAACGCGCGACTGATGCAGCAGACCCTGGCGCAGTTTGATATTACCGTGGAATTGGGCGACATCACGAAAGGTCCGACCATCACCCGCTACGAGTTGCATCCTGCACCGGGCGTGAAGCTGGAAAAGATCACCGGATTGGCCAATAACATCGCCGCCGCGCTGAAAGCGGAACGGATTAACATTCTCACGCCCATTCCCGGCAAAAGCTCGGTGGGGATTGAAGTGCCGAACACGGTGAAAACCAAGGTCATCGTGCGGGATTTGTTCGAGACGGACGAATGGCGCAATTCCAAGGCGAAAATTCCCATCGCGCTGGGCAAGGACGTTTACGGTCATCCGATCATCGCGGACTTGGCGGAAATGCCGCACTGTCTGATTGCCGGCAGCACGGGTTCGGGTAAATCCGTTTGCATCAACGGGATCATCGCTTCGTTGTTATATCGGTTTACCCCGGATCAGATGCGCTTTGTGATGATTGATCCGAAAGTGGTGGAATTGCAGCAATACAACGTGCTGCCGCATTTGGTGGTGCCGGTGGTGACCGATCCCAAAAAGGTGATTCTGGCGCTGCGCTGGGTCGTCAGCGAGATGGAAAAACGCTATCAGATTTTCGCCCGCGTCGGCGTGCGGAACATCGCCACCTTCAATGCGCGCCCCAAAAACAAGCCCTTACCGGAACGCGAGCCGGAATTGCCGTTGACCAGTAAAAAGGAAAAAGTCGAACCCGGTGCGGAAGGTTTTGCCGTGGAGGTGGATGAGGAGATCGTGGTGCCGCGCGAGGAGGACATCATCATCCCTGAGAAGCTCAGTTATATTGTGGTGATCATTGACGAGTTGGCGGATTTGATGTTGGTGTCGCCCGCCGATGTGGAAATGGCCATCGCGCGGATCACGCAAATGGCGCGGGCAGCCGGCATTCATTGTATCGTGGCGACGCAACGTCCTTCCGTGGATGTGATCACCGGCGTGATCAAAGCGAACATTCCGGCGCGCATTGCGTTTCAAGTTGCTGCCAAAGTGGATTCGCGCACCATCCTCGACGCGATGGGCGCGGACAAATTGCTGGGCAAAGGCGACATGCTGTATCTTCCGCCCGGTTCGGCGAAATTAATTCGCGCCCAAGGCGCGTTAATCACCGACCAGGAAATTCAGAATGTCGTGGATTTCATCGCGAAACAGGCCAAACCCAGTTACGAGATGGAAATTCATCAACAGCTTTCCCGGCCCGCGCCGCCGACGAATGAAAATGGAATCAATGAAGATGAAAACTTGATTCAGGATTGCATCGAGGTCATTCGTAGCGAGCAGAAAGCGAGCGTCTCGCTATTGCAACGGCGCTTGCGCCTGGGTTATGGCCGGGCGGCGCGAATCATGGATGAACTGGAGAATCGCGGCATCGTCGGCCCGAGTAAGGGCGCGGAACCGCGCGACATCCTCATTGATTTGGATGTACCGTCGGAGGCGGAAAATTCCGCACCGCTTTGAGTCCGCAGCGGCTGGGTCAGCGTGATTTGTCTTGGTGGTGACGTGTGGCGGCGGCGGTGGTAAAGCTTACTGGGCGACAAAAATCCGAGTTCAAAAATCTTTTCTGTTTGACCATGACTCGGAATTGAATTAACACTCGCCAGCTTCCATGCCGTCTCCGGACGAGAAGGCGCGGAAAATCCAGTAGCGAAACGCATGGCGAAGAGCACGACATTTTTAGCGGCGGATTTTGGCGCCGGCACGCTCAAGCTGGCTGAGTTCGAAGTGAACGAGGCCGGCGGGTTGGTTTTTAAGAATTACATCTTGAAACCATTGGGCTTGCAAGGCTCTCAAGAAACGCGCCGGGAAGAGCTGGTGGTCAAGAAGTTACAGGAAGCCATTGCCGAGCTGGACCTCCACTCAAAGGACATCAACGTCTGCGCTCCAGGTTTCCATGTCTTCTCCAAATTCGTAAAATTACCCCCGGTTGACGCGGGGAAAGTCACGCAGATCGTCCAATACGAAGCGCAACAAAACGTCCCGTTCCCGCTCGCCGAGGTTGTTTGGGACTATCAGATTCTCGGCACGACCGCCGGCGGCGAATTGGAAGTGTTGTTGGTGGCCATCAAGTCAAACATCGTGGATGGTTTGTTTCGCACCACGGAAGCTGGCGGCTTGAAACTGAACATTTGCGATGTTTCGCCAGCGGCGTTGTGCAATGCCTTCCGGTTCAGCTACGGCGAGCCGGAGGAATGTACCATGTTGCTCGATATTGGGGCTAAAACCAGCAACCTGGTGATGTTTGAAAAGGGGAAGGTGTTCGCCCGCAGCATCAATCTTGGTGCAAACTCCATCACCCAGGATTTTGCCAACGAGTCGAAGCTGAAGTTTGACGCGGCGGAGAAAATCAAGATCGAGCAGGGTTTCGTCAGTTTGGGCGGCGCGTACGAGGAGCCGGAGAATCCGCATCAAGCGGCCATTTCTAAAATCGCCCGCCAATTCATGACCCGGTTGCACATTCAGGTCAATCAGACCTTGCAATTCTATCGCGGTCAACAGGGGGGGGCGGCCCCGCAACGATTGTATCTGGCAGGTGGCGCCTCGATCATGCCCTACACGGCGCAGTTTTTCGCGGAAAAGCTCAACGTACCGGTCGAGTATTTCAATCCGTTTCGCAGTCTTCAAATTGATCCGGCTGTCAACCTGGAAGCGCTCTCCAAGGTGGCGCACTCATTGGGTGAAGTGGTGGGATTGGGCTTGCGAAATCTGGCGAACTGTCCGGTGGAGTTGAACCTGATTCCGGAAAGCACTTTGCGGGCGCAGAGCTTCAACGAAAAGAAACCCTATCTGATTGCCACGCTGGCCAGCCTGGCGCTGATGGCGTTAGCTGTCGGTTTTTTGTTCAATAAGCTGGCCAGTATCAAGGAGGAAAAGCTCAATGAATTGCAGCCGAAGCTGGACGCATTGAAGAGCAAGGATCAGTTGTTCAAGCGCGAATACGGCAAGGTCAAAAAGCTGGTGGATGAATCCACGCAGTATGGGGATTGGCTGGCCGAGCGTGCGCTTTGGCCGCAAGTGCTCGAGGAAATTCGTGGCGCACTGATCCGCACGGAAAACATTACCGAGCAGGAGTTTGGCACGGACACCGGGGTTTGGGTGGAGAAGATCAATTCCTTCAGCCCGATTGGAGCGGACCCGAATGCAGCGGAGGGCGCGTTGGCGGCCATGAATTCTGAGCGTAACCCGGGGTTGCCCATGGCGATGGATCCCAGAATAGCCGAGCGATATCGTCGCTATGCGCCCGCGCCGATGGGGGTGGAGCGGTTCAGCGAAGGCCCCATGCCGGTGCCGGATGCGATGGGCGCGGGGGGCGTCGAGGGGGCGAGCGAGACGAAGACGAATCAGGTGGGGACCATCAAACTGGAATGTCGCGGAGTGAGTTTGCGCAACATTAATCCCGCCGCCGATCAACGGATCGTTTTCGAGTTCCATAAACAACTCGCCAATACGAACAGTCTGGTGGTGGATGCCGAAGGCACAAAATTGGATCCGCAAATCACACAGGACGATGCCACTGGCACATTTACTTTCGGTCTCACCCTGTCTTTGAAACGACCACTGAGTTTGTAACATGGAGTGGATCAAACGAAATATGATTTTTGTCATCAGCGCGGTGGTCGCGTTGATCTTGCTCGGCGCTGCTGGCTGGTATGGTTACTCGGGGTTTGACAACAACTCAGCCAAAAAAGAGGCCATCACCGGGGCCTATGGAGAGTTAAGCGAGTTGTATCGCGCCAAACCCGCGCCGGGAGATGGAAAGAAGGTGGATAACATCAAGATGGCGCGCGAGCAGCAAAAGGAAGCCGCGAGTTTTTTAACGAATTTAACCGCGTATTTACAGGAAATTCCCGCCATTCCCGCCAAGGCTGGCGTCACCGGCCCGCAATTTTCCGCCGCCTTGCAGGAAACCATCAGCCAATTGCAACGCGAGGCCACCAACAGCAGTGTGATTATTCCACCGGGATATAAATTCTCGTTTTCACAACAAGCCTCCCTGGTGCAATTCGCCCCGGGCACCCTCGACGCTTTGGCGGTGCAACTGGGCGAGGTCAAAGCCATTTGCGATATTCTCAACGAAGCCAAAATCAATTCGCTGGGGGAGATTCGCCGAGAACGCGTGCCAGGGAACCCTGATGATCTAAAGGGCGTCGCCACGGATTACATTGATAAGAAATCCACCACCAACGAGCTGGCGGTCGGTAGTTTTTACGAAGTCAGTTTTCAAAGTTTTACTCCCGAGCTTGCCGCAGTCTTGGCTGGATTTGCCCGTTCCCCCTACGGTTTGGTGGTCAAGGCGATCAATGTCGAACCCGCCGCGGCCATGCTCATGAATGAGATGAGTCCAATCCCGGGAGTGCCTTACGGCATGCCGCAACAACCTTACGCGGCGCCCGGAGTTCCGGCTACGCCCGGGTACCAGCCGATGATCCGCTCAGAAATGAGAATGGGGATCGGCGCCGGAGCGGGTGGGGGAGAAGGTCGGATGAGTCGGTACGGAGGTGGCGCTCAACTATCGCCGCGATACGGCCAGGCGCCTCAACCCATGCCAATGCAGCAACCGTATTATGCGAACCCGGCGGGAGGAGCAGCGGCCAAACCGGGACTCCAACCGTTTTTAACGGAGAAGCAATTGAAAGTGACGCTCCTGGTCGAGGTTATCAAACTACTTCCCGCGAAGACGTAACGGCATGGACCTGATCAAGAAACATTACGAAAAAATCATTCTGGGCGGTGTCCTGCTGGTACTCGCGCTGGGCGCGGCTTGGTTGCCGATCAAGATCGGGAGTGAACGGGATGAGTTGCGGCAGGAGGAAGATCGCATCATCAACCAGCCGGCCAAACCCTTGGATCCGCTGAACTTTGTCACGCAGCAAACGCGGATCACTGATTTGCGAATGGCAACCGTATTGGATTTGTCCTCGTCCAACCATGTGCTGAATCCGATGTTGTGGGAAAAGGGCGCGGACGGTCGCATTCTAAAGATTAAAACGGGCGAAGAGACGGGGCCCAAGGCGCTCGTGGTGACCAAGCAAACGCCCTTATATCTGAAGCTCGCCTTGGAAGGAGTCAATACGAGTGAAACGCCGCCACGTTATGCGATCAGCGTTGAACAGGAAGCTGCGCTCGATCGTAAGAAACGCGGAAAGAAGACTTTTTTTGCCACACTGAACAACAAAACCGATGCGTTTGTGATTCGCGAAGTCCGCGGTCCGGCGGATAATCCCGAGTTGGTTTTGGACCTCACCGAAGATGGAGGTACGATCACGTTAACCAAGGACAAACCGTATCAGCGCGTAGATGGCTATGCGGTGGATTTGAGATACCCGTTGGAGAATCGCGCTCCTTGGGTGGGGCAGCGAGTCGGGGCTACCCTGAAATTTGGCGGGGAGGATTACATTATCGTTGCGATTACGCAGAACGAAGTTGTAGTCTCTGCCAAGTCTAACCAAAAAAAGACACCAATTCCGATCCAGTTGTGACCGATTTTGCAAACGTCTAAATTTAAGTTTCAGCATTTGTGATCAAAACCAGAAGTCATCTCATGACCAAAGCCGCCGCCATTAAAATTCTCATCGCCGTGCTCGCCACCACCTTGCTTGTGACAACCAATGTTGTCGGAGCCGAGACGGATGTTGCCATTTCGGAAGCTGTCCGCCGTGATGCCAATAAGATTTTGCTGCGCCAGAAACTGGAGCAGGCCAGTCTGGCCGTGGCCAATCGCGACCTGATCAACGCCGCCAAGTTGTACGACGCTTCCGTGGAGTTGGTGGATCAGATTGGCGCGAACAATTGCGAACTGGAAGCCGATGAAGCCATTCGCGGCTTTTCCGGCGTGCGTTTGCAGTTGGTTGAATCGGCCCGAAAGCGCGGAGATTATCGGGAAGTGGATGTGCAGTTGAACCGGATTCTCAAGGTGGACCCCAAGAACCCGCAGGCGTTATTGGCCAAACAACAAAATGATAAGACGTTGCGGGAATTGCGGGGACAAATTCCCACCGACGCGGCGGTGTCTGAGGCCAAGAAAGGCCAGGCAGCTCTGATTGAGTCCAATACCCATGTGCAGAACGCACGAGTCCTTTTGGAGTCCGGCCGTTTGGACCAAGCCGATGAGGAGTTGGATCAGGCGTTGCTGCTGGTTCCCGGGAACCCTCCCGCCTTGCGTTACAAGGAGTTGGTGCGAAATCAGCGTTATCAAATCAGTCTGGCGAATAAAAACCTGGATAATGGCGAAAAGATTTTGGAAGTGGTCAATACCTATGCCGATCGCAAGGACCGGGATTCTCTGCCTGTGCCCAATCCCTACAATCGCGCCGATGTCATTCATACGGGGAAAGGACGTCAGGCTATCTACGAGAAATTGAACAGTATCAAATTTGATATTTTTCCGCCGGAAGGCTCGCCTGACTCCTTACCGCTTAGCGAAATCGTGCGGATTCTCGGTCAAGAAGCCCCGAAGCGCGATCCCAAGAAAGAAGGGGTTAACATTGTGATTGATCGCACACCACCGTCTCAAATCGCGCAAACGGCCGTGCCCATGATTGATCCGGCCACCGGCCTGCCCGTCCAGCAACCTATGGGCGATGGCGAGGAGGTGGACGTCGGCTCCATTGATGTGAAATTTAGCGCGCCACTGCGTCGGGTAACTTTGAATCAGGTGCTGGATGCCATCACTACGGTGGCCGAACGTCCCCTCAAGATTTCGTATCGGGAATATGCCATTTATCTTTCGCTGAAGGGGCAGGAGGCGACGCCCCTGTTCACTCGCCAGTTCGATCTGGACCCCAATACGTTTTATCAGGGATTGGTCAATGTGACCGGGGAGTATCTCGATATTTCCTCTCAGAGCAGCGGCGGCGGGGGTGGTGGGGGCGGCGGCGGGGGTGGCAGTGGTCAAGGTTCGTTTATTATTCCGCGCGTCAGCGTTACCGGACAGACCAGTTCTACCGGCAACCAAGGCGGTGGCGGCGGGGGCGCGCAGCAACAAATGAATGGCGGTATTCCGGGGATTACGGCGACCAATAGCATGGAAGCGGTTTCCGCGATTGCCCGTCAGTTTTTCTTCAACCTTGGTGTGAACTTGGACCCTGCTTTGGGTAAGAGCGTGTTCTTTAATGATCGCAAAGGCATCTTATTGGTGCGAGCGACGAGTGACGAATTGGATTTAATTGAGCAGGTGATTCGTGTAATGAACGCGGCGCCCCCGCTGATCAACATCAAAACGCGTTTTACCGAGATTTCGCAGAACGATAGCAAGGCGCTGGGCTTTGATTGGTATTTGGGAAATCTCATGATTGGGAACAAATCCGCCATGTCCGGCGGCACTCAGCCGTCATTTACGGGAAGTCCCTCGCAGGCAAATCCCGCCGGATTCTTCCCGGGCACTGATCTGGCCAATGCGATCCCACCATCGGCTTCTGACGGGCTTTTATCGGGAGGATTACGAAACACGTTCGGCACTGACGCTGCCGATATTCCATCATTGGCCAGCTTCACGGGAATTTTGACAGACCCGCAATTTCGGGTGGTGTTGCGCGCCATTGAACAGCGCGATGGCATTGAGCTGTTGAACGAAGGACAAATCACAACCTTGAGTGGGCGACAGGCGCAGATTCAAGTAGTCGAGGTGCGTACGGTCGTTACCGGTGTGGACCAAAGTCAGGGGAACCAAGGTGGCGTCGCCGCCTCCTCCGGCAGTGGTACGGTCAATCAAGCCGTTGCCGCTACATTCCAAACGCCTAATACCTCACCAGTGCCGCTCGGTCCGGTGATTGACGTTTTGCCAACGGTTTCGTCTGATGGCGTCACGATTCAAATGGCCATCATTCCCACCTATACCGAGTTTGTGGGGTACGACTTGAATACGGCGCAGGCCTTTGTGCCGACGGCCATCACTGGAACGGGCGCCACTTTGGCAGGCACGTTGCCGCTGCCCATTTTCCGGGTCCGGCAATTGGCCACCAGTTGCATCGTTTGGGACGGGCAGACGGTGGTTCTGGGCGGATTGATTTCGGACACGGTAACCAAGCAGAAAGACAAGGTGCCGTTTCTGGGCGATATTCCGCTGATGGGCAAGTTGTTTACCAGTGAGTCGTCACAGACCAAGAAGAAGAACCTGGTGATTTTCGTTACACCCCGAATCATTGATCCCGCCGGTAATCCGGCTCACGCGGACAACGAGATGCCTTTCGCGCAGAGCGTGCCGACGCAGATGAACAGCGCTGCGATGAGATAGTTGGATTTGGCGGAAGATGATCTGCCAGGAGTGTAATGAGAAAGGGCTTGCGTGTCCCGGCTCTTGGTAGTTGATGGTCACGCATACGCCTATCGCGCATTTTACGCGATTCGCTCTTTGAAAACGCCGGACGGGCGGCCCAGCAATGCCATTTATGGTTTTGTGAAAATGCTCGGTAAGATGCGGGCCCGATTGCAGCCCAGCCATTTATTGGTGGTGTGGGATGGCGGATTAAGCCCGGAGCGGCAGCAAGCGTTGCCGGGCTATAAAGCCCAGCGCCCCGAGATGCCTGATGACTTGCGGGAGCAATTGGATGAGATCGGACGCTACCTGAACGCAGCTCGGATTGCCAGTTATTGCGAGGACGACGTGGAGGCGGATGATTACGTCGCCCGGGTCGCGCAGGAAGCAGCCGCTCGCCAACTGGATGTGGTTATTGCGAGTTCGGATAAAGATTTTATGCAGTTGGTTGGGCCGCGAGTTGGTCTGCTGAATCCGAATGATAAAACGGATACGCTTTGGACCCGGCAACAAGTCGAAGCGAAAACGGGTGTAGGTCCCGAGCAGATTGTGGATTGGTTGAGCTTGGTGGGCGATTCGGTGGATAATATTCCTGGCGCTCCGGGCATCGGGCCCAAAACGGCCACGACGCTGTTGAAACAATTTGAAAGTATTGATGGACTGTATCAGCGGATTGCGGAAGTGCAACCGCAACGAGTGCGAGAAGCATTGCTGGCCGCTACGGCGGACGTGCGCCGAAATCAAGCGTTGGTGCGCTTGAATCCAACCGTGGGAAGTCCGGTGAAGTGGGAAGAATTGGGCAAGAAAGCGGCGAATCGTGAGGAATTGGCGAAGTTGTTTCGCAACTGGGGCTTCCGCTCCCTGTTGGCGGAATTATTGAAAGTAAATCAGTCGCAGCCGGAATTGATTTGAATGTTGCGATGTAAGTTACAGTTGAAACATGGAAACCAAAATTCAGGCGGGATGGTTTCGGTTGAAACAAAACAACGCGCGAGCGTTGGGTTGTCGGTGTGATGGCGGATTTTGAAAAACATTATGGCCTTTTTGTTTAAGATACGGCGAGGTGGCATTGCCGTCGGATTGAGCCTGTTGGCTTGGTCGGCCTGGTCGGCACCCGGAAATTACGCCAGCGAAGGAGGCGAATATAAGCCGATCGGCACTTTGATGGGCGATCAAACGTATGCTGGATTGAGCATCAAACCTTCGGGTGGGTATCTGGTCTGGCAGGATAACATTACCGATGGCGACGGCACTGGAATCAGTACGCGCAAATTGGACGGCAGTCTGACGGGAACATTCAGTTCGTTTCGGGTCAACCAAATGGGTGCGGATGATCAAGAGAAGCCGCAAGTGACACTCTTGTCCAACGGTGGAGCGGCTTTTGTGTGGCAGGGGGGCAAACAAGGGATGCAGCATATTTACGGTCGAATCCTGGGTGCGGATGGATTGTGGGCAACGGATGATTTTCTCGTTAATACCGCCACTAACGTCACGCAACGTGATGCCGCTGCGATTACTTTGACCAACGGGAATGTGGTGGTGGCTTGGGCCAGCGCGGGACAGGTGTCCAGCTCCAGCATGCAGGACGTTTATTTTCAAATTCTGCTGCCTGGCGGTACGAAGTACGGCGGCGAGGTTTTAGCCAATCAATACACAGCCTACAATCAACGATCCGCTCGGCTGGCTGCGTTGAGTGATGGCCGCTTCGTGCTGGTCTGGATTTCCGAATCCCGTCGCTTCGAGAACAGCGTGGATGTTTACGGTCGGGTTTTCTTCGCGTCCGGCGCGGCGGCCTCAGCTGAATTTTTAATCAATGCGGGTACGAACGTGTGCGCTAATCCTGCAGTTGCCGCTGCTGCGGACGGGGGCTTTGCGGTGACGTGGTCGGAGATGGACTTGGAAGGAGTGGATAATCGTTGGGATATTTTCGCTCGCGCCTTTTCCGCAAACCTCATGGGCGGCACCACCCGGCGCGTAAACACTTACACGGTGGGGGATCAAGTGGATCCGAAAATCAGCGCACTGACCAGTGATTATTTGGTGGCTTGGACCAGCGTTGGTCAGGACGGTTCGCGCGAGGGAATTTACGCACAATTTCTTCAAGCGGACGGTTCGCTGCAAGGCTCGGAGTTTCGGGTGAATACAACCACGATCAGCCAGCAAGTAATGCCGGCCATCGCTTCCGACGGCGCCGCACGGTTCATGACGGTGTGGTCCGGTTATGCCGGCGGCGGCGCGAGCATGGATTTGTATGTCCAGCGCTACGTAAATACGGATCAGCCGCTGAACGCGCCCGGCGCACCAATTGTCAATGTGTTGGATACCACCCAGCTGGCATTGACTTGGCCGCATGTGGACGGGATTGGCATGGCCAGCTACGAGGTCTATGTTGACGGCGCACCCACGGCGGCGGTGGTGACGACTAATAACTTTTGGACCGCCACCGCTTTGAGCGCGGGCAGCACGCATACTTTTCGGCTCGCGTATGTGTTGCCAGACGGACGACGCTCGCCCTTGTCTCCGGTGGCCACCGGCACCACCTACCTCTACCCATTCGCCTGGCAAAGCATTCCCTATGACTGGATGTACGCCAATTTTGGAGGTGATGTGAATACTTGGCCCCGGGCTGATCTGGACAGCGATGGCGATGGGGTTTCAAATCTCTTGGAATTTTTGCAGGGCACGGACCCAACCAGTCCAGCCAGCGTTTTGAAATACGAACTGCGCCTCACTGAGCAGGGAGTGTTTCTGGACTGGAATACGCAGCCAGGATTGTTGTATCAGGTGCAGTTTACGCCCGTATTGAACGGGACGTGGACGGATTTGGGAGGGGCGCGCTTTGCCGCCAGCACCAATGATTCCCTGTTTGTCGGCCAGAGCAGTGGTGGATTTTATCGAATTGGACGCGTTCGTTAATGAAAGTTTTTATGGCGCAAAAGTTTCGTAATTTTTGGATGGCGGTGGGGTTGGTTCTGCCGGTTGGCGTCGCCTTTGGCGCGGCGTTCCTGGGGCCGAATAATGAAGCGTACCAAATCACAGAAAACGGATACAATCCAAATGATCTCGACGGTCTGCCGACCGGCCCCAAAAATCTGGGGGAAGAATATCGGCGGGTGACGCCGGTCATGTTCTATACGTTTGATCAAAATTTTATTGATTACTTCGGCACCAATGGCATTGATGCGATTGAACGCGCTTTTGAAGTCTTCAACGGGCTGACCAATGTTTCGAGCTATAGTGCTGATCTCCTTGAATTCCCCCTGGAAGCGCAGCGGGTTAACTATCAAGCGCAGGCGTTATTCCTGAGCGACTTGAAATCTGCGACCATGAGCATGATCATGGAGCAATTGGGCGCGGCGCAACCCGATCGCTATGTGTGGACCCTCCATGCGCGCTGGCACGTAGGGAGCGTGGAGTGCCCTGCGGGACAAAATTATTTGGTGGTCAAACGGAATTTCGATCCGGTGACCAGCAGCTTGGATCAGTTGCAGGCCAGCAGCTATGTGAACGGCACACTGTTCAGCTACAAGATTATTGAGTTTTGCGATCCGCCCACTCCGTTCGGCTGGCTGGCGGACGCGGTGGAGTTCAATGTGGACCCCTTGGCCACGCCGTTTACGGCCGTCGCTTCGGGATTTGGGTCAATGCCCTATCTATTGGGTGGCACGGCGTTGACGGCCTTGGGTGGATTGGGTGAGGGTTATTATTACATTGGTTTGACGCGGGATGACGTTGGCGCGTTGCGATACTTGATGCGCTCCAGCAACATCAATTTGGAAGGTGCGGGCACCAATGTCCTGACCTACGTAACCAACACCACCGCTGAACTTTTGGCCACCGAGGATCTGGCCAGCTTTATTGAAAACGCGCGGGTAAGTGATCCGGGCACATTGACGGCGCTTTATCCGGGGCTGCAGATTGCCAATTCCTCTTCGTATTTCACCAATGTCATTACCACCAATACGGTTTTCTATGTGACAAATGTTCCGTTCGCTCCGGCGGGAATGGCAGTGTTGCGCTCGGCCAACGTGGTAACCACCAACATCCAGCGCCATTTTTACCACGAATTCCTGAACGCCTATATTACCCCGGAGTACCAATTGACTTCCAATTTTGAAGTGCCCCTGGTGCCCGGTCACACCACAACCAATTACACGATCAACAACGTAATCACGAATGTTTCCGCCGAGGCCTGTCCCCCGATGAGTCCGGCAGGGAGCATCTGCACCAACGTCACCATCCAAAGCGAAGTCTTCAATAGCGTGGGCGGCGACTTCTATATTTTACCAACCAACTGGTGCGCGGTCGGAAACGTGCAAACTCAATTGGT
Organism: Verrucomicrobiota bacterium; assembly: GCA_039806955.1. Classification (GTDB taxonomy): domain Bacteria; phylum Verrucomicrobiota; class Verrucomicrobiia; order Limisphaerales; family JADLHS01; genus JADLHS01. Next base: position 19,606 of record JBDHQI010000040.1, on the reverse strand, counting down.
TCGTACGGTGACGCTGGAAGGTGAAAGTTTTACCGTGACCAATGCCCCGGGCACCATCAATACGAACGAAATTTCGTTCACCATTACCCCCACGCTCACCTATACCCAATATATTTATCAGGTGTACCCGGTGAGCTGCCCGGAGGATTGGGCGGGATATCGTCGAGGGATTGAGCGCGTCCAATTTGTGCGACGTGATTACGACTCCTTGATTGGTCAATTCTATTATCCGACCAATAGCGAGTACACGATCGTTACCGTTACCAACAACCAGGATTATCCACAACACATTCGTCGCGAGGTCTTTCAGCCGGACATTCTGATTACCGCGCAGGATTTAACGGGCGGTCCCGGCGGTCCCTCGGGGGCGGGAACGCTGACGCGGAGCATTGAGTTTGACAGTTCCCGATCTTTGAACGGCTTGGCCGGTCCAGGTACCATCTTGAATCCGGCGGTAATCGCTTTTAGCAAAACGGGACCGGTGATGGGTAACTCCTTTCCGCAGATGGATGAAGCGACGGGCTTCCCGCTGTTCCTGTGGGCTTCATACGATGGTTCAACCAATCCGCCGGTGGTTTATCCCAACGGCACCAGTGTGGCGGAATTGGAAAACCATATTTTAATTCAGGTGACGCCATCCGGACCTGACCTGCCCGATGCAATTTTGGGCGTGGAGTATGGAACGATTTTCGGTGGCTTTAGCGTAACTGGTGGAACGGCCCCTTTCACCTGGACCATCGCCCCCGCTTCGGGCGGTTTGCCGCCAGGATTGACGTTGGACTCCAGCACGGGACTGATCTCCGGAGTGCCCACCCAGCCAAACATTTATGATTTTACGCTACGGGTGACTGACGCGGCGGTGCGCTCAATAGATCTCCACTACACGATTACCGTCACTCCTTGAGCGTATGACTTCCTTGAAACTGAGAATTAGCAGTCTTATGAAACGGTTATATTTTCCCCTCTTCGGTTTCGCGGTGCTTGGTCTGCCCTTGGCGGTCTGGGGGGCTCAAGATACCTGGATCAACGGCAGCACCGCTTCGATTAATTATCCGATCCCAATTGATGCGACGAATGTAATTAACTACGGCAGCATCGGGCCATGGATTACTGGTACCCCGCAACCATTTGACACGTCGAATACTCGCAACCTGACGAATTCCGGAACTTTTGACGGAGCAATTGGTTTTCGTTTCGATACCGCACCGCGCAACAGCAGCGGCCAACTGATCGGGTTGCGCACGCCGCTGGCCAACTTCCATAACCGCAATGGCGGTGCAGTCCACGCCCGGGATGGCGGAACGGTTGGCGGATACATTGGGAGCTTATTATCCATTGAAGCCACCAATCTCATTAACCAGGGCCTGATCACCGTAGGTGCGGGCGGCTTGGGAAAATTAGCTGGAGTGGATGTGGATCTGTCTTGGGGGGCGTTTGGGGTGGTTTCGGTGGATGCCGATCCGACTCTGTTGGGATCCTTCAACGGAGTGCCTTCCACGAATATGTTCATCCCGGATACGGCCATTGCCGACGTTTATTGGGGACAGGATTTGGAAGACCTGACGTTCAATGTGGCCAACCTTTTGACTCCCAGCGGGGTGCGCACTCCAGTGCATCTCGTACAAATGCCGCCTTTTAATTCCACCCGATACACGCAGTTTGCGCTCTCTGGTTATCACTTCGAGGGAATTTCAAACGTAACCCAATGGGCCAGCATGACGGTTACGAACATAGATGGCGACAGTGAGACGATCCAGGTACCGACCAATGTTGTGAAACAAGGTGTATTTCTCTCAGTGCCGCAGGGAATCGAAGACGTGGATATTTCATTTGCGCCTTCCAGCCAGCCGACGAATGACTATTCGTCCGTATGTATCACGGTTCAGTTTCCTTATACGAACGTGCTAAACGGAGAAGTTGGGAGCACCACGATTTACTTCCAGGATACCTTGGCTGGAGAAAATGACCTCGGGTTGTTGGTTAATTATACGACCACGCTGGCTGGTGCCGGCACGCCGCAGACGCAGCGCCCCGCAGGGTACCTCCTGTCCAGACGCACGCAAGGAATGGGTAGCCCCGGCAACGCTGAGTTGACCCCTGACTTTTTCTACAATCAAGATTATACAACCAACATCGTCACCGGATCTTACGCTGCATATTCTGGCGAAATAGATAACATTATTATTCGTCCGCCAAACATCCCTGCGGGTACCGCTACCAACTTGACGGGACGTGCGGAAATCCACGCTGCCAATTTGAATCTGAGCCGCGCCCGACTGCGCGGAGAAGGACTGCTTTCCATCCAGGCCACCCACTTGGTGGATAGCGACAAGGCGGCAGTGGATACTGAAAATTTGAGCTTGGATTTAGGCTCAACCAATGGGCTGTTGCGGATCAAAGACCTTACCAAGACGCAGACGCATCGGGTCAGGGGGCCGATTTTGGCGTGGAGCGGAGTCTGGAGTAATTCGTTCAGCATGTTGGTGACGAACTACAACGTCACCACCAATGGGGCTGAATTGGAGATGATTACCAATACGGTCAATGTGTTGTTCCACACCTTGATCTATGACATGAGTTATTTGACGACCACGGTGCCGGTGGCGGTGCAGCAATTCAGTGGCACAGCCACGAACATTGTGATGGACGATCAGGCGAATATCACTTTGACCTACAAATTAAATGGTCAGAGTTTCACCCTTAACGGAGGCATGAATTTGACCGGTTCGGTTTCGGACTGGCGCACCACGAACGCGCCTTCACTGCGCTATTTCACCAATAACGGTAGCTTGGTGATGCCGGGCGAGGCTCATTTTGGCGATGACGCGCCGCAACCTTATCTGGCTTTTGTGAATAACGGGTTGGTTCAATCCGCCGGACAAATCATTGCCAGTAGTTATGTCGAGTTGGGCGGTACCAACACGAGTCTGAGTGCGTTCATAGTACAGGCCACTGATGCCAAAGTGGGTAACGGGAGGATCAATGCCGGGAATGATATCGAGTTCACAGCCAATACTTTGAAGCTCAATCAAGCGACTCTGCAGACGCCGACACGGCTGGTTCTGAATATCACCAACGCCTTGCAGGACAACGGCATCAATTCAAGCAATCTATTCGTGATTGGAGATGGAATGTTCGTGTCACAAAACCCGGCCTCCGGGGATTTGCTGGGCACCACGATTCAATCCAAGGCCAATAATTTTTCCAAAGTGACCCACAGTTGGCCGGCCGAAGATCACGGGGCCGCTGCTGCTGGCTTCACCAATAATCTGGCCTTGGGCGTTCTCACCTTGATGCCTAACGGCCCCGCTGCCGCTTTTGAGTTTATCGGTACTGGCGGACAGAAGGCATTGTACGTGGACTTATTGGACCTCTCGCAAGTAACGGATTGGGAAGACCAGCTGATCATCAAGCTTGGTATTACTGTTTATTACGCGGCGCTCAAGCTGAGTTTCACTCCGCCAACGGGTTTTACTCCGGAGGAGTATCTCGACAACAAGTTCGATGGTCGTTTGCGCTGGGTGCCGCAATTTGCCGGGCCCAACAGCTCCGTGGATGTCCTCATCAATGGCAGCCAGACCATTCGGGTGAACCAGGCCCGTCGGTACAGCCAGATTCTGGATGACGACGGCGATGGCATTCCCAACTACTTTGATTTTGATCCGTTCGGTGGAGTTCAGATTGTTGGCATCGAAACGGTCGCCGCGCCTTCGGGCGTGCGGATTGCGTGGCAGGCAGCCGCGGGGATGACTTACCATGTCGAGTATCGAACCAACTTGACCTCATCATGGCAGCCGTTACTGACCACCACGTTCGATTCGCCGGTTAATGGCGTTTGCAGTGTGGTGGATACCAATGCCGTTGGCGCCAGTGTGATGCGATTTTATCGGGTACTGTATAACCCCACGAGCCAGGAGTAGTCGAAGTGGCCGCATTTTAGATTTCCGGGTTGGGGAACAATAAAATGTCGGCAACGGTACGCGCCTCATGGCTTCAGAGAAAGAAAGACTCATGAAGATTCAGTTGGTAGTTGCTGTATCAAAAACACAGTTAAGTTATGTCGTTCGGAACGTCCGGATGCTCTTGGTCTTGGTCGCCACTGGTCTGGCTGGTTCCGCCGGGGCTGCGCTCCCTGATTCCATCACTTTGAGTGGGCATGAGGCGCATCCAACGCGGATTCTGGCTCAATTCAAAGAGACGGTGGTTGCTGCGGCCAGCGGTTCGGCCTTGGAGCAATTGGGATCTAAAATTGTATGGCAGTCGCGCTTGGTGCCGGGATTGGTTGTTTTGGGCGATGCCAGCGTGTCCGCAGCCGCTCAAGGTGCGGCGCCGAGCGAGGAAGTGGTACGGTCTCAGTTGCTGAACCGCATGAACGCTTTGGCCCTCTCCGGGATGTTCAAATACGTTGAACCAGATTATATCGTCCACCTGAATCTTACGCCCAACGATCAGTCTTTTGTGGATGGCACTTTGTGGGGGCTGCAGAACCTGGGACAGAAAGGCGGGGTTGCGGGAGTGGACATTGATGCCGTGCGAGCCTGGGATCTGACCACCGGCTCGACCAACGTCATTGTGGCGGTCATTGATACGGGCATTCGTTATACCCATAATGACCTGGCCAGCCAGATGTGGATCAATCCGGGCGAAATCCCGGGTAACGGAATTGATGACGACGAGAATGGCTACGTGGATGACGTTTATGGCATTAATGCAATCATGGATACCGGTGACCCGATGGATTTCGGCGATCACGGGACCCACGTGTCTGGAACGATTGGGGCCAGCGCCAATGATGAGTATCGTCTGGTCGGAGTTGCGTGGAACGTGCGGTTGATGGGTTGCCGCTTCCTCGGCAGCAACGGCGGGTCCACCTCGGATGGCATCAAATGTATTGATTATGCGGTGACGATGGGAGCCCGGATCCTCAATAACAGTTGGGGCGGGGGCGGGTACTCGCAGGCTTTGTATGACATCATTGCTGTCGCTGGTCAGAGAGGCGTTCTTTTCGTTGCCGCTGCGGGTAACGATGGACTGAACAATGATCTGTTCCCCGCCTATCCAGCCAGTTATCCGTTGGACAATATCGTCTCGGTGGCCGCCATTGATCGCTACAACTTGCTCGCCGATTTTTCAAATTACGGACAAACCTCGGTGGATCTTGGCGCGCCCGGCGTAGCCATCTATTCGTCCGTTTCCACTTCGGATTCAGCCTATCAGTTAATGAACGGTACCAGTATGGCGACGCCCCATGTTAGTGGCGTCGCTGCGTTGATCCTCAGCATTTATCCCGCTGCGGATCTGAACGAAATGGTCGGTCGCCTGTTTGCCGGAGTGGTGCCCGTGCCGGGCTTGAATGGCCGCACGACGACCGGCGGGCGGGTGAACGCCTACAACTCGCTCACCGTTTCGGGGAGCGGGACACTTCGTATGACCGTGAACCCGGCTTCGAGGTCCTATCTTCTAAGCGGTTCGGAACAACCCATCTTTGTGCGGGTGACGGATTTATTTGGAGTCAATACCGCCACGGTGAACGGAGAGGTGGCGGGGCTTACTAATTTGGTGTTCGCCAACGATGGCGTGCCTCCGGATGCCATTGCCAACGACGATATTTACTCGGCAATCCTGCAAGTCCCGGAGCTTGAAGGGTCGTTAACCATGACGCTAACGGCTACAGCGACGAATAAATTGGGGGCCACCAATGCGATCAATTATGCCATCCTGCCGCCCCCGCCGAATGACTACTTTACCAATGCGACGAAAGTAGCAGCCGCTGGCGGCACCTATTTTGCCAATAACCGCTTCGCCACCCTGGAGGAAGGAGAACCTGATCATGCTGGCGTAACTACGGCGGCGGGTTCGCTCTGGTGGTCCTACACCCCCACGACCACGACCAATGTCTTCATTGATACCACGGGCAGTACGATTGATACGGTACTGGCTATTTACACGGGTACCACCGTGTCCAACTTACACCTGGTGGTGGCCACCAATGATGTCGGCAATCGGCGCGAGGCTTATCTGGGACTGCCAGTGCAGGCGGGTGCCGGTTATCGTATCGCGGTCGCCAGCGCGAGTACAGACGCCTTGGGTTCGATCCAGTTACGGATCGCTCCTGGCGGCGGCCGCGACGTGACTCCTCCGGCGGTATTCGTCACCAGTCCGCTTAGTGGACTCAGCGTGAGCAATCAATTGATCATGGTTACGGGAACCGCTGCGGATCCTGCGCCCAATGCCTCGGGCGTAAGCGAGGTTTTTTTGAGTGTGAACGGCAACATTGCCACAACGGCGCTGGGCACGACCAACTGGAGCGCTCCGGCGCTCTTGCAGCCGGGAGTGAATACCCTGAAGGTAACTTCGGTGGACGCAGCGGGAAATTATTCCGCCTCAGTGACCCGGCAAGTTCACTATCTTCCCAACAATCCTGCCAATGACATTTTTGCCAACGCTCTGCCGCTGGTCGCAACTCCGGAATTTGTCACCGCTGCCAATACCAATGCAACCAAGGAGGTGGGGGAACCGCACCATGCCGGGAACGCGGGCGGCAAGTCGGTTTGGTGGCTGTATCAGCCCCCGGCCGATGGAGTGTTGGTGCTGAATACGACCAATTCCACCTTTGATACGTTGCTGGCCGTCTATACCGGAAGTACGGTGGGTAACCTTACTGAGGTTGCTTCCAATGATGATGCCTACGAGGGGGTTCCTGGCGGTTCCAGTCGGATTATTCAAGCCGTCCGCACTGATTCGCTGTATTACATCGCGGTGGACGGATACGATGGGGTTTCCGGTCAGGTGGTACTGAATTATTCGTTCGCGCCGGCGCCGGTATTTCGGCTTACGGTTGAGGCGAATGGTGGCGGAGTGGTTGTTCCGGGTTCAGGAGACTATGCCAGTAACACTGTAGTTTGGTTGACCGCCTCACCCTCCGCGTTCCACCAGTTTAGTTCTTGGGCGGGAGACGTTACCTCGTCGGTAAATCCCGTGGCGCTCGTAATGAATAGTGACAAGACGGTTGCGGCGAATTTTCGGCTGATTCCATTTGCTGATGGTTTTGAATCCGGAGATTTCCAGCAGTTACCTTGGGTAACCAATGGGGCTGTTCCGTGGGTGATTACCGATCAATCTGTTGCCTCGGGACAATTTGCCGCCCGCTCTGGTGAAATGGTGGATAACAATCAAGGCTTTCAAATCAGCTCGCTGATTTTAACCGTTGCTCTCCAGGACGGGAGCGGTTCATTTGCTTATCGAGTGAGTTCCGAGCCGATCTTTGATTACCTGAAATTTTCACTGGATGGAGAGGAGTTGCAACGTTGGTCGGGAGAAACCGATTGGACGACTTTCATGTTTCCAGTCCAAAAAGGCACCCACACCTTGCAGTGGGATTACGTGAAGGACCCCGCGTTGAGCATTGGTTTGGACGCTGCCTTCATAGATGATTTATTGCTGCCACTGGGATTGCCTGTGGATGAATCCACGCCGGCAAGTCTGGAGATCATTCGTCTTCCGGATGGCAGTTTAACCATCGAGATATTGGGACAGGAAGGCCGCGAATATGAAATCCAAGCCAGCTCCAATCTTGCGGATTGGGAGCTTGTTGCTACGCAAGTGGCTTCCGGAGGAGTGATTCATTTCACCGACCCCAATTCCGGAATGCATACGGTTCGATTTTACCGGGCCGTCGCGGTGGTGCCGTAACCAAGGTGTTGACGAGACAGACTGTTTGCACGAGGCGGCTTGCCGCGCGTTTAGTGGCGACTCAAAGAGGCGAACCAATTCGCCGTAAGCGACGGGGCAATTTGCCCGCTTATAGTTCGATCTTGAACTATGAAACCCCGGCCACCCGGAAACCAGCCGCTTGAATCTTGCGCCTATGCCTTCTGAACTTCTGGGATCAGAATTGAACGTGATTGGCCTGACGGGGGGGGTTGGGATGGGAAAATCCACGGTGGCGCGCCTGCTGCAGGCGCACGGTTTTGCGATGGTGGATACCGATGATCTGGCCCGTCAAATCGTTCAGCCGGGGCAGCCAGCTTTGGCGGAAATCATCCAAACTTTTGGCGAGGACCTCCAGGACGCTACCGGTCAGTTGCGCCGCGAAGCGTTGGCCCAGATTGTTTTCGCCGACGCTGCCGCTCGGGCCAAACTGGAAGCGATCACCCATCCGCGCATCCGTCAACGGTGGCAAGGGCAACTGCGGGCTTGGCGCGCGGAAAAGCGCGCGGCGGCAGTAGTGGTCATTCCCTTGCTTTACGAAACCCGTGCGGAAAGTGGATTCGACGTGGTCATTTGTGTGGCTTGCAGCTTGGAGTCTCAAGCGCAGCGACTGGCTGCGCGAGGCTGGTCGAAGGAGCAAATTGAACAACGCCGGGCGGCGCAACTTTCGATTGAAGATAAAATGGATCGGGCGGATTACGTAATATGGACGGAAGGCGACGTCATCAACGCTTCGCGCCAACTGGATCGCTTGTTGCCAGACTTGCGATAAAGATCAAGGCTGAGTCGTCAAAACCAGGCGGAAGAATCGAGGCGACTCGCCAACAATCGGAACCGGGATTTCGACCAGCCGATTTGTGGCGACCGAGGCAACCTCGGTAAAGGTTGTCCAGTCTTGAGTGGCAAGATCCGTTGCGACAAGGATGCGGTAGGCACGGGTTGCGACCGCTTCCCAACGCAGTTGCCATTGATTGGGGGGCGAGGCGACGAGCTCCAGGCGTAAGGCACTGCCGGGGTCGAACGGCAGCGTGCCGCAGAGAAATTCTTCGAAGTTGGTAAAACCATCGCCGTCTGGATCTTCGGTTGCGTCGGCCTCTTTCCAATTGGTACCGTGCGACCATTCCCATTCATCCGGTAAGCCGTCGCCATCGCTGTCCGCAGTTGGCAGCAGTCGTCCGGGAGTAGGTGCTGCCGCCTGCCAGATGATCGGATCGTTTCCATAGTGGATTGCGGAAATCCGCTGCAAGGAGAAGCCGCTACCATCAGCGGCCGGAGGCCACGGCGACTTGTCTTTGTATTGGATCTCCTCCACGGCAACGTAGGGCACCAGATCGGGATTGGGGTTGTCTGGCTGGTCCAGGGTGAGTCGAGTACTGCTGTTTGGCAGGGGGATGGTATAAGGCCCGACAATTTGCACTTGCGGCGCCACGGCGTATTTCAATCGAAAAACCTCGGGATCAATGGGCACGACCAGCAGTAATTCCTTCGACGCCAGTGCGAGGTTGGTTGGAAACGTGTACCCTACAGTCGGAATTTTCCATGCGTTCGTGGTGGCATTGGGATCGAATAACGGCACGGTGACATCACTGATGTTCATTAATTCAATAAATTCGTCATCGCCGGAAGCGGGGTGATAATGGATTTCATTGATAATCAGCGGCCCGACTTGAGGTCCCACATTGGTCGTGCCGAGAGAGGGGGTTACTTGCGGCGGAAAGAATTCCTGACTGGTGCTGTTGACATAGCGCCCGACGCTTGTGCCGTTGAAAGTCGCTCCAAAAGCAAAACCGTGACTGTAGCCCGTCAATGCGCCGTCGAGAGCGGCCGAGGCGAGGTAAACTTCTTCACCAGTGGAGCTGAGCAAAAACGCGGTGTCGCCGTTCAAACCGCTGTTGAACTGGTCCGCGTAAAAAACGACGAAATCCAACGCGGGGATGATCGTGTCTGGCGGGATTCGATATTTTTTGGGGTTGGTGGCATCATCGCTCAGATACCAACCGCCGATGGCAACATTGGTCGAGGTGGGGTTGTATAACTCGATGGCGTCCTGTAGCGGCGGATCAGTGTGTGCGAGGATCTCGTTGATAACGATGGGCGGCCAATCTGGTTCGGGATCGTCCATGCCTGGCGATCCGCCAATTTGCGCGCTTGCCCGCCAGCGATTGCCGTTGTCCGGCGCCGCACTAAGGCCGGGTTGTTTGGGCACCAGAGAAAAGCCGAAGCCATCGCTGGCAATCGGCCACGGAGCGCGATCATCGTAATCCAGCGAGAAGAGCGTACTGCCATCCGGGAAGGATAAGGTAACTTTTTCGCCGCTGTTGTCGAGTTGCCCGGTGTAAGTCCCGACCACTTCCACCCCCGGATAGCGCGCAGTGAACGCCGTGGCGTCACGAGCCAAAACTGCAAAACCTCCAGGTTCGATGAGCGTATTATCCGGAAAGGTGAAACTGATTCCGGCGGTGAAACTCAACTGCGAAAGATCCAAGGCATTTGTGGCGATGTTTTTAAGTTCAATGAATTCAAGCTCGTTACCCGAGAACCCGCCCCAGGGGAGCGGGTTGTACATGACTTCTGTAACCACCAACTTGGACAAGTCTTGGGGCGGCGTAAATGCAGCCTCAACCAATGGACTCCAAGCATTACCGTCTCTTACCCGGGCGCGAATTTGCGTTGGATTGAAGATCGAGATTGCCGTTTCATAAATTTGGGCGGAGGCCGCCACGGCTCCACCGATCATTCGCGGATCGCTTCCATCGGTCGTAAAATAAATGATCCCGCTGGGGTTCGTCTGGGTTAGAACGAGAGCAAATCCTGAAGGAATGTTTCCGCCAAATTGATTCATTTGCGGCGCCGCGAGTGTGGGAAAGAGATTTTTGGCACGTAATTGGTTGAGTACGATGGGGACGCGCGCCTGGAAGTAATTGGTCAGCAGCTTGTCGCTGGTGTTGCGCCAGTCGGTGTAAGTGAAAGGCGGTTCGCGCTTGGCATCGCCCCAGCGTGCCGATTCGGCAATCACCGCTTGATCAATCTCGCGGCGCCGGGCTTGATAGCGATTGGTGAGGGCCGTCGCCGTTAGTGCCCCATCATTGAAGAAATGTTTTTGGATGTGATCGGCGACCAGGAGACGGAACTCTTCATTAGCCGAGAGCCGTTGCCACAAGTATTGTGGGTTGCTCTTGGAAAAATTACTGCCCTGGGAGGGGTCGCCGGCTGGAAACGGTCCGGTTCGGTTGTCCGTTAGATTGTAGAGGGTGTTTTCCGAATCATGGGCCACGAAGCGGAAGCCGCCATAAGCGCCACTGCGTTCACGGACGGCAAACCAGTTGTTGGGCGAATTGTTATCGAGGAAGTTGGAGATGGGCGCGTCAATATTCCCCGTGTAAATGATCACCAGCATGTAATTAATCAGGGCCGGTACATCCAGCAGGTTTTCATAAGCTGGGTTCTGTGAACCATCGGGATTTTTGCCCTGAACTTTCTGGTACGCTTCCAAATCAGCGAACCCGTTGGTGGCGGCTTGCCAGAGTCGTTGCCAGGCGGCGAGATCGCCATCGGTGGCGGCGATCGTATAACTCGCGTCGGCATCCACTTTCAAGGTATCGTAGTTATCCGCATCGCCACCGAGGTAGCTGTTCGCAAAATCTGCGTCTGGCCGTTCTTCGCTGTTGTAAAGTCCCCAATACTGGCCATTGATATAGAGATGGTAATAGTTGCCATGAGTGGCCAGTTCTTCCATGTCCAGCAGGGTGTCACGAGAGAAGACGTCGCGAAGGATTTCACTTTGCGTGCCGGAAAAATGCCACGAATCATCCTGATTGGAGCGCAGATCAAATTTTTTGAAACTCGTTGCCGCATTCGGACCAAAGAAGGGAAATTGTAACCGGCTGTTCCCGTACTCACTGCGAAAAAAGATTCGGAAAGAGTGTTTCGAGTTTGCTGAACTCCGGCTGTATCCGCCGCGAATGCGCAGCCCGATGTTGCTTTGAAATTCCCTGGCCGCGTCATTGTCCGGCGCGAGTAATTCCATCGAGGCCGCTCGTTCCCAATTTCTGCCATCTTGCGAGGCATTGGCGTAAATACCCGTGCTGGAATTAAAGAGCGAATCGAGCGGCAGTACAATCGAAATTGAGGGAATCGTTAGCAAGGCCTGAGGGAACGCGTTTGACCAGGGAGCCGCGTTGACAATGTTTGGGTCCATCCCGTAATCCACGGTGTTATTTCCCCACGACCCCGGCCATCCGGATGGAGCGAGACCGTTAAGCGACTGCTGCGAGACCAGGTCCGGGAAAATATAGGTGTGTGTCGCGATGGTGCTGGAGCCGGCTCCGGGAAGGAACGCCGCCGCCCGTAATGCCAGGTTGTTGGTTAGTGTAATCGGATCGGTATAGGTTGTGCCGTTGGATTCGGTTGGAATGGTGCCATTCAGGGTATAGCGGATGACGGCATCGGGAGTCGGGCTGGTCAGGGTGATTGACAACGGGTTCGTGTAAAAGCCGCGTCCGGGGCTGACTTGCGGCTCAACGACGCGCACGTAATAACTCGTCGTATTAGTGGCTCCTGGCGTGGCGATCGCGAAATATTTTTGCTCGTCACGGTTGGTCGGAGTGAGTCCGTAGGAAATATCCTCGAACTGAATTGGAAACGCCGGAACGTATTCCGAACTAATGATTCCCGTGGGAGTGGTCAGAGCCAGATATTCGCCTGCAGCAGACAAGCTGAAGTTGGCATGCAATGGCTGCCCTGGAATGGCGCGATCCTTGCCGCTTGCGAACAACACCAAAAATCCTCCGGCGGGAAGATTGGTCGCGGGAAACGTCCATTTATCCAGTCGCTCGGGATCGTCCGTGAGGTGCCAACCAGCCAAATCAACCGTTAGGTTCGAGGCATTGTGAATCTCAATCCAATCCGAGGTGGCATCATCTTCGTCACGCAATCCGTTGTTATTAGCCGCCAGAAATTCCGAGATCAAGACGTCGGTCTGGCTGTGTATCGAAATGGCGCCCACTAGAAGATGAAGGCAGACTAAAATAAATCGTTGCATACAATCAAAACCCGAATCTTAGAGGGCGATGCCGGGGCCGGGTTGGCTTACCGTGCTTGCCGATACCTCCTTCATCCGACTCACACTGCCATGATCATGCCGAAATGTCGAGTTTTCCACGTGCTGCGATGACTCCGCAATTATACTGACTTCATTGCCGTCGGTTTCCGAAAGGATTTCGTCTTTGATAAATTATTGTTCATCTGGCGTGGAGATTGTTAGTGTGGCGACATGATTCTCGCTCCGGATGAATGGCGGAAACTGGTGGAGCTTAAACACCGTTCCCCACATTCCGTCTTCGGTCTGCATGTGCGTGACGATGCGCCGGGATTGGTGGCGCGTGTGTTCGAGCCGCGTGCGGCCAAAATCACGCTGCGGCCACTGGGTAAAGCGGTCGGCCCAACGATTGAATTGCCGCGCGTTCAGACTGCAGGTTTGTTCGAGGGCACGGACGCCACCACCACCACGGTCTTCAAATATGAACTGGTCGTTACCGATGCCCAGGGCCAGACGCAAACCTGCCGTGATCCTTATTCATTTCCGCCGACGCTGAGCGACGACGATCTTTATCTTTTCGGCAAAGGTGATGATCGTAAACTTTACGACAAGCTCGGCGCGCAACTCCGCACGGTGGATGGCGTGGCCGGAACCAGTTTTGCCGTGTGGGCCCCCAATGCGCAGCGGGTGAGCGTCATCGGCAATTTCAATGGTTGGGACGGACGTTGTCATCAAATGCGTTCACTGGGCGTTTCCGGCATCTGGGAAATCTTCATTCCCGGAGTGGGTGAAGGCGCGCTCTACAAATTTGAGGTGCGGGATCGCAATAACCGGATTCGCCTGAAAGCTGATCCGTTCGGTTTCTTCATGGAACTGCCCCCCAAGCAGGCGTCCATTGTCTGGAACAACAAAAAATTCAAATGGACTGATGACCAGTGGTTGGCCCGGCGGCGCCAGACCAATCCGCTACAGGCCCCGGTCAGCACGTATGAATTGCACCTCGGCTCCTGGCGCAAGAAGAGCAAAGCCGAGTCGCTGGGCTACCGCGAACTTGCCGCGCCGTTGATTGAATATCTCCAGCGTATGGGTTTTACGCATGTTGAATTCATGCCGCTGGCGGAACACGCGTTTTATCCCTCGTGGGGGTACCAGGTGACCGGATATTTTGCGCCGACCAGTCGCTACGGGACGCCCGAGGATTTGCAATATCTCATCAACGAACTGCACCGTGCTGGCATCGGCGTCATCGTGGACTGGGTGCCCGCGCATTTTCCGCGTGATGATTGGGCGTTGGCGCGTTTTGATGGCACCGGTCTTTACGAACATGAAGATCCGCGCAAGGGCGCGCATCAAGATTGGGGCACATTGATTTTTAATTACGGGCGACATGAAGTCGCTAATTTTCTGATCGCCAACGCGCTGTTCTGGTGCGAACGCTATCACATTGACGGACTGCGCGTGGATGCCGTTGCCTCGATGCTCTACCTGGATTATTCCCGCCAACCGGGGCAATGGATTCCCAATCGCTACGGCGGACGGGAAAACCTGGAGGCGATTGATTTCCTCCGGCGGTTCAATCATCTCGTCCACACGGAATTTCCCGGCACGATGACCATCGCCGAGGAATCCACCGCCTGGCCGCAAGTGACGCGCCCGCCCTACGTCGGCGGCTTGGGTTTTTCGATGAAGTGGAACATGGGCTGGATGCACGACACGCTCGAATACTTCAAGCGCGATCCGGTGCATCGCAAATATCATCAGCACGATCTCACGTTCGCGATGCTTTATCAGTATCACGAAAATTTTATCCTGCCGCTCTCGCACGATGAAGTGGTGCATGGTAAACGCTCGCTGCTCGGGCGCATGCCGGGCGACGACTGGCAGCGCTTCGCAAACCTGCGCGTGTTGCTGGGGTATCAATGGCTTTTCCCCGGTAAGAAACTGCTGTTCATGGGCGGCGAGATCGGGCAGAGCGGCGAATGGAACGCGAACGGCGAAGTCGAATGGCATCTGCTCAACGCCGGGCCGTATCACAAGGGTGTGCAACAGATGGTTGCTGATCTCAACAAACTTTACCGCGCCGAACCCGGCTTGTGGCGGGCGGATTTCGACAACGTCGGCTTTGAATGGGTTGACGCTTCGGATAATCAAAACAGCGTCATATCCTTCATCCGCCGCGAACCCGAGCGCGTGAGTGAACTCGTCGTCATTCTGAACCTCACGCCCGTGCCGCGACACAAGTATCGCATCGGCCTGCCGCGCCCCGGCAAGTGGTTCGAGGTGTTCAACAGCGACGCGGCGGTTTATGGTGGCAGCAATGTTGGCAACTACGGCTGTGTGACGGCGGAGGATTTGGATTGGCATAATCAATCCTATTCCGCGGAATTCACTTTGCCGCCGATGAGCATCATGTCGTTCAAACCGGAACAACCCTACGCGTCGGAGAAAAAGGAGGGAGTTGTCGTCGCGCCCGTGAAGGAAAAAGCAAAAGCAGCCAAATCCGTTGAACCAACAACCCTTAAACCCGCAAAGTAAATTGTCGCCTTCGTTGTCTTTGTTCTGTTCCACCAAACGACGACGCTGGCGGGCCCGAGGACGAGCCTAACACCATGCCTGAAGTCTTCCACGCGCTCGGACTGCACCTGCACCAGCCGCTCGGCAATCTGGTGTCGCTCCACAATTCCACCGAGCCGTGGGAAGCCAAGCAGATTCTTTGGTGCTACGACCGCATCACGCGGATGCTTGATCAGTATTGGGACGTGGCGCGCTTACACCTGAGTTTTTCCGGCACGCTGCTCAAGCAACTCGAAGACCCCGGCGTGCGCGAAACTTTTTCCGACACGGTCAACATCGCTGACTTCATGCACCGCTTCCGTTGCGCGAACATCGAATACGTCGGCAGCGGTTTGTATCATCCCGTCTATCCGCTCACGCCCGCTGCGGATTGGGACGCGCAGACGGATTGGTGGAAAGGTCTCGGCCGCTCGCAACTCGGTCGCGATCACTTCAACGGTTTCTGGCCGCCGGAGATGGGTTTCTGCATGGAGATGATTCCCATGCTCGCGCGGCACGGTTTCAAATATGTGCTCGTGGATTCCATCTATATCAAACCCAGGCGCGAGATGCGGTGGGAGGAAACGCGCTATCGTCCCTACCTCGCGCGGTTCGGTGGCGCGGAAATCATCGTCGTGCCGCGGGATCGCGATCTTTCCAACGCGCAACTCTCCGGGCTCGACCCCGGCTGGTTTCAGAACGAAATTCACGAACGCACCAAGTTCTGCGACTTTCCCGCGCTCGTGACCACATGGACCGACGGCGAGAACGGCGGCTGGTTCCGCACGTCGCAGGTCGAGTCCGGCTTCTGGGGCTTTTTCTACAAACCGATTCTCGATCGTTATCGCGCCGGGACGCTGGGGTTCACGCCCATTCACCTCAGCGAATACCTGCGCCGCTTCCCGCCAACGGAGGAGGTGGAGGTGCATCGCGGCGCGTGGAACACGGAGCATCATTGGGGCGGTGATTTCACGCAATGGACCGGGTCGCTGCTGCAAAAGAAGGGCTGGGACGAACTCAAGAACGCCAGCGATTACTACTGGCAGGTGAAGAAGAAATTCGATGCGCAGGCGGACCAGCTTGTCAACGCCGACGAAATCCGCCCGCTCCTCGTGCAGGCCTACGATCATCTGCTGACGGCGGAGACGAGCTGCAATTTTTACTGGGGCAGCCGCTGGGTGCATCGCTCGTTTGATGGCATTGAACAGACGTATCATTTGCTCGACACGGCGATGCAGAAGATGAAAAAGTCGGGGCAACCGGTTGCTTCTACTTGAGCTTCCACACCAAGTCCGCAACTTCGACGTTGAGAGCTTTTGCAATTCTGAGAAGCGAGCCGACGGAGATTTCCATGGTGCCGCGTTCTACCGCACCAATGAAGTTGTGGTGCAGTTCCGCTTTTTCCGCCAATTTTTCCTGAGTTAATCCCGCTTCCTTGCGATAGCTTCGGATTGTTTCGCCCAAGATTTGGCGATGATTTGGCCGCGATGACACTGACTTTAGCAAGCACAGGCGGGGCAAAATTCATCCACACATCAAACTGTGTTTTTTCGGCTTGCATTGTTTTGGTGATCAGTTAGAAATGGGCTTGTTCGTTCCAAGTCACACCCCGGATTGTTCAATCGGGAAAACCAAATCAGAATTTCTATGAAAAACTTGCGCCAAGGGTTCGCCGCCTGTCTTGCGTCATTGCTGCTCGCAACAAACGTCTCTTACGCCATTGAAGGACTCAAGCTCACCATTCACTGTCCGGACGTTGGGCTGTCTTGGCCAAGTGTGACAGGGGAGATGTACATTGTACAGTATCGGCCAACCCTTGACCCCATTACGCCTTGGCAGACGCTCACGAATTCGTTGCCTGCGCGAACGGGGACGAACACAACTTTGTTCGTGCATTCAAATCGTGTTGATTGCCCATCAGGACAGACGTTTGGGATGATGCGGTCTGCCAATGGTGGAGACAGTTCCGCGGCATTGGCTGCTGTGTCTTTGTCTCCCGCAGAAAGAATGCAGATAAAGGAAGCACGCGAGGCGCAACGGCTGGCTGAACTCTTGGTGAAATGCGAATTAGAACAGCGCGAACCATACGAATGGGAGTTGAAAAATGAGCCGCCTCTGCCCCCTTCGCCGGAACATGTCAGGGCCAAAATCCTTGCTGCAATCGAAAAGAGGAATGCCAGCACTGGTCTGTCTGCGGTTGAAATGGCAAGTCGTTCCGCTAGCCCGCAGGGATTATCTTTTTTGAGTGCGAACAGTTGTTTGTCCTACACAAACAATAACAGTTCAGGGTTTTATCGTGTTTTCTGCCCGACTCCGGTTGCACAGCTTGATGTGTTTGGCGTTGAGCAAGGTTCGACCCTGAACCAGCTCGACATCTTTGAAAACGACAGAGATTTTGATGATAATCCCATCCTGTTGTCGTACGTCCAATCAGCAGTCCACGGAGAAATTGAATACAGCGATGATGCGACAATTTTTCATTACACACCCACGAATACGTTTTCAGGGTTGGAAACTTTTTCTTACTCGATCACAAATGATGTCGGAGGCACGAACACTGCAAAGGTGTATGTGTTCGTCAACGCAACAGGGAATAACCAACCCTACACCGCGCCACTCAACCTGACGTTGCAGACGAATCAGGCCACGATTTCATTCCCCGTTTTGACCAATGCCGCAGACCCAGACAACGATGCGCTGCAACTTGTCGTCATTGACCAACCCACGCGCGGATTGGTGGCTACCAATGCAAGCAACCAGATCGTTTACACACGCACATCAAGTTACGTCGCACAAGATTCATTCTCCTACGTTTTGACTGACGGGCATGGAGGTTTTGTAAAGCAGACCGTTATCATCAATCCACAGGACGATGATGGCGATGGGATTCCGGACGAATGGGAGCTTCAGCACGATCTTTCGCCTGCCGACAGCAGTGATGCGATTGCTGACCCCGATGGAGATGGTTTGCCGAACCTCGCTGAATACAAATTGGATACTTGTCCTTGGGTAGCTGACAATCCGCTAAATCTGAGCAATATCGCCACAAATCAAGTTTTTAAGAATTATGCTCTCGTTCCTGTTCCCCTCAAAAGTCACATTGAAAAACCAGCACTGTCCATGTTGCTCAACGGAAATCGCGCCGGTGCATCACTTTCGAGACGCGCCGATGGTCAATGGTATTTTGTTTGGGACACGGGGTACACGGACAATGGCACTTATCCACTGGCTCTTGAACTTGAGTATCGCGAAGACCCACAACCCGGAGATTCACCGTTTGTGGGAAGCACAAAATCTATTGTCGTATCGAACGATGTTACTTTTAGTCAGTTGGCGTCCGCGTTTAGCGATCATCTTGTTTTTGACTTAAAACTGGCGACACAAAATGCGTACTGGCGCGTAGAGCTTTTCGACGAGCAAAACCAGTATTTGGGGTACTTTTATGGTCATACAACCAACGGCACTATTCAAGGCGCGTGGGATTTGACAGACGGGCAAGGAAACCAATTAGCGTCAAGCCACGTGCGCACGGATGTTTATACTTCAGCCGCCAGTAGCAGTCCTCCCGGTGGAACAAACATGAAAGCCAAGCGTTGGTTCATCAAACAAATCTCCGGAGGAATTGGGAATACATTCGTGGTGGCTTGGGGGTGGGATGCTTACACATCGAGTTTCAATAATAATCGGCTAAATTTAATGTTGGACGGAGTTATCAACATCCTCGCCAATCCAGCTCGGAACGATGAGTATTTTTGCGGCCAGTGTTAAATGCTTTTAGTGCAAATGCGTTTCGTTACGACGACGAACTTGACAGGGAGATATTATTTTCGGCTTTGAAAGCCAGTGATAGTGGGAACTTCTTTTGGTTCGGTCACGGGGATAAAGATGTGCTTCAAGGAAATCACAAACACTCATCGTTCCCGCCAGATAATCTCGAAAACTTGCTACAAAACAAGAGGCATCGCTCATCCGAGAGGGTTCCTACTGTGGACAAGCACCCGTATCGGTTGGTTATTCTTAATGGGTGTAAGATGTATCACCCGGATTGGGCGCATGCATTTGGGATTGATTTTCAACCCGGTGGCGCAACAAATGACGTGACTGCTTACTATCAACACGGGCGGCAGTCTCAGGCATTTGTTGCTTGGATTAACTCCATTGCAGTGCCAAGGCAAGGCAACCCAAATTATCGCAGTAATGAGTATTCAGTCGGATTGGCGGCACTATTCTCTAGCAGCCTGTCGGACATAGCTCAAGACGCTGGGTAAGATCGTGGTGGTAGCACCCGGTGCGGTTGTGGAAACG
>JBDHQI010000007.1:0-145837 GCA_039806955.1 Verrucomicrobiota bacterium | reverse complement strand
TCAGACGCGCACGCCCAGCAACTGTTCAATCCACTTTGCTAAAATTGCGTTCCCTAAGTCCGACAGGCTGCTAGAGCTGGAAAGGTATTTGTCCAAACGGCTCCTTCGGCCCGGAGCATATCAGCAAACTTCAGTGGCGGGTGGCCTAGGATGGCAAACTCACCATCAATGGCGCGGTGATCCTGAGCGACGCCTGGCCCGTGAATTTGGGCAGTTTTAATCCGTTCGATAGTTGAAACCAGGACGGTTGGAATGTCTTTAACTTCGACGGCGCATCTGGTTTCGCCTTCTCCCGAGCGCTCAGCAAAGCGCCGTTGTGGTGAACCGTAATCCGTAATGTTTACGATCAATTACGTAATCGCAGTGATTGCGCGGCTGGTGCGATCTGTTTAAAATGGTTTTCAGGTGGAGCTAATCCCACGGCATGGAACTTGATCCGACATTGGATTTGAAACTGATAGACTCGGCGACAACGCCCGCCGCTCCGCCGCTGGCACCGGGGCCGGCCCACCGTCCTTGGTGGCGTCCCCTGCTCCGCCATCTGTTTACTGGCGTTCTGATTCTGGGGTTGAGTTACGGCACCTTCCAATTCGTCACCCATTATCTGTTGCAGGTGATCGAAGTGGTTGGTGTCAGCATGGCGCCCACCCTGCAAAGTTCTCATCGTTATATGATGAACCGCTGGATCTTCCACTTCCGCGATCCGCGCCCCACCGACATCGTCGTGCTGCGGGATCCGTCCGACAATGGCTATGCGGTAAAACGGATTGTCGCTCAACAAGGCGATACAGTCTATGTGGCGGACGGGCATTTATTCGTGAACGGCAAATTGCTGGACGAACCTTATCTGCCAGAAAAGACCCTGACGTATCCCGGACCACAGATGCGGGAGCAAATGTGGATTTGCGGCATCAATCAGTACTTCGTGCTCGGCGACAATCGCAACAACAGCGCTGACAGCCGGGTCTATGGCGCGGTGCCGCGCGAAAACATCCTCGGGCTGGTCACTCCTTGAAGCGGTCGCACGGCACGGCTTAATGCGCCAGCGTGATTCGACCGTCTGCCTGCATCTGAGCCACGATGTCAAAGACGTCCCGTTGAAGACAAAATTCCACGTCCGCGCGCAAGTCAGGGTGCCCAAGCAAACGCGATCCATTTTGCGAATGGGCGACCACCTCCAATAATTGATCCGCCGATTGCCGGTAGGCCGACCAAACCAACTGCGCGGCATCGCTCCACCCATTGCGCTTCAGCCTCGGCTCGAGTCGTTTCAGCAACGCGCCGGCGCCCAGAACATCCTCCAGCGCGCAGTTCGCTCCGGTCCCCGCGCAAACCAAAAGCAACCGCTGCGGTTTCACCCGCTCCAGCCAGTGCATGGTGGCGCGCAAGTTGAGCAACCCGGCAGCCAGTATGGATTCCGCACCGACGCAAGCGCGTAACGCCCGGGTGCCGTTCGTTGTCGTGGTCACGATGTCTTTGCCCGCAACCACCGCCGCCTGATATTCCCGAGGGGAATTGCCCAGGTCAAAATCCACCCCACCACTAACTGCAGAAGTAATCCGCAATCCGTTGCGTTCTCCGGCCAGCAACACGTCCGGGTGTTGTTCGCGCCATTTCCGGGCTTCGGCTATTTCCAAAACTGGAATGAAGCTGTGCGCGCCATGCGCCAGACCGGTCACCATCACACTGGTCGCCCGGAGTACATCGAAAACGACACAAACGCAGCCGGTGAATCTGCCCGGTAACGGATGCTCATATTCCGACGGGCTGAGTAAGACATCCACCTTCATTAGTCTCCTTATGTTTTCGCAACCAAACGATCTTCAACTCTTCCCTTCATCATGCGAACGTGATGAAACAGGTACTGCTGGCAATAGCCGGCGTTCCGACCGAAGTGTCTTTGGATAAATTGTTGCAGCCGCGCATCACTGACCCGGCGATTCCGGAAATAGTATTTCAACAAAACCCGGCGCACCCAAACATCCACGGGAAACGCTTCCGGAAAATCGTAAGCGAACAACAACACGCAATCCGCGATTTTGCGCCCGACACCATACAGCCGCAGTAATTGCGCTCGCGCATCCGCCAGGGCTAAACGCTCCAGCCCAGCCAAATCCATCTTGCCGGCGGCCACTTGGCGTGCGGCCTGCAAGAGGTACGGGGCGCGGAATCCCATTTTGCAAGCCCGCAACTCCACCTCCGTCAACGCCGCAATTTGTTCCGGTGACGGAAAAGCAAAGCGCCTCTCCCCAGAGCCGTCGGTCGCGACGGGGTCTCCAAAACGCTCACTCAGCAACCTGACAACCTGACGAATTTGAACGATCTGCTTGGTCGCCGATAAAATGAACGCCGCCAGGCATTCCCAGGGTGATTGGCGCAGCAATCGCAAGCCGCGACAAGCATGCACGGCGGCACGCAGGTGCGGGTCGGCAGCAGGAAATTCCGCCATAATCTCGGCCAAATTGACGTCGGTTTGCAGAAAGTGAGTCAACCAGGACCAGTTGCGTTGCGGCGTCGCCGTTCGGGCGATTATTGCCCCACTGGCAGTCCGCAATTCAACCCAGCGTCCTCGGATCACACCGGTCCAAGCGTCACCAATTTGTTCCCAGTTAAAAACTTGTCCCGAAGCCAGCGTGGCAGACAGGTCGTAATCCGTCACCGGTACCGAGATGGTCATTCCCGGTGGCATGGAAGTGTTCAATAGGTCACCAACGAATGAATCGGCAGCCCCGGCAGCTTGTGGCGTCCGTGCAGAAATTCGAGTTCGATAACGAACGCGGCTTCGAGAATTTTTCCTCCCAGCTTTCCAACCAAGGCTGCGGCTGCCGCCGCCGTGCCACCCGTGGCCAACAAGTCATCCACCAGCAATACGCGACTGCCGGATTGCAACGCATCGGTATGAATGGCTACGGTGGCCTGACCATATTCCAACGCGTAATCCTGCTCGATGGTTTGAAACGGTAATTTTCCTTTTTTACGCACGGGAACAAAACCCGCCCGCAGTCGCATCGCCGCCGCTGCCGCGAAAATGAAGCCGCGCGCGTCAATGCCCACCACGGCATCCACCTCGCCAGGACGGAAATGCGACGTCAGCAATTCCACGGTGCCGGCAAAGAGGCGCGGATCAGCCAGCACCGGCGTAATATCTTTGAATTGCACTCCCGCACTGGGAAAATCCGGCACGTTGCGGATGGCTTGTGCAATTTCACGCGGCGCAAGTTGAGCAGCACTCATATTACTCCCGGCAGATTCAGCGTTGGGTGCGCTCAAATTTTTCGATCATACGGCGCAAGCGGCGCAAGGCGATGTTTTGAATCTGCCGGATGCGCTCACGCGTCACGCCAAATTTCTCCCCGACCTGCTCCAGGGTTTTTTCCGTACCGCCGTCCAGCCCAAAGCGATAACGCAAAATCGTCGCTTCGCGCTCGTCGAGCTTCTTGATCATTTCCTCAAGCATGTCGGCAACCGTCTTGTCCTCCAACTTGACGTACGGGTCTTCCGCATTTTCGTCCTGCACGACTTCGGAGAAGTGATTGGAATCCTCATCGCTGATGGGAGCGTCCAGTGAAGCCGGGCGAATGGAGGCCTGACGCATCGCCGCCACGCGCGCCGGCGTGGTCTGCAATTCCTCTGCCAACTCTTCGTCGGTCGGTTCGCGACCAAATTCCTCCTGCAGCTTCAAGGCCGTGCGCCGCATCCGCGAAATTTTGTCCACCAAATGCACCGGCAAACGAATGGTCTTCGACTGATTAGCCAGCGCACGTTTGATGGATTGCTTGATCCACCACGAGCCATACGTGGAAAGCTTGCCGCCTTTGGAGGGATCAAATCGCTCCACGGCCTTCATCAAGCCGATGTTTCCCTCGCTGATCAAATCCAGCAACGGCAATCCAATCCCCTCGTAATCCCGCGCAATTTTAACGACCAATCGCAGGTTGGCCTTGATCATGTGTTCGCGCGCGCGTTTGTCGCCTTTTTTCACCTTGGCCGCGAGGGCAATTTCCTCCGCCGGGGTCAACAGCTTCACCCGGCCGATCTCCCGCAAATATAATTTGACCGCGCTGTCGCCATCATAGCCGCTGCCCCCCTGAAATTCCGCCGGCGCCTCGGCCTCCGATTGCTTGTAAAAAGCCGTATCAATGCGAATTTTTGCGGCCGCTGCCAGATCACGCTTGAACTGTTCCACATCCACGCCGCCACTGACCTTGCGTAAAATTGCGGTGCCAAAGGCCTCTTCCAACTCATTGCGTTCCGGCTTCCGCGCGGCCTTTTGCGTCGGAGTCACCGCGCGTCGAGCCACGGATTTGGCGCGCGACGGCGATTTGCGTTTCGGATTTTTTGTCTTCTTGGCTGACATCGAATGATTAATTTAAGCACCCCACCCGAGGGAACAAGCAAATTGCATGCAACGTGAAGCTCAGACGCCAAACAAACGGTCGCCCGCATCCCCCAGCCCCGGCAAAATGAAGCCGCGCTGATCCAACCGTGCGTCCACAGCGGCCGTGAAAATCTTCAGTCGGGGAAATTGCTTCCGCACCCGGCGAATGCCTTCGGGTGCGGCCACCAGATTCACAAGCCGCACCTGGGAGATGCGGGCGCGATGCTCCTTTAACAAGTGCAACGCCGCGCTTAAACTTCCCCCCGTCGCCAGCATTGGATCAATCAACAATACTTCGTACGCCCGCAGGTCCTCCGGTAGGCTCTGGTGATAAAATTGGGCAGCGAGTGTATCTTCATGACGCTTCAAGCCAATGAATCCGACGCGCGCTTGCGGAATCAGTTGGAGAATGGATTCCAACATGCCCAGACCGGCCCGCAAAATTGGCACCAGCACCACCTCGCGTTTTAACCGGCGTCCGGTGGTTTTGGCAAGCGGCGTTTGTACCGGAATAATTTCCGTGCCAAAATCGCGGGTGGCTTCATAAATCATCAATGCCGCCACCTCGCTCAACACCTGCCGAAACTCCTGCGGCTCGGTGCGCGCGTCCCGCAGGCGCGTCAGGTTATGCTGCACCAGCGGATGTCGGATGACCGTGACGCCGTTCACTTCAATGCAGAAATGTCGGGGCCAGAAAATACATGCAGCCCGGGCGCAATTGCGGCGCTTCGACTCCCAGGTCCACTTTGACCACCGTCGCGTCGCTCTTGCCCCAGATGCTGAACAAGTCGGCGAAATCCAATCGCAACCGATATTCCACCAGGGTCGGCTTCTTGGTGATCTCACCCAGGGTCCTGGCCCGGGCTACCGCCGTATCAAAGTCTCCCAACTCATCCACCAGCCCGAGGTCGTACGCCTCTTTGCCGGACAACACCCGTCCATCTGCGTAATCCTTCCAATCCTCTGCCAGCGGCCGCACCTCGGCGTTGTTCTTGGCAGCGCCGTTGCGTCCTTCGGCCACCACCGTCTTGAATTGGCCGTAGGTTTCGTCAATCAACTTCTGCACCATAGCCCGCTCCTCGGCAGTAATCTCGGCGGCTGCGCGATCGCCACTCAACATGTCTTTGAACTTGCCGCTCTTGTACACTTCGGGGCGCAAACCGATTTTATCCATCAACCCGCGGTAGTTATAGCCGTGCATGATCACGCCAATGCTACCCGTGATGGTCAGTTTGTTGGCGACAATCCAACTGCACGGCGCGGAAACGTAATAGCCGCCCGAGGCTGCCAGGCTTCCCATGGAAACCACCACCGGTTTGTAAGCCGTGTTCTGAAATTTGGTCAGGCAGCGCGCGATATCGTCCGAGGCCAGCACTTCGCCGCCGGGTGAATCCACGCGCAAAATGACCGCTTTTACCGTGTCGTCGGCCTCCGCGCGAGCCAACTGCGCCTTAATCAAATCCACCAAATTAAACCCACCCCGTCCGCCGAGACTGCTGCTAATGATGCCCTCAATGGGAATTACAACGATCTTTTCCTTGCTCCCACTCTCCTTGATTACCTCGTCCAGACGTGGCCCGCTGGAGCGGCGTTGCGCGTTGCCCACGCCCGCCAGTTCATTCAAAAAACTACCGGCGTTGAACATCATGCTGATCACCAACAACGCGAGCAGAACCAGCGAAATCACAATCCACCCCCACCGCCGGGGTGGCCGCGCCGGTGGTGGCGGTGTGATTACCGGTGGAGGAATCTGGAAAGGCGGCGGAGTCCCGGCCCCGCCATTGGGAGGAAACGTGCTATCCATAATGACCGCACCCTAACCAAACCTTTTCCGGGCGGCAAGCGGTATCCCGAGGAATTGGCACGGCCATCGCCAGCCCCGCCACCGG
Source organism: Verrucomicrobiota bacterium (assembly GCA_039806955.1). Lineage (GTDB taxonomy): Bacteria > Verrucomicrobiota > Verrucomicrobiia > Limisphaerales > JADLHS01 > JADLHS01. Next base: position 139,570 of record JBDHQI010000007.1, on the reverse strand, counting down.
CCTCTTCATTCCGCCGCGTCGCACAAACATCCACCTTCGAACATCAGTCCACCTCATAGCGGTTGCCGCATTATAAACTTTCGGAAATCCACCCGAATTACCACGCGGCTTGCTCTCGGAGCATGCCGTCACTTAAACTGCGGCGAAAAGCTTAGAGAAACAGAAAGAAATTACCTTGTGCGAAGGGAACATCGGGAACAGAATTTAGTAACTGCAAATGCAGCTTATGCAAAACGACCTTACTAAAAACAGCGACCAGTCGGATAACGAGCGGACGACAATTCGTTCCCTGCGTCCGCCGGGCGGCAGGTGTTGCCAGGGCTTTACCCTGATCGAGTTATTGGTGGTGATCGCCATCATCGCCATTCTGGCGGCGATGTTATTACCCGCTCTTTCCAAGGCCAAAACCAAAGCGCAAGGCATCAGTTGTCTGAACAATACCAAGCAACTCACCTTGGCGTGGCATCTCTATGCCGGGGATAATAGTGAGCGGGTCGCCAATAACTACGGCGTGTCCGAAACCATCGCGGCCATCGGCAACGGCAAATTGGATAATTGGGTGAACAACGTCATGACCTGGGGCGCAAGCACCTCTACGGAAGACCGTAGTAATACCAACCTGCACTGGGTGGCTACAGGCGTATTGGGCCGATACACGGCCGCCAGTATCGGGGTATATAAATGTCCAGCGGACGTTTTTCTCAGCCAGTCCCAACGCATCGCCGGTTGGAAACAGCGCAATCGCAGTCTTTCGATGAACTCGGTTTTTGGTCGCTTTAATAGCACCACCGCAGGTGACCCAACCGCTCAGGGCAGAAATTGGGGCTTTCAAGACTTCCGGCAGTATTTGAAAATGACTGAAGTCCCGCGCCCCGGCCGCACCTGGTTGTTTGTGGATGAACATCCCGACTCAATCAACGACGGATATTTCATTAACAATCCGGACGCCGGCAACTGGCAGGACATCCCGGCTTCGTACCATAACGGCGCGTGCGGTTTCTCGTTCGCTGATGGACATTCGGAAATCAAAAAATGGCAAAGCCGCACCTCCAAGTACCCGGTCAGGTATGCGTATCCGAGCACACTCATGGCCTTTGACGCCGCCGGACGTAACGACTTTTATTGGTATCGGCAACACACCGGTTACGTCCGCTTCGCCAACGGTCAGGCCATGTACGGGTATTAAAATCCAACCAGATCGGCTGATTCAATTTCAAGCGGTTTTCTCCAAGCAAGTTTTTTCCTGATCGGAGGACTTGCGCCGGAGCGTACGCAAGCGGCTCGGAGCGGTATTCACACTTGCTGAACCAGCGAACGGATGTTTATCGTCCGCGCATGATGGAATTTCCCAGGCAAGCCGGGCTGCTTTCCCGCATTGCCATTTCAATCTTTCTGGGCGTAATCGCCTGGTCACCAGCGACCCAGGCCGCGACGTTGCAGATCACCGACCTGCGCACCGAAGGGCAATACAATCCGCTGGGCATTGGCCGAGCCGAACCGCGCTTGAGTTGGAAGTTGACCTCGTCGCAGCGCGCTCAAACACAAACCGCTTATCAAGTGCGGGTCAGCACGGAGGCGACCAAGCTGACTCGAGGTGAAGCGGATTACTGGGACAGTGGCCGGGTCACTTCCAGCGAATCGGTAAATGTGATTTACAACGGACCGGGATTGCGATCAGGACAACGAGTCTGGTGGTCAGTGCGGGTTTGGGATCGGGACGGCAAAGCCTCGGCGTGGAGTCAACCGGCTTATTGGGAAATGGGACTGCTTTCGCCAACAGACTGGCAAGCCTCTTGGATTACGCGCGACCGGAAGTCGCGCGCAAGTGAAGCCGAGTTTTTTCAGGACGATCCCGCCCCGCTCTTCCGCAAGGAGTTTCACTGTGAGCAAAAGGTGCGTCGCGCCCGCCTGCATGTGAGCGGTTTGGGTTATTACGAACTGACACTGAACGGTCAGCGCGTGGGCGATCACGTTTTGGATCCGGGTTGGACGAGCTATTCGCAACGGGTGCTTTACTCAACTTACGATGTCACCCAGCAACTCCGACGAGGCGACAATGCGCTGGGAATCATGCTGGGCAACGGCTGGTTCAATCCCGCGCCCTTGCGGTTTTGGGGGAAAATCAACCTGCGCGAGCATCTCACCATTGGCGAACCGCGCTTCATTCTGCAACTGGAAGTGGAGTTCGCGGATGGACGCACGCAAACCATTGTTTCGGATGAAAGCTGGCGAGTGGCGGATGGTCCAGTGCGGCGCAACAACATTTATCTGGGCGAAGTTTATGACGCGCGCCAGGAGCAGCCCGGTTGGGATCAACCGGGTTTTGACGCGAGCCATTGGCAAACCGCCGTACGCGCCGGCGAACCGCATCTGGGAGTGTTGCGCGCCCAAAGCGCGCCGCCGATTCGCATCACCCGCACGTTGCCTCCAGTTCGCCTCACGGAACCCCAACCCGGTGTGTTCATCTTCGATCTGGGACAAAATTTCGCCGGTTGGACGCGACTGCACGTCAACGGCCCGGCCGGAACACGCGTGCGCCTGCGCTACGGCGAACTGCTTTATCCGGATGGCACGCTTAACGGCATGACGGCGGTTTGCGGCCAAATCAAGGGCGGCGGCAAGGACTATCGTTACGATGGCAACGGAGCGCCCAAGACGGCTTTTCAGCAGGACGAATACATTTTGCGCGGCGACCGCAAAGAGACTTTCACGCCACGATTTACCTACCACGGCTTTCGTTACGTCGAGGTTACCGGTTATCCCGGCCGGCCGGAGTTAAATGCGCTCGAAGGTTTGCGCCTGAATGCGGATGTGGAGTCCGCAGGCACGTTTGCCTGCTCCAACGAACAATTCAATCGCATCCAGGAAATGGTGTTGTGGACTGAGTTGAGCAATCTGTTCAGCGTGCAGTCCGATTGTCCGCATCGCGAAAAATTCGGTTACGGCGGCGACATTGTGGCTTCGAGTGAAATGGCATTGCTGAATTTCGACATGCGCAACTTCTACGTGAAAGCCGTGGAAGATTTAGCCGATGCCGCACGGTCGAATGGTGGGTTTACCGAAACCGCGCCGTTCGTCGGAATCAGCGACGAAGGATTGGGGGATCAATCCGGACCGGTCGGATGGGGCACGGCGCATCCGCTGCTGTTGGCGCAGCTCTATCAGTATTACGGTGACCGCCGTCTGCTTGAAGAACAGTATGCCGCCGCGTGGCGTTGGCTGGATCTGCTGCGTTCGCAGGCGCGCGACGGCATTCTCGACAACGGGATCAGCGACCACGAAAGCCTGGCACCGAAACCGCGCGCACTCACCGGCACCGCCTTTTACTATTTCAATGCCAAATTGTTGGCACAGCTTGCACGCACCCTCGGTCACACCACCGAAACGGCAGAGGCCGAGCAGTTGGCAGAACAGATTAAGATGGCCTTCAACCACAAATTCCTTAAACCCAACACCGGGCAGTATGATGCCGGCACGCAAGCGGCCCAGGCTTTCGCGCTCTACTTCGGATTAGTCCCCGTCACGGAACAAGCGGCCGCTCTAAGCTTGCTCGTGCGCGATATTGAACAGCCCCACCAAGGCCACTTGAGTACCGGGATTTTCGGCACGAAATACATGTTGCACGCGCTCGCGGATCTGGGACGGGCAGAGGTGGCCTACGGCTTGGTGGATCAGCGAACCTTCCCCGGTTGGGGCTTCATGCTGGAAAACGGTGCGACCACGCTTTGGGAGCACTGGGAATTCAGCGATAACACTTACTCGCACAATCATCCGATGTTCGGTTCAGTCAGCGAATGGTTTTACAAGGTCCTGGCCGGAATTCAACCGGCCCCCGATGCGGTGGGCTTCGACAAAGTCATTATCAAGCCTCAACCCGTGGGCGACCTGCAATGGGCCAAAGCCAGCTACAATTCCGTGCGCGGTCGCATCGCCAGCGACTGGCACAAACGCGGTGACGAATTTGAGTTGCGCGTGTCTGTGCCCATCGGCGCGCGCGCCACCGTGTTCGTACCGACCCGCGACATCTCCAGCTTGCGAGAAGAAGGTCGGGCACTCTCAAAAGCGACGGGAGTTCAATTGATCCGCACGACGAGAGGCATCGCCGAACTGGCGGTGGAATCCGGCGATTATCACTTTACGGCGCAGACGGATTAAACTTGATCTGCACGGTCGAGGCGGTCAGCAAGCAAACGAAAACGACCGTTAACAACGGCTCAAACAGCTATTGCTTTATCATCGCCGCAGCCATGGCGCGGATTAATTCGTCGAAATAATCCGGAACATTGGGCCCGAAGAATGACATCAACCGCGGCTCGTAGCCGTTCAAATGATAATACCGTGCCGGGATCACGTAACCCACGTAATCACCGTTGAAACTGGTGATGACGCCGGAGTAACCGCGAACGCGCAGGTAATCCTTGACGCCGAGAGTAAGCTCGGCGCTGTAATCACAAGGGGTAGAAATCCAAACCATGTCGTTAATTCTGAACACCTGTAGGAAACTGCTGGGTCGGACCGGTAATAGCTCACGGGCAAGCCAGGGGCGCAGGCGAAGTCCATCGCTGACGCGCACGTTGAGGGGCGGCAACGCCACTTCCAAGCCCAGGAGATTAAAGACCATCCGATTCGTCAACGAAACCTCGGTCAACTGCGCCAGGGTTCGTTGGGCGAGCGTCCGCCCCATTTGCTCGGCACGATCAAAACCATTGGTCCCTGGCGCCACGGGCGATTGACTCCCAACTCCGCCAGCCAGAAAGATGGCGGCGGTACCGGTGGCCGCTTCAACCGCTCGTTGCCAGGCGCCGGGATAGTCAGCACTGAACACCATGGAACTCCCGGAAAGCACCGTCGCGTGCGCGCTATAACTCCCCAACACAACACGACGACCGTTGCTTTGCTGGAATAGCAACCAGCTAAATTCCGGATCCACCTGCCCCAGCGCGCCGACCAATCGGTTGCGAATCAACTCTGGCGCATCGAAACGACCGCGGCCGAAAGCGGCTGGTTGCAGGTCGGCGATGGCTTCGCGCACGGCGGTCACAATCCGATCCGCAAACCAAATGCGTGAACCCGGTTGGAACCCGCCAGCAAACGCTTCCGCCACCAGCCCTTCCCCCCAGCCGCCCAAACTCGAGTGAGAGTGGCTCGCGCTGAGGTACACTTGTTCGCGCCGCAAACCGGCCTCCTGCTCAAGCCGTTGCATGACTAAATCGGTTACCTCGGCAGGAACAATCAGGGCGTCGGTTCCGACCATCACTCCCAGGTGATCCCCCACGCGCAGCGCGGCTGCTTTCACGTAAAGATCATCATGCACCCCGGTAGCGGCTTGGCCGCGCCGACTGCCGTAACCCGCCAGCGGCAGTGAGCGAAATTGCCCTTGTTTCGGAACGTCCTGAGCGGCATTGACTGTCGGCGTCAGGCGCGCGCGCCCGAAGCCGGCGAACAGTTCCCCCTGGCTCGCAGAATTAGTGGCTCCGCAGGTTTGCAGACGCTCGACAGTAGTTTGATAGTAGCTCGTACGGAAGTATGGTTGATAATCCACCGTGTCCAAGCTGGCCAATAAGGTAATGGCGATAAGTCCGCCAACGCCGATTCCGCAACGGAAGCTGATTTTGAAAAACTTTTTCACGACCACTGACACGCCACAAAAAGCGCCGCCTGACTCCGAAAAGTCAGGCGGCGATGCAATTACCGTTTAATTACTCAGGGATAAACCAGACGGAAGAACTGCGAACCCGTCGCTGGAATCGTGTACTCGTACACGCCGCCCTCCGAGCTGATTCCCGTATTGACCTCGGTCCAGACCGGCGCACTGAGACTTGGACTGCTCTCCAAGCGATACGGAATGAACGGCCACGAAAGCGTGATCGAATCACCAGACTGGGTTAGATCAATTCGCGGTTCGGCCGTAGTGACCAGGAAGTTGTCGAAGGTCGCATCCCCGGGCACAAGGTTGGCGCCGTCATTACCCGCAACAATCAGTCCCACCAAACCGCTGGAATAATGATTATCCGGATCATTTGCGTGAATGGTTTTAATGGGGGTGTTCAAATCAGGGAATTCATAAACTCTTCCCTCAAAATCCGCCCCCTTGCCGATGAAGACCAACCGGTACTGTTTGCCGCGTTCCAAGTGCAGATTGCTGGAGTCTGTCTCGAGCTGCCCCATTGGGGTTTCCGCTTGGATCCAGGAAATATCCAAATCTCCATTATCCTCACCCGGCAAGGTATCTCCACCCGGCTCCCAACTAAACAGGTACCCGTTCATGGTGCCCAGCCCCGGCGTGCTGATGCGCGCCGCAATCCCAAATGCCTGGCGCACGGTATCGTCGAAATCCAGCACATCCACCGAGGCGTAGAAGTCCGAATACTCCACCCCGGCAAGGAAACTGCCCGCCCGCGAGGGTCCGTAGGAATCGTATGGCTGTGCCGGCGTGTAGATATGGTACACCCCGCCGGTGGTGATAAAGCTGGAAGCCAGGAACGGATCCCCCGCTGTCGGGAAGATCGGATCATAATGCTGCCAGGCCGGAGCGGTGTCGTTGCCGTCGTTGAAGTTGTCAAACACCGTGGGCGGCATGGACGGATAGACTACGGTCGGACCATCGCTCGTTGGAACGAGCAGGAGATAGTCCAGATTAATGAGCCGCTGATCCTTGATGGGAGTACCTCCCATGGTCAACCGCAGGGTCTTCAGCCCCGAAAGGCTGACTACTGCCGGCGTGTTTCCAACCATTAGCGGCACGTACTTGTAGTTGAGACGCATCATGTTATTCCCAATATTGAACGCGCCATGTCGCACGGTGGATTGCCCGCCATGCGTCGGATCGCTGGTGACTTGATCCAGGTAAACCGTGGTCGCACCAAAACTGCTGCACCGCAAATAGACGTGGTAATTCGTGGGCGTGAAGTTGCGGGTATAGTTCATCCAATCGCCCGGTGACGTTAGTTTCACCTGATATTCCCAAACGCTGGCCGCGGTGTATTTCGCCCGTTGAGTGCTATGAATCCGTTGCGGAGGAATATTGGTGTACAGGTCTTTAATATCTCCCGCTTCGTCCCGACTGGCGGTGGTGGTTGATCCCTGTGTGATCATTACCCTATCTTGAGGGCGATATTCGGCAAAGATCGTGTTCATGAAGCCGGCGGTCTTTACGTAATCAATCCCTTCGATTCCTTGAAAGTTGAAGTAGCCCTTGTCGTTTCCGCCATACGCCGAATTGCCCCCGACCGCAACTTCGTCATAGTCGAGCCCGGATACATCAATGGGGTCCAATTGATATTGCCCACCAGAAACCAAATCCGTTGAGTAATTGTAATCCTCCGCCTCAATGGTTTTTTGCGAGGCCAGGTACGCATCCGAAAAGGTATCAAACCAAAAGATATTGGTGGATTTGAGATTGCCGGTTGTATCCGTCAATTCAATGCGTGCTTCGTAGAGGGTATTCGCCTCCAAAGTGTCGGGCGCGGTGCTGAAACTGACCGTACTGCCATTGGCTGGCAACGGGGCCAGGGAGGCAGAGGCGTCCACTCCATTCAGATACAATTTTGTGGCACTGGCGTTAATCTCGTCGGCCGTAAAGGTCTTGGCGGTAAAACTGATTCCTGCCGACGGATCATGAAGATTCGCCCACCGATCCTCGGGCACCCGTTCCGTTACCACTGGAACCCCCGGTACGGGGTGGGCAATGGCCGGGGCGGAAGCCGCGTTAGGATCACTGGTCGTCGCCAGCAAGTTATCAATCGTGACGTCCGTCACGCCAGTGTTACCGTCACGACTGAACGACAAGAACCCAGACAACCCGCTTGCATAGGTAAAGTCCAGATCCTGGAAGTAAATCGTTACCAACGGTTTGGTTAAGTCGGCCAAGTCGTAAGCTTCGCCCTTCATTAAATTATCCGTTCCCTGAAAAATAAGCCGATAGGAATGTCCGTGCTCAAATGTAAGTTCAGCGGCCGCGGCCGTGGCCGTGGCAAAGCCCGGATAAACGGCATTGATTTGTAATTCCCCGCCCTTGCGATCACCGGCTTGAACTCCATCTTGCACCACGTCGAAGTTAAGAATGTAACCCGTGGCTTCCGCCAGCCCGGCGGCCCCACCTGGGGTCCATCGTCCAAATAGCACCAGCGCTTGATTCAAGTCTGCCCAATCAACGATATCTACGGCCACATAGAAGTCGGTAATGACGTTCGGCTGAGCAATCAAGAGTGCTGCCGGAGCCGTATTGGGGACCGGCTGTGCCTGGATGCGCATTCCTTTCCCATACCCCGTATCGGGAAAAGAAACAGGCTGCGGAAAGAACTGCGCGGTCTGCCACGGCGGATTTAACGCGCCAGAATCGAAGTTCTCCGACTGAGCTTGCAAATCGGCCTGCCAGCCGAACACGGTGAGCGCCAGCAAGGCTACTGTCATGCTTCGCAGTTTGGAACACAATGACTTCCGGACGGGCGGAAGTTGACTCAAGTAGGTCTTACAAGTTTTTTTCATGCGATTTAACTTAGTACTTTGGGTTGACTCTGGCACGACACTAAGTAACATCCTCGAATCAGTCAACAAGAATTATTTGGATTTTGCCAGATGTTGGGGGTGTTGAAAACTTTGGTTGAACTTCCTGTCGGGAACAGGCATCCATACGTTGTGCGGATGTTCAAAACCGTCTTGGCGTTGGCGCTGGCAACGATCTGGTTGCCCATGACTTCGCATTGCCTGCTGTTTGAAACCGTCATGCAATCCGATTTTTTTGCGTGCCCAGGCGCCGCAACTGCGGATACCACCGAGCCGGATCAATCCCCGGCATCCGATTGCGATCAAGATTCGTGTCAGGTGGTGGAAAACGCCCAATACAAGTCTTCCAGCGCGCCAGTGATCATTCCACCTCTGAATTCACAACTGCTGTTTGAAGTGCCCGTTCCGGTTTCCATCCCTGCAAACGTGGTGCAAACCGGCACCAATTCTGCCGCTGGAAATCTCGCAGTGCTGCCGGCCGCGTGGCAATTTGCTGTACGCACGGCTCCATCTCCGCGAGCTCCCTCCTGCATCATCTAATCATCCCGTCGGGATGATCTCTCAGGTCGTTACGGCCCGGTGTGGCCGCGACGAAATTTCGTTGGCTTGATCCCTTTGGTCTCGGTTTTTGAATCATGAATTTTTTACAAACAGGTCGGTTTTATGTGGTTGGCGTAATGCTTGGTTTCATGACGTTTCTGGCGAGCGCTCAGGAAACGCCGGCGCCAGCGCGCTCACTCGATGCGTTGGTGGCTGAAGCACTGGAGAATAATCCGGAATTGAAATTCTACGAAGCGGAAATCGCCGCGGCACAAGCCGGGCGGCGAACCGCCGGACAACTGGGTAATCCAGAAATCAACGGTGATATCGGCCACAAACGTATGACCGACACGAGATTTGCCGGAGAAGGTGTAGCGTGGTCGGTATCCGTAGTGCAACCCTTCGAATGGCCCGGGCGCCTCAGTTTGCGCAAAGCGATAGCCAATCAGGACCTCCAGTTGGCCGAATTGGGACAGCAGCGTTTCCGCGCCGCACTCGTCGGCCGCATCCACACCCTGGGCTACGGATTGTTCGCGGCGCAGGAAAAATCGGTGGCGGCGGCGGAAGTAGCGGCGCGATTCAAGGCGTTGCGGGAGGTACTGCTGCAGCGTGATCCGAGCGGCTTAACGCCTTTGCTCGAAACCCGGATTATTGAAGCGACGGAATTGAACGCGGAACGCAAAGCGACCGAGGCGACCTTGCGGCGCGAAGCGGCCTTGTTGGAATTAAACCAACTGCGCGGCGCGGCGCCAAACGCACCACTGACGGTGACGGCCGTGCCGTTGAATTTCAGCGCGGCGGAAAACACCGCCGGACTGCTGGCCCGGGCGCGTACCAACAATTTTGAACTGCGTTCGCGAGAGATCGAACTGGCGCAGCAAGGTTGGCGCGAAGACCTGGCGAAAAACGAGCGTTATCCGACGCTCCGGATCGGGCCGGCTTATTCCGAGGAAAACGCCGGGAACGAGAAGGAGCGCGTCTTGAGCGTAGGCGTTTCGTTGCCGTTGCCCTTGTGGAATCGCCACGAGGGAGAGATCGGCGTGGCGCGCGCGCGCCGGTTGCAGGCGGAAACCGCGCTGGAAGTAGCCGAGCGCGAGTTGCAGCGCCAGGTGATCGCGGCGGCCCGCGTGTACGAAACGAAAGTGCGCGAGATGGAGAAGTGGCGACCGGATTCGGTGCAACACTTCAAGGCGGCCGCCGAACTGGCGGACCGGCATTATCGCCTCGGCGCCGTACCCATTTCCACTTACGTCGAGTTGCAGAAGCAATACCTCGAAGCGGTGGAAAGTCTGTTGGACACCAAGCTCGAAGCGTTGGAAGCCGCCGCGCAACTGGAATTACTCACCGGGTTGCCGACGCCGCTGGTGCAGGCGCAAACTACCGAGGGAACAAAATGAGAGGCGTCTGGCTCATTTCCCTGCTCGCAACCTGGTGTCTGGTGGGCGGTTGCGAGCGTTCCACGAATCACCCTGATGAACACGTCGGTGCCGAAGATCATGCGCACGACGAAACCTCGCCTTCCGGGGCCACTTTTGAAGCGGGGCGCGGTCTGGTCCTGACCGATGAAACGCGCGAGATTCTTCAAGTCACAACTGCCTTGGTAACGGAACAGAAGTTACCCTTACAGACGCGTTTTAATCTGCAGGTGTTTGATGAAAAGCACCATCATCTCATCCAGGAAACCGATCATACCGGCTGCGATGTTCACGGTGCGGGTTTTCTGTCACCAAACCAGGCTGCCACCATTCATCCCGGCGAAGCGGTGGAAATCAAGACGCGGGATCAAACCTCGCTGATCGGAGTGGTGCTGCGCATCGAACCGGCGCAAACCCTCGGCGAGGCGGAAGTCATCGTCGGTCTCACCAACGCGGCCAACAAAATCCAGCCGGGTGAATTTTTGTCTGCGACAATCACGCAATCGCGAAACCAGCCGGTGTTGGTCATTCCGCAAACGGCGCGGCTGCGCACTTCCGAAGGCACGTTCGTGTACCGCCTTACCAACGGCGCGTACGCCCGAACGCCGGTCAGGATCGGGGCGACGGCCAACGACCAACTGGAAGTCACCGAGGGGTTACGCCCCGGAGACGTGGTCGTCACGCATCCGGTCGAAGCGCTTTATTTGATTGAACTGCGGATCACCAAAGGCGGGGGTCACGCTCACTAATTATCCCGATGCTGAACCGACTGCTTGAATTTTCCGTGCGCCAGCGAGTGTTCGTGGTGCTGACCACTTTGATTTTGATCGGCATTGGCGTGTATTCGGCATTGCGTCTGCCGATTGACGCCGTGCCCGACATTACCAATGTGCAGGTGCAGATCAACACCTCCGTGCCTGCGCTCGCACCGGAGGAGATCGAAAAACTGGTCACCTTCCCGATTGAAAACGAAATGGCCGGCATTCCCAGTCTCACGGAGTTGCGATCGTTATCCAAATTCGGGTTATCCCAGGTAACGCTCGTTTTCGCGGACGGCACAGACATCTATCGCTCGCGACAACTGGTCAGCGAACGGTTGCAAACCGTGCTCGATGATTTGCCGCCCGGACTCACCCCGAAGCTCGCGCCCATCAGCACTGGCTTGGGCGAGATTTATTATTACGTCGTCGAGTACGAACCGGGCGCGACCAACCAGCCGGCCACGCGTGAGGAACAGTTGATGGAGTTGAAATTGATCCACGACTATCAGATCAAACCGCGGCTACGAGCCACGCCCGGACTGGCGGAAGTCAATTCCCAAGGCGGTTACGAAAAGCAGATCGTCATTCAGCCCAATCCCGACAAGCTGAAAAGCGTGGGCATGTCGTTCAGCGAGGTGGCGGCGGCCATTGGCGAGAACGTGGAAAATGCCGGGGGCAGCGTGATCCAACTGGGCGGCGAACAGGTCGCCGTGCGCGCAGCGGGACGCGTGCGGACGATTGCGGACCTCGAGCGTTTGCCGCTCAAGTTCGGGTCACGCCCGACTCCATTGCGCGTCGGTGACGTGGTGGACGTGGGCATTGGAAGCGCGGTTCGCACCGGCACGGCAACTTATAACGGCGAGGAAGCGATCTTGGGCGCCGCGCTGATGTTGGCGGGCGAAAACAGCCGGCTCGTGGCCCGAGCTGTGGATCAAAAACTTCGGGACATCCAACTCCAATTACCCAACGGTGTAAAAATCATCCCCGTTTACAACCGCACCGTGCTGGTGGATCAAACAATCCACACCGTGGAAAAGAGCCTGTTTGAAGGCGCCATTTTGGTGGTGGCCATTCTGCTCATTCTGCTGGGCAACTGGCGCGCCGCGCTGATCGTCGCGCTGGCCATTCCGCTCTCGCTGTTAATGGCCATGACGGGCATGGTGCAAGGACGCATCTCGGGAAATTTGATGAGTCTGGGGGCCATTGATTTTGGCCTCATCATTGATGGCGCGGTGGTGATGGTGGAAAACATCATTCGCCATCTCGCGGAAAAACAGCGACAACTGCAACGGCAACTGACCCCCGAGGAACGCGCGCGGGAGGTGCTGATTTCCACCAAGGAAGTCGCCTCACCAATGTTCTTCGGCGTCGTCATCATCACCGTGGTTTATTTTCCGATTCTCGCGTTGACCGGCATCGAAGGAAAAATGTTCCACCCGATGGCGCTCACGGTCATTTTCGCGCTCGTTGGCGCGTTGGCGCTGGCGCTCACCTTGATGCCGGCGCTGGGGTCCTATCTGCTGGGTGGGCGCATCCGCGAGGCGGATAGTTTCCTGATCCGCTTTTTCAAACGCCTCTACCAGCCCGCGCTGAACTTCAGCCTGAAGCATCGCGGTCTCGTCACGATGCTCGCGGTGGCTCTGCTGGCTTTTGCCGGTTACCGTTTCACGCGCCTGGGCGCCGAGTTCATTCCGCAACTGGATGAAGGCTCGTTCGCCGTCCACATGATTCGCACTTCCAGCATCGGCATTGATGCGAGTGTGGCCATGCAAAAACGCAGCGAAACCGTGCTGCGCGAAAAATTCCCCGAGGTGGATTACACCTTCAGCCGACTCGGCACCGCCGAGGTGGCCACCGATCCCATGGGCGTCAACGTGGCGGACACGTACCTCATGTTCAAACCCCGCAAGCAATGGCGCCAGGTCAATGGCCAGCCCATCAGCAAGGAGGCGCTCGCTGATTTGATGGCCGCCGAGCTGGGCAAATACGTGCCCGGGGAAACGCACCTGTTCAGTCAACCAATTGAGATGCGCTTCAACGAACTGCTCGAGGGAACGCGCGCGGACCTTGCGGTGAAAATTTTCGGCGACGATTTTGCGCAGCTCGAACACCTCGCCAAAACCGCGCGGGAAATTCTGGAGCAGATTCCCGGTCGCGCCGACGTGGAACTCGACGAACTCGGCAAATCACCGTTGCTGGAAATCATTCCGAAGCGCGAGGCGATGAGCAAATACAACCTCCACGCGGCGGAATTGAATCGGGTGGTGCATACCGCGCTCGCCGGTCAGGAAGTGGGCAAGCTCATCGAAGGCAACCGGCATTATCCCATCGTGGTGCGTCTGCCCGAAGCCTTGCGCGCACAGTTGGACGAACTTAAACGGTTGCCCGTGCGCGTGGATGACGGGGGGTTGCTGACCCTGGGACAAGTCGCGGATTTTCATCTCACCGAACAAGTCGCCACCATCACCCGCGAATTGGGCCAACGCCGCGTTGCCATCATGATCAACCTGCGCGGTCGCGATCTGGAAGGCTTCGTCCGCGAAGCGCAACAAAGGGTCGGACAAATCGAACTGCCGCCCGGTTACTCAATCGAGTTCGGCGGCCAGTTCAAAAATCTACAGGAAGCGCGGGCCCGATTATTGGTCGTTGTGCCGGTGGCGTTGGCGCTCATCTTCGTATTGGTATTTCTCGCGTTGGGCAGTTTGCGTCAAACGCTGTTGGTTTCCACCGGCATTCCCCTGGCCGTCACGGGCGGCGTGCTGGCGTTGTGGCTGCGCGACCTGCCGTTCAGCATTTCCGCAGCGGTCGGGTTCATCGCGTTATCCGGAGTGGCGGTCCTGAATGGTCTGGTGATGATTTCCTACTTCAACCAACTGCGCGAACGCGGTCGCGATGTCAGCGCGAGCGTGCGCGAGGGCGCGTTGACGCGATTGCGTCCGGTGTTGATGACCGCACTGGTGGCGAGTTTGGGGTTCGTACCGATGGCCATTGCGACGGGGGCGGGGGCTGAAGTGCAACGCCCGTTGGCCACGGTGGTGATCGGCGGCATCCTCAGCTCGACGTTCCTGACCCTCATTCTGCTGCCCAGTCTGTATGAAGGGCTGGAACGGAGAAAACCTGATATCGAGGCCGAGGCAACAGTGGCTACCACTCAACTGAACGCCGCTGGTTCGGCGGCCCCGCCCACCCCTTCCGCTTAAACAAACGGTGGCATGGGGCAATCGAGCGCTTCAGCGATGCCGCGCAGCAATTCCGCTTCGCGCTCCTGCACCACCCCATCCGCGCCGACGACCTGAACGCTCCCCGCGATCAACTGCTTTTTAATCTGCGGCGTGGTGGCCGCCAAGCGGTTAAGTGCCCGGTCAATTTCCGCCAGCCCACACTGTGCGGACGGTAGTAACGTCAGCCCGCTTCCGCCAGCGGGGATCACTGCAGCGCCAGCTCGAAAGGCGCGCGCCGCCGCCTGGGCGTCGCTGCTGCCCACATGAGCGAGCGCGGAGAGCAGAACGGCCAGGTCCGGAAGCAACGGTGGCAGCGCGTAGTATTGCACCACCAGTGGTTTGCCCGGATGAAAATGGCGCGTCAAATTGCGCTCCAAAATCTTTTCCAGCACAAACTCGAACAGATCAATTTGTCCGTCACTTTCAATCAGCCATCGCAACGTCGCGTGAAAGGTCTCAAACTCCTCGCCCGACATTTCCCGCAGTGCCGCCACCGCCAGATTTACCAGCGGCAGCCGGGCCTTGGTCGGCAACCCGGCAACCAATGCCGCCAGCGCGGTCATTTCCGAACTTACGTCCGGCGACATGCGGCGCGCGATCTCAGCCAGTTGCGTAGCGCGCAATTCGTTCTGATCGCTGAGTAACAACGCAAAAATCAAGGCGGTGGCGCCCAACGGCTCCCGCGCCGCGGTCTGGATGGGCGCAGGGATGGTGGTGCGCAGTTGTTCAGCATAACGCAACTGCGCCAGGGTCGGTTGGCCAATGTTTTGAATGGCGCTCTGCGACGAAAGACCCGAAGCCCCCACGACAACCGGGGGCGCCGAAGGTGCGGAAGCGAGTGGTGAGATCAATCCCGATTCGGGACTGGAGGACGTCGCAGCGGCAGCCGACGCCGTCCCGCGGGCGGCTGGGAAGTCGCCCTGCCACGAGGGATCAATCGCACGAATCCGATCCGCCAGCGGCGGATGCGTGGCGAACATCCCGAGGAAAGAGGAACGCAGTCCGTTGCTGAAATACATGTGGCTGGCTTCCTCAGCCCGCTCCGTTTGCAGTTGCGATCCGACCGCGCCAATTTTTTGCAAGGCGCGGGAAAGCCCCGCCGGATTCCGGGTGAATTGCACTGCGGAAGCGTCGGCGAGAAATTCCCGCTGGCGACTGACGGCAGCTTGAATCATACGACCAAAGAAAACGCCAAAACCGCTGACGATGATGAGTGCCAGTCCGAGGAGCGGTAACGGATTTTTTCGTCCCCGAGTGCGCAGCAGAATCCGGCCGATGACGGCCAGACAAATCAGTCCGAAGATCAGCCCCATCAAGCGGATGTTCAAGCGCATGTCGCCGTTCAGAATATGGCTGAATTCGTGGCCGATGACCCCTTGCAACTCATCCCGATTCAACCGCTCCATGCAACCGCGGGTCACGGCCACCGCCGCATCGTTCGATGAAAACCCGGACGCGAAAGCATTGATCCCGCGCTCGTCATCCAGCACGTACACCTTGGGCATGGGCACCCCCGAGGCAATGGACATTTCCTCGACCACGTTCAGGAGTTTGCGTTCCTGCAAATCCGTGCTGTTCGGTTTCAGCAAGCGACCGCCAAGCGATTCGGCCACCACGCCGCCGCCCGCGGATAATTGGGAGATTTTGAACAGGCTCCCGCTGGCAATCACCACCAGGGTGCCAACCGCCGAGTAGAAGAACAGGTCCGACTGCCAGAGCGAGCGTGGCCGGAACGCAGCCTCCGAGGAATCCCAACCCGAGCCGAAAATCAACCAACAGACCAGATACACCGACACCACGATCCCGATCACCGCCAGGATAAAATAGAGCACCAGCCAGCGGGTGCGGCGATGCGCCAGCTCCTGACGTTGGAAAAAATCCATGACGTTCGCGTGCTTCACGACAAAATGGCGCGGCACCGGTGTCGCGCGCCAATGGTTAAAAGCCGGAGCAACAACCGCTCAGTCATGGACGTTCACGTGAAGGAAACCTTCGGCGCTTCGCGCTGCTCCGCTTTATCAATCACAAACAACTCGGCGGCGGCGAAGTTGAACATGCCGGCAATGATGTTGTTCGGAAACACCTCCCGTGCGGTGTTATAGGTCATGACACTGTCATTGTAAGCCTGGCGGGCAAAGGAAACCTTGTTCTCCGTGGAAGTCAGTTCCTCGGACAATTGCATCATGTTTTGATTCGCTTTGAGATCGGGATAGCGCTCCGCCACCATCATCAACCGACCCAATGCACCCGCCAGACCCCCTTCAGCCGCAGCCAGATTTTTCACGGCAACGGCGTCTCCCGGATTACTGGCGGCCGCCTGCGACGCGGTGTAAGCCAGATTGCGCGCGTTGGTCACGCTTTCGAGCGTTTCGCGTTCGTGCTTCAGATAACCCTTGGCCGTTTCGACCAGATTCGGGATCAGGTCGTAGCGACGTTTGAGTTGCACGTCAATTTGCGCGTAGGCGTTCTTGAACCGGTTGCGCAACGAGACGAGGTGATTGTATTTACCAATCACCAGCAACACCACCAACACGGCCAAGCCGACCAGCACCACCAGCGTAATTAGTAATGAACTCATAAAACCCTTTCTTTCAGTTGCTGGCTTCTAAGCTAATTCGCCCCGTACAGCAATTACAATTTCACCCAACAATTCCAGCCCGCCCACGTTCCAACCAGAACCGCTTTTCAACGTCGCCGGCGCAATAGCGGGGCGGCGATTCCCGTCAACAACAGCACTCCGCCCAACGCGCAGACCACCGCTGCGCCCGTAGGCACGTCCAGTTTGAACGACGCATACAGTCCGACGACACTCGCCAGCGTCGCCACGCACCACCCAAGCAACAAGCGCACCAGCAGCGAGTTCGCCAGGAACGTCGCGCACGCCGCCGGCACGATGAGATACGAAAACACCATCAATACGCCGCCGACCTGCACAAAGCTCGTCACGATCAGCCCGAACAACGCATAGAACAGGAAGTCCCAGAAATGCACGGACAATCCGCCTTTCGCCGCGTGGTCGTGATCGAACGAGAGTTTGATGAATTGTTTGCGGAAAATAAAATGCACCACGCCGATGGCGGCATAGAGCGCGGCGGTTCGGCCAATCTGTTGCGGCGTCACTGTAAGCAGATCGCCGACGAGGGTGCGTTGCAATTCCTCCTTGCCGTGCGGGCTTTTGCTCAACAACAAAATCCCCGCCGCCGCCGCCACCACGTAGATGATGCCGATGAGCGCCTCCTGCGGCACGCGCGCGTGTTTGCTCGGGCGCGTGAAGGTGAACAACAACGCCCCGGCCAGCGTGAAACCGAGCGACCAGAAATAGTTGTGCGGGTCGTCGGCTTCGTGGCCGAGATAAAGACAGACGCACGTCCCGAGGGTCGCCACCTGCGCCAGCGCGAGGTCCACGAAGATAACTTCGCGCCGGATGATGTGCAGACCGTAATAGACGAGAATGCCGGGCAACACGAGACACGCGACCAGCGGCCACGTCATCACGGATAAAATTTCGCTCATAGAGTTTTTATTTGCCGCCGAGACGCCAAGATGCCGAGTTTGGAAAGTGAATTTCTCTGCGTCTCTGCGGTTTATTTTTTCTGCAGTGCCGCCGCCAACGAGTTCACCAGATAATCTTCCAGCGCAATGTAGCTGTCCGCGCCTTTCACGCCCCCCGGCATTTGCGCCACGTCCACCACGGTTGCGTCCGTGCTGCGCGCGACGGTTTCCGCCGTCTTCCGGTTCAGATACGGGTCCACGATAATGACCCGTGCGTTTTCCTCTTTCATCCTGGCGATGACCGACGCGAGATGCGCGGGCGAGGGGGGAATCCCCGGCTTCGGCTCCAGGAAAATATCCATCACCAATCCGTAGCGCGCCGCGAAATACGGCCACGATTTGTGATACGACACCACCTTCGCTCCTTTGAACGGCGCGAGTTTTGCCACCCATTCCGCGAGCTTGCCGTCAAGCGCATCCGTGAATTTTTTCGCATTGGCGCGATACATTTCCGCGCTGCCGGAATCAAGCTTCGCAAACGCGTCCGCCAAGTGCGTCGCAATGATTTTCGCGTTCACCGGATCAACGACGTAATGCGGATTACCCAGCGGATGAATGTCGCCCTCGGCCCGCGTCAGCGTTGTCGGCACTTCGAGCATGGACACGCCTTCGTTGCACAGGATGCGCCCGGGTTGGCCGGATTGGATCTTGTCATTGCGCGCCCCCGTCAACAACGACGGCAACCAGCCAATTTCCAGGTCTGCACCGCCCTCGATCAGCGCATCCGCACGATTCAGCTTCACGATGAAACTTGGTTTGGCGTCCACGAAATGCGGGTCTTCCGTGGGCCGCGCCAGCGTGGTGATTTCCACTTTGTCACCACCAACTTCCTTCGCAATAGAAGCGAGATCCGGCGTGGTGACGACGATATTTAACTTTGCTTGAACCGCAGTCGCCATCAACAACGCTGCGAGGAACAAAAGGCATTTCGTTTTCATAAACTGTGTTTCATCTGTGTAAACTCTATGGCTTAAAATTTGTGTGCCGCGTGGGCGCCAAGCAGGAATTCAAATTGCAGCCACACGGAATGATCCCGGCCGAGATCGCGCCGGTCATCGTAGTTGTATTGCAACCGGATTTTGGAAAACTCCGTCGGATACCAGGTGAGATTCGGCGTCAATCGCCATCGCTCATTTCGCTGAGGATCGCGTCCCAATGACGAGCCGCCGCCATTCCCGTCCGCCAATAACAGGCCGGCGCGTTCGTATGTCGCCCGTTCACCGGTTACGTAATCGAAACGCAATCCCGCCACCCAACCCTGCCGAAAACCGTAGAGCAGTTGCGCGTAACCGCCGTAATCCGTCACCGTTTCCGGGGCCAACACCGCCGGCGTCAGGCCCGTCGCGTCCGTGATGATGCCAGCGTCCACGAAGCCATCGCCGTCATTATCGCCGCCGTTGCCATTTTCATCCCAATCGAACGCGCCGAGTTTATAGCGCCGCAGCATGACTTCGGTTTGAAAACTGACGAACGGAAATCCGGCGTGGGCATTCGACGGTTTCCATTTCCAATACAAATCCACGCCATAAATCTGCGTCACCGTATCGCCGCTGCTGCCGCTGGCATTCGGCCCGAACGCGCCGGACGCGCCCATTACCAGCGTCTGTTCGTCCGTCAAATCAAACGACATCGCGTAGCGCGGCGTGAACAACAGATCCGTCACGTGCCGCACGCCGCGATCATTTTCCGCATGCCGATAACCGAACGGCAGGCGCTCCTCGCCTTCGCCCCCATGCGCGTGGCCGTGACTGCGAAAACTCGCCGCTGTTTCGCCCTGACTGTTCTGGATGCCCAACATCAATTCGGAATAGAACGGCGTCGGCGCCAGCCAACTGAGCCGCGCCCCGGGATTGCGCAAGCCGTCCGCGCCGAGGAAACGTCCGTTGACGAGCGGCGAATCCACAAAGCCCCAGGTGTGCGGATGCTGCGCGTTGACCCGGCCAAATTCGGACAGAATTTGTCCCGCGCGAATCTGGAAATTGCCCGGCAAGGAAACCGTTTCCAACCACGCCTCCTCCAGTTCCACGAACGATTCGCCGCCGGAATCCACCGAGAACAGGAGGTTCGCGTTGCCGCGCAGATACGGGTCCACCGCGCCTTGCAGATTCATCTCGACACCCTGCACTGTGAAACCGTTCTGGTTCGGATCGTGCCCGCCCAATTGCGTGCCGGCCTCAATGTCTTTCGCCGTTGAACCGCCCGCAGCAAACGTCCCCACTAATCCGATGTCCGCATACGCGCTGCCGCGCCCGACCCGGAGGGGATCGCTGGGCGACCAGACTTTGGTCGGCGGCGCCGAGGCGCTGGCCGACGTGGGACGGTTGGTTTCCAACGGTGCGGGCGAAGCGGTGTTAGTCGCGGCGTAGTTGAGTTTTTCTTCGAGTGATTGCATCCGTTCGCGCAGTTCACGAAGTTCACGTTGCAACTGCTCGACTTCATTGGTTTCCCGCGCGCCAACCGCACTCGCGATCAAAACCGTCACGCCCGCCATTATCGTCCACTTCAAAAAATTTCGTTTCATATCAAATTCCGTTCTAAGCTATCCGGGTCACCTCGACACGAGTCAGCCACGGGAACTACCAAATGGGTTAAAATGAATCCTGCCCACGCGGGCCGGACCAACAACACGGATTACGACTGGGAAGAAACCGAAGCGGGCGGACCGCGAGTGGAAATGACGGAGGGATCAATCGCGGCTGGAATAACGATTTGCGGCGCGGGAAGTGTCCAAGCAACAGACAGCAACGCAAAAACTTCTGACACCGTGACCAACGGCGCGTTGAGTTGGCCTTCGACCAGGATACAGACCGCGCATGGACTTTGCGGGTGACCACTGCTGGAATGAAGCCGCTCGTGCAGCCGGCTACTGGCGGAGGCCAGCGTCAACAATAGCATCAGCGCCGCCAGCAAACTGGCTAGAACCGGTTTGTACTGCTTGAAATTTGCTGGCGTTGAAAGCCGCATCAGAGTGGATTTGAGCAAAGCCAATGCCGTCGCACAAGGTTTTTACCGCGCATTTAATCGGACGCAGCAAAACCTCCCCTACCCGCTCACCACTAACCGCCAGCCACCGGAATTGGGAATCAAATGACAGCTTATTTAGCCAGCAAGGGATGCCAGAGATCGAGTTGTTGCGACGGATAAAACGTGGTTTCCAATTTACGCCGTTCCGCGTGACCATCCACGAACGTGTAGTTCGCTTTGAGTGCATGGCGTTGCGCCACCACTTCTGCGGCGTCGGATAACGCAATCCAGTAATTGGGCATGATGTGGTCGGCACCGCCCGCGTTTTCGGCAAACAAAATGGTCACGGCCGGTCTGGGAACCGTGGCGGTGCGACGCCAGGTGGCGGGTTTGCCGATGTAATCATCCGCGGCACTCAGTTCAAAATAAACATTCATGCCGTAGCTCAGCGGTGCGGCGCGCCGGTCGGATGGACACCGGTACAACCCGGTCAGCAGATTGGTCCAAGTGGTGGAATTAAAACCTAGTTGTGGGGCGAGACTGCGCGGCCAGGTCAATTCACCGTGAGCAAAAGCCGAGTGTTGGCTGCGCGGAAAATAATCACGGTTCTCATCCGCATAAAGCCGCGCAGCCAATCCCAGTTGGCGTATCTGATTCAGACATTGCGTGGCTCGTGCGGTGGCCTTGGCTCGGGATAACGCCGGCAGCAATAACGCCGCGAGAATGGCCATGATCGCAATCACCACCAGCAACTCAATCAGGGTAAAACCGCCACGAGCCAACCGACCTCGAAGCGGCGGATCAGGTCGGAAGCTCGTGGTGGGTGCAATCTGGGGAGCGATCATGCTCGGCCTTCCAGTCGAGTCAGTATTGATAACGCATCCGGAAAAACTGGGGCGCCGATGTTGGCTCCAATTGCACTTCCATAAGCTCTCCACGCCGTGCGGGCGTGTTGGTTACAGCGCTCCAGGCGGTCACCTGATCCGGTCTTGGCGCGGCTTCGAGCGTCCAATTGGCAACCACTTCCGCCGACCAGGTCAGCCGAAGGTCCGGCGTCAAGGTCAGGAGCGGTCGTCCATCTGGTTGATTGGTGAACTCGAAAGTCAGCGGTCCACTGGATGTTGCCGGCAATTCCCGGTTAGCGATGGTATCCACCAGATAGACTTCGAACACGGCGGTATAGCCGTTGGCCCCCGGCGGTGCGGTCACCAAGGGATGATACATCAGGCCATTCCAATACAGCGCATTCGTTACGCCCTCAGTTCCAAAAATCGGCGTCATCGCCTTCGGCGCCGTGCCCATGTAGTCATAGAACCGCAACTCCGATGGGCCGGCCAATTTGCGAATCCACATCTGCGTGCCCGTCGGCAGCGGATCGCTCATGCTATCCATGATAAATCCATAACGGCGGCTGAACGACGCGCCTTGCCGGCTCGGATCGAGCGCGTCAAACCACGGATCCGCCGGATCAAAACCCGCACCGGGATGACTCACCAGCAACGGCGTGAGTTGTGGAATTTCATCCGGCATTGCGACCTGCATGCGGTCGGTCTCCGCGTGATAGGCCACCATCGGCATTAGCATCCCGCCCTGCATGGGCACCGCGGTCAATACCTCGGCTCGCCCCCAACCTAACCCGCACGCCATTACGAGCGCGCTCACTGAAAATTTAATCATACTTTGCATACTTCAAACTCTTGATTTCTCGTTTCTAAAATTTCTCAAATTGCTATCGTGACGCCCCGTTGGAAGTTTCAGTCCGCCAGCCCGCACAAGTTCGCGGGCGGCGTGACGTTCCACCGGCAGCTTCGGAAAGACGGAATGGAAATAATCCCTCCGCGTGTAATTCAAATCAGGACCGCAACCCCAACGGTAGGTTGGCCCAATGCGGTCGCTTAAACAGAATGGAGAAGCGAATGGGATCGTGGACGCGGTTTCGGCGGCTCATCCGAACGTGAGTTCAACGTCGGCGCAGTAGCGGGAATGGGGGGAAAGACTTCGGCGATGACAAAAGCTTCAACAGAGGCAACCAAACCAAAATCAAATTTGAGCGCATCCGAATTCTGCTGCTGGTTTGGTTGCCGGCTATCCTGACGACCTTCCTGAATGACTTTGCAAAGCGCACAGGGATGTTTGCCGTCAAAAGTTTTGCTCACGGCTTCAGTGAACGAAGCGTCCCGGGAGTAACTAATCATCATGCCGACCCAGGCGATCGGTTGCAGCAAGGCCCAATGCGCTCCCATTGCCAATGAGAGTGCCGCCACCAACGTCCACTTGGAAACCCGCTTCAGCACCACCTCATGGTTGTCGCTGGCGAAGCCAGAGTCAATTCCAGTTCAGATCGCCGCAAGTCTCGATACCGGCCTGCCGAATTTTTCTTGAAGCCGCCACCAACCTGGTAAGCCGATGCCGCAATTTTGCCATGGCGCGTTTCCACCACCCCCAGGCTATAGCAAACTCAAAACGGCTTCGGCGGCGCGTTCAGGAGCCCCCGGCGCCCCCAACATCGCGATCACTGACGCCAGTTGTTGCTGAACTTGAATCCGGTGTTTCTCATCACGCAACAATTCCAAAGCGGCGCGGGCCAGATGATCCGGCGTCGCCGCCGATTGCACCAACTCAGGATAAATCGGCGCATTGGCCAAGAGGTTGGGCATGGCCAGATATTTCACAGTAACGAGACGGCGACCAATGCAATACGTCGGCCACGAGGTTTTATAGAACACGACCGCCGGGACCCCGTGAAATGCACATTCCATGGTGATCGTGCCCGACTTGGTGAGCGCCAGTTGCGCGGTCGGCAACACTTCCGCCAAGCCCCCCACCTGCACGTCAAGCCCGGCGGGTAAGGGAGCCGTCTTGACCAATGCCGCCAACATTTCGTTCGGCACGATCAACTTTCCCGTCAGGGTCGGAATTTCACGACGCAATTTTTCGAAGGCCGCAATGACCAATGGTCCGTGCCGGCGCACTTCGTCCCGCCGGCTGCCAGGCAGCAATACGATCTGCGCTGTCGCAGCCGAATCTGCCTTGAGTGGCGCAGGTGACTGCGCACGACCCAACATCGGATGTCCGACAAATTCCACGCACAGCTTCGGCACCCGCCGGGCATACCACGGTTTCTCAAACGGAAAAATGCTCAACAGCAGATCGCAATATTCCGCCAGAGCGTAGGCGCGTCCGGGTCGCGAGGCCCAGACCTGCGGGGAAACGAACTGCACCAGTTTCGGATGCCAGTTTTGAAACCAACCGTGCTGCTTCCGCACCTGGGCGTGAATGGCGCGTGCAAACCGCAGGTTGAAGCCGCTGGAATCCACACCCACGATGACTTCCGGTTCACGCTGTCGGGCGATTGTTTTCAGTTGTTTGAAAGCGCGACGAAAAGCGCCGAAATTTTTCAAGACTTCAGCGAGACCAATTACTGAATACCGCGTCAGGTCGCACACGATTTCCACTCCCGCCGACGCCATCCGGGGGCCGCCCGCACCAAAAAAGCGGGGCGCGAGCGAAGTGTGCAACGGTTGCACGTCCACCGAGGTGTGACAATGGCGCAACGGAACTTTTTCCCGCAAGGCCGTCACCAATTCTGCCGCGAGTTCATCCCCACTGGGGTCGCCCGCGATCAGCATGATAGAAAGTGGTTTCACGATTTTATTCTGACACCGCACCAGCGGCGGCGTGGAAAACGATCACGCGGCATCGCTCAATTTTTTGATGATGCTTCGCGCCAAAAATTCCTTGAGTTCGCGGTGTGACGCGGCACCGGCTGACACATTTTGGTGCGAGGATTCTGATACCAATCATGTTTGCCGCCGTGCCGGATGAAAATGCAGCCCATTTCGTTCAGACGTTGGATTAGCTCGACGCGCTTCACGAGACTTGCAGTTCTGCCACGCGGCGCACGGCGGGAAGTTCGCCACTGGTCAACTCCTTGTGCAAATCACGCAAATGCTCTTCCAAATCGGCCAGCGACTCGCCCTGCGTCAGGTAATCGGGAAATTCCTCCAAGTGGCCGAGCCTGGCGTCACCATCCTGCCAGTACACGTAACGGATGCTTTGCATGGCTAACTAATACATCCCGTCGCAAGCCTCGTAAAGCCGACAATATCCGTCACTCCGGTTGCTCACGACGATCATGAAGAAGGGCGGTTTCATATTTTCAGCCCTGAAACGAGGCACTGATTCATCTGCACTGCTGCACCTGTCGGGTAATTTCAAAGGCCAGATCCAGCGCCAGCTTCGCCGCCACACCGCTGACGCGCGGCGTTTGTTTTTCGCGCGCACAACGGACGAAGTGCTGCAACTCCAGTTTCAACGGCTCGCCTTTCTGGATCGGCACCGGTTCGCGCACGATCCGAAGATTTTGATACTCACTCACGATGGTCGAGCCGCGTGAAGCGAGCAGTTTTTTGAGCAATGAACTTTCCTTTTCATCCGTCCGGGCGATGCGATAGATAAATCCTTCCTGCGCCCGGTAGTCCAGGGAAATGTAGCACTTGTGATCCGGACCACTAAACACGCGGATCTTGCGCATCCGCTCGGGGCTGATGCGACTGGCCGTCAGATTCGCCACGCAACCATTGGCGAAATGCAGCCGGGCATTGGCAATGTCCTCCGACTGACTCAGCACCGGAATGCCCACCGCATCCACGCGGACCACCGGGGATTTCACGAACGCCAGCACCACGTCCAGATCGTGAATCATCAGGTCCAACACCACGCCAATATCCGTGCTGCGTTTCGGATAAGGTGAGAGCCGGTGCGCTTCGATGAACCGCGGTTGCGTGGCGACTGATTCCAGATACGTGAACACCGGATTGAAACGCTCCACCAGACCGACCTGCAAAACACAGTTGTTTTTTTGCGCCAACTCAATCAATGCCGCGGCCTCGGTCGCGTCGTCGGTCATCGGTTTTTCGAGCAGTACGTGCTTGCCCCGGGCCAGACACTGTTGCGCCAGTTCATAATGAGTGTGCGTGGGGGTGACGATGCTGATCGCGTCGGCGGCGGCGATGGCCGCGCCCAAGGAAGGCGCTACCGGCACGCGATGTTTCGACGCAATCTGCCGCGCGGCTTCAACATTCGTATCGTAAATCGCCACCAATTCCGCTTCCTGTTCCGTGGCCAACTGCGCGTAGATGCGCACATGCTCCTTGCCCAATGAACCGGTCCCGAGAACCGCAACTTTGATCTTCACGGCCATTGCCGAGCTTACCCAAACCGCGCTCAGCTTTGAAAGGTGATTCTTTACTGCTCCAACCGGCAACCCGAAGGCCGCCGGCCAACCGGAGTCGCGACCCGACGCTCCCGCAACGGCGGGCGCCCCCGGAGCTTGCACGGTGGGCGGGGCGATGGTATGAATGCAAACATTATGAAACGCCGCCGGTTCCTCCAAGTCACCACCAGTGCCGCCGCTGCGAGTTACGCCCTGTCACTCGAACAAATCCTGGCCGCCAGCAAACCAGACCCAACGATTGAGAAGGTCGCCGGGTTGCCCCGCCGCCAACTGGGCCGCACGGGACGAAGTGTTTCCATCGTCACATTCCCCGGACTTTCCCTGAATCATGTTGAACAGGAACAATGCAACACTGCGGTGCGCCAGGCGTTTGAACGGGGGGTGAATTTCTTCGATGTCGCCCCGGCTTACGGCAACGGGGTTTGCGAAACCAAGTTAGGGATTGCGTTGCAGGACGTGAACCGCGACAACATTTTTCTGGCCTGTAAAACGAGACAGCGCGAGGCCGCCGGCGTGCGGGCCGAATTGGAGAACTCGCTGAAGCAGCTTAAGACCGACCACTTCGATTTATATCAATTGCATCATTTGGTCACGGAACCGGAAGTGCGCCAGGTGTTGAGTCCGGGAGGCGCGCTTGAAGCCGTATTGCAGGCGCGCGAGCAGGGGAAAATCAAACACATCGGTTTCTCCGCGCACACCACCAAAGCTGCATTGGCGGTGATGGAGAAGTTCCGCTTCGACACTGTGATGTTTCCGATCAATTTCACCGAGTACCTCAATCGCGGGTTCGGTAAGGAAGTGCTGGAACGAGCCAAGGCGCACGGCGCGGGCGTGATCGCGATCAAACCCATGTCACGCGGCGCGTGGCCCAAGGACGTCGAGCGCACCCGCAACTGGTGGTATCGCACCACCGAGGCCCAGGAGGAAGTTGCGCTTTCCCTGCGCTTCGCCTGGTCGCAACCCGGCGTCGCCTCCGGCGTGCCCCCATCGTTTCTCGATCTGCTCGACAAAGCCATTCTGGCAGCGAAAGACGATCGGCCAGTTACCACCACCGAGTTGACCCGACTCCAGGAACTCGCCGCCGGCGCCGGTTCGATCTTTGCCCACGAAGAAAAACGGGCGGAGACGGCGAGTTATCACCCCTCGGAATCCACGCCGGACGGCGATTGTCCCTACGCCAGATGTTGAGCCGGAGCATCAAAGGGTGATTTCGTACGTCGTGCATCAAGGCAATGCTTTCAAAGCCGGTCGGGTAAACGGCAGGGTGTCGTTTCATCGGCCGAGATATTCCGAACCGACCACCGCTTCGACTGGATTGTCATCTCGAACCGGTGGCGTGAGAAATGAACTTTACGGCGGAAACCGATCCGGGCAGTCTTCATGACACGCTGTGATCATTGACCTCACCCGCCAAACCAAATCAGTCGCCCGAGGGCGCAAGGTGCTGTTAAGCAAAACCACATCAATTTCAGAATGGCAACCGGGATGGGATCGTCCCGCGCCACATCGGATCACGCGCTGTCTGCCGTCCGCGTTTAACTGAGTTGAGATACGTTTGGCGTCAATATGCTTCGGGAAACCCTTGATCAATGGTGCGAGCGCGGCATCCTCGCGATGGTACTCCTGATCCTGGTCTTCAGTCCGTTGGCGTTTGGTGCCGCCCGGCTTCAAGACATGGTGGTGGTGCAAGCGCTCACGGCGGGCGCGGCGTTATTGTGGCTGGCGCGCTGCTGGTTGAGCGAACGGCCCAAAATCCTTTTCCCGCCGCTCAGTTGGGCGGTGTTGACCTTCACCGCCTACGCGGTGGGTCGTTACCTGACCAGCGATGTGGAATACGTCGCGCGGCAGGAGTTGCTGCGAATCCTGACTTACGCGGTGCTGTTCTTTCTGATCGTGAACAATCTGCAGCGCCAGGAATCCACGCAAATTATCAGCTTTACCTGGCTGGGGCTGGCCACGGCCATTTCGTTCTACGCCGTTTTTCAATTCGCCACCAAATCGGATAACGTCTGGGGTTTTCACTCGGGCTACATCGGCAGAGGGAGCGGCACATATATTTGTCCGAACCATCTGGCCGGGTTTCTGGAAATGCTTCTGCCGCTGGGCGTGACTTACACGCTGGTCGGACGCGGCAAGGCCTTGACCAAGATTCTCGTCGGTT
Source organism: Verrucomicrobiota bacterium (assembly GCA_039806955.1). Lineage (GTDB taxonomy): Bacteria > Verrucomicrobiota > Verrucomicrobiia > Limisphaerales > JADLHS01 > JADLHS01. Next base: position 111,215 of record JBDHQI010000007.1, on the reverse strand, counting down.
ACGCCACGTTGACGATACTCGTCGGCATCGTGGTGACGGCATCACGCGCCGGGTGGATTTCCACTGCGCTCGCCGTACTCGTGCTGACGCTGCTATTGTTGAGTCATCGCTCCTTCCGCTGGCCGGCCCTCGGCTTGCTCGTGGCGCTGCTCGCGGGTGGAATCATTGTCGGCAAGAAGACCGATTTTTTTCAGCGCCGCATCAACCTGGCCATGCAGTCCGGCAAGCTTGAACTGGACACGCGTGCTGATCTGTGGAAAGCCGCAGTACGCATGTGGCAAGATCACCCATGGTGGGGTGTTGGTCCGGCACATTACGATCTGCGCTTTCGCGCGTATCGGGCTTCCACAACCCAGTTGCAGCCGGAACGCGTTCATAACGATTACCTGAATCTGCTGACGGACTGGGGCGTCGTGGGCGCGGCGGTGGTTGCGGTTGGATTGGGATTGTTCATTTTCGGAATCGTTTCAATCTGGCGCAAGGTACAGCGTGACGGCGGCGTTTTCTCCTCCAGTCAAAGCGACAAATTTGCGTTCGTGCTGGGCGCAACCACCGGGTTGATCGCCCTCGCGTTTCACTCCGTAATGGACTTCAACCTGCACATCCCCGCCAACGCCATCGTGGCCACGACGCTAGCCGCCCTGTTAAGCAGCCATTATCGTTTCGCCACCGAGCGCCATTGGTATTCGCTTCGCTGGCCCACCCGGCTCATCGCCACCCTGCTGCTCGGGGCATCAATTCTCTATCTCGGCCAACAAAGCTTCCGCCTGGGGCGCGAGAGCCTGCGCCTGCAGGAGGCGGCGCAATTAAAAGCCAACTCGCTGGAACAAGCCCGGGCCTTGGAGCACGCTTACGAAATCGAGCCGGATAATTACATCACGGCGCAGCGACTCGGGGACATTTATCGTGAACACAGTTTCCTGGGAGAAAGCGCGCACTTCGAACTCGCACAGCAATCGGTGCGCTGGTATCAACTCGGCATCGCTAACAATCCCTACAACAATTACAACTACACCGGCTGGGGCATGGTGCTGGACTTTCTGGGCAAACACGACGAAGCCGGCCCCTTATTCTTCAAGGCGGACGCCGTGGACCCGAACGGCTATTTCACCTCGGCATTGATTGGCCGGCATTTTGTGGAAAGCGGCGAGTACGCCAACGCGCGTCCCTGGCTGGAACGCTCGCTCTACCTGTACCGTAAAGACAACGAAGTGGCGGCCAGCAATTTGAGATTGGCCAATCAACGACTGTTGGAAGCGGTGCAGGACCCATTACTGCAAAAGCTGCATGAAGAAATGAAACGCCTGACGGAATAAGCCGCGCACCGTGCGCCGGTCACGACTGACGCTCTGGCCGTGGTCGCCGCCGGCATCCGTTTTGGAAAAATAATTTCCAAACCATCAACAACGCCTCGCTGACGATGTTGCCGGACATCTTGGAATTTCCTTCCGCACGTTCGGTAAAAATAATCGGCACTTCCACCACGCGAAAGCCGCGCCGCCATAACCGGTGCGTCAGTTCAATCTGGAAACTGTAACCGTTCGATTGCACCTCGGACAATTTCAGCGCGATCAAAGCCCGACGGCGGAAACATTTGTAGCCACCCGTGGGATCGGTGAACGGCATACCGGTGATGGCGCGAACGTAGAACGCCGCGCCCTTGCTGAGCATCAACCGGCTCAGCGGCCAGTTGATGACGCGAATGCCATTCAAGTAACGCGAACCGAGAACCAAATCCGCGGCGCGCGCCGCTTCGAGAAAGGCCGGGATGTCATCCGGGTTGTGAGAAAAATCCCCGTCCATCTCGAAGATAAACTCGTAATCGTGCTCCAAAGCCCAACGGAAGCCCGCCAGATACGCGCGGCCCAACCCGCTCTTCTCCTTCCGATGCAACACTCGCACCTCCGGATGTTTCGCGGCGAGTTCATCCGCCAGCGTCCCCGTACCGTCCGGCGAATTATCATCCACCACCAACAAATCCACCGGCACGGGCAGGCTCAATAATTTGGCGACCATGCGCGGCAGGTTCTCCCGCTCGTTATAGGTCGGTATGACAATCAGTGTATTATTCATCCGGCGCAGCGCGCACAGAATTACGCGACGAACTTCGATAAAACAAGCGGTGTTTTAAGCGAACCAACAAATCTTCCGCGCACCGACTAAAGACTGACCGGCCTTGTCCAGTCCAACCAACAGACCCCCGCCAAGGTTCTGTGTCGCGTCACGAATTTGCCGCTCAGGATCGAAATTATGGACTCCGAAAATAAAATTAAAGCCTGCCGGCTCCGCAGCGGAACCCCTCTCCGCAGCGGTTTGATGACCACACAGAGGGTTAAAATCATCCATTGCGTTGATGCTGCAAAAGTGGATTAACGGCTCGGCGCCCTTTACTTTTGCCATTCAACCCGATCACTCTCTGCTGTGAAGTTGTTCATTGTCGCATGAGCCAGACCACCATCCCGCCCGATATCCGAGGACAGTCAAACCTTGTGGACCAAGTGTTGAAAGGCTTTGGCCAAATTCTATTGCAGCCCAATCGCTGGACCGGACTGTTCATTATCGCGGGGTTATTGGTGGGCAACTGGCGTTTTGCGCTGGCCGCAATGGTTGCTGCCACCACCGGCACGTTTCTGGCCCGCACCTTAAAATGGCCCGCACCGGAAACCAACGTCGGCCTGTATGGATTCAGCCCGGCGTTGACCGGAGTCGCCTTGCTCGTTCGGTTCGGCAACACGCCGGTGGGCTGGATCGCCATTATTATTGGCGCAGCGCTGGCGGCCTGGGTGCAGCGATGTTTCATCCAACGGAAAATTCCAGCCTACACGTTTCCTTTCATCGTGGTTACGTGGGGAATTGTTTTCGGTCTCGCCAAATGGGTCAATTTGCCGCCCTTCGTTTCCGCACCACTGACCGGCTGGCCGGGTTGGGGCGCCCGCCTTTTAACCGCCACCAATGGCTACGGGCAGGTGGTTTTCCAAGTTCATTTCCTGTCGGGTCTGTTGTTTTTCACTGGTGCCTTGATCAGTCAACCCATTGCGGCCCTGTATGGCCTGGGGGCGTCACTACTCGGTGCGATTGTCGCGGTGCTGCTCGGTTTGCCGTTCGCCTCCGTTCAATTGGGGCTGTTCGGTTTCAATCCGATTCTGACCGCCATCGTCTTTTCGGGACCGCGCGCCAAAGACGGGCTGTGGGTTTTAATCGGATCACTTCTGACGATTGGCATCAACCAGTTCCTCGTCGCTTACCCGTTTCTGAATGGCGTCGGAGGCGTGTTGACTTTTCCGTTCGTGGCCGGCACCTGGCTCACCTTGCTCCTGCAAAAATTCCTGCCCCGCCCCACGTAACGCCGGTCACCTGGCAATCAAATGTCCCGGTTAACCAATCGACCTGAGCTTTACCGATCCCCGCGCGTTTCGCTACTCTGCACACGAATGAATGAATGTGGCATGGTTTATCTGGTTGGCGCGGGACCGGGGGATGCCGGCTTGATCACTTTGCGAGGTGTGGAATTATTGCACCGCGCGGACGTCGTCATTTACGATGCGCTCGTCAATCCCGCCCTACTCCAGCACGCGCCGGAATCGGCCGAAATCATTTTCGGCGGACGCCGGGCGAAAACCGTTTACGACAATCGCGGCGACGTGATTGATCAACTTATCACCGAAGCGCGCGCCGGTAAAACGGTGGTCCGGCTCAAGGGCGGCGACCCGTATGTGTTTGGTCGCGGTGGTGAGGAGGCGGAACGACTGCACGAAGCGGGAATCCCCTTTGAAGTGGTCCCCGGAATTTCCGCCTTTGCCGCCGTGCCCAATTACGGTGGCGTACCGTTGACGCATCGCGACCACTGTTCGCAACTCACCATCCTGACGGGTCACGATGATCCCACCGCTCCCGATCCAGCGGTGAACTGGGCTGCGGAAGCGAAAAATCCCGGCACAAAAGTGGTGATGATGGGCACGGAACGCATCGGGCCCATCGCGGCCACCCTGATCGCCAACGGCATGAATCCCCACACCCCGGTTGCCATGATCAGTTGGGGCACGACCGGACGGCAACAAACCCTTACCAGCACGCTCGCCCAAATCGCCACCGACGCCGCAAAGACCAAACTGCCGCCACCGACCGTCACCGTCATCGGCGACGTCGTTAAACTGCGCGACAAACTCAATTGGTTTGAAACCCGGAAACTGTTCGGTCAACGCATCGTGGTAACGCGCGCCAAAAACCAGGCGGCCGAACTTTCCCGTCGCTTCACCGAACTTGGCGCCGAAGTGCTGGAAATTCCCTGCATCAAAATCGTTCCCTCCGCGCAGAAGCATCTGGTTGCCGACGCCCTGCTGGAGTTGGGTTCTTACGATTGGCTCGTGTTCACCAGTCCCAACGGCGTCCGCGTTTTCTTCGACTACTTTTTCAAAATACACCCGGACCTGCGCGAGATCGGCGGCGCGCGCCTGGCGGCCGTCGGCCCGGGCACGGCGGCCAAATTGCGCGAACTGCATCTGGAAGTGGACTTGATGCCCACCGCGGCCGTTGGTATTGAGATCGCGAAAGAATTCGCCAAGTTTCAAGCCATCGAGAACGTGAAGCTCTGTCTCTTCCGCGCTGAACAGGCAAATCCGGAATTACCGCAGGCGTTGCAGAAACTGGGCGCGATTGTGGACGATATTCCCGTGTATGCCACCGTCGCGGAAACGCAGGGTTTTCCCGTGGTGGAAGCCCGATTACGCGAGGCGGGGGCGGATTGGATCACATTCACCAGCGGCTCGACGGTGGAACACTTTCATACGCGCTTTAACCTCGTGGAACTGATGCAAAAATTTCCCGCAACCCGACTCGCCAGCATCGGACCGGAAACCACCAAAGCGTTGCAACAATTTGGAATGACACCCCACGCCGAAGCCAAAGAACACACCACCGCCGGCCTGGTAACCGCTGTGCTCCAGGCGTCCACCTGACGCTTTTGCCTTCAACGACTGAAAACCAAACCGCATCCGCCAACGGGTGATTCTCCTTGAACGGATCATCCGCGCGTAACGGCTCGACACTGCATAGCAATCAACAACAACACAGGCCCATATTGGCGATAAAAGGAAAGGCGTTGATGGCGGAGGGCGGGTCTTTGCATAGCCGGGCCTTGAGGGCGACCCAAGGATGTTCGATGGGATCGAGGCACGCGATGCTATAGCCGTCAACACCGATTACTTGAGTCCCGGCACGGCGCTCATTTGGAATTTCAGCACGCCACCACGGGCAATTTCCGCATGTCTGATCCAGGTGCGATCCAGCAACGTGTCGTTGAGCCAGACTTTGGCAACATAGGGATTTTGCTGGGGGCGATTCTCTGCAATCACCACGAGCGGCGCTCCGCTTAATCGAATTTCCACCCGATCGAACAGTGGCGCGCCGAGCTGATACTTGTCCGTGCCGGCGCTGGGATACAAACCCAGCGCGCTGAAAACGTACCAGGCCGAGAGCGCGCCGCCATCATCATTGCCGTCCAAGCCTTCGTAGTCGTCTCCGTATTTATGGTCCAAAATCCAGCGCACCCATTTCTGCGTCAATTCCGGGCGCCCCGCCGCATTGAACAAATATGCCGCGTGGAGGTCCGGTTGATTGCCGTGCCAGTAATACGGTCCCGGCTGCCAGCCGCCCCGCGTCGGACTGGACTTCGCAAAAAAATCGTTAAGCTCAGACACGAAGTAGTCACGGCTCTTGAACAGCGCGATCATGCCGGCCGCGTCGTAAGGCACGCCCCAACGCCATTGCAGCGCGCTGCCCTCCACGTAGTCCCGGGTGTATTTGCCCTCGGGATCGAAATAGGTCAAGAGCCGCGGTTTGAACGGCTTGAAAAATTCCCCGGCCGCATTGCGCGGCTGAAAATACTGCGTCGCGGAATTCCAGAGGTTGCGATAGAACTGCGCGTGGCGGCGAAACAAATCGGCATCCTCACGCTGCCCCAACGCTTCCGCCAGATTCGCAATGGCCGAATCCGCCCAGGCAAATTCCAAGGTGCGCGCGACGGATTCATCCATCAATCCGGACGGGCAATAGCCATATTGAAGATAATGCTCTACTCCCTCCCGACCGGAAAATGCCGCGCCCGGCGGAGTCGGAGCGAGCGCGGTTTGACGCATGGCGGTGTAGGCGCGTTGGACCTCAAAATCGCGAATGCCCTTCAAATAGGCTTCGGCAATGACAATGTCCGCAGGCGTGCCGAGCATGGAGTTGGAATAGCCGTTGCCCGAGGGCCAGCGCGGCAGCCATCCGCCTTGATCGCACATCTTGACCAGGGAAACGATCATATCGCGTTGATCCTGCGGCGCGATCAACGTGTAAAGCGGGTGGGTGGTGCGAAAGGTGTCCCACAACGAAAGGTCGGTGAAATATTGAAAATCCGCGGCGCGATGCACCTGACCGTCAAAGCCCAGATAGTCGCCGTTGGCATCGTTGAAAATGGTCGGCATCTGGAACACACGGAACAGCGCCGTGTAAAAAATTCTTCGCTGCCGTTCCGTCCCGCCTTGAATCTGGATCAACGCCAGCTTCTCTTCCCACGCTTGTTGCGCTTCCGCAAGGATTGTTGCAAAACTTTTCGCGCCCGCTTCCGCGTCAAGGTTGGCGCGCGCGTTGGCAAGACTCACGTAAGAAATGCCGAGTTTGAGCGTGATGACCTGCGGCGATTCACCAGTGGCGAAACTGAAATCAGCACCGACCCGACCGCCTTCCGCGACCGCTTGCCCTGACGATCGCAAATCATCCCGCCAGGTTGCGAACGAGGTGAACGGTTGATCAAACCTGGCGACGCAGTACGCCTTGAGGCCGCCGTAGCGCCCGGCAAAAGTGCCAAACGTTCTCACTGAAGCTTCAACTTCATTTGCGGCGGGCAACACCCGCACCCAGCCCGCGTCACTACGATATCCGCCCAGGGCGTTCATCACCTCAAGCAAGAGCCGCGGGGGTTTGCCGGCATTGAAAGTGTAACGCTGCACGCCCACCCGCCGCGTTGCCGTGAGTTCCACCAACGCCGCCAGCCCAGGCAGCTCCACCGCGTAGTAGCCGGGGGAAGCGATTTCGCGACGGTGCGAGAATTTCGCAGATTGACCTCGATGCCGGGTGGCAGAATCAATTGGCTCAACGACGGGAGCCACGAGGAAATGACCGCCATCGGTAGCCCCCGTGCCATTGAGTCGGGTGTGACTGAAACCAAGCAGGCGCTCATCGCCGTAGTAATAACCGGACGTATTCAATGCCCGCTCATGAATCAACAGCGAAGCGGTCTCCGGCCCCAACCGCACCATGCCAAACGGCACCATCGCTCCCGGAAAGTTATTCCCGCACACCCAGGGGATGCCTCCGGTGCCGATGAACGGATTCACCCACCGGCCAAATTCTCCGGGCTCAACCTGCGTCAACGGCTGGATTGGTTTATCGCCAACGATGCCGCGATATTTCAGAAATAACAGCCCGATGAAAGTAACGCTCAACACGATAATTCCCAGCACCAGCAGCGCCATGAATTTAAGCGCCCGTTTCCACCCCGCCGGATTTCGTCGTCTCGCGGCTGGCAGCGGTGGAGATTCGCTATGCGGGTTAACTGGTGTCATCGGGTTTGATCGGTTCGCGCGAACATGCAACCTGAGATCACGGCGCGCGGCAATTTCGAATTCTTTGGCGCGTTTCCCCTTGTCCCGATTTCGCACGTTGACAAGTATTGGTTTGACTTCCACTCGCCAACGATGGTGCCATAACCACGTCATGAACAAGTTCCTCGCCGGATTTCTCTTTCTCGGGCTTCCAATCCTCGCCGCCGCCGAATACGACGGCGTGATTCGTGGCGGACGGATTGTGGATGGCACCGGCAGCCCGGCGTACTTCGCCGATCTCGCCGTGAAGGACGGACACATTGCCCAAATTGGCCGGATCCCGGAAAGCGGCAGACAGGAAATCAATGCCACCGGAATGATCGTTGCGCCCGGATTCATTGACGTTCACACCCATGCGGATGAAGTCGCCGCGATGCCCCGTGCCGAAAATTTTCTACGCATGGGCGTCACCACATTGGTGGTCGGAAACTGCGGCGACTCAGTGCTGGATGTCGGCAAATTTTTTGCCGCGATCGCGCGGGATGGCATCGCCCCCAATGTTTGCACGTTGATCGGTCACAACACCGTTCGTAAAAAAGCCATGGGTGGAAATTTTGACCGCCCGCCCACCGCGGCGGAACTGACCAAAATGAAAGATTATGTCGAACAGGCCATGCGGGACGGCGCGGTGGGTTTGTCCACGGGCTTGATTTATCTCCCCGGCACATTTTCGAAACCGGAGGAAATTGTCGAACTGGCCAAAGTCATTGCGCCTTACGCTGGCCTCTACGCCAGCCACATGCGCCATGAGGGAGTCGAGATTCTGTCCGCCTTGGACGAGGTGTTTCAGGTCGCGCGCGAAGCCAAAGTCCGCGCGGAAGTGTCGCATATCAAATTGAGCGGCGAGAGAGCGTGGGGACGCGCTGATGAGATCATCGCTTACATCGAAGCCGCCCGCGCCAGCGGTCTCGACATCACGGCCGATCAGTACGCGTACACCGCTTCCTCCACCACCCTGCGCCAGTTGATTCCGGATGACGCCTTCGATGGTGGACAACAGCGGTTTCTCGCGCTGTTGAAGAACCCCGATGAAAAGGCCGCGCTGGTAAAGCAGATGAAACGCAGAATTACTGCTCGCGGCCGCCAGGACTATGCGTACGCGGTCATCGCCTCGTACCGACATGATCCCTCACTCAACGGCCTCAACATTGTGGAAGCGGCGAAGAAACTGCGTGGCAACGATTCGCTTGACGACCAGATTGAAACGATTCTGGAAATCCAGGAAAACGGCAGCGCGAGCGGAGTATTCCACGGCATGAATGAGGAAGACCTGCAAAAATTCATGAGGTATCCCAACACCATGGTTGCGAGTGACAGCGGCATCCGCGAATTCGGAAAAGGCGTGCCACATCCGCGCGGCTACGGCAATAACGCCCGCGTACTGGCCCGTTACGTTCGCGAACTGAAAGTGCTCCGACTCGAGGAAGCCATCCGCAAAATGACCAGCCTCCCCGCGACGACGTTTCGCTTGAAGAATCGTGGTTTGTTAAAGGACGGGTTTTGGGCCGACATCACGATCTTCGACCCACAAAAAGTGAACGACCCCGCAACCTTCAGTGATCCCCATCATTACGCCACGGGAATTCCGCTGGTGCTGGTCAACGGAGTGACCGTCATCGCAAATGGAGAGCATACCGGCGCCAAGCCAGGACTGGGAGTAAAGCGGCAGGATTAAGCGCTTGCATCCGCAGTAAAGCGTCGCGCACATGAGCTTTTCAACCAACGGAATTCGCGCCTTGACGCCGGGTTATTTTGCGCTGGTGATGGCGACCGGCATTGTTTCCATAGCTGCCGAAAACTCCGGTTGCCACATCATCGCGCACGGGCTGCTCTGGCTGAACGTCGGACAGTATCTGCTTCTCGGAGGGCTGACGTTGGCGCGGTGGCGGTATTCCCCGCGCGAATTTCGATCCGACCTGAGTGATCATCAGCGCGGCCCCGGTTTTTTTACCCTGGTTGCCGGGACTGGGGTTCTGGCGGAACAATTGATTTTGCTTCAGCAAGCGTGGCGGATCGCCCTCGGACTCTGGGGACTCGCGCTCCTGCTCTGGGCGACGCTCACTTACACCATCTTCACCGCGCTCACCGTCAAGACGAACAAACCGCCTTTGGATCGAAGCCTCAGCGGCAACTGGCTGCTGGCCGTTGTGGCGACTCAAGCCATCGCAGTCTTGACCGCGCAACTGGCATCACGCTTCGGCGCCGAGCCGCCACTGGTTCTGAATTTTCTGGCGCTGACCCTGTGGCTGAGCGGCGGCATGGGGTACGGCCTGCTGATCACGCTGATCTTCTACCGCTGCCTGTTTTTCAAATTTTCGCCCACCGACTTTTCACCGCATTATTGGATCAATATGGGCGCGGCGGCCATCTCCACGCTGGCAGGATCGGCATTGATCGAAAGCGCGGCGGCGTCCGAACCCCTCGGCCCGCTGCTGCCGTTTCTCAAAGGGATGACTCTCCTGTTTTGGGCGTGTGGCACTTGGTGGTTGCCGTTGCTCGCGTTACTGGCGGTCTGGCGCTACGGCTACCATCGGTCTCCGTTGACGTACGATCCGGCCGGTTGGAGCGTGGTCTTTCCACTGGGCATGTACGCCACTTGCACCTTCGGCATCGCGCGAACCCTGCGATTGGATTTTCTGCTACCCGCAGCTCACGCTGTCGTTTACCTCGCGCTAACCGTCTGGGCGCTGACCTTTTCCGGAATGCTGCATCGGCTCGTGAAATCCAAAAGCTGAACGCGCTCCCCCCTTTTACGCGCGCCAGCCACCGTTTCCGGCAGCAGCCACGCAAGCCATCCGCTGCGCTATTCCAACGTCACTTCGGCCAGCAATGGAAGATGATCCAGATCGTTCAGCCCGGTACGCGGAGCGGAGACGCGCTTAATGGTCAGATTAGGTGAAGTGATGATGTTATCAATATGCACGTTGTTCGTTTGCGACCCGCACTTGGATGCCGCCGTGCAAAACCAGCCTTCATCGCCGCCGTTCGCCACCTTGAATCCCGCCGCTTTGATCTTGAGCACGTTACGATCCGGCGCGTTCAGGTCGCCGGCGCAGATCAGATACTTGTGCCGCTTCATCTCGACGATCAACGCCTCAATGGAGGAATCGTGAGCGTCTTTCTGCCAGGGCACATGCACCGACATCAGCGTGACGGTCTCTCCGCCCACCGGCCACTCGGCGCGCACGGCGTAATACTCTTTGTGCGTCAAAAGCACTTCGCCGGCTTTGCTGATCTGAAAGTTCGAGGCAATTCCGTTGTAGATCCAGGTATTGCGTTTGCCGAAAACGATGTGGTCGTAAAAGGGCCGCAGCAAACGTTCGGTAGCGTTCAGCATGCCGGCTTTGTCGAAGTTCAAGTTCCATTCGTTAATGAAGAAAACATCGAATGACTGCGCTTGGAGCCAACTGTGCCACCGTTCCAACGCTGCGGCAACATCGCTTTCCTGATAACCGCCCAGCTTGCCCTGGTTGAAATGGCCCACGTTGAAAGTGCCGATGCGAAGCGTCAGCGGGAACGTGTTGGTCGCCGGCGCCGCCAGGCCAATAAAGCTGCTTAAAGTAAGTCCCGCCATTCCCAGCGTGAGTGCAAGTAATTTCCGCATGTTCAAATTTGTAACCGCCATGTCACGGCATTTCAAAGCTGAATCCGCCCCCTGAATCCGCTCCATTGGCCAACTGGCGGCTCCTGGCGAACCGAAGGGGGATTGATTTCACCAAGTCTCGAACGGTCTCGACCTGACCTCGCGGAGAATTATTTTTTCGACGGGCGCATCCGCGAACAATTATCATCAACCATTCGATGCAAGGCCGTCGCTATTTTTATGAGTCATAACAACAAACGAACGCAACCTCTCATTTCCGCCGTCGGGATGGCCGCCCTGTGCGTCGTGGTAATCGGGCTGGCGGGTTGCGCCACGCAATCGCGCCCCGACGCCGCGCACCAGCAAACGGGCGAATCGCTGGTGTTGGTCGGGCAACAACCGAAACATCTGGCGTTCGCCCCCGCGCTCGATCACCCACTCGTCGTACGCAGCACCTATCGCGCGGGTCTGACGAACACGGTGCAATATGAAGCCGGGCGCGACTACGTTCTGACCAGCGACGGAACCATCCAGCGCACGATGGATTCCCGCATCCTCGATTTCTCCACCAACATCCTCTTTGGCAAGGAGGATTTCGATCACAACCAATTCCCCGGCTTCGGTAACCTGCCCTTCTTCGTCTATGTGGATTACCACCATCGCGAACGTTGGACGCCGCCAGTGACACAACGAGAATTCTCCGCCGTCGCGCTGCCCGAGACCCGGCGAAAACTGCGAGCGGGCAACTCCGTGCGGATCGTGGCGTTCGGCGACAGCATTACCGCCGGTGGGGATGCCTCCACCCCCGACATGATTTTTTGGACGCGCTGGTCTGACGCGTTGCGGAAGAAGTATCCGCGCGCCACCATCGAAGCCATCAATGGCGCCACCGGTGGCGACACCACCGCGCAGGGCTTGCAACGCCTGCAAGCCAAAGTGCTGGAGCAACAGCCGGACTTGGTGCTGATCGGCTTCGGGATGAACGATCACAACCGCTCCGGTTTCGGCGTGGCGCTGCCCGTTTTTGCGGATAACCTGAGACAGATGATCAATCGCATTCGTGTGAATACGAAGGCGGAAATCATCCTCTTCTCTGCGTTCCCACCCAATCCACAATGGCGGTTTGGATCGCACAACATGGAAGCCTACGCCGCCGCGACCAAAGCGGTGGCGCGCGAAAAACAATGCGCGTTTGCCGACGTTTACCAACGCTGGCAACAGCTTGCCACCCGCAAAGCTCCCGAAGACATGCTGGCGAACAACATCAATCATCCGAACGATTTCGGTCACAACCTCTATTTTGAAGCGCTCCAGGCGCTCGGACTTTAAGGTTCAGGTGACGACGCCCTTACGGTCTGAAGCGGGATGCCGTCAGAAAAAATTAATGGTCATAATCCGTTGCTTCGCGATTGACGTTTGAGACGTCGCTCCGCAAGCTTTGCGAAAAATTCATCCATGCAAAAGTTCTTCACCCTGCTTTCCCTGTTGGCAGCCACCCAGATCGCCGCCGTCGCCGAACCCGAGGTCAAAAACTCGAAGCCCGTCGTCCCGCATGAAGTAATCTCCCTCTTCAACGGCAAGGATCTCTCCGCCTTTTACACCTGGCTGGTGGATTATCATCGCGAAGACCCGTTCCGGATTTTTTCGGTGGTGGACTGTTTGGACGGTGCGCCCGCCATCCGCATCAGTGGGCAGATTTACGGCGGGTTGTACACGCGACAGCAATACGCCAACTACCGGTTGGTCGCTGAATTCCGCTGGGGCTTGACCACCTGGGGCAGCCGCACCAACGCCACGAAGGACAGCGGCGTGGTGCTGCATTGCACCGGACCGGATGGCAATTATTACTCATCGACGTTCAACGGCCCGTGGATGCGCGGCTACGAATTTCAAATCATTCAAGGCGGCGTGGGCGACATCCTGGTGCTCGGTGGCTATGATCCGGATGGTTCGATTGTGAAATACTCAGCCACCCTGAACACCAGCCCGGATCGTGATGGCGAGCCGATCTGGGATCCGAAGGGCGAACCCAAAGTGTTTCAAACCGGACGCATCAATTGGTGGGGACGCGATGTGGATTGGGAAGACAAACTCGGCTTTCGCGGGCGTCAAGACGTGGAAAGCCCCGACGGCCAGTGGACGCGTCTCGAGGTGATTTGTCGCGGAGCAACGCTTGACTACTACGTGAACGGCCAGCGGGTTAACCACGCCACACAACTCAGTCATCAAGCCGGTCAGTTGATTTTTCAGTCCGAAGGCGCCGAAATTTACTTTCGGAAAATCGAACTGCATCCCCTGCCCGCCGCCCAATAATCATTGGACCACCGCCACTTACATGTGGGCGATGAGGTTGTCACCAAAGGCGGAACACTTGATCTCCGTGGCGCCGTCCATCAACCGCGCAAAGTCGTAGGTGACTTTTTTGGAGGCAATGGCGCCGTTCAAGCCTTTCAAAATCAAGTCCGCCGCCTCGGTCCAGCCCAGATAACGCAGCATCATTTCACCGGACAACACCACCGACCCCGGATTCACCACGTCCTTGCCCGCGTACTTCGGGGCTGTGCCGTGCGTGGCTTCAAAAATAGCGTGCCCGGTCAGATAATTGATGTTGCCACCGGGCGCAATACCGATGCCCCCGACCTGTGCGGCCAGGGCGTCGCTGAGATAATCGCCGTTGAGATTCAACGTGGCGATGACGTCAAAGTCCGTCGGCCGGGTCAACACTTGTTGCAGCGTGATGTCGGCGATGGCGTCCTTGATGACGATGCCCGCACCGGGTTTGCCTTCCGGAATTTTGCACCATGGGCCACCGTCAATTTCCGTCGCGCCAAACTCGCGCCGGGCCAGTTCGTAACCCCAATCGCGAAACGCGCCCTCGGTGAACTTCATGATGTTTCCCTTATGGACAAACGTCACGCTCTTGCGGTGGTTGGTGATCGCGTACTGGATCGCCGCGCGCACCAATCGCTCCGTGCCCGGCTGGCTCACCGGCTTGATGCCGATGCCCACCGCGTCCGCCTCGTTGCCAAAACGAATTTTCTTGAAAGCCGCCGGCAATTCCTGCCGCAGCAGTTCCAGGATTTTTTTCGCCTCCACCGAACCGGCTTGATAATCAATGCCCGCGTAAATGTCCTCGGTGTTTTCGCGGAAGATGACCATATTTACCTTCTCCGGATGCTTCACGGGACTGGGCACACCTTGAAAATACTGCACCGGACGCAGACAAACATAGAGGTCCAGCATTTGCCGCAACGCCACGTTGAGCGAGCGAATGCCGCCCCCGACTGGCGTCGTCAGCGGCCCCTTGATGCCCACCAGATATTCCTTGAACGCCGCGACCGTATCGTCGGGCAGCCAGTTATCGAATTTATTTTTCGACGCTTCGCCGGCGAACACTTCAAACCAGGAAATCTTTCGCTTGCCGCCGTAGGCCTTTTGCACCGCCGCGTCAAAGACCCGCACGCTTGCCGCCCAGATATCCGGCCCGGTCCCGTCGCCGCGAATGAAGGGAACAATCGGATCGTTCGGCACGGTGAGTTTGCCAGCGTGAATGGAGATTTTGTTTCCGGCGGGTGGGGTAACGTCTTTGTAGGCCATGTGTGATTCAGAATTTCAGTTTAGAATGAGAACTCAAATTTAACGCGCTCAGGGTTGAATTTTGGCGGCGCAAATTCAAGGAAAGAAATCGTCCGCACCGGTAATACGCTGCCGAAGCAGGCGTGGGTCGCCCACTCCAACCGGACGTTCCAGCGGATGCCTGACGCCCTTCAGCCGTCGTGCGGAGTCCCGCGTGGCGTTCCTTAAGATCGCGTGGCCAGTGGAGGTCCCCTCACGGGTGTGATTTACGACGGACAGCGATGGTTTCCGCAAACAGACCGAGGACGTGCGTGCGCGACAGCGCGCCGAGCAGGCGCATGCCTTTCAAGGTGCTGACCACGGGGATGTTTTGTTGCTGGCTGGCCAGTGCCAGATTCAACACGTCCACCAGGCGTTGATCCGGCGTCACCACGGGCGGCGGCGGGCGCATCACGTCGCTGGCGATCACCGCCCGCAGTTCCGCCCCGGCGCCGAGATACTCTTTCAAGTCCTGTAACGCCACCACGCCCACCAGCCGGCGGTCGCCGTCAATCACCGGGATGAAATTATTGGCGCTGGTCAAAAAGCGTTTGGCGAGGTCGGGCAACACCGTATTTTCAGGCACGGGCGGCACGGGCGCAATCATCACGTCGCCCACCCGTTGGGCAGTGGCGAGGCCGAGCCGGTTGACGCCGCCGGTGGTGGCGATGCCGCGTTCCCGCAACGGTTCGGTGTAGATCGAACTTTTCTCGAGGCGATTCGCCATCACGATGGCAACCACGCAACCAAGCATGAGCGGCGGCATGAGCGAGTAATCCAATGAAATTTCAAAGACCATGATCATCGCCAGAAATGGCGAGCGGGTGGTGGCCGCGAGGACGCTGGCCATGCCGACCAGGGAAAACGCGCTGGTGGGCAGTTCGGGCACGGTATCCAGCGCGTGCAGTCCCGCACCGAACAAGCCGCCCAGGCTCGCGCCCAAAAACAGCGTGGGCGTGAACACGCCGCCCACCGTGCCCGAGCCGACGGTGAATACGGTGGCAATCAATTTGGCGAGGAACAATCCGGCGAGGATTTGCAGGGACAGTTCGTTGTGCAAAATCCGATTGGTGACCACGTAGCCATTGCCCCAGACGCCGGGATATTCGATGGCCAACAAACCAACGGCCAATCCGCCAATGGCCATTTTGACGTAGATTGGCGCCCGCACAACGGCGAAACGGTGTTTGGCAAAGCGGATCATTTTCAGGAAGACCGCTCCCATGATTCCGCAGGCGATGCCAAGAAACACAAACCAGGGTAGTTGACCGGGATTGGCGAATTCGTAGGCGGGCACTTGATACCACGGCGCGATGCCGAAGAAGCTGCGGGACACGACCGCCGCCACGGCCGACGAGAGTACCAACGGCGCAAACATCGCCATGGAAATGTTATCGAGCACAATGGTGGCCGCGAACAACGCGCCGGCAATGGGCGCATTATAGGCGGCGGAAATACCTGAAGCCGCGCCGCAACCAACGAGCAAACGCAACCGGTACGGCGGCCAGTGCGCGAGTTGTCCCAACTTCGAGGCCAGCGTCGCCGCCAGTTGCGTGATGCCGCCTTCCCGTCCAATGGAGGCGCCCGTGCCGATGCTGACGAGCGAAGAGAGCGCCTTGACAAGTCCCGAGCGCATGGGCAGTTGGCCGTCACCGGCGACGACGGCTTCGAGCAGATTGGTTGTGCCCTGCCGACCGGCGAGTCGCAATCCCCAGTGCAACACCGCTCCCGCCACCAGACCGCCAAGGATGGGGATGGTCATGCGCTCCCAGTGCGACAGTCCTTCGGCCACTTCCACAGGATCGCCAAGGCGATGCAGGAAAACCATTTTGGACAGTTCAATGGCGTGAAAAAACGCGAGATTGACCAATCCACCGAGCAGACCAACAACGCTGGCAATGACCAGATGCAGTGCCTCCTCGCTCAGCACTACGCGTTTGCGCAGTTGAAACGCCGTGCGCCAATGACGCCGGAAAAACTCATGCGCTCGACCGATCAACCGACTGTCCATCCAACTCTGCACACGAGGAACTTACGATTTACGATACGCTTGACGAGTCTGGATTTTACCGACAAGGAACCCCGGGCAACCAGCTCGGTCAACGCGCGCCATACGGCGCGACTTTTGGTCAAACCCGCCGCGCCGGGGAGGTGGGATTGGAAGTGACGGTCAAAGGCTAATTTTTTGTAAGTGATTCAGGCCTGGCTCCTTGGAACGATTTTGTATATTTGAAGTGGTTCATGAACGATGAACTACCGAAATCCAGAAACGTTTTCACTTCCCGTCGATCCCTGGAAGAGCGGTTGGCGCATCGGCCCGACGTGCTGGCACGGCTGCACGAACTGGCCGATACACTCGACCCATCCGTCACCGACGACTGCACCGCCGACGCAGCCGAAGCGCGCGTGAGCACGCAGGTGCGCCCATTGGCTCAGGAGCTTTTGGGCCAGTGGCCCCGCGAAACCGAGGCCCACCCCCAAGCCCAGGTGCCCCAGCGCCACACGTGGAAGCCCAAACGCAACCCACCGCGCCCGTGCGGGCGGCGTACCGCTACTTGAGCGAACGGTAGCCACATCTGGACTATGCGGGCGCACGGACGGCGGGACTGGAAATCGGCTCCGGCGAGATTGAAAGCGGCCATCGGCACGTGATTCAACAGCGGCTCAAACTGGCGGGCAGTTGGTGGAAGGAAACCAACGCTGAAGCAATGCCAGGCCTACGCGTGGCCCGCGCCAACCAACTCTGGTCGCGCTACGGGTCCACGCCAAAACTCGGCCACAATTGACCGGCACTTCCAATCACACCCCCAAGACACAGCCCTCTTGACCACGAAGTTTCCTCGGGTTGAATTGGAGGCAGCTTTCCAAGAGATCTTTCAAATTGCGGCGGCGGAACACGACGACATGAGAGTGCGTCTTACCGCTTTGAACGCGCTCCGCGTGTCGAAAGATTTTCGATGCGTGGAAATTGGGGTGCGGCTGTTAATTTCTTCTGGAGATGATCTTCCGAGTCAGCAGGTGACGGAGATACTTTATTACATTTCGCCCTTCTTCGGGAGCGAGCGTTTTGCCGGGCAAGTCCAAAGTTTATCCCAAGTGTCAGACCTCAAGAAAGCTTTGGAAAAACTTAGGCAACGTAATGACAAGGTGCTTGTTGAAGCCTCGACACGCCTGCTGAATGGTCTGCCCCAATCATTTTGATTGACGCCACAAGAACCGGACTGCTTAATCACCTTATGCAATTCAGACGACAACTCAACCGGCTCCTCTTCACCATCATGCTGGCCGGGATTCAAAGCGTTCAGGCCGCAACCCGACATTGTCGGCGTGACATTCTCGTTCAACTTGGGCGGGGTGGGTGACTGCATTTTCTGCATGTTGCCCATACCGCCCTGGCCGCCCTCCTCTTTATTCGCCTTTTCGAGGGTGGCGCGATAGAATTCATAATCTTCTTCCGCAGCCTTGCGCATGCGTTCTAACTCCGAAACCTTTGGCTCAAGTTCCATCAATCGAAAGGCTTCCTGCTTAAGATTGGTCAACATCAATTCATCCGCTTGCACGGTCCGGGTGAGCCGCTCGATGGCTTGTCGCTCCATTTCCACCGTGATTACCGGCGCATTACTGGACGTTCCCCCGTCACTCGCGGTCGGTCCGCGACGTAGTTGGTCAAGGCGGCATGTTGCATCTCCAGTGACAGTTTCTGCCGAAGCAGTTCCTGAATTTTGATGTCCAGCTTCAAAACCGACGGATGATTCGTGGTCAAATCATCCACGACGATGGCTCTTTGCCGGGCTTGTTTCATCGCTTGAATCTGAGTAAGCAAGTCCGAATAAGAATCCATCGCATCTTGAGTCAACTCCTCTTCGACGGCCGCCGAACCCAGCAGACAACGCTGTAACACTTCATCGTTATTGACTGCCGATACCAACGCGAATTTCATGACCGCACTCAAGGCTTTGCCGTGGCTTGAAGCGAACGGAAATAGGCGACCGTCGCCGCCAGCCCTTCTATGAAGTTGGACGTCGGCTGGAATCCCACCGCCCGCAATCGGTCGATCGCGGCGAGGGAATGCTTCACATCGCCCAACCGCTCCGGAGCGTATTTAATCTCTGACCGTGAATTCGTCAACACGCAGATTTGAGCTGCAAGTTCCTTAATGGAAACTCTAGCGCCATACGCCACGTTGACCACGCCGGTCACCGGTGAGTTCAGGGCAAAAAATGCGTTAGCGGCAGCAATATCTTTGACATAGATGAAATCCCGCGTTTGTTCGCCGTCGCCATGGATCGTGATCGGCTGATGATTCACCGCGTGATGGACAAAGATTGGCACGGCGGCGGCATATTGGCTGGCCGGATCCTGACGCGGGCCAAAGACATTGAAGTAACGCAGGCAAGTGGATTGCAACCGCCCTTCGTCCGCAAACATCTTGCAATAATGCTCGCCATCCAGTTTGGTGATCGCGTACGGACTTTTCGGCTCTGGCAACAACGTCTCCACTTTGGGGCTGATCGGATTGTTGCCATAAATTGCCGCGGAACTGCTGAACACGAGCTTTTTTACTCCAGCCCGCGCCGCTTCCTCCAGTACCACCAATGTCCCCTCCGTGTTGAGTTGATTGCACTCGATCGGTCTGGTCATAGACTCCGGCACACTGATCATTGCCGCCAAATGGAACACATAGTCCACTCCCAACAACGCCGCTCGTAGCGCCGCTCGATCCAGAATTGAAGCCTCCACAAAGCGGTGTTCCAGACCGTTCAAGTTGCGTCGGAAACCCGAGCGCAGATTATCGAACACGATGACTTCAGCCTGCCCTTGAAAATATTCAACGATATGACTGCCAATAAAACCGGCTCCACCAGTAATCAAGACTTTCATTTCAAAAATGAGTTTCGATTCCGCCTCCCGTGCCCACCAAGCCGACCGAAGGTTGTCTATCAGATGATACGCAGCCTAATTGTTGAGGCAGATGAAAATTTTCGCTGTCGGCGGAAAGACCGGCCAAGAGCACAAGCGCTCCTGGCGTAATGCGCCTTGCTGTTTGCGCCAAAATCACCATCACTGCGAAATGGTAGTCAAACTGGAAGGAGGTCCAGGCATTTTTACGACTGATACCTGTGAAAATTGCACATTCGCCTCCCGGCCACGGATGATAAGCTGATGTGTGCCCGTCGAAAGGCTGAAAATCTTTGGGTCGAACTGACTGATGACATCAGTGCCCGTTCCTCGCCATGCCACCGTCCGGCTCTCAAACCCTGACGTAACAGGAATATCCCAAATCGCCAACGGATCGGTGGGTTCAGTATCAATGTTGACAAACAAGGAATTGGCGGCAGCGTCGGGCGCATTCACCAGCATTGCGATCAGATAATTACCAACATTGGTCACAGTAAACGAATATGCCGCACGGCCGGAATCCGCAAGCATTGTCTCACTGGTTTGTAAAACATAACCTGATGCGTTGCTGACAAATGGACTTGTAACAGTGCCAGCAAGTCGTAGAGATGGAAAAAGCGGGATTTCCGTCGCTCACGACGGTTGCCAATTTTCTGCTCAAGCGCGAATTGCCCGAAAGCGCAGTCATCGTCGTGGACGAAGCTGGTCAGATTGGCGGACACCAGATGTTGGAGCTTATCCGGCTGATGCATGAGCGGCACGGACGGCTGGTTCTCTCCGGCGATACGCGGCAACACGGAGCAGTCGAGGCTTCAGACGCCCTGCTCGCCATCGAACGTCACGCCGGGGTGAAGCCAGTCGAGCTTCATAAAATTCGGCGGCAAGACCCGACTCTCGGTCGTGACGAGGCGGAACGCAAACGAATCAGGTCGTATCGGCAAGCCGTCGAAGCGGCGGCAGCGGGCAAGTTGGGCGACTCATTTGAACGGCTGGACAAGATGGGCGCGATTATCGCGTGCGGTGTCGGCGAACATCTGAATCGTCGAGTGCCGAAGTTGAGCACTGCCAGCGAAGATTCCGTTTCGTTTGACGATGGCATCACCAAAAAGCTTTCGCAGCTCATGAACTTTCTTCCTCGCGTTGATACCGTTGCTCTCCAACCACTCGGTGAGCGTTCCCCAATGCGGTTCGCAGCGGTAGCGCAGATATGTCGTTGCCTTCCACTCCAAAGGCGAATTGACCACGAAGCCGTCTTGCCCCGGTTCTTTGAAACTGTGCAGTTCTTTCATCAATGGCGGGGCAACATACACAGTGCCGCCTGAACCGTGCTTGGGTTCGATGTATCCGTTGGCTTCGATTCGAATTGAATTGTCGTCCCCATTCAATTGCGTCCACAGGCACACGTCCGCTTCGCCCCGGCGAAGGCCAGCACAAAGACAAAGGAGGAACAGTTTGTACGCTTCGGGACTTGCTGCGCGCAGTTCATGACGCGCTTTGGTTACCAGCACCTCATAAGTGACGCCAACCGGCGCTTGGAATTTCATTGAACCAGGCCGCTCGAAGTCCACGGTCTCAAACCAGTACACCTCCCGTTCGCCGCGCTGGCCGTTCGGCACTTTGAATTTGGGAACTTTTATGCGGAAGTTTGGTTGCAGATGATCGCGTCGCTGAAAAGACTTTTCGTATTTCGTAGCCAACTATTGAAAGATCGGTTGACTTCGAGCTTCCGTCGTGGATCGCTGCCCGCCCGGTGCAGGCGGGCAATTTTCCAATCGGCGACTGCAGCAGGGGTAATGACCGAAAGGGGGGTTGCGTCAACCTTTTGTCGCCACGCCGTCAAACCACCCTTACGATAATCATATCGGGAAGCATCCGATTTGACTCCGGCGATGGCGACCACCACTTGTCGCCAGGCTTGGGTGGGCGTTGGCAAAATTTTGAAATCCACGTCAACCAGCAGGAGCGTCACCGGAAGCGCGGCGTTCCCGATAAGGTTGTAGGCTCTGACACCATCATGACCCGATAAAATTGCGCTTCCGAGGTCGGCGACACGGGAGTCCAATACTCCGTGCGACCTTCGGCATCGGCCGTGAGGGTGGCGCGCGGGTTCCAGATTTTTGCGTTGGGACTGCCGGCGGATTGCAACTGCGTCACGGCGCCGGGCGGCGCCAGCCATTCGAGCCGCAGCGTGCCATTGGTCGGCGGCGTGAGCGTGATCCGCGAGAGCAACGGTTGCGGACCGGAGACAAACCGATAAAACCGCTGCGCCACCGACGCGGCGGCGGCGTCCAGCGCGATGATCTGGCCGGTGCGATTGGCGGTGACGTTGGTCAACGTCTGCCAGTAAACCGCATTGGGCGTGGGGGCAAATTGAATGGCCGCCACCGTGCCCGAGGTCGCAGTGGTGTTTAACCGCATACGCCCGTCGGCGAGCCGGGTGATTTGTAATCGGCCGTTCTGACCCGTCGGCGGCACGGCGGAAACGGTGGGCGTGTAAAGCAGTTCATTCGAGGGAATGCTTTCCAAGTCGAACGCGTTGTATGAAACCGCGTAAATCCGGTAGGTCGTTCCCACATATAGATTGGAAAGCGTAACTTCCAGGTTGGTGCCGACACCCACCCGCTGCAACGCGCCGGTGACCGTCGGTCCGAAATACACGGCGTAACCAGCCACGTTGGAATCCGCGGCGGCGTTCCAACGCAGCTTGACGGGAGCAGCCAGTTCCTGCGCCCAACTGAGCCACGGCAGAATCAATCCAGGCAGAATGACAAGGAGCCGAGAGCTCCACGGGAACACAACATTTTTCCGCATAAGGCAACTACTGGCATCTGGTTCAACCTCCCTTCACCCTCTGGAAAAGAGGCACTCGCACGCAGTCGCCTTAGCAGCGGCAATGCCATGAGCGCGGATGCGAAACGCACGCTCCGGGTGGCTGAAAAAATAGCCGCAGTTAAAAGAGAAGAAGTGCGCGGCAATCCAACGATTCGCACCAACGAGCGAACGGAAGCAGAGACGCAAAAAAGTTCGCGCAAAAGACAAGGGCGGGCGGGCGCGACGAGAGCCGGTGCAAAATCTGAACGAGCGACGTTCAGAAATTAGTCGAAGCCGCAACGGGATTCCGCCACCGCGCCGGAGTCGTTGCGGATTCCGGCGCGTAATGAGGGCCGGCGAGAAACCTGCTCGCCTCACCGGCGCATGACCTTTACCATTACAGCGGGATCGGATCAGGATCGGCTGCGAGAAATCCATTCTGAACGGCCCCACCAATTCATGCGTATTCTGATTCTCGACGACGAAGCGAGCATTCGCACCACTCTGGCCGTGATGCTGAAAGGGTTGGGATGCGAGGTGGTGGGCGTGGCGGACACCGCAGCGGCACTGCGCGAACTGGAGCGGGCACAATTCGATCTGTGTTTTCTCGATCTGAAGCTTGAAGGTGAAAACGGTTTGGAGGTGCTGCCGCAACTACTCCGCAACAACGCGAATCTCGACGTGGTGGTGTTCACCGCCTACGCCTCGATTGACAGCGCGGTGGAAGCGATGCGACGCGGGGCAAAAGATTACATCCCCAAACCATTTACGCCGGAACAGATCCGACAATTGCTGCGCAAAATCAGCGAAGCGCGGTCGTTGTCAGGCCGCATTGCCACCCTGGAAGCGCAACTGACCGGAGACACGCCGCCGACGGTCATGGAATCGGCCGAGCCAGCCATGGAAAAAGTGTTCAGCCTGGCGTTTCGCGCGGCGGATTCAGCGGCCACGGTGCTGTTGCTGGGGGAGAGCGGCACGGGCAAAAGCATGCTGGCGCGGGCGATGCACGAGCGCAGTCCGTTCAAGGATAAACCGTTCGTGACCATCAATTGCCCCAGCCTCTCGTCCGAGTTGTTGGAAAGTGAATTGTTCGGTCGGGTGAAAGGCGCTTACACCGGCGCTTCGAGCGACACGTGGGGCAAAGTCGCCCTGGCCGAGGGCGGCACCTTGTTCCTGGATGAAATCGGCGAGCTGCCGCTGGCGATTCAACCCAAGCTGCTCCGGCTGTTGCAAGAGAAAGAATACGAACGCGTGGGCGAAGCCAAAATGCGCCGCGCCAACGTGCGGGTAATCGCCGCCACCAATCGCAACCTCACCACCGCCGTCGCGGAAAAGACGTTTCGCGAAGATTTATTTTACCGGCTGAACGTGATCGCGATTCGGATGCCGCCGTTACGGGAGCGGCGGCGGGACCTCAAAACGCTGGCGGCGGGTTGCCTTAAATTTTTCAGCGCACAATGCGGCAAGCGCCTCACCGGATTTTCGACGGCAACCTGGGCCGCGCTCGAAGCCTATCATTGGCCGGGAAATTTGCGCGAATTGCGCAACGTCATCGAACACGCGGTCATCTTTGCCAATGGCGGCGAGATCGTGCCTGCGGATTTACCGGATCTGTTCGATCCCCACAATTGGGGTGCCCCGGCGGAAGTAAGCG
Source organism: Verrucomicrobiota bacterium (assembly GCA_039806955.1). Lineage (GTDB taxonomy): Bacteria > Verrucomicrobiota > Verrucomicrobiia > Limisphaerales > JADLHS01 > JADLHS01. Next base: position 87,010 of record JBDHQI010000007.1, on the reverse strand, counting down.
TGGGCATGAAGGTGTCGCTGGATCAGATTGAAACCGAGCACATCCGTCGGGTGCTCGCGCAAACCAAAACCATGGAGGAAGCCGCGCAGTTGCTCGGCATTTCACGGGGCACCCTTTATGAGCGCAAAAAGAAAATGGGACTCTAACCTCGCGCCCTGAGGCTCGCCACCATGCTCCGCACGCGAATTCTTCTACACCTTATTCCGTTCGTGCTGATCCTGATGGCGGTCGGCGCCTTTGCCATGGTGCTGGTTTCGCGTCTGGCGGCGAGCGTAGATCAAACGGTGACGGAGAATTATCAGCGCGATAATGCCGCGGCGAAGATGGTGGAAGCGGCGGACCGCATGGACACCGCCTTGCAACGGTCGCGGACGGAAGACCCGGCGGCGGCGCAGTTGATGTTTGACACCAACGCCCGCCTGTTTGAGGAACAACTGACCTCGCAATCGTCCAATCTGGTGGCGCAAGTCCAGGCCGATTTACTGCAACAATTGCGCACGAACTTTGTGGCGCTGCGATTCGAGGGGGCGCAGATGCTCCGTCCGAACGCATCGGCGCCGGAGCAACACGCCATCTACGATCAGCAGATCATTCCCAAGAAACTGGCGATTGACGTGTTGCTGGAGCGCTGGCGGGAAACCAACAAGAAAAACATTTTCGGCACGGCGGAAACCATCAAGCAAGCCAACCGCACCATCATGGGCGTCCTGGCCCTGGGCCTGGGGGTGGCTTTGCTATTGTTGGGTTACGCGAGCTACAAACTTGGCCGCGCCATCCTGCGTCCGATCCAGACCCTGACCAGTGCGGCGCGGGAAATCGGACAAGGCAATCTGGCGCAGACCGTGCCGGTGCTTTCGGAAGATGAACTGGGAGAATTGGCGGAGACGTTTAACAAAATGGCCGCGCAGTTGAACACGTACCGGGAAAGCACCACGGAACAAATTGTCCGGCTGCACCGCACCATGGAGTCGGCGCTGGCCTCGTTTTCCGATCCGGTGTTCATCCTGGACCCGCAAGGACAGATCGAGTTGAGCAATCGCGCGGCGGAAGAATTGAGCGCGGAACTGGAATTGTCAGGAACGCTGCCCCCCAAACTGACGCACGCCGTCCAGCGGGTGCTGGCGGAAAATCAGGATTTTCTCCCGGACAGTTTCGAGGCGGTCGTGACGTTACGGGTCAAGGATCGGGATCGGGCCTTTTTGCCGCGCCTGCACATCATGCGCGAAGCGGAGACCAAAACAATCGGAGTGGCGGTGGTGTTGCACGATGTGACGCGCTTTCGCCTGTTGGATGACGCCAAAACCAACCTGGTGGGCACGGTCAGTCATGAGTTGAAAACGCCGCTCACCAGCGTGCGCATGGTGTTGCACATGTTGCACGAGAAAAGCGTGGGGCCGCTGAACGCGTCGCAAGCCGAACTGGTGGCCACGGCGCGGAAAGATTCCGAACGATTGCTCCGCATGTTGGATGCGTTGCTGGATATAGCGCGGCTCGAGGCGGGCGATTCTAGTTTGCACCGGGAAATCATTCCCGCGCAGGCATTGATCGCCAGCGTCCTCGAAGAAACGCAAAGTCTTATTGCCGCGCGCGGCTTCAAACTCGTGACCCGGGTGCCGACAGATTTGCCCGCAGTGTTGGTGGATCCGCAGCAAATCGGACATGTGTTTCAAAACTTCATCGACAACGCGATGAACCATTCGCCGCCGCACGAAACAATCCTGGTGGCGGCCCGGCGCCTGGCGGATGGCAGCGTGTGTTTCAGCGTGACCGACCGCGGTCCCGGCGTGGCGCCGGAATATCAGGCGCGCATTTTCGACCGCTTTTTCCGCGTGCCCGGCCAAACCAAGACTGGCGCCGGCCTGGGACTTTCCATCGCGCGCGAAATCATCGTGGCTCACGGCGGGTGGGTGGGCATGCAAAGTATTCCGGGCCAGGGCAGCGAATTTTTCTTCGTGCTGGACGCCGCCGGCCCGGACGACACGTCATCAAGTGGCGTAGCCAAACGTGCGGCAATACGGCGCGAGGCGTGATTGGAGCGGTTCGAGCACGGCGGCGTACCGTTGCCAGCGACCGATTGCCCGGCGATACACTGGTTGCGTCACGTCGTGATAAGTCGGCGCGTAAAGCACCTTGCGCCGCGCAGCTTCATGATAGCGCGCCTGATCTGGATGCCACGTCAGCCCGAGAAAGTTCGTCACGCGCCGCCCCTCCTCCGCCAGATGGGCCACCACATCCTCGTAGCGTGTTTCTATCCAATCGAAACCGCCCAACTCCCGCAGTCGCAACCAGACATCCATCAGGTCCGCGTAGTGTTTGGCGGTGCGCTCGAGACTCAAAAAATTCACGTTGGTGGCGTTCAACATGATGTTCAGAAAAAAACAACTGATGATGACGTCGCGCGGATCGCGCAACGCGATGATGACCTTCAACTCGGGAAAAATCCGCAGCCACAAGTTCAACGCCATGGTTGGTGAGGGGTTTTTATCCAACAAAATCCGAGCGGTCGGTTCCGCCGGAATTTCGCGCAACAAACTCTTGAGATAACGCTGGCGCATTTCAGCGCGGCGCGATACCGGCTGCGCGTCCAGCGTGGCGTGACCGAGCTTCACGCCCGGAGCCGGCATGAGAGGATTGGCAATTTCCTGCATGAACGAGCTGGGTTCATCAAACGCCAGCACCTCGGGGTGTGCGTCCATGATCTGTTCCAACAACGTCGTGCCGCTTCGGGGATGGCCGCCGAGGAAAGCGACTTGATACCGCTCCGTGGTAGCGGGCGGCTCGGCCCGCCAACGCCGAATGTGGTCCGGCGTCAATTGCGCCAACAGCGCGCGACGTTGGCGATCGGTTTCGTCATAACTCCGCTCCAGTCGGCGCGTATCAGTGATCAAGCGCACCTGTGCCTTGGCCTCGAGCAGCCATTTGAGCGCCTCGTCATATTGTCTGAGTTGATCCAGCACCACGCCCAACAAATGGCGGCTGGCGTATTTGACGTAAGGATATTGCGGGCCGGACTTGATCAAATCCCGCAACTCCGTCTCCGCCGCCTCATGCTGCTTTTTGCGATGCAATAGAAACGCGCGAAAGTAACGGACTTGATCGTCGCGCGGATGCTTGTTCCGACACGCCTCGACGCACGCCCACGCTTCGTCCAATCGGCGTTCCTTCTCGAACCAGACGGCGAGATTGATATGCGCGTCCACCAAATCCGGCGCGGCGCTCACCGCGCGTTCAAAGCAGGCGCGCGCATCATCCAACTGGCGCAGCCCGAGATATTGATGCCCAATCAGCCCCAGCAACGAGGCATTGCCCGGGGCGAGTTCCAAGGCCCGTTGATACGCTTGATTCGCTTGCGGAAAATCCAACTCGCCCGCGGCGGCATTGCCCAGCTCAAACCACAACTCGGCGCTTTGAGAACAACGACCGACCAGTTCACGGTACAAGCGCAACGCCGGGCCGCTCTGACCGCTGAGCAGTTGCGCCTGCGCCTTCTGCCAGCGCGCGACGTCGCGCGGCGCCAGTGGCGGGCGATGGTTTTCCCGTTGCATCCGCAAGTTACACTGAACAAATGCGCGAACGAGTCAAACTGGAATTACACTTAAACTATGCACGATGAGGAGAAGCGGCCTCGGGCGACGTAAGCGGTGCATTCGCGTGATAAAGATGGAATCGCGGATGGAATGTTCCGGCTGAAGCCGGGACTACGAACGACGGGGGAAAGGTTATTCCGGCTAAAGTCGGAACTACGAACGGGGAGTACGATCGCTTGTAGTCCCGCCTTCAGGCGGAGGAATGCGTTGGGTTTGTAGTTTAGGACAGGCCATGACCGCGTTATTTCAGGAAGTTCGCCATGTTTCGCAACCTTTCTGAAACTCTCTTCAAGGATGGTTAAGCCTCCAATAAAAAGGCCATAAAACTAGGGTTTTATGGCCGGAAATTGGTTGCGGGGCTAGGATTTGAACCTAGGACCTTCAGGTTATGAGCCTGACGAGCTACCGGGCTGCTCCACCCCGCGATAAGGGAGTGCCATCTTGCCTGATCGCCAGACTGACGCAAGCTTGTTTTTCAAGCGTCAATCGCGCGCGACGCATCAATGACAAACGGTTTTTAGATTTCCGTTTCGCGGGCACTTGCTACCATGTAGCGGTTGAGTATGAAAAAATTGAAGTCTTCCAAATCGAAACTGACGGGCGGACCCATTTCGCGGTTCATTCAGCATCACTATCGTCATTTCAACGCGGCGGCGTTGGTTGACGCGGCCAATGGTTATTCCGCGCATCTGGCGGCGGACGGCAAAATGATGATCACTCTGGGCGGCGCGATGAGTACGGCGGAGTTGGGTTTGTCGCTTGCGGAAATGATTCGTCGCGACAAGGTGCAACTCATCACCTGCACCGGCGCGAATCTGGAGGAGGACGTTTTCAATCTGGTCGCGCATGATTATTACGAGCGGGTGCCGCATTACCGCAGCTTGAGCGCGGAGGATGAGAACGCATTGCTTAAACGTCACATGAACCGCGTCACGGACACGTGCATTCCCGAAGGTGAAGCCATGCGGCGCATGGAAAAGGCGATGCTGGAGGTCTGGGCGGCGGCGGATCGCAAGGGAGCACGCTTTTTCCCGCATGAATTTTTGTATCAAGTTTTGCGCGGCGGAAAGTACAAGAAATACTATCAGATTGACCCGAAAGATTCCTGGATGCTGGCGGCGGCGGAAAAAAATCTGCCCATCGTGGTGCCGGGTTGGGAGGATTCCACGTTGGGCAACATGTTTGCGGCGGCGGTGATTCGCGGCGAAATCAAAAATGTGCATACTGTGCGCACGGGCATCGAATACATGACCTGGCTGGCGGAGTTCTATTCCAAGACTGCAACGAAGAAGAGTTCGCTCGGCATGTTTCAGATTGGCGGCGGCATTTCCGGGGATTTTCCGATTTGCGTCGTGCCGATGTTGCATCAAGACCTGGGCCGCACCAACGTGCCGCTCTGGGGATATTTTTGTCAGATCAGCGATTCAACCACGAGTTACGGAAGCTATTCCGGCGCGGTGCCGAACGAAAAAATCACCTGGGGCAAACTCGGCGTGAAGACGCCCAAATTCATCATTGAATCGGATGCGACCATTGTTGCGCCGCTGGTCTTCGCGCACGTGCTGGGTTGGTAACGGCGGCGTCCCGATCAGTGTTACTCGGGCCGCCATGCGCGCGAATCGTTATTGGCGGGCGGCTCCATTCTGTGACATGATGCAAAGCGGTGGGTATGAAAACCAAACTGATTCTTACGCTTTTACTCGGAGTTGGGTGGCTGGCGGCGGCGGGTGACAAAAACACTGGCAACGCCAACCTCACGAACCGCTTCACGATTACCGGCATGCACTGCGAAGGTTGCGCGAGCGGTCTCACCGCTGAATTGAAGGAAACGCGTGGCGTCGTCCGGGCACAAGTCACCTTTTCAAACCGGCTGGCCGTGGTCGCTTACGACACGAACCGGATCAGTTCCGCGCAACTGATGACTACGATCAAAAAGGCCGGTTACACGGCGCAACCCGCCCGGCCATGAGCGAAAGCGGCAGTGCGTCCACGACGGCCAGCCCTCTGGTCACCGCGGGCGGACGCGATCTCAAATTCTTCTATTGGTTCGCCGCGCTGCTGGCAGTGGCAGTGGTGGCGCTGGGATTCTTCTGGCCATCGCCGGCAGCGAAGTCACGAGCCACGGAGGCGTTGCCATCGCGCCAACTGGCGGCCTTCGCCCTGACGAATCAATTGGGGCTGGTGACCACCAGCGAGATTGCGGCTGGAAAACTATTGGTGGTGAACTTCATTCACACCAGTTGCTCCATCTCCTGTTTGCGGGTGAATCATCAGATGGCCGAAGTGCAACGGCTCACCGAAACTCAACGCGACGTGCAATTATTGTCGTTCACCGTGGATCCAGCTTCGGACACCCCATCAGCGTTGGCGCAATTCGGGGCCAAGTTTGGAACGGACCCGAATCGCTGGCAGATGTTGACGGGGCTTAAAGCGGATCTGTATGCGCTGATTGAATCGAGCTTTCTGGTGCGCGCGCCGGCGGCGCAGGCCAAGCTGATGCCGGGCGGTTTCGAGGATACGGATCGGATTGCGGTGGTGGATCGGACGGGTCGGGTGCGCCGTTATTTCGATGGTATGCGCGCGGAAACGCCGGCGGCCATTGTGGCGTTCCTTGAGGAATTACGGTCGGAACCGGAAAAAATATGAAATCCTTGCTGAGTCTCTCTCTCGTGGTGTCGCTGATGTTCATAACCGGGTGTGAGCGGTCGGATAAAACCAAAGCTCCAGCGTCCCCTACAGAACAGGTGTTTGACGTGCGGGGTGTGGTGCGCTCCGTACCCGAAGGTGGACACACGCTGGTGGTGCGACATGAGGAAATTCCCGATTACATGCCCGCGATGACGATGGAGTTGAACGTGCGCGACACCAACGAACTGACCGGACTTCAGCGGGACGACGAGATTACGTTTCAATTGGTCGCCACGGCGGACACGCACTGGATTCAAAACCTCAAACGGATTGGCCGGAGCGCCACGTCCGCAGTCGTAACGAACATGCCGCCCGGCTTTCAGTTGGTGAAAGAACTTGAACCAGGGGATACAGTTCCGGATTACAGTTTCGTGGCCGAGGATGGTCGTACGGTGCATTTCTCGGATTTTCGCGGGCGCGCGGTGGCGTTCACCTTCATTTTCACCCGTTGTCCACTGCCGGATTTTTGTCCGCGCATGGGCAATAATTTTGCCGCCGCCCGCGAGCTGCTGCTCACCAGCGCCCCCGCCATCACCAACTGGCAATTCATTTCAATCTCCTTCGATCCGGAGCATGACCAGCCGGAAGTGTTACGGGATTACGCCAAGTTTTATCGGCACGAGAACGCCGACCGCTGGCTCTTCACCACCGCGTCGCACGAGGTGTTAAACAAGTTCGGCCCCGAGCTGGACTTGATCGTGGCGCCGGAGGAAGGCGGAAGCATCTCACACAATCTGCGCACCGTGGTGCTGGATACGCAGGGCCGCATCCAGGAACAATTCAACGGCAATCAATGGACCGTCGAGGCGTTGGTGGACGCCATCAAGCAAGCGGCGGCCAATTAAATTCCTCCCGATCGCGCTTCGTGCTTCCGCTCGTCCAGTGATGACATTTCCGAACTCGATTCTGGCGCTTGCCGGTGGTCGGGTGGCGGTTCGATCAAGGACCGCGGCAATTCATCACTCACCGAGGCAGGTTGCCGGAGAGATGGCAACCGCGTCAGCGCGTAGAGCATCAGGTAGGTGAGGAATAGAAACACCGCAAACAATCCGAAGAAAGCCAGATGCTGCGGTTGCCCCAAAGGAAAAGAGCTGATGCCGTGGTAGAGCCGATGCGGTTTGGCAATGACATCCCAACTGTTGAAACGCAGGAAGCGTCCCAGATAAATTCCAAAGCTGCTCAAACCGGTGCTGATCGCCACGAAGCCCCAGCCGATCCAACTGCCGTAGCGCCGCGTAACCACGGATTGCATCAGGAACAGCGCGACGAATCCCAGGATCAATCCGGTCAACGCGCACGATAGAATGACGGTTAAATCCAGCCAGAAATTAAAAAACCGCCGGTCTTGCAGATGCACCAAGTCCGTGAAGATGTACGCCGCATTGGGCAGGAAGAGCAGCCACAACACGGCCCAGGCCCAAAAGCGGATGGGTGGTTTTTCGGTTGCCGTCGTCTTGCGAAATTGGTTTTGCGCCAGCACCGCAAAAACCAGCGGCAACCAGGCGAGGAATAAATTCCAAATTAAAAACAGGTAGTTGATCCAGCCCGTCAAGAGAACCCGCACCACCACGAACACGCCGCAAACCGCCGAAGCCAGAAGCAGCGCGGCCAGCGGCGCGAGAATTTCTTTTGCCAAGACCCCTTTCAACTCACTCATAAATCAATTCCGCTTCGACCGCCTCGCGGCATAAAAGTTCAGTATTCAGCCCGGTCCGCACCAGGAAACCAGGACGGCGCCGCGCGGACGGCTTTGGCGTCAAGACGCCGCGCGCTTCACTTCGATCAGCACCTTGCCGAGCACCTGACGCGAGCGCAGTTTGGCAAAAGCGGCAGCCCCGTCCGCCAGCGGGAAGATGGAATCAATGACGGGTTTAAGTTTGCCGGCGGCAGCCCAGTCCAATGTCGCCTGCAAATCGGCGCGATTCCGACCGTAACTGCCGATGAGCCGCTGTTGCTTTACGAAGAACGGCCAGAGGTTGAGCGTGACCTCGCGGCCCGCCGTCGCGCCACACGTAACGATCGTTCCGTTGCGCGCCAGACACGCGAAGCAGCGCGACAACACCTCACCGCCAACGTGTTCAATGATCAGATCCACCCCACGCCGTTTGGTGTGCTGGCGCACGGACATGGGCCAATTCGGATCGGTCGTGTCCACGACCAACTCCGCGCCCAGTTGTTGGGCCAGTTGCCGTTTGGGTTCAGTCGAACCAGTGCTGATGACGCGCGCGCCCAACTGCCGCGCAATCTGAATCGCCGCCGATCCCACCCCGCTCGCGCCGCCCATGACGAAAACCCAATCGTCGGGACGCACCTGAGCGCGATCGGTCAGCATGTGCATGGCCGTGCTGCCGGCCAGGGTCAACGCGGCGGAAGTAGCGTAATCCAATCGCCCGGGCAAGGCCACCAAAGCGGACGCGGGCACCACGACTTGCTCGGCGAAACCACCATCGCGATTCACGCCGAGCAATTCGCTTTTGAGACAGACGGAGGCTTCGCCGCGCTGACAAAACTCGCATTGGCCGCAAGTGAGGTTGGATTGAATCGCAACCCGATCTCCTGGTTGCCAACCGACAACGTCGCCGCCGACGCGGATGACGCGGCCCGCCACTTCGCCACCGGGCGTTCGCGGCAGCGGCACGCGCACGGGTAATCCGTCCGCTTCCAACCAGAGATCGAGATGGTTGAGTCCACAGGCAAAAACCTCGACCACCACTTCCCCGAAACCAGGGAGCGGGTCGGTCAGTTGGCGCAATTCAAACTGGCCGGGCGCGCCAAACGCGGTGAGTTGCAAAGCTTTCATACCGGCGTCCGGAGCGTCGGCAAATTTCCGGCCCGGACGTGGCATCACAGCATAAGCCGTCGAACCCAGTTGACAAGGTCGGATGCTTTATTAGTCTCGGCGGTCGAGCGGTGGGTGGAGGTAATGAGACGGACCGGACGTCGCCATGATCCAATCAACCGCCGAACCAAATAATCCTGAAATAAGACTTATGAAAACAATGACCAAACGTAGTTTCATCGGCGCGCTGACCCTGGCGGCGCTGGTGTGCAGTTCCATCGCAGTATCCGCCGCGCCCAAAACCGAGGATCAGTTGATTGCGGACCTGGCTTCACCCAAGGAAAAAGTGGTAATCCGGGGACTGGCCGAAATTGAGAAAAATTATCCCACCAGCAAGACGGCGCAGGCGGCCATCAAACCGCTGCTGAAGGACAACCGCAAGGCGGTCGTGCGGAAAGCGGCGCGCGTGTTGGGCGTGGTCAACGCCGATGTCACCGAGGCGGAGATCAAGAGCATCGCGGTTTTGTTAAGGGGCACCGACAAGTATGAAATCATTGATGGCTTGAAGGCGTTGCGCGGATTGAAGGCGCAGAGCGCGATTCCGGAAATCACGCCGTTGCTCAAGCACAGCGACAAAAACGTGATGCGGGATTCAATTCGCACGCTCGCGGTGTTGGGAGATCGCAGCCTCGTCCCGACGATTGAACCATTCATGAATTTTCCAGATCTGGCGGTGCAAAAAGACGCGGCGGATGCGCTCGCGATTCTCAAGCAGAAATAAAATCAATCAGCAAGATCCCGCGCTTCCTGTTCAAGGGAAGCGCGGTTTTATTTTTACAACCGCTCCTCCGCTCATCACCCCGTGGACGTGACGAACTTTTTGCCGTCGGCGCGGCACAGTAGTTGAATGACGTGGCGACCTGAGAAAAGACAGGGCGGAATGCCGCCACCGGGCATGACCCACTGGCCGGCCATGTAAAAATTCGCCAAACCCGGCAGCGTTTTTTTGAACGGAGTGCGCAGTGCGACCGGGGTTGGCGACCACCCCATGAACGCGCCTTCATGATTCAACGTGAAGCGCCAGGTCGTGTGTGGCGTGGCCATGTCAATCAGTTCCACCTGCGAGGTGATGCCTGGATAATGCGGTTCGAGTCGGGCGAGGATTTCGTCGCACACACGCTTTTTTTCCGTCTGATAACGCGGGCGGTCGTTGATCATGTCATTCCAGAAATTCCAATCGGTGATGAGCAACACCTGAAACACCGTCCGCTCCGCCGGCGCGAAACCTTCGCCGTAGTTGAAGATGCGGATGGGAAAACCATCAATGGCTTCATTACCGATGGTGAGATTGTCCTTGAGCAACAGAAAGCGCAGGTGCGGTTCGCCAGTGAAATCCCGGCGCAATCCGAAACTCAACGTGACCACGGGGCGCAATTGTTTCCAGGTGTCGTACCGCCGTTGGATGGTGTCGCCCACGTATTTTCCGCCGAGCAGCTTGAAGATGGTGTTGGTACCGTCGCCGGCGGAAACCACCACGTCGGCGTGTAACGTGGTGCCGTTTCCGAGACGAACGCCGACGGCGCGATCATTTTCGACGAGAATTTCCGTCACCGTGGCGTTGTAACGGATTTCGCCGCCCAGCCCCGCGTAGCGTTCCAGCAGACTCGCGACAAAATCATGACAACTGCGCGAGAGCAATCCCATCTGCCGGTTGGCCAGTAATGACAAAATCAGCAGCACAAACCACATCGGCATTTCGGGCAAAAACAGATGCTGCATGATGCGGCGCAACGTGAGGTTCTTGAAGCGCTGGCAGAACTCCCGGCTGGGCAAATTGTAAGCGCCGCCCAGATAGCGCCACACGCGACGCAAGCCCCAGGCTTGTCGAATCGCGCCGCGCCAGCCGAGCAGTTCGATGGGGGTTTGCATCAATGCAAAGATGTCAACCTGCTGAAACGCGCGAATGCCCTTGATGAAATCCGCAATCGCCGCCGCGTCTTCGGGCGCGAGACGATTCAGGTCCTGCGCGAGACAGACCAGATCACTGGTGAAGCTGACCCGCCGCCCGGTGGATTCATCGGCGAAATCGCAATAGTTGAGCAAGTCAGGAAATGAACGACCCTTCAAAATGCCCAGTTCGCGATATAATTCATGACAAGCCGAGCCGGGCCGATGCCCCATCAGATAATGCACGCCACCATCCACCAGATAATCCTGATTGCGCCAGGCCTTGGCCACTCCGCCCGCCTCGGAATGGTGTTCGAGCAGTAACGTGCGATAGCCGTTCATCCGGCCAAAGCAACCGGTTGCCAGGCCGGCGACGCCAGCGCCAATGATGAGTATGGATTTTTCGGCCATGCTTGAGTTTGAGTTATTGTGCGTCCGGCGCCGCTTTCCCCAATAAATTCACCGTCGGTTTCCGTCCGTTTTTGCCCGCGCGCCGACGGGCGTACTCGCGCGCCGGTTCAAATGGACGACCAGCGCCAAGTCCAAGTTGACGGCCGTCCATGATTCGAACGTCACAGCGCAGAAACAATCGCCTCCCCCATGGCGCTGGTGCCGACGCGCCGGGCGTTGGCTTCATCTGGATTGAAAATATCTCCCGTGCGATGGCCGGCGTTGATGGCTTGGGTGACCGCCGCTTCAATTGCGCTCGCGGCTTCATTCAAGCCGAAGCTGTGACGCAACATCAGGGCGCCCGACAGAATTTGTGCGATGGGATTGGCGAGGTCCTTTCCGGCGATGTCGGGGGCCGTGCCGCCGGCCGGTTCGTAAAATCCAAACGTGTTGCCGGCGTGCGTCGCGCCCAGACTGGCGCTGGGCAACAGGCCGAGCGAGCCGCCGAGCGCCGCCGCCTCGTCGCTCAAAATATCCCCGAACATGTTTTCGCAAAGCAACACGTCGAACTGCGTTGGCCGCAGAATCAGTTGCATCGCGCCATTGTCCACAAACATGTGCTCCAGGGTGACGTCCGGATATTGTTTGCCGATTTGCGTGACCGTTTCGCGCCACAGAATGCCATTTTCCAGCACGTTCGCCTTGTCAATGCTGGTGAGTTTTCGGCGGCGCAATCTGGCCGACTGGAACGCCACGTGCGCGATCCGCTCAATCTCCGGCGTGGTGTAAACCATCGTGTCCACGGCGCGGCGATGCCCGTCCGCGAGAATTTCAGTTTGCTTGGGCTGGCCAAAGTACATGCCGCCGGTCAGCTCGCGCACCACGAGGATGTTGATGCCGTCGCCCTGGCGATTGGCCGCCAAGGGACACGCAGCCGCCAGCGCTCGGGGCAACGCCACGGGACGCAAGTTGGCGAACAAACCGAACTCCTTGCGAATCCGGAGCAGTGCGGCGCGCTCGGGGCGTTCCTCCTTCGGCAGCGTGGAATCGCGATCCGGCAAGCCAACCGAACCAAACAGAATAGCATCCGATTCTCGGCACAACGCCAGCGTGGCGTCGGGCAGGGCTTTTCCGGCGGCGTCAATGCCCGCCCAACCGACCGCGGCTTCGGTGATCTGCAAGGTGAAACCAAATTTCTTTTCCGCCGCGCGAAGCACTTTGATGGCTTCGCGCATCACTTCCGGTCCGATCCCGTCTCCGGCCAGAGCGGCAATTTTGAAATGCTTAGAACTCATAAGAGCGGATAGAATAACGAAGCCGCATGGCAATTTCAAAGCCTCAAGACGCGCCGTTTTTGACTGACGCAGGCGTTGGTTCAGTCGCGCGCGGTTTATAGTGACGCAACTTTTAGAAGGCTTGAAACGCACCTTTACGTTTGACTTGAATTTGCCGCAACCGCTAATTTGCTCCGGAAGCAGGTCATTATGGCGAAACTCATCATACTCAGCCAAGACATGGCGGGCCGTTCACATGAGATCAAGGTGGACAAAACCACCATTGGGCGCATGGACGACAACACCTTTCCAATCGCTGAGTCCTCGGTTTCCAGCCATCACTGTGAGGTTTATCTGCGCGATAACGACGTGGTGGTCAAAGACCTCGACTCAACCAACGGCACATTTATCAACGGCAATCGCGTCACGGCCGAAACCGTGTTGAAGCCCGGCCAGATTTTACGGCTGGGTCAGGTGGAATTGCGTTTGGAAGTTGAAGGCGCGCCCGAAGCGCCGGCCAAACCGGCAGCGCCAAAATCCGCTCCAGAAAACACCACCATCGTGCAACGGGGCGTCAGTCTGACCGACTTGGAACAAGGCGGACGACGTCCGGAAGGCGCGGCCAGCAAAGCGTTCACCAAGAAGGAAAATAAAGGAAATAAGATTTTCCTGATCGCCGCGATCTCCGTGGGAGTGATTATCGTGCTACTGGTTTTGTTCGCCCTGCTGGCCGCTGGCAAGCCGGGACAATAACCATCTTCTCAGCCACCGGGCAGAATCCCGGTCCGGGATACCTTCCTCATTCCGCGAGCCATCGCGCGACATCGGTGGCCGCGTAGGTGATCAAAATATCCGCGCCCGCCCGACGCATCGCCAGCAAGCTTTCCAACGTCACCGCCCGCTCATCAATCCAGCCGTTCGCCGCCGCCGCTTTGATCATCGCGTATTCCGCGCTGACCGAGTACACCGCCGTGGGATAACCGAACTCTCTTTTGACGCGGTGAACGATGTCCAAATAAGCCAGCGCCGGTTTCACCATGACGATGTCGGCGCCTTCCTGAATGTCAAGCGCCACTTCACGCAACGCTTCCTCGGCATTGCCCGCGTCCATCTGGTAACTGCGTCGGTCGCCGAACTGGGGCGCGGATTCCGCCGCCTCGCGAAACGGTCCATAGTAGGCCGAGGCAAATTTGGCCGCGTAGGACATGATTGGTGTGTCAATGAATCCCGCCGCGTCCAACGCGCCGCGAATGGCCCCAACCCGCCCGTCCATCATGTCGCTGGGCGCAACCAAATCCGCCCCCGCCGCCGCGTGACTCACCGCCGTCCGCGCCAACAGCTTCAACGAAGGGTCATTCAAAATTCGCGCGCCGTGTGAGTCGGATCGAACCACGCCGCAATGTCCGTGACTCATGTATTCGCACAAACACACGTCGGTCATGACCAGCAATTCCGGCAGCTCCTGTTTCAACCGGCGAACGGTTTGTTGCACGATGCCGTGATGGGCATAAGCGCCTGAAGCGCGCTCATCTTTGTGCTCGGGAATGCCGAAGAGCAACACCGCCGGCACGCCGGCCTGATGCGCCCGTTCGGCTTCGCGTACAAGTTCATCGGGCGAAAGCTGAAACACGCCCGGCATCGCGTGAATCGGCTTGCGGATTTTTTTTCCACGACGCGCAAAGAGTGGCAGGACCAGTTGTGCGGGACGCGAATGCGTTTCGCAAACCATCCGCCGCAACGCCGCGGATTGCCGCAATCGTCGGGGCCGGGCGACTGGGAATCGTCCCGTAAATTTGACGCTCATGATTTCAAGCCTTCGCCGCGCCTTCCTTGAGGATGGCGATGAATTGCTTCATCGCCGGGGAGAGCACCTTGCTTTTCTTGTAGATGGCGGCGAGCGGGCGGAACAGCTCGGAATCCTCTATGGCGATGGCCGCCAGCGTTTGTTTGGCGATTTCCTGGCTCAGGGTGCCCAGAGGCACAATGGCAATGCCGGCGTCAATTTCCACCGCGCGTTTCACCGTTTCAATATTGTCGAACTCCATCACCGTCTTGATGTCCACTTCCCGCTCCTTCAGGATTTTATCAATGGCCTTGCGGGTGGGAATGTCCGGCTCGAAACCCACAAATTTTTGTCCGGCAATGGCGGTCAGTTTGATGGATTTCTGTTTGGCGAACGGATGCTGCGGATGGCAGATCAGCACCAGCGGATCCTTGTGCAGCGGCACGATCTCCAGTTTGGCATCCCTGGTCGGATACGCCACCAGGCCGAGGTCCACAATGTTGCTCAAGACATCCTCATACACCTGATTGGCGCGCCGGTACTCCACATGCACATGCACCGTGGGGTAGCTCTTGAGGAATTTTTTAATGTACGGCGGCAGATCATGCAACCCGATGCTGTAAATGGTGGCCACGCGGATCGTGCCGGAAATGACGTCCTTGATCTCCTGCAGTTTGTTGTGCAAACCATCGTAGGTCTGGATAATCTGTTTGCTGAAATCGTACAGCACCTCGCCTTCACGGGTCAGCCGGAATTTCTTTTTGCTGCGTTCAATCAGCAGCGACTTGAATTGGCGTTCGAGCGAACTGATCTGCTGACTGACGGCGGACTGGGTGACGTTGTTGATTTGGGCGGACTTGGTGAAACTTTCCGTTTCTGCGAGGTCGCAGAAAACCTTGAGACTCTCAATTTGCATAAGCAGATTAAATGGTAATCCTTTGATTTCGTCAACCAATGTTATCCGAGGGAAAATACACCCAACGAAATTTATCTTGATGACAAACAGAATTCTTCCGACTAACTTACCTTCAGCTAAACCATAGGAAACCGTATGCGAGCAATCCGCTGAATCACATGAAAACGCGTATGACCACCACTCTGCCTGCCGCTTGCAACTTCCGTCCGGCGCCTCACGTCCGCGGCTTTACTTTGATTGAGCTGCTCGTCGTGATTGCCATCATTGCCATTCTCGCGGCCATGCTGCTTCCCGCCTTGGGCAAGGCCAAGCAGAAGGCGGAACAAATCTACTGCCTCAACAACGGCAAACAAATGATGCTGAGCGTCCAGCTCTACACTCACGATGCGGAAGAGCTGTTTCCGCCCAATGAAGACGACTCCGGGGCGCCAGCGGGACATTCCTGGGTCAAAGGTGATGCCGGGTCGGGAGGCGGTGAAGAATTTAATCCGGATATTCTAATGAACCCCAGCACCGCGTTGCTGCAACCCTACGTAGGCAATAACATTACCATTTACAAATGCCCGGCAGATCGGCGCAAACCCGGCCTGTATCGTGGTACGAATCCCGGCATGGCTGGACAACGAATTCCACCAGTGCGCACCTTTTCCATGAGCCAGGCAGTCGGCACCGCCTGCAACGGAAAGGCTAAAAACAGCGGGCACACCAGCGGGCGGATCACAATGCCGGTCAGCGGCCCCTGGCTGGACGGCACCCACAACCATCTTTCGGGGAGACCATACAAAACCTTCGGTAAAATGGCGCACTTCACCGGCACCGCCTCACCCGCCACGATCTGGGTCCTGGTGGATGAAGACCCCGACAGCCTGAACGACGGCGGCTTTGCGGTGGCGATGAATGTTCCCGAGTGGCTCGATTATCCGGCCACGTTCCACAATTTTGGCGGCGGTTTCGCTTTTGCCGATGGACATTCTGAAATTCATAAATGGAGAGATGGCAAAACCAAACCGCGAGTACCCGTCTCCACCATCAGCCTGCCCGTAGCCAACCGGGTGGACTGGCAATGGATGGTTGACCACACCTCCGCCCGGTAAAGTCTAAATTTACTGTGAACGACCTTGGCCGCTGCTGTTGAGTCATTGGTTCTTTCAACAGACCCGACTCCGTCCGGCCAAACTCTTCCCTCCCCCGCCCCGCTTGGTGGAGTAGCGTCAATACAATAGCGCCCAATCCAAGCCGCACTTCCGCTCATGCCTCAATCTGGTTTGGCTCGCCATCAAGCGGTGAGGGCCGCGAACGCCTACCTCTAAAACCAGTCGTCCTTCAGCATACCGCTGATTTTTTATCCGGCTCGGAAGCCCATCTCTTGATGGTGGTGCGAAAATCCACTCACTCCCTGATGGTAATTTCCGAAGGACAGGCCAACCAACGCACCACCGTGAATCAGCGCCAGAACGCCGAGCAGGAAATCACCGAACGCAGAACAGAATACAATAATCTAGGCGAGGCTACATTTTTCATATTGTAATTTCTGAAAAACCACCAATAATGCACATCAGTTTTGTTTCAAACTAAACCCATGCGTTAACCTGGTTCAAAAGAGAAATACACTATGCGAAAAAAAATAGTTCATGCGTTGGTGGTCGGACTGTTCGCTACGGCGTCCGTCCCGGCTGCAAGTCACCTCTTCGATTTCAACTCCGACCCGGATGCGGAGTTGACCATCTATCGTTCCGAGGAAGTCAATTCCGTCGGTGAAGCGGGAAAATGGTTTCCCACCGGTGGCAGCCCCTTGGAAACCGGCACTGACCCATCCACCAACGGTTATCTGCAAATAACCGCCGGAGCGAATCCTAGCCCAGACTCATTTGGTCACCGTGCAGCCATCGTGTTTCCAGATTTTGATGCCGGTCTGGTGATTGCCGGGTTCACCTTCCAATGCGACCTGCGCGTGGGTGGCGGCACCCAGCCGCCCGCCGATGGCTTCAGTTTGAACTATGCCCGGAACAGCGATCCCGTCATCGCCAATGCCGACGGTTCCGGCTTTGCCTCCAGTCCCGGCGGCGAGGCCAATCTGCCCGAAGAAGGAACGCAAACCGGATTGTCCATTTGCTTTGATGCCTGGGATAGCGGCAGCGGCGACGTGGTGGGTATCACCATCCGGGTGGACAACGTAATCCGGACCAACTTCCCCATGCCCACCGTGAACGGCGATTGCAATGATCCGACCTCGATGCAAACCGGGACCAACACCCTCGGCGTGGCCGGATTATGCTGGCAACCACTCTACGTCCAATTAACTACCGACGGTAAACTGAGCGTGGCTTGGAAGGGAACGACATTGATCACCAATTACGTCGTGGACTTTGCCCCCAGCCCCGGACGTTTGATCTTCGCGGGCCGCGTTGGCGGCTCGAACCAGTACCAAGATGTGGATAATATCCGTCTTGATACCATCCCCTCATCCTCGCCCGTAGTCAGCGCCTCAGTCGGCAACGCCAACGGTTTCAAATTCGTAATCAGTGACTCGGGAGCGGCCACGCCTGACACGAACTCCATTACGGTCACCTTGGATGGCACCCCCGTAACTCCCCTTCTCATGTCACAAAGTGGCAACATCGGTGGCGGCGACGGACTGACGGCCGTATCCTACCAAAATCCGACCCTAGTGCTTGCGCCAGGCTCAACGCATACCAATATCGTCGAGTTCACGGGTGACACCTTCAACGGCACCGTGCGGACCACCAATCAGTTTACCGTGCCGAATTACATGGTTTTGGGTACCGCGGATCAAGCGCCAGGCACAGTGAACACCAGCACTCCTGGTTTCTGGGGACGCATCAATCAATTACCCATCGCCCGCTACCCCGGCTCGGCCCAAGTGGATTTAATTGAAAAGCAGCTTGCGAATGACATTCTCGATCCCGTCACCAGCCAGCCGTACCTCAACCAAACGCTCTTGGGTACCAGTACATTCACTTCAGACACGGTGATTAACTGGTCTCAAAATGAGCCGATTGGTGGTGACGGAACCGGTAACTTCAGTCAAGACCGCCCCTTCCCGTACAACACACCTGACCAACCGATCCCCGGCATAAATGCTCAGTTTGAAGCTAACACCGACTGGGTCGCGGCTGAGGTCTTGACTGTGCTTTATCTCCCGGTTGGCGCTTATGAATTGGGAGTTAACCATGATGATGGCTACAAATTGAGCGTGGGGCCTGAGCCACGTAACTTCTTCGATGCCCGCGTCGTGGCTCGTAAGGATAACAATGCCGACGATACCGGCTTGCGCCTCGTGGTGACCGACAGCGGCTACTACCCGGTGCGCCTGCTTTGGGGTGAAAACACTGGCGGAGCGCAATTGGAATTCTACTTCGTGGATTTTGCCACCGGCAACAAAATTCTGGTCAACGATTTGACCACCGGCCCGACTGCAATTGCCGCCTATCAGGATCCCGCGGCGCTGACCCGGCCCTACGTTGTTTCGGTTGCGCCGCGGACCGGAGCTTACTACGCGATTGAGGAAAACGGACCGATTACGGTCAAGTTCCAGGATGGCAGCGCTGGCAGCGTGGTGGATGGCAGCATCCGCATTAACGGCCAGACCCCCATCATCAGCAACTCGGGCAGTTTGACGACAGCGACCTTGAGCGGCGGCTTATCCGCAGGAGTTCAAACCGCCACGTTGGTCTATGAAACCACGCTCGGCGGACCCTTCACCAACACTTGGCAGTATTTCGTCTATTCCAGTAAAACCAATGTGGTCCAACCCGGTGATCCAGTTGCCGTTTACCAACCCAATGGCGGCAGTTCTCCGGGTGCGGAATCAGTTGAAAATGTCATCGGCGGTAATCTGCAGAAGTACCTGAACTTCGGCACCGGCGCGGTGCCCATGAACTATCCCTTGGGTTTCACTGTCACTCCGTCGGTTGGAGCAACCGTCGTTACCGGTCTGCGCCACTACTCGGCCAATGACGCGCCCGATCGCGATCCCGCTTACGTGGTGCTGGAAGGCTCGTTGGATGATGGAGACTCCTGGTATCCGATCTTTTCGGGCGCGATCACCATGGATATCGGCCGCAACGGTAGCGGAGCAAGTCCGGTCAGCCCGGCCACCAACTTTGTCTCGGAAGTGTCGTTCCCGAATGCGTTGGGCTATACCAGCTACCGGTGGTACACCACCGCACTGCGCGGCAATGTCAGTTTGATGCAAATCGCGGAAGTGGAACTCCTGGGCGCGACCGGTACTCCGGCCCCGCTCCTGAGCATCACGACCAGTGGCAGCGATGTGATCATCACCCCCAACCAGCCAGGCACCTTGGAATCTTCGGCGACCCCGACCGGGGGTTGGACGGACCAAGGTGCAATCTCTGGACCGCGGACGATCCCGGCCAGTGGCGCCGCCGCGTTCTATCGGTTGCGGGTACCGTAATCGTTTCGGACCCTTGGTTTAAACCAAAGTTTGAAACACGGTAGTTGAACAATCATGGCGAGGCCCAGGGCAGTCACTCTTGGCCTCGCCTTTTAATTTTTGGCAACGGAGAGAACGAGTCTAAATTGACACGTTGATCGGAGCCGGTTCGATCTCGATCAAGTGTTGAATGAAATTAAAATTGAAGCGGAGAATTATATGCAAAATGGTAATCAATTTCACTCCCGGCAAATGAGGCGGCCACCAGCCCGTGCGTTCACCCTGATTGAACTACTGGTGGTCATCGCCATTATCGCCATTCTGGCGGCCATGCTCCTGCCGGCCTTGGCGCGCGCCAAACAGAAGGCGCAAGGCATCCAATGCCTGAAC
Source organism: Verrucomicrobiota bacterium (assembly GCA_039806955.1). Taxonomy (GTDB): domain Bacteria; phylum Verrucomicrobiota; class Verrucomicrobiia; order Limisphaerales; family JADLHS01; genus JADLHS01. The sequence goes on along the minus strand of JBDHQI010000007.1, from coordinate 66,842 downwards.
AACGGCAAACAGATGATGCTGGGCATCCTGATGTATTCCGAAGACTACAACAGCATCCTCCCGCCCAATCCCGATGACGCCAACAGCTTTTTCGGGCACAACTGGGTTCCCGGAAATGCCGGCGGCTCCGGCAATAGCGTCAGTTGGCGACCCGAATACCTGCAGGACCCGCAGCGCTGCGCGATCTTGAATTACATCGGAAAAAACGTCGCGTTATTCAAATGTCCGGCGGATAACCGGACGGGGAAACCCGGGGTCGGACAATATGCCGGCCAGGTGGTCCCTACTCCCCGCACGTACTCGATGAATGGCGCGGTAGGTAGTGCTTGCGTCAGTTGGCAAGAAGGCGGTGGCCATGGTGGGGTACCCCAAACCACGACCCGCGCCCCCCATTTGACCGGTACGGCCAATGATCCGCTTTACTATAAATACAATAAAATCTCCAACATCGTGAGACCCGGCGCCTCAGACCTTTGGGTGTTGCTGGACGAAAGTCCGATTCTACTCAATGACGGCGCCTTCGGATTCCGCATGACTGAATCCATGTGGGTGGATGCTCCGGGTAATTATCATGCCGGCGCCTGCGGGGTCACCTTTGCCGACGGTCATTCCGAAATCAAAAAGTGGCAATCGGGGCGCACTGGAAAATTTGTTGGTGCGGTTTCGGCAGGCTCGGTTGAGGAAAGAGATTACATCTGGTTACGCGATCGCACCTCGGCGCGAACCAATTAAACGAGAGGGTCACTCGAATTTCCTGACAACGGAGAGCGCTTGAACACCGCTCTCCGTTTTTTATTGAACTGACAACCAATCAAGCGGGCTCGTTAAGCCGCCATGAAAACCAACTCGCTACTCCAGGACTTGCCCGCCCGCGCCAACTGCCCTCATTACTGGGCCGTAGTCGCACTCATCGTTTTCTTCCCGCTGCTCCTCTGCGCGGCTTCGCCCCGCTATAACGTATTGTTTCTGGTTGCCGATGATATGCGGCCCGAGTTGGGTTGCTACGGTCATCCGCTGGTCCAATCGCCCCATCTGGATCGCCTGGCGGCTCAAGGGTTGCGGTTCAATCGCGCCTATTGCCAGGAAGCCCTCTGCAATCCGTCCCGCGCTTCCCTGCTCACCGGATTGCGTCCCGAAACCCTCGGCGTGTACGACTTGATTACTCATTTCCGCGATCAGAAACCGGAGGTGGTGACGCTGCCTCAGTTGTTCAAACAAAACGGCTATCGCAGTCTGTCTGTGGGCAAAATTTTTCATGTCACCAACGGGAACCACGATGATCCGGAGTCCTGGAGCGAACCGCCCTGGCATGGGCCGCGCGCTTCAGCCCGACCGGCGACGAACACTCCCCCTGCCGCCGCCAAGCCCAAAAGTAAAAAGAAAAAGGCCATCACGCCCGATCGGTCCAACACCCTGCCCTTTGACGATCCGGACTGTGATGATGACGATTTAATTGATGGCCAGATTGCCACTCAAGCCATCGCGGTTTTGAATCGGATCAAGGATCAAGCTTTCTTTTTGGGCGTCGGCTTCCACAAACCGCACCTGCCTTTCGTCGCCCCCCGAAAATACTGGGAGCTTTACGATCCCCAACAGTTGCCACTGGCGTCGAATCCTTTCCTCCCCAAGGACGCTCCGGCTTTGGCCAGCAACAATGCCTCGGAACTGCGCCGTTACAAAAGTATTCCCGCCACGGGCGCGATCCCGGACGCAACCGCCCACCAATTGCTCCAGGGCTACTACGCCTGCATCAGTTACACCGACGCGCAAATCGGGCGGGTGTTGCGCGAGCTGGACCGTCTCGGTTTGCGCGACAATACGATTGTCATTTTCTTTGGTGATCACGGTTATCACCTGGGCGACCACGGCACCTGGAACAAACGCACGAATTGGGAAACCGCCACCCGCGCGCCGCTGCTGATTTCAGTACCGAATCAAAGCAATCGGGGCGCGGTCTCGGAAGCGTTGGTGGAATTTACCGACCTCTATCCCACGCTGGCGGATCTGTGCGAACTCAAGCCACCAGCCGATCTGGAAGGCCTCAGCTTTCGGCCGCTGCTGGAAAATCCCCATGCGGATTGGAAGCAGGCGGCGTTTAGTATTTATCCCAAAAAAGATCCCGAGTTGGGCCCCGTGGTGGGCCGCGCCATGCGGACGCCGCAGTATCGGCTGGTGGAATGGTCGGCCAGCGAGAGCGATTTCAAAACTTACGAGCTTTACGATGAACTCGCGGACCCTGAGGAAAACGTGAATCTGGCCAACGCGCCGGAACACCGCGAACGACGCAACCAACTGGTTCAACAACTTAACGATGGCTGGCAAAAAGCCCGGCCAAAAACTTCGCATTAACCCATCACTCACCAGCTTAAGATGCCGATACCACCAGTCCCCGAATTCAGCGCCACATTAAACCGCCGATCAAATTTCATTCGCGCCGGTGCCATTTGGGGGTTGCTCTGGCTGGGGTCGCTCGCCGGGACGATGGCGGCGGTTCAGGTGACAACGGAAGTTCTACCCGCCAGCGGTCCCTCCGCTGAAACCACTTTTACGAATGTTCCCAATGTGTCCCGACGGGACGCGGCCGCCACGGCGCACCTCCGGATTCTGGCGGGCGCGGTGGATCCGAACAGCGGCGGCTTGACGAAATTGCAGAACGGTCGTCTGCCGTCAGCCGCGGATGCCCCCGACGAGAATTTCTTTTTCGACGCCGGCACCGACGGAGGCCGGTTGTTGTTCGACCTGGGACGGCTGGTTCCCATCGAGCGAATCAACACCTGCTCGCGCCATCCGGGTTCACGTGGCCCGCAGGTTTATCGTCTGTACGGCAGTGACGGCAGCAGCGAAAGTTTTGTCGAACGTCCCCAACGCGTCACGGATCTCGCCCGCAGCGGCTGGCAGCTTCTGACCGCAGTGGATACCCGGCCCGCCACCGGTGATTGGGGTGGTGAATACCGGGTCAGCATCACGAACTCCTCGGGAGAGTTGGGAAAATTTCGCTATCTACTTTTTGATATTTCTCCGACCGAACAGAACGATCCGTTCGGCAACACGTTCTACGGTGAAATTGACGTCATCGAAACCGGCGCCACTGAAGCGACGACCGTCGCACCTTACCGCTTCACCACCAGCACCGGCGAACAGCAAATTTCGGTGGATACTTCGGAAGCGCCTGATTTGGCGGAATGGGTGGAAGACAAACTGGCCCCCGTCCTGAGCGCATGGTATCCGCGCATTGTGCGCCTGCTGCCCAGCGCCGATTTTAGTGCCCCCACCAATGTCACCATCGTCATCCGTCCGACCGACGGCGTGGCGTACGCCAGCGGCAGCCGCATCACGGCCAACGCGGACTGGCTGCGCCGCGAACTCGACCGCGAGGCGCTGGGCGCAATCGTCCACGAAGCCGTGCATGTCGTGCAGGCATACGGTCGTTCGCGCCAGTCGGGATTTCAGCGCCCTCCGGGCTGGCTGGTGGAAGGCATTCCGGATTACCTGCGTTTCTTTTTGTTTGAACCTCAGAGTCACGGCGCGGACCTGATCTGGCTGGAAGGACGCCGGAACGCCAGGCTCCAGTACGATCAAAGCTACCGGATCACGGCGAATTTCCTGGATTACGTGATCCGCCATCAGGATGCCGAGGCCACCCTGCTCACCCAGCTCAACGCGGCTTGTCGGCGGGGCGAATACACGGACGCGCTCTGGGAGCAGTTAACCGGTAAAACACTGGCAACCCTGAACGAGGAATGGAAACACTACGTCGAGGCGCAGTTGGCGGCCCGCACCGGCGCGCAGTTGAACACCCTGACCACGGCGGAACAGCAAGCCGGTTGGCAATCGCTGTTCAACGGCGTGGATTTTACCGGCTGGCACAATTTCAAACGGGACGGCGTACGTCCGGGCTGGCAGGTAAAAGAGGGTCTGCTGATTTGCGCGGACCCGCATGACGCCGGAGATCTGGTGACCACGGAAACTTTTGCGGCGTTCGAGTTGCAACTGGAATACAATATCTCGAAAGGCGGCAACAGCGGCATCATGTACCACGTAACGGATGCCGGCGGCGCGGCCTGGGCGACCGGACCGGAATTTCAGTTGGAAGACAACGCCCACGCTTCCGATCCGCAACGCTGTGGCTGGCTCTACGCGCTTTATCGGCCGCCCGAAGACCCGCGCACCGGTCAGCCGATTGATGCGACGCTGCCGGCGGGACAGTGGAACCAAATCCGTCTGGTCGTCACCCCGAATAAATGCGAACACTGGATCAACGGGGTGAAGTATTTTGAATATCAGTTGAGTAGCGACGATTTTAAAGCTCGCGTCGCGCGCAGCAAATTTTCCCAAATGCCGCTGTTTGCGCAGGCAGGTGCGGGCCGCATTGCGCTCCAGGGCGATCACGGCCAGATCTCCTTTCGCAACCTCAAAATTCGACGACTCTAATTCCAACAGAAAGTTTTCCTCTCCGTATCATGTTCAACGCTTGCTCAAATTCACCGATACGCAAAGCGGCATCGCGGCCGCAACTCAAATTCCATTCCATCGGTTGGCTGCTAACCGCTCTGGCCACGGGCGCGTTCGGCTCGGGATCGCTCCAGGCCGCCAACCTGACGCCGATTGCCGTCACCGGATACAATCTGGATGTCGTGATCGAAAGCACCGCTTCCGGCCCGCCCTACCACAGCTACGCCAGCGAGTTGAATCCGGGCGAAAACCTGTCGTTTTACCAGGCGGGCTTGCCGGGCAAGGCGTACGGTCTGCCCGGCGGCCGCAGCTTCACAAGTGAGATGGGCGATGGCACGACGTTTCAATTGGCGCCCTACACCGGAAACAACGCCCTGGTGCTGAGCGTGAGCACCGGGTTGACCGAAGGCACACTGACCTTCGTCACGCCCGACACCTATCGCCGGATTGCCGTTATCGCCCATTCCGCAAGCGGCGGCGGCGTCGCCACCCTGACCCTCAATTTTACCGATGGCACCTCATTTCAAACCAGTTACAACGCGCAAGACTGGTTCTATAATCCCGGGGCGGCGCTCAGTGGCATGGAACGGATCAACCTCTCCAATGGGAATACCGAAGGCGCACCCGGGAATCCCCGTTTCTATCAGACCACCCTGGATTTGCTCTCGCTGCTGGGAGCGAACAACAAGCCCCTTGCCAGCCTGACGTTCAGCAAGGTGGTTTCCGCGGGGGCTACGGGAATCTATGCCATCAGCGGCGAAGCCGCCCCGTCCGCCCCGGCCACCATTGTCACCAGCCCGACCAACACCACCGTCATGGAAGGATTGACCGCCACCTTTCAAGCGGTGGTGGAGGGTGTGCCGTTTCCAACCCTGCGCTGGCTGCGCAATGGAACCACCATCCCGGGAGCGACGAACAGGGCCTACTCGTTCACCGCGGCGCTGACGGACAACAATGCCGCCTACCGTCTGGTCGCTTCCAACTTCGTCAACAGCTCCAGCCAGGTGGTCACCAGCGCTCCGGCCGTGTTGACCGTTGTGGCAGACACCAGTCGCCCCGTTCTGCTTTACGCCCAATCGCTCGGCTTGAATCAGGTGCTGGCCCAGTTTTCCAAATCGTTGCAACCCAGCAGCGCGACGAATCTGGGCAATTACGCGTTGAGCGGCGGCCTCACAATTTCAGCCATCTCGCTCGATACCGCGCAAAGCAACGTGGTGCTAAGCGTAAGCCCGATGACCGATAATGTGTCGTACACGCTGACCGTGAACCACGTCGCGGATCAGACGGCGTCCGCCAATACCGTCACCAATAATTCCCAGGCGCAATTCACCGCCAGCGTTTATGCGAGCGTGCCCGTCGGCGATGCGCCTCGCGGCAGCCAGTTCTACACGGGTGACGGCTGGGACATCTCCGGCGGCGGCAGCGGTCTTGGCGGCAGTGCGGATCAATACCAATTCAGTTACGTGCCGCGTACCGGCGATTTTGATGTCAAAGTCCGCCTTGATGCGCTCACGTTGAGCGATGCGTGGTCGGAGGCGGGACTGTTAATCCGCGAAACACTTGATCCTGATTCCCGCATGGCTGGCGTCATGGCCACGCCCAGCATCAGCGGCTGCTTCTTCCGATCACGCTTAACGGCCAATGGCGCGGCAAGCACCACCGGCGCGTTTCCGGCGAACTATCCGCAGACGTGGTTGCGACTCAAACGCGCGGCCAACACCTTCACCGGTTTCGCCGGTGTGGATGGACAAAACTGGACGCAGCTCGGTTCGGCCAACCTCACTTTGCCGGCCACGGTTTATTTTGGATTTGCCGTGTCCAGCCATCATCCCACTCAATTGAGCACGGCCGCATTTCGGGACTTCAGTGAGGTGACTGCGAGCGGAGTGAACGGCGCCCTGCCCTTCGAGTCGTTGAGCCAAAGTTCGCGCCGCACGAGTCTGGTGATTTCAGAAATCATGTACCACCCCACCAACACCGCGTTGGAGTATGTGGAACTGTTTAACACCCGGGGCGAACCGGAATCGCTCGATGGCTTCAAATTGCGCGGCAGCATCAATTATGATTTTCCCGCCGGCACGGTAATTCCCGGGGGCGGGTTTTTGGTGGTGGCCAAATCACCGGTTGATTTGCAAAACGCCTACGGATTGCCCAACGTCCTCGGTCCGTTCAGCAACAGCCTTCCGAATTCCAGCGGCACGGTGCAATTGGTGAATCGCATTGGCGGGGTATTTTTGCAGGTGGATTACTCCGATGCTCCACCCTGGCCGGTGGCGGCGGACGGCGCGGGGCATTCACTGGTGCTGGCGCATCCCTCCTGGGGCGAGAACGATCCGCGCGCCTGGGCCGCCAGTGAAGTGGTCGGCGGCTCGCCCGGACATTCCGAATTCTACGTTCCCGATCCGCTGAAGAACGTAGTGATCAATGAATTTCTCGCGCACACGGATGATCCCGAACAGGACTACATCGAACTCTACAATCACAGCGCGGCCCCGGTGAGTCTGACCGGCTGCGTATTGTCCGATGATCCCGGGGTGGACAAGTACGTCATTCCGGCATTGACCTTGCCGGCCAATGGATTTGTTTCCTTCAATCAAACCCTCCTGGGATTTTCCCTCGCAGCCGATGGCGAAACCATTTACTTCAAAAACCCAGCGCGCACTCGCGTATTGGATGCCGTCCGCTTCGGTGGCCAGGAAAACGGTGTAGCCACCGGGCGTTCCCCTGATGGCGCGGACCAGTTCTATCGGTTGACCACCAAAACGCCGAGCCTGCCCAACGCGCCGGTATGGGGCAGCGAGGTGATCATCAACGAGCTGATGTACCACCCCATTTCCGAAAATGATGACGATCAGTACGTGGAATTGTATAACCGGAGCGCAGTCGCAGTGAATCTCAGCGGTTGGACTTTGGCCGATGGCATCAGCTACACATTTCCCGCCGGCGCCACCATCGCTGCGAACGGATATGTGGTGGTGGCCAAGGCGCGGGCAAATTTTCTGAATAACTATCCCGCCGTCAATCCGGCGCTTGTTTACGGCGACTTTGGCGGCCGCCTTTCCCGCAGCGGCGAGCGCATCACGCTCGGCAAGCCTGATTCCACTGTCAACGAAAGCGGTGGCGTCACGACGACCAATTTCTTCCAGATCGTCATGGATGAGGTGACGTACGCTGATGGCGGACGCTGGGGACAATGGGCCGATGGCGGCGGCAGCAGTTTGGAAAGGATTGATCCGCGCGCCAATTCCCGGTTGCCCTCAAATTGGGCCGATAGCAACGAAACGCAGAAAGCGCCGTGGCAATTGGTCAGCGCGACGGGCACGATAGACAATGGCTCGACCACCGCCGATCAATTGCAAGTTTTGTTGCAAGGTGCGGGCGAATGTCTCATTGATAATGTCGAGGTCTGGCGGGATGGCGTTAACCTGATTGCCAATTCCACTTTTGAATCGGGGGCCAATGGCTGGGTGGCTCAAGGGACTGAATCCACTTCCAGCCTCGAAACCACCGAAGGTTACGAGAGCGCGCAATCATATCACGTCCGGGCCGTGGCGCGGGGCGATAATCAAATCAATCGCATCCGCACACCGTTAACGGCCAATCTCACCTCCGGCACCACGAACGTCACCATCCGCGCCCATGTGCGCTGGCTGAAGGGACATCCGGAAATTCTCTTTCGTTTGCGCGGCAACTGGCTCGAATGTACCGGTGAGATGGCCTTGCCCATCAGTCCCGGCACCCCCGGCGCGGTGAACAGTCGTTACCAACCCAACGCCGCCCCAGCCATCACCGAAGTGCAACACTCCCCCGTTTTACCGGCCGCCAGCACCGCTTTCGTCGTCACCGCCCGCGTGCAAGACCCCGACGGTTTGTCCGCCCTGCAACTGAAGTATCGTCTGGACCCCAATTCAAGTTATTCCACCGTCAACATGAACGACACCGGCACCGCCGGAGACCAGGTGGCTGGCGACGGTATTTATACCGCCACCGTTCCCGGTCAGGCTGCTGGCGCGCTCATTGCGTATTATGTAACCGCCACCGACGCTCAGGTGCCGGCGGCCACCGCCACCTTCCCGAATAACGCGCCAACGCGTGAGTGTCTGGTGCGGGTGGGTGAAACTCAGCCCACCGGTAATTTTCCGGTGTACCGGATCTGGATGACCCAGGCCACGCTCAATTCCTGGTCCGCCCGCAATCGCTTGGACAACACGCCGTTCGATATCACGTTCGTGTTGGACGATAAACGCGTCATTTACAACACCGCTGGCTTGTATGCGGGCAGTCCTTACATCTCTCCCGGCTACAGCAGTCCCACCTCCGGTCGGTGTGGCTACAGCATTGATTTGCCCAAGGACGACCCGTTGCTCGGTGACAGCGGCCTGGTGCTGGATTGGCCTGGCGGCCACGGCGGCGAGACCTCCGCAATGCAGGAACAACTGGGCTATTGGATTGCCGACCAATTGCAACTTCCCTTCAGTCATCGCTACATCATCCGCCTGCATGTGAATGGAGTAACTGATGAATCACGCCACGCCGTCTTTGAGGCGGTCCATCAGCCGGGCGGTTCGTTCATCAAACAATGGTCACCGGATGATACCGACGGGCAATTCTTCAAAATTGATCGGGCCTTTGAATTCAATGACAGCGGAAGTTTGATCGCCGATCCGCAGCCGCGCATTCAAAATTTCACCACCACTGGCGGCCTCAAAAAGCGTGAGAAATACCGCTGGAACTTCATGTGTCGCGCGGCCAATCGCGTGAATGATTACACCGGAATTTATGCCTTGGCTGACGCGCTGAACGCCGCAAAACCCGAGCCTTACACTTCATCCACTTTGGGGCTGGTGGACGTGGAGGAATGGATTCGGATTTTTGCCACCGAACACATCATCGTCAACTTCGACGCGTGGGGGCATGACATCGGCAAAAACATGTACGCCTACAAACCGCAGAACGGGAAATGGCAACTCTATATGTTCGACCTGGACTGGCTCATGCTCGCGGCCCAGGTCAGCGGCAGTCGTCCTCCCGAAACGGCGCCGCTCTTCAACTCGGAAGACCCGGTCATTGCCGCAATGTACACCTACCCGCCGTTTCAACGCGCCTACTGGCGGGCGGTGGAAGACGCCCTCAACGGCCCCTTTGATCCAGCCAACTACACGCCGGTCATGGATGCCAAGTATCAATCCCTGGTTGCCAATCAAATCCAATGGTGCGATGGCGCGGCGCTGACCAGTCCCGCCGCCGTGAAAGCCTGGTTCGTGGCCCGCCGGACTTTTCTACAAAATCAACTCGCCACGGTCGCCACGACGTTCAGCGTCAACGACAACCCGTCACTCTCGGGAAACATCGCGACCCTCACCGGCACCGCGCCCGTCGGGGTGAACACCATCACGATCAACGGCGTGCCGTGGTCGGTACGCTGGACCGGGGTCACGACGTGGACCGCGCAAGTGGCTTTGTCGCCCGGCAACAACGGATTCAATGTGGCGGGTCGGGATGCACACGGCGAAACCATTCCCGGAGCGACCGGCAGCATTGCGATTACTTACGGCGGAGCAGTGATCTCACCGGTGAACCAGGTGGTCATCAATGAAATCATGTATGCACCGCTCGTGCCGCGAGCGGAATTTGTGGAGTTATTCAATACCTCCAGCACCACCAGTTTTGACTTGTCTGATTGGCAGTTCAACGGGCTGAGCTATTACTTCCCCGGCGGCACGTTCATTGAACCGCAGCAATACGTAGTGCTGACCAAAGATCGCACCGCCTTCAACACGGCTTACGGGCCGGGCATCACGGTGCTGGATGAGTTTCAGGGAGTCATTCAGCCCGAAGGCGAAACTTTAAGCCTGTTGTCCCCCGGCTCGAATCCGAATGACGCCACCGTAGTGGATCGCGTTCGCTATGAAGCCGCCGCGCCTTGGGCCATCCCAACCCTCGGCGGCTCCTTGCAATTACGCGATGCCACGCAGGATAACAGCCGCGTGGCCAATTGGGCGGTGACCCTTCAATCCGGAACGCAACCCGAATCGCTCCCCTTGCTGGCCCTGACCAATGTCTGGAAATTCATGCAGGTTTCCAATCTGGATGGCGCCAACTGGACCGCCCCGGGTTTTAACGACGTCGCCTGGCCGTCCGGGCCGGCCCTGCTGGCCTTTGAAAACAATCCCGCAATTGTGCCGCTGGTGCGCACCCCGCTCCTAGATCCGCGCATCGCCACCAATAATGTCACGTCCGGACATGCCTATTATTTCCGCACCAAATTCAATCTCACCAACGACCTGTCTGGTTATGCCGTCACCGCCAGCGCTTACGTGGATGACGGCGCGGTGATCTACGTGAACGGCACGGAAGCCGCACGGTTGCGCATGCCCACGGGGACCATCACGAACCGGTCGCTGACGCAAGGCGGCCAGCAACCGCCGTCAGGCGATGCCCTGGCGCCCGAGGTTGTCTCCCTGCCGGCTGCGCTCTTTGCCCCCGGCGAAAACACCATTGCCGTTTCCGTTCATCAGAACACCACCGGCAGTTCGGACATTACGTTTGGCTTGAGCCTCGCGGCGGAGCGGCTCGAGCAGCTGGCGGCGACACCCGGGGCGGCGAACTCCGTGGCTGCCGCCTTGCCCGCCTTCCCAACGCTCTGGCTGAACGAACTGCAGACCGACAATCAGACCGGCCCGGTGGATAATTTTGGCCAGCACGATCCGTGGGTGGAAATTTTCAACCCTGGCCCGGCCGCGATCAACCTGACGGACTACCGCCTCACCGACAGCTACACCAATCTGGCACGCTGGAGCTTCCCTTCCGGTCTCACCATGCCTCCGCAAAGCTTCCTGCTGGTCTGGTGCGATAACGAGCCGGCTCAAACCGTCGCGGGCGTGCCGCACACCAATTTCCGGCTGTCGTCTGGTTCGGGGCAAGTGGCTCTGTCGCGGCTCATCGGCGGCACCAACCAATTGGTGGATTATCTGACCTACCACAATTTGCCGGCCAACTGGTCGTACGGCGCTGTGCCGGACGCCCAACCGTTTTATCGGGCAAATCTGTTCTATGCGACGCCGAGCGCAACCAATAACGGCGCGGCGGCGCCACTGCCCGTTTTCATCAATGAGTGGATGGCCGATAACACCCACACTCTGGCTGACCCGGCCGATGACGGCTTTGAAGATTGGTTTGAGCTATATAACGCCGGCTCCGAAACAGTTGACCTGGGTGGCTATTACCTGACCGACAATCTTGGAAACAAAACTCAATTTGAGATTCCGAACAATGGTCAGTACCTGATTCCACCGGGCGGCTACCTCCTGGTGTGGGCGGACAACGAAGCCAATCAAAATGCTGCGAACCGCGCCGACCTGCATGTCAATTTTGCGCTCAGCAAAGGCGGCGAAGCCATCGGCCTGTTCGCTGCCAACGGCACCCAGATTGACGCGGTCACTTTCGGCTCGCAAATCAGTGATGTTTCCGAAGGCCGCTTTCCTGATGGCGCGGCCAACATTTATTCAATGCCCACTCCCACTCCCCGTGCGAGTAATGTCCTGCCCAACACGCCTCCGGTTCTGAACCCGATTCCAGACCAGGAAATCACTCTGGGACAAACCTTGACCTTTACCGTCAGCGCCACCGATCCCGACGTACCCGCCCAAACCTTGACGTTCAGCCTCGGGGCGGGCGCGCCAGCGGGTGCGGTCATCAATCCGCTGACCGGACAATTTAACTGGCATCCGGCGAGCGCACCAGCAAACGCAACGATTACCGTCATGGTGACCGACAATGGCACGCCCAGCCTGACGGCCTCGCGGAGTTTCAATGTCACCGTTTATCCGCCGCCCAGCCTCGGAATCCAGGTGAACGGCAATCAAATGCAGTTGAGCTGGCCACGCGGCACGCTCCAGGAAGCGGATGAAGTGACCGGGCCTTACCACGATCTGTCGGCAATTTCCCCAATCACCATTGATTTGACAGAAGCGCAAAAATTCTATCGAATTCGGTTATGAATCGTCGCCAATTTTTTGCCGCGACCGCGGCAAGTGTGGGTGCTGCCGCCACGTTAAGCCCCATCTCCAGCGTCGCGCAAACCACCAACGCCGCCCAACGTCGCGTGAAGCTGGCCATCGCCACTTATTCCTACTGGCATTTTCGCGGCCCAAAAGTTTCGATTGAAACCGTCATTGAAAAATGCGCCGCGCTGGGAGTTGAAGGCGTGGATATTCTGCACCGCCAAATGGACCTGCCCGAGCGCGATCCGCTCAGTCGGGCGCATCGCGATTATCTGCACCGGCTCAAACGCCTGGCCTTTGCCAACGGCGTCGCCCCGGTTTGCCTTTCCACACATCAGGGCTTTGTCAGCCCCCGCCCCGAAGTTGTGGCCGCCAACGTCGAGCACACCAAAAAGTGCATTGAGATTTGTTACGAACTTGGCATCCCTTCGCTGCGGATCAACACCGGTCGCTGGGGAACGATCAATGATTTTGACGAACTCATGGCGCAGCACGGAGAGGAACCCATTTTGCCGGGACATACCGAAGCGGAAGGGTTCAAGTGGTGCATTGACGGCATTGAAGCATGCCTGCCCAAAGCCGCGGAATGTGGCGTCGTGCTCGCTTTGGAAAATCACTGGGGTCTGGCTCGGACCGCGGCGGGTCTGCTACGCATCGCCAACGCCATTCAATCACCCTGGCTCGGCGTGTTGATGGACACCGGTAATTTTCTAACCGCGCCGTACCAAACCGCCGACTACGCGCAACTCGCGCAGATTGCTCCGAAGGCCGTGTTCGTGCAGGCCAAAACCTATCCCGGCGGCGGCGAATGGTACACGCTTGAAATGGATTACCGGCGCATCGCTAAAATTCTGACCGAGGCGAACTACCACGGTTACGTGTCGCTGGAAATGGAAGGCAAAGAAGACCCGGAAACTGCCGTGCCTAAAAGCATCGCCCAACTGCGCGAAGCGTTCGCCTGAGGATCTCCCGATCGCGGGCTGAACGCGCCGCCTCAGCGCTGCTTCAATAATCGCCGCAATTCACGGGCTGGAGCGTCCACCAACCGCGCGGTGACCGCCAAGCGTTTCACGCGCCGCCCCGGCAATTGAAATTTGAAATCGCGAAACACGCGTTCGCATTGCGTCATCAGGCCGCGGGCGCCAGTCTGTTCATCCGTCGCCAATTCCGCGAGACGGCGCAGGCCGTCATCCTTGAATTTACAACGGATGCCGTACGCGGCAAAGGCGCGCTCGTATTGGTGGATCAAGCTGCTCTCGCTCTTGCGCAATACGTTAAACAGGTCTTCCGTGCTCAATCCGTGACAGGCCACGCGCACCGGCAATCGGCCCACGAACTCCGGCTCCAAACCGAACGCGATGAAGTCGGCAGTGATGGCCTGCCCCAACAGTGCTTCCGAACTGCGGCGCGTTCGTTGGCGTCGCCCAATCGCGGCGGCCCGCTCCAATCGCCGAACGATCAGTTCCTCCAATCCGGCAAACGCCCCGCTCACAATGAACAAAATATGGCGCGTATTGATCACCTCCGGCTGCGAAGCGCCACTGCCGCGCATGGCCGACATCGCGCTTTGCAATTGTCCGGTCACGTCGTTTGGCGACACCACCGGCACATCCCCGTCTTCCATCAGTTTCAGCAGGTTGGTTTGCACGCCGCGACCCGACACGTCGCGCCCGGCAGATTCGCCATGCGTCGCGAGCTTGTCCACTTCATCCAGATAAATGATTCCGTGTTCGGCCTTTTTAACGTCGCCCCCGGCGCGGCGCACCAAATCCCGCACCAGATCATCCACGTCGCCTCCCACGTAACCCGTCTCACTAAACTTCGTCGCGTCCGCTTTCACGAACGGCACGCCAATCAATTCGGCGGCGGAGCGGATCAGGTGCGTTTTGCCGACGCCGGTCGGTCCGAGCAGCAGCACGTTTTGTTTTTGATAATACGGCGCCAAATTTCCCTCCTGCGTCAGGCGGATGTGTTGAAAGTGATCGCACAACGCCACGCTCAATACTTTCTTGGCCTCGTGTTGGCCGATGACGAAGCGATCAAGGTGACGGGCAATATCCGCTGGTTTCAAGTGGAAGCTGAATGACGGCTCGGAAGGAGCGGCAAATTCCAAAACGCCGGGCTTGGCCAGACGCGCGCGTTTGCTTTTGACGCCGCGCGCCGGAGCTGCCGTATCGGAGTCCTCGGGCGGTTGGCTGAATTGATTTGAAAACGCCATGCAGCAGAGTGTGTACGCTCCTTTTAGGAAAATCGAATGAAACTGACCGTCGCCAACCGCGCCAGCGGATCAACGATTGAGCGCCTGGATCAAGTGCGGCGTGAACAACCGCGGCTCCAGCAGAAAAGCGTCATGGCCTTTATCCGTATGCACCGTGATCCACATGACCGGCACGCGGGCTTGCTTCAACAAATGCACCAGTTTTGATTGATCCTGCGCCGGAAAAGCGCCGTCTGAATCCATGCTGAACACCAAGAATTCCTGTTGGCGACAGCGCGCAAACGCGGCGGTCACGCTCTTCGCCTCCGCTTCGTCCGGCAGATTGAACCACTGCCAGGCGTCCACAATCCGCAAGTACGTGTTCGCGTCGAAACGCTGCACGAACTTCTCGCCCTGATGCCACATGTACGATTCGATCGGATGATTCATCCGGTACCAGCCGTGCGGCGATTGTTGGCGCAAGATTTCGCTCCGCGCGCGCTCGCGCAAGGCTTCCAACGACACAAAGGTTTTATGCGCAATGCGCCGCGCCCGGGCCAGGCCGGTGTTGGGCTGCACCCCGCCGTAATAATCGCCGCCGTTGAAATGCGGATCGCTCTCGATGGCGCTGATCTGCTCAAAATTCAGAATGCGCTGATTGATCGTGGTCTCGGCGCCGGTGGCAATCGGTACCACGGTTTTGACCCGATCCGGATGTCGCGTGGCCAGCACGAGGCAAAGATAACCGCCCACCGAAGCGCCCACCACCGCGTGCAGTTTTTTCACGCCCAACGAATCGAGCAACTTCAATTGGGATTGGACAATGTCCACCATCCGCAACACCGGGAAGGCCGGCCCCCACGGTCGCTGGGTCTTTGGATTGATCGAACTGGGGCCGGTCGAACCATAGCACCCACCCAGGTAATTCGCGCAAATGACACAAAACTTGCGCGTGTCGAGCGCTTTGCCGGGGCCGATGAATTCATCCCACCACCCGACGTGCATCTCCTCCGTCCAGAGCTGATCCACGCCGGAAACGCGGCGGTTCACTCCCGCCGCATGTTGACTCCCGGTCATCGCGTGAAACACCAGGATGACGTTCGACCGGTCGGCGTTCATTCGCCCGTACATCTCGTAGGCAAGCGTGAACCGCGATAACCTGCCCCCAACGCGTAACTTGAGCGGCGACTTGGGATTGTCGAACTCGAAAAAGCGCGTGGCCACCTTGCCAATCGAACCGTGCATGCGGGTTGCTCCCGACTTTTACACGGCCGCCGCCAAGGCCTGATCCAGATCGGCCCGGATGTCGTCAATGTTTTCCAGCCCGATGCTCAAGCGCACCAGCTCCGGCGTAATCCCGCCCTCACGTTGTTGTTCCTCATTCAATTGCGAATGAGTGGTGGTGGCGGGATGAATCGCCAGACTCTTGGCGTCACCGACATTGGCCAGGTGCGAGAGCAGCTTGAGCGAATCAATGAACTTCGCGCCCGCCTTCGCACCGCCTTTGATGCCGAAGACGACCATCGAGCCGCCTTTGCCGCGCAAATACTTTTGGTTGAGCTGGAACATTGGATCGTTCGGCAGTCCGGGATAACGCACCCATTCCACACTCCGATGCGCCTGCAAGTGCTTGGCGACGGCCAGCGCATTCTCGCAATGGCGATCAATCCGCACCGGCAGCGTCTCAATGCCCTGCAGGAACAGCCAGGAATTATCCGGCGCAATGCACGCGCCAATGTTGCGAAGCGGCACTGTGCGCATCCGGAGAATGAACGCCAGCGGCTTGAGTGGCTCGGGCAAATCCAGCCCCCAACGCAATCCGTGGTAGGAAGTATCCGGCTGCGTGTAGAGCGGGTGTTTTCCCGCCGCCCAGTTGAACCGGCCTCCATCCACCACGATGCCTCCGATCCCCACGCCGTGACCGCCCAGCCATTTCGTCAGCGCGTGAATCACAATATGCGCGCCATACTCCAGCGGCCGCGTCAGGTACGGAGTCGTAAACGTCGCGTCGGCCACTAGCGGCAAACCGTGGTCATTGGCCACTTTTGCCACCGCTTCCAGGTCCAGGATATCGAGCGCCGGATTGGACACCGTTTCACAGAAAAGCGCGCGGGTTTTTCCGTCAATGGCGCGGGCATAATTTTGCGGATCATTGGAATCCACCAGTTTCACCGTGATGCCAAACTTGGGGAGAATGTCGTGGAACTGTGTGAACGTGCCGCCGTAGAGATTGCGACCACTGACGATATTGTCGCCCGCTTCGGCCAGATTCACGATCGTATTGAAAATGGCGGACATTCCGGAAGCGGCGGCCAACCCGCCCATTTCGGGCGCGCCTTCCAGCAAGGCGATGCGTTTTTCCAGGGCGTCGGTCGTCGGATTTTGCAACCGAGTGTAGATGTTGCCCAGTTCACGCAGTCCGAAAAGATTGGCCGCGTGTTCCGTATTACGAAAAACAAATGAACTGGTGCGATGCAACGGCACCGTGCGTGAGAGAGTAGTCGGATCTGGCTGAGTGCCACCATGGAGACAAAGAGTTTCAAATTTCATAAAGCTAAACGCTATCAAACCGCCAAGCTTAACGCGACAACAGATTTACGACGGAAATCCGGCCGGAATGATCAGGTCACTCACGCCACAACGTCATCACAGCGGAAATTTCCCGAAAGAACAAAGCGCATGGTTTCTTGAACGCCGACGGGTGAATTGTCGAGGGGACGTCCGTGAATGTCCATTTTCAATACTTTCTTGGGAAACTTATGCCAGACTGCGGGCGTGAACACTGTCAGTAATGCAGGGCATCGCGTCGGAAAACCGACTTCAAGGTTGGAATGTATTCAGCGGAAAAATTTATTTGTCGGATTTTTTCCGGGAGTATGTAGATAACGCAAATTGCCTGAGTGTTTAATTGCGGCAGACACACTGATCATAGGTCAGCCGTTTGCCTTCAGTGCGTTTGACTGCTTCGACACCGCACTGGCCATCATTGAGTTTGCGGGGGTCCCAGCGGAAAGCGAATTCATCACAATAGCGGTGCAGGCGTTCCTTGCTCACGGCATGAAACGTTCCCAGCAAGCCGCGTTTGATCAACGAGAAGAATGATTCGGCACAGTTTACACCGGAGGTGGTGCCATCCGCATTGCGCTGGGGATAGTTCTGCTTGGAATAATTCACAATGTCATGCCGGCCCCCGAGCGGCTTGGTAATCGGATAAAGGATGGGGTGATAAACCGCGCTTTGATCCGTGTTGACGATGGTGCCTGTTTCAAGGTTCTCAAACCGAAAGTGGCCGACCTTGTTCTGGGTCCCCTGCGGCACAACCTTGGTGCGGACCTGGCCGCCACGCTCCACCACCGCGACGACCGGAATTTTATTGGCGTTCTTGCGATAGCCGAACGCAAAGAGTGCGAACCCAATGGTGTGCGATCACCGCCGAAAGGCATTGGAGACCTTACTTTGCCATGCTCTCGCGTGAACTGAGAGCATTATGTCCGTGAACCTCCGGGCCGGCTCATGCCCTTGCTCCGGCCGCAAAGGGAGCCTGCCGTCCCCGGGGCTGGAAGTGGCACGGCAATACTTTCCCCTGTAGAACTCGGGCGCCGCGGGTTCCGCGGCGCAGTTCAGCGGCAGCCTGCGGGATACACGGCTTCAAGTTTTTTGACAGTTGAAAAAGATTTACTTCGGCCGGACACAAAAATATAGTTCCGATCGAGCCGATGTGGCGGAATTGGCAGACGCGCTAGACTCAAAATCTGGTACTCTCACGAGTGTGTGGGTTCGACCCCCTCCATCGGCACCACTCTTTAATTTTTCATTCATAACGGTTTCATCCGGACTTTGATGGACCGGATGGCCGTCACCCCGCCGAACCCGGCATCACGAATTAACATCAAATCGCCGCAACCTCTTGGGGCGTCACCCTCGACCTCAAAATCCGTCGGCATGTGCAACAATTCCCGATGAGATTAAACTTCATCGGATCGTGAAATCATGAGGCGCATCCCTCAAATCCAACGTGGCGTGCTCGCACCAAGAAAAAGCCGGGGCCGAGCAAAAAGTTATTGCGCATCCCGACAAAGGGTACACACTTACACAAAACATTCCGTTCATACCTGACGCACTACTTGATGAAACACGTAATATGGAGTTTGGGGATCGGCGGCGGGAGTGGCACCCAACCGGGATCCCGGCGGACCTGTTACCACAAGCAACCGGAGTCGAAGATTATGAATCACACCTCATCCATTGACCCACAACCGCGAGGTTTGCGGCGCAACCGCGAATCGGGTTTCACCTTGATCGAGCTGTTGGTGGTGATCGCCATCATTGCCATTTTAGCGGCGATGTTGCTGCCGGCGCTGGCCAAGGCCAAAACCAAGGCGCAAGGCATCAGTTGCATGAACAACACCAAACAGTTGATGCTGGCCAACCAAATGTATCAGGTGGACTACAATGATCTCTTTCCGATGGCTTTCCACGGCGGCTACACCCCGGGAGTCAACGATCAAAACCGGCCTTGGGTTACCGGCTGGCTCGACTGGAGTACCAGCACAGAAAATACGAACACGCTATTTTTGCTGGACCCACGCTACGCCTCGCTCGCCCGCTATTTTGGCAATCAAAAGAATGTTTACAAATGTCCGGCCGATAATTTCGCCAGCCCGCTCCAACGCCGTCTGGGTTGGAGTTCCCGCGTCCGGAGCGTTTCGGGTAACATTTACGTGGGGAAAGGAAACGGCTGGGCCACCGGACCCGGCTATTCGCCTGGAGGCCCCAACAATCTGACGATTTACAAAGGCGCGGCCAAAGCATCAGACCTGGTTATTCCCGGACCGGCACAGACGTGGGTTTACATGGACGAGCATCCGGACAGCATCAATGACGCCGGCGCGTTTGCTCCCAACACCCCCACCAACATTCCCGATGCGCCAGCCACCTATCACAACGGCGCGGCTGGATTTGCCTTCGCTGATGGACACTCCGAAATCCATAAGTGGAAGGGGGGAACCATGAACGGCGTTCTGAAGTCGGTTACGTACAACGCACGAAACGATTTTGCGACCCAGTCTGGTGATCCCGATCTCTATTGGTATTCCTTCCACAGCCCGCGAGTCAGCGCCAGAACCGTTGTGCCTTAAGTCGGCATCCCTTTGGTTATACGTCCATTACCGGTCGGCGCTGCTGGCGACGCCACCAGAACCAAAGCCCCAAACCCGCCGCCGCTCCGCCCAGGTGTGCCGTGGCGCCGACGTTGCTGAATCCGCTCACCTGCAAAATCGCGGTGATCGTTTGTAACAACAGCCAAAGTCCCAACGCCACCCACGCGGGAAATTGCACCCAGCGAAAATAGAAAAAGTAGCGCAGCAAAATTCCCAGCCGGGCGCGCGGATATTGCAGCGCATAAAACACAATCACTCCCGAAATACCGCCGCTCGCGCCAATGCACGGAATCATCGAATGCGGGGTGATCAGCCAATGCAGCGCGTCGCCCGCCAGCGTTGCCGCCAGCAGCAGTCCAGCGTAGCGAGTCCGTCCGAGATAATCCTCCACGTTGTCACCAAAGATCAGCAGGAAATACAGATTCCCCACCAGGTGCAAAATGCCGCCGTGCAGAAAAAAGGACGTGAGCCACGTCAATCCGCCCAAACGCCACGCTTCAACGGGGATGAACCCGTAGCGTTCGACGGCGGTCTCCAAATCGAAAAACGCGATGCTGCTAACCGCCGCAATGAACAGCGCGAGTGACCAGGTGAGCCACGGACGGCAGGATAGCGGGTTGATTTCGGATTCGACGGGAAAACCGAAGATGGCCGGAATCATTTTCCAATTTTCATCCGGCGCATCATCCGTGACGCCCCGCGGTTTCATGGCCTCCAACTTGTGCGTGGCGAGAACCTCGATGCCGCGCAGCCGCGCGGCGTCCGGCGATTCAACCACGCCCTCGGGTAAAACTTCAAATTCCTCCGGGTCAAACCAAATCACGCCGCAGCGTTTGCAGGAATCCAGTTCCAGTGGTGGATCGCCCGAGAACACTCGACGCATGGCGGCGGCGCAAAAGGGACAACGCACCTCGCCCGGGACCGTGGGTTGATTGATGCGTCGCAGCAACGAAGTGGCATAACGATCGCCCGCCACACGCCGGATTTGCGGCAAGGTCACAGCGCGACCGTTGCAAATCGGGCAAAGGTAAAACAAACCTTCGCGCTGGCGAATCGTTCGCAAACCAGCCCGGCAATGTGGACAGAGCGGCATGGGCGCAATTTAGAAGATTTTGACTGGAGTCCGCCAGTGATTCATGGCGCGGGAAGCAGCAGGCGGCGGCGCGAGGCAAAAGTTCGCGGGCATTTCAGTTTAACCATCACTGCGAGTCGGCTAATGTGGACGGGACATGCTGGCAAAACTCTTCTGGTTTTTGACGCTTGGTGCGATTGGCACCCGGATGTTGTGCGCGCAAGGCGAAGCGTTTCCCGGGACGCATTGGGAATCACGAACACCAGAGCAAGCTGGATTATCATCGGAGCAACTCGAGGCGCTCCAAGCGCTGGTCAAAGGTCGCGGCTGCGTGGTGCGCCACGGCTATCTGGTTTACTCGTGGGGCGATCAAGGCAAAAGCTCAGACATCGCTTCCGCGTTCAAACCGGTGTTATCCACGTTACTGCTTATGGCCGTGCAGGAAGGCCGGTTGAACAGCGTGGATGAACCGGTGACCGAGTTCGAGCCGCGCCTCAAAACCATTAACCACGGCAAAGACGTCCGCATCACCTGGCGACATCTGGCCTCGCAAACTTCCGGCTACGGTTTGATTGAACCGCCCGGCACGGCGTACGCTTACAATGATTTTGCGCTGGCATTGTATTACACGACGCTGACGCAAAAAGTTTTTGGAACGAACGGCACAGAAGTGCTGCGGACACACCTCGCCGAGCCGCTACAATTCGAGGATGCCTACACTTTTAACGCGCTCCAGCGACCGGATCGCGACGGGCGCCTGGCACTTTCCGTGCGCGACCTGGCGCGAATCGGCCTGTTCTATCTGCGCGGCGGTCAATGGCGTGGAACACAGTTGCTCGCGCCAGAATTTGTCCGCATGGCCATCAACAGCCCCATCCCAACGGACACGCCGCTGACCAGCGGACGCGAGGCCGACATGCTGCCCAGTCAACATTCAATTGGTGGCGGCAAAAACATCACGCCTGTCGGACCGGGTTATTACAGTTTCAACTGGTGGCTGAACCGAACGAACAAACTGGGCCAGTGCCTTTTCGCAGCGGCGCCGCCGGATACGTACGTGGCGGCGGGGCATGGCGGCAAGCGGATGTTGTGGGTGATTCCGAGCCTCGATCTGGTGGTGTCGTGGAACGATTCGCCGATTGAAGATCACGACTCATCGCCGGGCGACCCGAGCGCGAAGGTCAACCAAGCGGCGCGTCTAATAGCTGCCACGGTAACGGCCCCGGAACAACATCAAGCTCGCGGGCCGGCGCCGGCAATTCATCACGCCAACTCCCGTCCGGTTCGGAGCAAACTTACCATTCAAAACGGTCAATGGTGGCTCAACGACGAGATCACCTATTGCGGCAGTCAGGCGGAAGGATTGCTGATGAACGTGCGCCTGGTGAACTCTGGATTTGAAGATGCGCAGCGGCCCGGGATCAATCCAGAAGCGAACGCCAACAAGTTCATCGCGCAAATCCCGGACTATGTGGCCAGCGGGGTGCGGGCGTTCACGTTGAATCTGCAGGGTGGCTATCCGGGCTACGAAGGCGCGGTCAACTCCGCATTCAATCCGGACGGCTCGTTGCGGCCGTCCTACCTGGAGCGGGTGCGCCGGATCATCCAGGCGTGCGATCAGAATGGCGCGGCGATCATTCTCGGTTGCTTCTATCAACGCCAGGACCAGTTGCTGCGAGACGACGAGGCTGTGCGCGCGGGCGTCAGCAACGTCGTGAAGTGGATTACAGCCAGCGGTTTCGCGAATGTCGCGCTGGAAATTGCCAACGAATACGGTCATCGCGGCTTCGATCATGGCGTGCTCAAGAGCACGGACGGTCAGGTGGAATTGATTCAGCTCGCCAAACGGTTGGCGCCGGATTTACTCGTGTCCACGAGCGGTCAGGGGAACGGTAAAATTTCCGACGCCATTGCTGCGACCAGTGATTTTATTCTGATTCATTTCAATAACACCCCCACGACAAACTACTCCGAGCGGATCATGGCGTTAAAGAGGTTTGGCAAACCGATCGTGTGCAATGAAGACGATAAGATCGGTGCGCGCGGCGTGGCCGCCGCCCGGACGTGCGTGGCGAATCGGGCATCCTGGGGATTGATGATAGAATCACTGAACCAAAGTTTCCCCTTCACGTTCAACGGGACCGTGGACGATCCGATCGTGTACCGCACACTGCGGGAGTTGACTCAACCTTGAAGCCGCCAAGCGACAGTGCCGCTTCCCGGTGCCGGTAAAATCCCATAGGAAACTCAATGCGATGAAGCGGAGGGATTCCGCGCGAGGAGCAGTCGCGTTACGACCGGCGGCGTTGACTCAACGTGAAAGGCCATTACACGATTGCGAATCTCGTGATCCGCCACCGTGAACCGCTCAATCTGCCGCTGCCGATCCAGCCACGATTCCACCACGTAAGTTTCGACATACCGCGCCGGATCAAACGGATCATGAAACAACCCCCACCGCGCCGCGCCGTCACGACGGCGCACCCGCCCCAATTCGTATGCGGCCTTGATAAATTCCGCCGCTCGCGCTGGGTCAATGCGAAAGGTCACGCTGATCAACACCGGACCGTCTTCCGGATTCGGCTCGATCATGACTTGAGGTGCGGCGCGGCTCAACGCATGCGCCAGACGTCCGGGAGACAAATTTAAATTCGTGTCCGCCGTCAGCGGAAACCGGCGCGTCAAAGTCAGACCGGCGGCCAGTCCCACCACCGCCAGCGTCAATGCGAGCGGCGTGCTGGTATGTTCCGCCACTGCGCCCCAGACCGCGCTGCCCAGAGCCATGCCGCCTTGAAAAACCATTTGGTAAAGGCCGAGTGAACGCGCCTGCACCCAGGCCGGCACTGAGAGTTGCACGGAAACATTGAGACTGGAAGTTGTGCTCGTCCAAGCCATTCCCCCCAGAAAAAGCGCGGGCAGGAGCACCCAGAACAACGGCAGCCAGGCCATGATGAGCAGCGTGACCATGAACGCGAAAGCCGCAGCGGTGACAATCCCATCGGCAGCCAAGCGATGGCGGATGTGCGATTGCAACAACGCGCCCACCACCGCGCCTGCGCCGATGCACCCCATGAGAATCCCGTAGCCCCAGGCGCCGCGCTGCACGCTCTCCTGCGCCACCACCACCAGCAACGCCCACATGCTACTGACACAGAAGGTCTGTAAAAACGCGCGCACCATCACGGCGCGCATCGCCGGAGCAAACCGGGTGTAACGCAGGCCGCTGCGCATTGAACCCAACAACCGTTCCGCCGGCAGCGCGCTGGTGAACCACGGCGCGCGCTTCCAGCGGTAGATGAAAATCAGCACCGCGAAAAATGAGGCGGCGTTAATGGCGAAGACCACGCTCGCGCCCATCAAGACGGAAGCAAAACCCGCCACACACAAACCGCCCAGGGCCGGCCCCACGGCGCGGGCGACATTAAAAGCCGCGCTGTTCAGCGCGATGGCTTCGGGTAATTCCTGGCGCGGCACTAATTCCGGTACAATCGCCTGCCAGGTGGGCGCGTTCATCGCCGTCCCCACGTTCAGCAGAAAAGTCAGCAGCAACAACGACCACGCCGCCATCCAGCCGTTCAGAGTTAAAACACTGAGCACCACCGCCACCACGAACATCCAACCGCCCCAGAACAACAGCAGCCGGCGGCGATCCAGCAAATCTGCCGTGGCGCCGGCGGGCAGACCGAGCAACAGAACGGGCAAGCTGGCGGCGGTTTGCATCGAAGCGAGCAGAAACGGCGAGGTCGTCAACGCCGTCATCAACCACGCGCCCGCCGTGTCCTGCATCCAACTGCCGATGTTGGAGATGGCCGATGCGATCAACCGGTTGCGAAACAAGGGGCGGCGCAGCGGTTGCCAGATGGAATCCGCAGGTTTCGGGGTGTCGGAAGCCGTCATGCGCGCGCAATAAGACGCAACGATCCGACGTTCCCCTCAAGCATGCGGCCCGGCTGAAAATTCAAGGGTTGAGCTTCCTGATTCATGGCCAGACGCAACATCAGGCACTCTCCCCCAAATTTCTTTGCAGTAACTGCCGCAAGCGCATCGGAGATAAGACGGTGATATTCCTGCCTTTGACAGCCACCAGTTTTTGCTCGCGCAATTTGGCGAAGGTGCGGGACAACGTCTCGCTGATCGTGCCCAGTTCGCCAGCCAACATGCGCTTGGTCATCGTCAACACAATGCGAACGGGTTGATCGTCCGTCGGCGACAAGCAGCGTTTCAACAGCCAGTTGGCCAGACGCGTTTCCACATCTTTCAACGCCAGATCCTCCAACTGGCCGATCAGCGCGCGCAGATGATTGCCCATTGATCCCAGCAAACTCAAAACAAGTTCCGGTTGCTGCGCCAGCAAATCGAGAATGCCCTCCTTGCGGATGAGCAAAACCTGGGAGGATTCGAGCGCGCGCGCGTTGGCGTGGCAACCCTTCGGCGAGGCGAGCGTGGCTTCGGCAAAGGAATCGCCCGCGTGGAAGATGCGAATCACCTGCTCCTGCCGCAACGCATTCACCCGATGGATGCTGATCGTACCGCTTTGTACCACGTAAAATCCGGCGGATGGATCGCCCTCACGAAACAAATATTCGTCCTTGGCCAGCGGCATGGCGACGGTCAACGCCGCGATGGCTTCCAAGTCTGCCCCAGGCAAACCGCGAAAAAGCTGGCAACTCCGCAGCGTGTTAATAACGGCGGTTGCTCGCAATTCTGCCAATGAAGCGGACATGACCCGACCAGCATAGCCAGTCGGAGCCGAAAAGGAAACCAGCCAATCCACCGGGAAGGTTGGGAAGGTTGGGTTTGAGTTTACATCCGTCTTTTGCTACGGATGGAGCGGAGTTGCAGATGACCTACCCAACTTTGAAAGTTTTGCACCTGATTGGCCTGGCCCTGACGTTCATGGGGCTGGCCGGGGTGTTGGCGGTTAAAATGAGCGGCGCAAAATCGCCCCGGCAACGGCTGTTTTTCATCGCCCACGGAGTCGGGCTGCTGTTGCTTCTGGGCACTGGCGTGGCGCTGGTGTTTCAATTGCAACTCATGGGGACGACCCACGCTTTGCCGGGTTGGGTACAGGGGAAACTGGTCATTTGGTTGTTGGCGGGCGGAACCATCTCGATGGCCGCGCGCTTGAGTCGTTACGCAGAACTGGTGTTCCTGTTTTTTGTGCTGTTGGTCGCGCTCGCCGCCTGGCTCACTTTGTTCAAACCGTTTTAATTGTCGCGCTCACCTCGATCGAAATGTCCGCTCCGGGCTTCAGCCTCATCGCGATAAATCAAATCGAAATGTCCGGCGGCAACGCTCAAAAGAAACGTGCAACCGACCGCGCGTTTTTCTATGGTGAAGGCGCTTTGATTTCTCCAAACCGAATTGGTCATGACAATTTTTCCTCCAGCCACTGGATGACGCAATGCCGAACGCGCGCACGATTAAAGATGTGAAATCCGACCGACCGATTCCCGACTGGGATCCCACTTCGCCTGCGGTACAACGCGATCAACGCGCCGCGTTTGATGACCTGCGGCGGCGTTGTCCGGTCGCCTACAGCGAATTGCTCGGCTGGTCGTTGTTCCGCCATGAAGACGTGCAGCGGGTTTTGTTGGACCCGAAAACCTTCAGCAACGCGGTGTCGCAGCACCTCTCCGTGCCAAACAGCATGGACCCGCCCGAGCACACGTCATATCGTCGCATCATCGAACGCTATTTTTCATCCGGTCAGATGACGTGCTTCGAGCCCGTCTGTCGCCGCATCGCCGCCCGATTAGCCAAGAAATTGACGCAGCAAAATGAAGTAGAGTTTATCACGGCGGTGGCGTTGCCGTTCGCGGTACAGGCTCAGTGCGCATTTCTCGGTTGGCCGGCGGCATTGCACGAACCGCTGGTGCGGTGGATGCGCCGCAACCAGGAAGCGACTCGCGCTCAAGACCGCAAAGCCATGTCCGAAATTGCGCGGGAGTTTGAAGAAGTCATTGATGACTTGTTGGAAACCCGACTGTCGGCCGACGCCGGTCCGGAAACCGATCTGACCGCTTCGCTCATGCACGAAAAGGTTTGGCAACGCACCTTGAGCAACGAAGAGGTGGCGAGCATTCTGCGCAACTGGACGGTCGGCGAAATCGGTTCGATTTCGGCCTCCGTCGGAATTCTGGCGCATTTCCTGGCGAACCAACCCAAGGTGGAAGCGCAGTTGCGCGCGCAACCGGATTTGATCCCGGCGGCCGTCGAAGAAATTTTACGGATTCACGGGCCGCTGGTGGCCAACCGGCGCATCACGAAACGACCGGTTGAAATTGGCGGTCGCAAAATTCCCGCCGGAGAGCGGATTACGGTGATCTGGGTTTCCGCGAATCGCGACGAGCAAGTATTTCCCGAGCCCGACACGTTTCGCCTGGATCGCGACATGAGCAAAAGTTTGCTCTGGGGCGCGGGCGTGCATGTCTGTCCGGGGGCGCCGCTGGCTCGTCTGGAATTGAGAGTGTTTCTGGAAGAACTGTTCGCTGCGACCAGCCGCATCCGGGTGGCGGCCAACAAAACTCCGAAGCTAGCGATTTATCCGGCCAGCGGCTTCGCGACGTTGCCGCTCCGCGCGGACGGACCGCCCGCCGCCGTTTAACGACAGCCTTCCATTTCCTTGATGAAGTAACCCTGCTGTTGCACGGATCGTTGGATGGCTTCGGAGGCGGATTCAACGTGGCAAAACTGACATTCCTTGGTTGTCAACGGCTGACCTTCCTGTCCGATGCCTTTCAGGAATTCACGACCAAAATCCAACACGCGCTCCGGCGTTTCGTCCGTCGGCACCACCACATCGAAATGCGCGGTTTCCCCGTTCTTCTTCACCACGTAAGTATCGTAAACAGCTACTTTCATAATTAAAATTTCACTTCACGCGTCTGCGTGTTGAGTTGAAATCTATTCAACGTCGCCTCAGAGTCACAAGCCATGCGCGGAAGCGCAACCTTCACCTCACCGCTTCACCTGCAAACGCACGTCGAGCGCAGGTTTTCCTGCACACGCCAAGTGTTCTCTCAATATGAGCTTGAGTCACCGGATGCCCGTTCGACGTTGAATCCAACTCCGTTCCACGTCCGCTGATCCGGCAACTCAAGCCAGGCGGTTTGAGTTTAATTGCTCGGACGACCAATCCGCACGCGCCAAACTTGCGGACCCTGTTCTTCGTAAGTCGCGTCACTTTACCCGCGTGTTCCGCTTCGAATTGGTAGCGCAACGAACGCGGATCGTGATCGTTCACCAACACGAACGATTGTCCCGGTTGCAGCCGGCGGTAGGTATCAAAAATCAGCGAATGGCGCTGAATCGGTGGCAGCGATCGCACGTCCAGATCACCATTGACGAGGGCATTGGTCAGCGCGGTTTCCACCGTATCCATGATGACGGGAGCGGTGGTGGTGCCGCTGCAACAATTCAAAGTTCGGTCAGAAGTAATTTTAATGCTCATAGTTTTTCAATTGATTCAATGCCGTTCGCGCCATCGGCGCAAACCAGCTTCACCTTAAAACCCTGATTACTTCCATTAGTCCAAACTCCGCGTTAGTCAAAATTATTTCACGCAAGCCAACGCGGCTCTTCAGTTTCCACCCCAAAACCAGCGTCATTAAAACAGCACGCTTTGCACAAAGGAATGTAGCGGCTCGGGAATGACACGATTGCGCCGCACCACGACGGCCAAGTCGCGACTGAAACGGGGGCGAAACGCCAGCCGCCGCACCACGCGACGGTTGCCGTAGAGCGCCAAAACGCGATGCGGGACCAGGCTCACGCCGAAGCCCAGGGAAACCAGATTCACGATGACGTCGAAGCTGTCCAGCTCCATGACAGGTTCAATTGGCCAGCGCTGCAATAACAGCCAATCGTGCAGCCGCCGACCGGTGAAACCCTGCCGATCAATCAACAACCAGCGTTGCGCCGCGAGCAATTTTTTAAGTTGCTTGAGCGTTACGCTGGCCGTTTCAGCTTGCTGGGAGAATTGCGGCGGCGCAATCGCGGTGAATTCATCTTTGAAGCGGTGAGTGACCTGGAGCAGCGGCGACAAACGCCGGGGCGGACAGACCAGGCCAGCGTCCAGGTTTCCCGTTTCCAGTGAGGTCAGAATCTCACGACTGGTTTGCAGAGTGACTTGTAATTGAACATCCGGATGCCGACGCTGGAAGGCAAAAAAATAACCGGGCAGATAGGCCAGCCCGATGCTGCGTGCCACGCCCACGCGCAACGTGGAGGAAAGCCGTCCCACCGTTCGCTGCACGTCCTCCAGCAACTCGCTGGTGGCTTGCAGAATGGTCTTCGACTTCTCGCGCAATAACTGACCAGCGCGCGTCAAACAGACCCGGCGAGTGGTGCGCTCGAATAAAGCAATCCCCAAGCGCTCTTCGACGCCATGAATCTGCCGAGTGATGGCGCTCTGCGTCAGTCCCGCCCGTTCGGCCGCGCGGGTGAATGAACCGGTTTCCGCGACCAGTTGGAACAGGGTGAGTTCGTATAAATCGAACGGCGTCGTCGCCAGAAATTGATTCATAAATTGCATCGAATTATAAATAATAATGAATTTTTCGCAATAGAGTGTTGTGGGTAGTCTGCGTTCGAAAGGTTGAGCGCCGCTGGCTTGAACGGCATGACGGCTCTCGCCAGAACAACTGACAGGATCTGATATGGCTGATCACACACAACGATTAACGCAAAATGTGCCGGGACTTTGGTACGTGGATTCGAATTGCATTGATTGCGATTTATGCCGGGAAACCGCGCCGAGTGTCTTCCGGCGCGATGACGAGAACGGAAATAGTTACGTGTTCCACCAACCGGAAACCGAGGAAGAAATCCGGCAAGCGATCGAAGCCCTGTCCGGCTGCCCCGTCGAGGCCATTGGCAACGACAATCCTGTCACCACACCTGCCGCGACCACCGCCAGCCCCGCCGCGACCACCGCGCCACAACAAACTTAACGTGACGCCGCCAGGCATCCTTGTCTGCAGCCACGTCCCTGCCGCCGCGCGAAGCTCCTGATCGCTCGGCGCGCTTTCGTCGTTCCCCGTCATGCACAACAACCGCGCGCTCGGTCTGCCGTCGCCCGGATCATGAAATTAGTATGGCGGGAACGCGGCGGCTTCTTTAATCTGCGCGTCGGTCTATTGGTAAACATGCCTGACCGCCTCTAGGAAAATGAGGGACAACTTATCATGAAAAAGCGATTGGACGAAAAATTAGAACTGGTATTTCAAGACGTAGTCAGCCGCAACCCCGGCGAAGAAGAATTTCACCAAGCCGTGCGCGAGGTACTCGAATCTCTCGGCCCGGTGCTCGTAAAGTATCCGGAATTTCGGCAACACAAGATTCTGGAACGCATCTGCGAACCGGAACGACAAATCATTTTTCGCGTTCCCTGGCAGGATGACCAGGGCGAAGTGCGCATCAATCGCGGCTTCCGGGTGCAATTCAACAGCGCGCTTGGACCGTATAAAGGCGGACTGCGGTTTCACCCTTCGGTCTATCTTGGCACGATCAAGTTTTTGGGATTCGAGCAAATCTTTAAGAACGCGTTGACCGGCATGCCCATTGGCGGGGCCAAAGGTGGTTCGGACTTTGATCCCAAGCGCAAATCCGAAAATGAAATCATGCGGTTTTGTCAGAGCTTCATGACGGAGATGCACCGGCACCTGGGCGAATATACCGACGTTCCAGCGGGCGACATCGGTGTCGGCACGCGCGAGATTGGGTTTATGTTTGGCCAGTACAAACGACTCACCAACCGCTACGAATCGGGCGTACTTACAGGCAAAGGATTGGACTGGGGCGGCGCGCGAGTGCGCCGGGAAGCCACCGGATATGGCTCCGTTTTCTTCCTGAACGAAATGCTGAAATCGCGCGGCACTTCGGTCGATGGCAAAACGTGTTTGGTTTCAGGCTCGGGCAACGTCGCCATTTACACGATGGAGAAACTGCAACAGCTCGGCGGCAAAACCGTGGCGTGCTCCGATTCCAACGGAGTGATTTTTGATCGCAAGGGCTTGGACCTCAACTTGGTCAAGCAAATCAAGGAAGTGGAACGCGTCCGCATTTCGGAATACGCCGTTCGGCAAAAACGTGCCAAATACTTTCCCAATGGAAAAATTTGGGACATTCCTTGTGATGTCGCCCTGCCCTGCGCGACCCAAAACGAACTGACCGGCAAAGATGCGAAGACTCTGGTGAAGAACGGTTGTATCGCCGTGGCTGAGGGCGCCAACATGCCGACCACTTCGGAAGGCGTGCATTTCTTCCTGGACGCGAAAATCGCATTTGCGCCGGGCAAAGCCGCCAACGCAGGTGGCGTAGCCACTTCGGCACTCGAAATGCAGCAGAACGCCAGCCGGGATGCCTGGGATTTCGCCTACACAGAAAACAAGCTGGCCGATATCATGAAGCAAATTCACCGGCGCTGTCACGACACGGCGGAGGAATTTGGCACGCCAGGAAATTACGTAAACGGCGCAAATATCGCCGGATTTCTCAAAGTGGCGAAAGCCATGGCAGCTCTCGGCCTGGTCTGATTGCACATAATTAGCCCGTCTCCGCTCAACGTCAAGCCAAGGAGATGTTGTCGTGAAGACAAGACCGTCTCACGCCTGATTTGGCGGCGGAACGATCCCGGGGGCGAGTTGACGTCATGGAGCTATCTATGGCACTATCAATCGTTCATTTAGATTAAGTGGAATGAAATAATGGAAGCTTTGCTTGAAACCAAGACGTTGGCCGCTGCGACAATCAATCACGGACTGACCGCCGAGGAAAAAATCCACTTTCTCCGTCAAATGCTGCGCATCCGCCGGTTCGAACAAACGGCGCTCAAGCAATACCAGACCAGTGGCCAGATCGGCGGCTTCCTGCATCTCTATTCCGGACAAGAGTCCGTCGCGGTGGGCACCCTTTCCCTGTGCGGCGAAAATGATCATGTCATTGGGGGTTATCGCATGCACGGCCACGCCTTGACCGCAGGCATGAGCATGAATGAGTGCATGGCGGAGCTGTTCGGTCGCACCACGGGTTGCTCCAAGGGCAAAGGCGGTTCGATGCACTTCTTTGCGCCTGACAAAAATTTCTGGGGCGGACACGGAATCGTGGGCGGACAGACGCCACTCGGGCTGGGTTTGGCGTTCGGGCTGAAATACAAGGGATTGAAAGGTTGCTGCCTCTGCTTTTTGGGCGATGGCGCGGTGAATCAGGGCGCGTACCACGAATCGCTCAACCTGGCTGCGCTTTGGGATTTGCCGGTCATTTACATTATTGAGAACAACCAGTACTCGATGGGCACGAGTCTGGAGCGCTCCTCCGCCTTCTCCAAATGTCTGGCCGCCCGCGCCGAAGCCTACGACATCATCTGGGATCATGTCAGCGGCGAAGACCTTTACGAAGTGCGCGCCAAAACCTGGACGGCCATTCAACGCGCGCATACCGAGAGCCGTCCCACCGTTTTGGAAATTGCCACCTACCGCTACTTCGGACATTCCGTTTCCGATGCGAACGCCAAAAAATATCGCCGCCCGGAAGAGATTGAAAAATACCGCACGCTTCATGATCCAATTCAGCTCTGGCAAAAGCGCTTGTTGGAAGAGGGGGTTTTAACCGAAGCGCAAGCCACGGAACTGGACGCTGCCGCGGCGGCGGAAGCGGAGGAAGCGGTACGTTTCGCGAAGGAGAGTCCGATCCCCAACCCGGCCGACATTTTTTCCGATGTCTATAGCGAGGTGGATCGCCAGACCACCGCCGGTCAAACCGGTAGATTCTTCTTCAACGATTAACCCGCACCTTCGCTGTTTATGCCCGTCATTACTTACCGCAAAGCATTAAACGACGCCTTGGCCGAGGAACTGACCCGCGACGAAAATGTCGTCATTCTCGGCGAGGAAGTGGCCCAATACAACGGCGCCTACAAGGTGACCGAGGGGCTGTGGAAGCGCTTCGGAGACAAGCGCGTTTGGGACACGCCGATCAGCGAAGCGGCCTTTGTGGGGTTGGGCGTCGGCGCTTCCATGATGGGATTACGCCCCGTGGTGGAATTGATGTTCTGGAGCTTTGCGTTTGTCGCTTACGATCAGGTGGTCAACAACGCCGGTTGCATTCGTTATATGTCCGGCGGCTTGGTAAATCTGCCGCTGGTGATTCGCGGTCCGGCCAACGGCGGCACGAACGTCGGCGCCACGCACTCGCACACCCCCGAAAGCATTCTTGCGCACAATCCCGGCATCAAGGTGGTTTGTCCGGCCACAGCCTACGACGCCAAAGGTTTGATGAAAACGGCGATTCGAGATGATGATCCCGTTTTCGTCATGGAAAACACGCTGCTTTACGGGGAAACGTGGGAAGTGCCAGAGGAAGAATACTTGATTCCGCTCGGGGTCGCCGATGTGAAACGCGAAGGCGCAGATGTCTCGCTGATCGCCCACGGTCGCGCCACAATTACCAGCCTCAAAGCGGCCGAGTTACTGGCTCAAGAACATAACATTCACGCGGAAGTGGTGGACCTCCGCTCGATCCGTCCGCTTGATGAAGACGCGATTTTGCGTTCCGTCCGCAAGACTCATCGCGCCGTGTTGGTGGATGAAAACAAACCGTTCTGCGCAGTCAGCGCCCAGATCGCCACGATCATCCAACAAAAAGCGTTCGACGATCTGGATGCGCCGGTGCTGCGCGTTTGTTCGCTTGACGCGCCGGCGATTTACAGTCCGCGCCTCGAGAAAATTCAGTTGCCCACTCCCGAACGCGTTGTGGAAAAAGTTTTAAGCCTCGTCTGATCCGACTATGCCCTACGTTGAAATGCCCAAATTAAGCGACACGATGACCGAAGGCACGTTGGTCAAGTGGCGCAAAGCCATCGGCGACAAGATAAGTGTTGGCGATGTGTTGGCCGAAGTCGAAACCGACAAAGCCGTGATGGAACTGGAGGCGTTCGATGATGGCACGCTCAAGGAAATTTATGTTCCGGACGGCGGCAAAGCCCAGGTCGGCGCCAATCTGGCTCTGCTGCTGGGCGCGGGCGAAACTGTGCCCGTGAAAGACGCCAAGCCATCCGCCGCCAAACCCGCGGTTGCCCCGACAACCAGTTCTGAAAAACCGTCGTCAACTCCAGGTGAAGTCAAAGCGCTCGTCGCGGCTTCCAGCGGTGGACGGGTCAAGGCGTCACCGTTGGCCAAAAAGATCGCCACGGCCAAAGGACTTGATCTGAGCGTCATTCGTGGATCGGGTCCCGGCGGACGAATCGTGGCGCGGGATATCGAATCCCAACCGGGTGGCACTGTGCGGCCCGTCGTTCCGACAATTTCTGCCGCTTCCGCCGGCAAGGGCGATCGCCGCATTCCCCTGACGGGTATGCGCAAAATCATCGCCGAGCGTTTGCTCGCCAGCAAAACGCAGATTCCACATTTTTATCTCAACATTGAGATTGATGTAGGCGAACTGCTGAAGTTGCGCGCTCAGACCAACGCCCATTTCGAGCAGTTGGGATTGGGAAAACTAACCATCAACGATTTCATTCTGAAGGCGGTGGCCATGGCCGCCGTGCGCGTTCCGCGCGTCAACGCCTCGTTCGCCGGCGACGCCGTCATTGAATACGGCGACGTGCATTTGTCGGTTGCCGTGGCTGTCGAGGACGGTCTGGTAACGCCGGTGATCCGTCAGGCGCAGACCAAATCACTGCGGGAAATCAGTGACACAGTGAAGGATTTGGCGTCGCGGGCTCGCAACAAGAAACTAAAGCCAGAGGAATATCAGGGCGGCACGCTCACCGTTTCCAATCTCGGCAGCTACGGTATTGAAAGCTTTTCCGCCGTGATCAATCCGCCGCAAGCCATGATTTTGGCCATTGGCGCGATTGTGAAGAAACCGGTGGTGAACGCGAACGACGAAGTGGTTGTCGGCCAGCGTATGGCCATCGGTTTAAGCGCCGATCATCGCGTGGTGGACGGCGCGGTCGGCGCGCAATATCTGGCCGAACTGCGTCAGTTGCTGGAAAATCCCGTGTGGATGCTGTTCTAAAGCCTTGCTGAATTTATGAGTTACGATCTGATTGTCATTGGTGGCGGCCCGGCGGGTTACGTCGCGGCCATTCGCGCGGCGCAACTGGGTAAAAAAGTGGCCTGCGTGGAAAAGGAACGCGCGGGCGGCACCTGTTTGAACTGGGGTTGCATCCCCACCAAATCACTGCTGCGCAACGCCGAGCTTTACCACTTGATGCAGCATCGCGCCGAAGAATTCGGACTGAGCTTCGATAATCTGCGTTACGACTGGAAAAAGGTGATCAAACGCTCTCGCGACGTGGCGGATAAGAATGCGGCGGGCATCGAATATCTGTTCAAGAAAAATAAAGTGGATTATGTCCGGGGCGAAGGCTCGTTGGAGCGGGCGGGCGTGGTGCAGGTAAAATCCTCCGACGGCAAAACTCAGAAGCTGGAAGGCGCAAAAGTATTGCTGGCCACGGGCGTGGTATCCCGACCGATGCCGGGCTTTCTCTTCAATGGTAAAACCGTCATTGGCAGCCGTGAAGCGCTGGCGCTGGAAAAGCAGCCCAAGGAAATCATCATCATCGGCGCGGGCGCGATCGGAGTGGAGTTCGCCTACTTTTTCAACGCGTTCGGCACCAAGGTCACGCTGGTGGAAATGATGCCCAACCTGTTGCCGTTGGAAGACACCGAAGTTTCGCAAACGCTGGAGAAGGCTTTCGCCAAACAAGGCATCAACGTGCTGGCGGGCACCAAGGTGGTTAAAACTGAAACGCAGGCCAAAGGCGTGAAGCTCACCGTTGAAGGCAAAAAAGCGGAAACTTTGGAAGCGGAACTCTGCCTCGTCGCCATCGGAGTGCAACCGCTGCTGCCCGGCGGCCTGCCGGTCAAACTAACGCAGCGCGGTTACATCGAAACCGATGCGCGCTACCAAACCAGCATTCCGGGCGTGTTCGCGGCGGGCGACATCACCGGCCCTCCCCTGCTGGCGCATACCGCCAGCTACGAAGCGATTCAAGCCGTGGAAGGCATGTTCAGCAACCATACGCCCAAGAAAATCAGTGCCTTCCCGAGCTGCACCTATTGCCAGCCGCAGGCGGCGAGCGTGGGGCTGACGGAACGCGCGGCCAAGGAACAAGGACTGAAATTCAAGGTGGGCAAATTCCCGTTCGCGGCGAGCGGCAAAGCTCGGGCCGTCGGCGCGGTGGATGGTTTCGTAAAACTGATCTTCGGTGAACCGCACGGCGAATTGCTGGGCGCGCACGTCGTCGGAGCGGAAGCCACGGAAATGATTGCCGAGTTGGGCCTTGCTCTGACACTCGAAGCAACCCATGAAGAAATCGAAGCGACCATTCACGCGCACCCAACGCTGAGTGAAGCCGTGCATGAAGCCACCGGGCAAGCGTTCGGTTCGGCCATCCACATTTAATCATCGCCAGCCCGGCGGCACGGCGTCCGCCAACCGGCGGCGACGTGATGGCGATCATAAGCGCGACGAGTCAGTCAGCGTCTGATTGGGTTTGACTCAGGCGAGGCCGCGCGGGCGGTTTGGCGCGGAAATTCCGGATTCCACGCAAACCGCAAACCACCGTTAAAAAAGCGCAAGCCACAGCAGGCATGCGACTGACTTTCACCCCATACTGTCCAAGTATGTTGTGCAAAAATTCCAAGTCACAGATATCCCGGACCACTCCAACCCCAACCCAGTCTCCGAGCAAAGCTCGAATCGCGAGCGTAGCCTGCTTCGCCAAACTTCTGGCCCTGTGCTGTGGTGCGAGCTGCGCTCTGAGTGTCGTTGACGCAGCGACTTTGAATTTCCAACTGCTGACTTGGAACGATGACGCTGCCACCGAGGCGTTACCTTCGGCCGTCGGACTCAAACCCTCAGCGGGTTCCGGCGATTGGTTGCTGTTCACCAGCGACGACAATGTACTGCCGGCGGGCAACAACCAGCTCGGTGGACTCAGCCACAACCTGGTGGATCCGCCAGGCGTCGCCGGACCGAATGGCTTCGCTTTGGCGCCGTCACTTTCCGGTTCGCTCACGCTTGAGCTGGAACCCGCCAGTGGCGCCAATTGGACCACTACGGTAAAAGCGCTGGCGTACAATGGTCAGGCCAACGCAATAATGGCCATGAATCAGTTTTTGGTTGGACCGGACAGTCCCGCCACCGATAACGACCTTTTCAACGTGGATGGCCTCGGCAACTCCGGTTCTTGGCAGGCCAGTGCCAACTGGTCCATTGAATACGAAATTGATTTTTATTTTGCCACCAACGCAGACGGTGATCCCAGCCCGGACGATATTGATGCCACCTTCAATGACAAAAAGCAAACGGGCCACCTGATCCCGGTGAACCGCCTGACTGCCGACGGATTATCCGATGTTGCGCTTACCGGCGCGACGGGCTTTTACAGTGGTGATCTGAAGGAATACCTGTTGACGCAAATTGCGCCGCGGTTGCCGGGTAACGCCACATATTTGCTGCTGACACAGATGGAAAAAACTCATCCCGATTACGCCGAAACCGGCCTGCCCATCAACACCGGCGGATTGGTTGGAAATATCACCTTTGCCTACAGCACCCAGACGCTGGCCGAGCTGCCAAAAATTCTTTCGCTGCGCTTTGAAGATGGTCAACCTGTAATCCAATTCACCGGCAGCGCGGCGCAGGCGTATCAAATCCAACGGTCCAACGATTTGATTTCGTGGGATACCATCTCCGCTCCGACCTTCACCTATCCGGCATCCGAAACGGTGGAATGGGCGGATGCAACTCCCGCTCCCGGCCAGCAATTTTACCGCGTCATTGCGTTAACTCCGTGAAATCCGGTTTTGATCTCAATTCCCAAGCGCGACCAGATCGTCATGGTTTTACGTTGCTGGAACTGCTGATCGTCATTGGCATCATTGCCATCCTTGCGGGATTGATGTTGCCTGGCTTGGCGCAAGCGAAAGCGCGAGCGCGCCGGGTGCAGTGCCAGGGTAACCTTCGCCAGATTGGTCTGGGAGTGCTGATGTATGCCAATGACGCGCACAACCGGATGCCGCAAGCCAGCTCGCAAGAATTGGGCGGCCCCCAGGGCATTGTGCCCGACACCGATCCCTGGTTACCGGCGCGCATGTTTGGAGGTTCGCTGAGCGCCGATCAGCGTCCGTTGAATTCCTACCTCTCGAACGTAAAGGTGTTCAGTTCCTCATGCGATCGTGGTGAGCCGTTATGGTGGTTCGATACCGCTCCATATCAGGCCAAAGCCACCTGTTACGAACTTTACGGGAGCAGTTATTTTTATGCGTCCGGCTACAATCGCATGGGCGGCGTCATTGCTCCCATGGGCATTGCCAAATTCGTCGGCCCGGAATTTTCCTATCACGATTTCGAATCCCGCCCCCTGCCGTTGGGTGAATCGTTGACCACGAGTTTCTATCGGCAACCATCGAAAAAAGTGGTTCTGGGTAGCATTCCCATTTATCGCACCATGAGCGGGGTGGTTGCCCTCAGTTCTCGCGCCCAATGGTACAAATTCGATCCAAGTCAACTGTGGGCCAACGCCTGGTTTCTTGATGGCCACTTCGAGTTTGTCAACGTCTTCGCGTACGGCTCGGGCTACGCAGGCGTGGATACCGTGCCTAATGAAGCGAATCCCTTCTACTGAAGCCCGAACCCCGGGGCATGGCTGACATGAAAATTTGGGTTGCCATCGCGGTTGCGGCCATTGCACTGGGCATTTGGGGAATCAGGTTATGGCCGCGCTCCACGCCTTCGGAAAACGCTCTGCGGGACACTCAAGGTCTTGAAGCGGTGGTGCTACGCTTATCCGCGGCGAACGGCGGATCGTCCGTAACCTGTCGTCTGACCAACCATCGTTCGCACACCGCCGCACAAGTGGTGTTTCAAGTCGCGCTGCAACAAACCAACGGAACCATCCTGGCCGTTAATCCTCTAGCCAGTGCCGCCGCCATCATGCCGGGAGAGACTAGGGAAATATCTGTATTCGTGCCCACAACGAACCGCTTATCTGACGTTATGGCGCGGATTACCGTCAGTCTGGTGCATTGGCAAAAATAGTTTAAGTCTCTCTCCGAGACTTATGCCAACGGCACACTTGGATAACATTCAAAGTGCAGCACCGCGCTCTTGGGATGCAGTTTTTTCGGCCCGGGTTCAATCGCCGGATAACCGAGGCCCAGAATGGCAACCACCCGTTTGTTGGCCGGAATATCCAGAGCTTTGCGCGCGTGGTCCTCGCGGCGCGCGGATTCAGCAGCGTC
Organism: Verrucomicrobiota bacterium; assembly: GCA_039806955.1. GTDB lineage: Bacteria > Verrucomicrobiota > Verrucomicrobiia > Limisphaerales > JADLHS01 > JADLHS01. Next base: position 27,705 of record JBDHQI010000007.1, on the reverse strand, counting down.
TTCGGAATGATAAACCGCTCCCCAAGCCATCCCCAAACCTGCTTCCACTGCAGTCAGCCAAAGAAAACCTCCTGCCAGCGTGGCGTCTTGCAGCCAGTATTTGCTCACACTCGGATTGGCTACGATCACCACCCCCAGCGGCGCCGCCCGCAACCAAGCCATGTAAGGGGTGGTTTCCGCCAGGCGGTCCAGGCGGTTGCGATCACGCACGATGATGAATTCACGCGAGATCGAGTTGTTACCGGCGGGGGACAAGTGCAACGCGTGCGCCAATGTTTGCACCGTCGCCTCGGGAATAACGGTCGGCTGAAAGTGCGTAATCTCCCGTCGTCGTTCGATGGCTTCAATGACTTTCATGGTAAAACGAATCCGTTGACACTACGGCACGTACCCACGCATCTCTCAAATGGGCCGTCCGGACAGGACGCGCGGAAAAAGAAACCGGTTTTCCTCATACATCTGCTCATGGATGAGCCGCTCAAACCTGGCGAGCGCCGGGCGCAAGGCGCGTCCCTGCCCGCTCCCCGCCGGGGCTGCAGCCACCGCGTTGGCGAGACTTCGCAATTCAGCAATCGTCTCAGCCACCTCAAAATGCTGCTGCTTCCAACGTATCGCACGGCGGCGCAGCAATTGAACTGAAGCAGTTTTCCCGTCACCCATCCCTTCCGCGCGCCGAACCTGCGGAAAGACGACCTGCGCTTCGTCGCGCAGGTGCGCAGTCAGCCGCGATCGGAACGCCTTGAACACTTTCTTCAGTCGTCGAAGTTGCGGAGACACCCGTTCCGCTTTGGCGATGACAACCTGGATCAATTCTTCGAGTCGTGCCATTTCACGGCGCAACAAAACCTGCTGTCGGTTTTCGAGCCGATCACACAACTGCGGCAGCGGCATCACTTCCAGCGATGCCGCCGAACGCAGGCTCGGATTGCATCGCACAACCTTCACGCGCTACGCCTCATGCACTTCAAGCATTCGCCGGGACTGGCTGCGGACGCGCGGCCAGTTTTTTACGCGCTTTCGGAAACAGGACGTTGTTCTCCTTGTGGATATGTTGATGCATGTTGCCATCCAATTGTTTCAAGGCGTCGTATAGCGCGCGGAAGGTGTTGCACGCCCATTCAGGCGCGGTGAAGTTGTCCGTCAGCTCATGGAATTTTTCCAAAGCCCCGCCGGCACTGTCATGCTCGCGTTCCATCTTCGCCAGCGTCTCGGCCAGGTTTAACTTCGAGGTTCTTTCGCCGGCCTCCTTGACTTCCAATTCGCAGATCGCCGGAAACACGCTTTCATCCTCCTCATCCGTATGCGTGGTCATCTCGGTGTTGAAACCCTCAAAAACCTTTCGCAGTTCGATCAATCGCGGTTCGTGTTCGCCATGCACCGCCAAAACCTTGCGCGTCATAAAATCCAACCGGGACAGTTCCTCGCGCAAATAAGCGTGATGCACCTGTTGAATGTGTTCGCACAGTTCCGTCAACGTCATGCCGTCCACATTCGTTCCGGCCGATTGATCCATTTGCCCGATGGCCGCCAACATGGCCACGACCGTGTTCACGTCAAGACCGCGCTCTTTGCAACTGTCGGCCAGTGACTTTTTGCCGCCACAACAAAAATCAATTTTCAAACCGTCGAAAATGCGCGACGTGGCCGGCGCCATGCGAACAATGTCTCCAACTGTAGTTTCAGCAGTAATATTTAGCATGGCCAAACGCTAGCGACGATAAATATGTATTTCAAGTGCATATTTTAACACCATGACAATTTTTCAGCTTTTGTTAACGGCGAAAACACCTAAAGGCGACGACGTGCCAATGACAACTTCCAGATTAACTTCGCGTTCTCAGCTCGTTGAATAATAGATATTTACACGCATACTCAAACTCATTCTGTGCAACCATTGATATAGTATTTTGTAAAAGCGTAGTCACAAAGGTTGTGTGCAGTCCTTGCTTGCAAAAATATCCGCATCATTTGCTGAGCATCCAGCGGGCCTCCCTGACTCGCTTGGCTACTTGGGCTTAAACCAGTTCGGTGGCACAATCAGGAATAATCCGCGCCCGCAGCCCTGTTCGTTGTGGCGGCAAAGACCCATCCGCCATGCTGATTAGACAAATATGAAAATTCATTGGCGCACTACTTCTGGCTTTACCGCGTACCAAGCCCAACATCCGCAACGCAGTTTGCGCCAGAGTGGTCATTGACAAGCCCACCGTGGTTCGACAGTCTTGACGCATGTCAAAACCGGCTTTGGGTCGCGGTCTTGGCGCGTTGTTAAGTGGCTCTTCGGCCGTTTCCAAACCCGCGCCGAGCGTGCCGTCGCCTGTCATCACCGAATCCACGAACACCACGCCATTAAGCACCACCGCCGCCAGGCCGGGGAGTACGCTGACGCCGGGTTCAGGATCGCGCGACCCGGTGCAGCACGTGCCGGTCAATCAGGTAAAACCCTGTGCATTTCAGCCGCGTAAGAATTTCCCCGCCGAAGCGTTGCAAGAGCTGGCGGATTCAATCAAGGAACGCGGCATCGTCCAACCCCTGATCGTCCGAATGCAAAATGGACAGTTTGAATTGATTGCCGGGGAACGCCGTTGGCGCGCCGCGCAACTGGCGGGTTTGACCGAAGTGCCTGTCATTGTCCGGGAAGCCGATGATCGCGCAGTCCTGGAAATGGCGCTCATCGAAAATCTGCAGCGCGAGAACTTGAACGCCATCGAGGAAGCGCTCGGGTTTGCCCAATTGATCAATCAGTTTCAACTAACGCAGGAAGCAGCGGCAGCCAAGGTGGGCAAAAGCCGAACAGTCGTCGCCAACGCGCTGCGACTGCTCAAACTACCGGGCGACGTGCAGGATTTTATTCGTGGCGGACGACTTTCCGTCGGTCACGCCAAGGTCATTCTGGGACTGACCGATCCGTTGCAACAAGGCGCGGCGGCGGAGCGGATCATCAAGGAAGGGTTGAACGTGCGGCAGACCGAGGGGCTGGTGGCCAAACTCGCGATCAAGGGCCCGACGCGAAAGTCTGCCAGTCCGATCACGTCCGCAGATGCGCACGTCGCGAATCTGGAAAATAAAATCCGCGAGCGGCTCGGCACCAAGGTCGCCCTGCACTATCAGAACGGCAAAGGAAAACTGGAGGTTTCCTTCTTTAGCGAAGCGGAATTGGAAGGCGTGTTGCAAATCCTGGGCATCACCCCTGATTGAGTCCGCACCAAACCGCCCTGCCCCACACCCCCTGATTTGTCTCGCGGAATTTTTCCGTGCGTTTGTCCGGGGATTTCGTGTATTTGAAAGGTCGTCTTTTGAATTGAATATGACCAATACTCCTGAATTGCGCGCCGCCACTGCGGGCCAGCTCCAAACCCACGGTACCCAAGTGGCCGCACTACACGCGTTTGTGGGCTTGGACGGTTTCGTGGATGAGATTCTGCACGTCGTGGATAAACGCGAAAGCGCCGAGAAATACACCCGCCTGCCCACCATCGCCCAATACGCGGAACGATTGGCACATGCGGCCGGCAAGAGCACCAACGTGGAACTGATCCGGCGACAAACCAAACTCGGGGGCAATGGCCCGATCATGGCCAATGCCCTGGCCAGTTTCGGAATGCGGGTCTGTTACCTCGGGAATCTCGGTTATCCCAACATCCATCCGGTGTTCTCAGACTTCACGCAACGCGCCGAAGTCCACACGCTGGCCGAACCGGGTTACACGGATGCGTTGGAATTCGACGACGGTAAAATCATGTGCGGCAAACTGGCGTCGCTTTATGACGTCAATTGGGAAAATCTCAAGAGCCGATTTGGCTTGGAAAAATTGACGACGCGAATGCAACAGGCGCAATTCCTGGGCTTCGCGAATTGGACGATGTTGACCGGCATGAACGACATCTGGGAAGCGGTGCAAAAGGAAGTTTGTCCGCGGCTTACCGGACCGCGCCGGAAAATTTTCTTTGACCTTGCCGACCCGGAAAAACGGACGCACGCCGACGTGTTGCGCGCGCTGAAACTCATCACCGGTTTTGAGCAATACTTCGATGCGATTCTCGGCTTGAACGAGAAGGAAGCGTATGAAATCGGCACGCACCTGGAGTTGGACACCCGCCAGCATACGCCGGAAGGATTGTCGGCACTGGCGCAGCAAATTCAGGCGCGACTTCAAATCAACACGGTGGTCGTGCATCCGGTCAGTTACGCGCTGGCGGTGAGCGCCGGGGATACCGCGTTGGTGGAAGGTCCCTACACGCCCAAGCCACTGATTACCACGGGCGCGGGCGATCACTTTAACGCCGGATTCTGCCTTGGTAAATTGCTCGGCTTGGACAACGCGCAAGCTTTGTTGACCGGCGTGAGCACCAGTGGATTTTACGTCCGCACCGGCCAGAGTCCCAGCGTGACGGACGTGGCTAACTTTCAGCAAAACTGGCCCGCCAAGGCGTGAACCCAATTCCATCATTACATCAACACCCTAGAAAATTCCGCCCCGCATCCATTGAATGAATCTGAAAATCAGCCATCGCTGTGATTGGGATTGCCCGCCGCACTTCGCACGCACCGGCTCGAAGCATCCCGCCGCATGATTTTGGAAGTGATCAAATACGGTCATCCGATGCTGCGCCAGAAAGGGCCGCGGCTCGAAACAATTACGGCAGAGCATCGTCAGTTGATCGCGAATATGTTTGAGACGATGTACGCCACCAAGGGTATTGGGCTGGCGGCGCAACAAGTCGGCCGCGCACTTCAGATCACCGTGTTGGATTTGCGCGGCGTCAAAGACCGCCCCTCCACGCTGGAAGTGGACGGCAAAATCCTGGACGTGGAGAAATTCATGCCGTTGGTGCTGATCAATCCCGAAATTCAACCCCTGAACGATCCCGTGCTGGGGCCTGAGGGCTGTTTGAGTTTTCCGGAACTATATGGCGACGTGTTGCGTCCCGAAGCCATCGCGGTCAAAGCGTGGAACGCCAAGGGCGGGCCGTTCAGCTTTCGATGCGGCGGATTGCTGGCGCGCGCTGTCCAACACGAGGCGGATCATTTGAACGGGATTCTGTTCATTGACCGCATGGATCGGAAATCCAAGGACGACATCCGCGAGGCGCTGGAAACATTGCAGGCGGAAACCAAAGCCGTCCTCGCCCTTGCCCGCAAACAGCAGACCCGTCGTTGACCCGGAGGAGCGTCACCCGTCACCGGCCCCGCCGCGGGCTCGCGGAGGTTTCTAATCCTCCGGTCCACTGCTCCACCGGGATTCTTGCAACGCCGGCCACTGCGCCCGCGCCGCAGTTCAGAGACGCGCAATCGCACCCCGTCGGCAAACGCCCCTTCCCATCGCTCCTCCACGATGAGCGTCCGGTGCGGCCCGCTGAACGCGTGACCAAACCGCTTGCGCTGCCGGTGCCGTCCATCCGCCCATGCCGGAGGGCGGATTCCGCGGCGTCGGCCCGATCACCCGTTGAAAATGACTGGCCAGCCGACACAACGCCTGCGCCGGCCGGGCGGTCCTGGCGACCCGCACCGGACGTGGCCAGGAACCGTTCGCGAAGGATTTGGAATTTTTCGTTTGGAGCGCGCTAAACGCAGCGCACAGGTCGGAAGCCGAATCGCTGCCGGCATAAATAAACGGCAAGGCCCAGGATGGCGAATGCACTTGGGGAAACTTCCGGAATCCGGGTGAATGTTCCGACGATGATGCCGTTTCCAACTGCTGTGGCGCTGATATCTGCCTGCAATCCCGATCCGGTACGCGTGATCAATACCCAACCAAAGTTATCCTGCGCGTCGACTTTTCCATCTCCCAGGCTGGGAGGATAGTGATCATCCCAATAACCATAGTAACGACTCTGACCGGGGAAAAACGTTTGCAGACTGCTGTCCAGGCCGACCCTGCTGTTTGAAATCAGCGGCGTCGTTGATGTGACAAAAGTGGGATCAATCACCATCCCGGGTGAAACGGCAAACAGCTCATAAGCTTCCGCGATGCCTGCGGACCGGAAGGTGAACTGTGCACCGCCTTCGGATATGATCTCGATGGCAAACAAACCAAAGCGTCCCTGGTCGGGATTCACCGATTTGGTGAGCGTCAAAAACGACCCCATGCCGAACAGGGGAAGAACTGCTGCATCGTGGACATAGACTCCCTGCGCGGCGGACGAAAAGATGCAGGCATGCGCCATAACGGCGACGGCAGTGGTTTTAAGCGATGTAAAGATGTTCATAGTAGTTCAATCAGTTGAGTGGTTGACGGTTTTCATCTTCTGGAGCAAGTCCTCGTTGCCTCATGGAAACAGGTATCATCTTGTGCGCGATTTCCGCGTCTCCCATCGCACCCACACCCCGGGTGTCCGCGCACCGGCCATTGGCGGGGCCGGGCCTCCGCAAAAGGCGCTGCTGCCAGGGATACGGGTGACACGGGACCATTTATACTTTCGACCTCGAATTTTGTCGAGCCGAAAAGCTCTCCCCGATGGCGAACCACCGCGGCGGGCACCAGCGTCCTTGCCAAGACAGATCACACGTTATTGCGGCTGTTGTTTCATGTCTGTCCATGTATGGTGTTTTCGCTTTCTGGACCTTCTCGACGAGAAAATGAAGATCACCCGATCGTGCCATGGAACACGTTGCCATTGCCCACCCCGGCCTGGGCGTATGCCTTCGGCAAATTCATTTGCTTGCTTCAAGGCCGGAACGATTCTTTCGGCATTCTCTCATCTGAAGCGAACTTCTTGTGGACCTGACCGTCGTGCTGACCAGAACTTGTAAAGCGGCCAATTCCTGAGGTTGCTCGCTGTCCGCCACGCGGCGGGATTCCATGCCGCCAGCGGTGCCGCCGGTGGTTTGCCTGGTCTGCCGGGCGCAGACTCGACCGCTCCGCGATTTCTTTCACGGCCACCAATGTTTTCTTTCGCCGGCGGACGGCGGACTTCTCTGCTCCAACCTTCGCCCGGGGCGCGTGGCAATAAAGCTTCCTCCGGTCGTCGTCCGGAGTGGATGGGGGTATTGGACGGTCAGGGCACTTTCAGCAGCCAGACCTCGCTCACGCGCGATTGCTTGCGCCAATTAAGTTCCGCCTCTTCCGGCAACGCATCGAACGTCAACAGCAGTTTGCCGTCCTTCATCAAGTCGCGCGGAACGGAAAATTCCAGGAACTCGCCAATTTCATACCGTGACGCGCCAAGCGGCTGAAGTAATTGCCCGTTGGCGCGCAGCCTGGCCTGGCCGTAACCGGTCAAGCGCACACGATAAGCGGCGGATGGATCCAACCCATGATATTTCAATCCCAACGGCCAATCCATGCTCACCTGCCAGGTGAGTCGGCGCCGACTAAACCCGCTGTTCCACCACCAGAATCCCGGCGGCGGATCCCCCGCGCCCGTCGGGTCGGTTTGAAATTGCTCGCCCCGGACCACATGCGGCGCTTTGCCAACATGCCCCACGGCGTCATAGAAGCTGCCCGGCCCGGGCTGTTCCCATGCGGCGATCCGTTCCAAAGCTTGCCGCCGTTCAGCTTCCGTCGGCAACTGGCGAATGCGTGCGAATTCATCCTCCAACCACCAGCGATTGTTTAGCGGCGCATCGAGGTAATCAAGAATCGCGCCCCGCTCCGCGCCGCTGGCATGATACTGAGGCACGCTGGTTTGCAACTGAATGGTGCGAAACAAATCCGCGCACAAATTGGTAATGCGCGTGTGCCATTCCACCCGCACCGGCGCGGATGTCGCCCGAGCCAAAACCGCCAGAGCCGCATCCATGGCTGCGGCGGCGCCCGACTGGGAAGCGGCGGCTAGAACCCGGTTGGCTTGTTGTTCCAGGGCAGTTTCATAAATCAGGCGTTGGCGGGTGTACGCATCGTAGTAAGCGCGCAAAAGACAAAGTTGCCAGCGCCAGTTATCGCGTAAATGCGGGGCGCGTTGCTCCAACTGCCGCCACAGCGTGAGCGTTGCTTCCACGCCGCCGTTTTCCGCCAATGCTCCGTCCCAATTTTTTTCCAATGCCAGGAGGCCATCCGCCGCCGCTTCGGCCACCTCCGCGCCGAAGAACAACCGTGTATAATCCAGAAGCATCTCACGCACGTCCGCACCGGGTGCCCAGCCCAGCCGACTCCAAATCGCCTTGTTGACATCGTCGTGAACACCATCCGAATAGCTGATGAAACCGCTCGTGTAGGGGCCGTAGTAGTTGGCGATGATTTTGTAAAACGCCGCCCGGGGATTCGCACCCTCGCGACCTTCCGTCAGGGCAAACGCGGGATCCCACCAAATCGTTGGCCATTGGCAGCGCACGGTATGAGTGATGTCGGGGTAATCGCGTAAGCCGTAACGCCGCGGCAATCGGGCGCGCGTTTCGGGAATCGGTGGACTGCTCGGTCCAGCCACCAAACCGCCCAACCAATCAGGCTGATGCTCGAGGATCCACTGATGCACGTAATCCACCGCGGGTTTTTCATAACCCTGCATGGACAACCAGATTTTCGCGCGAGGATGGTACTTTACCAGCAATCGCGATATTTCTTCCAAATAAGGAAACACCAACTCCGGCGCATTATCGCCGGGGTCGCCGCCCGGAAAGAAAATTCCGTCCAAGCGCGGACAATCCCGAAACAAAGCCTCGTGCCGCCGCAAAAATTCAGCGCGCCGCGTTTGATCGGTCAGATTAAAATCCGCTGGCGCCCACACCCAGTATTCCAATTCATATTGCGCGCAAATTTCGCTGAGCCGACGGTTCATCACGTCGCGCGGCAACGGCATGAGCGGACTTTCCCGCTCGTCGTGAAACGGAATTCCCTCGATGCTATTGGCGCCAAATAAAGCCAGCTCGCGGATGTACTGCTCGAATTGCCGGTCGTTCCAACCATCGTAACTGTTGGCCGTGGCGCGATAACCGAGTTGATGTCCGCGAATCGGTTGCGCGGGCGCGGTGGCCAGATCCAAATCGGCCGCAACCTTGACCGCGCCGGACGACCATTCCATCCGCCGCAACAACTCGCCCACGCCAAACAAGGTTCCGCGTGAATCCGCGCCCTGAATCCAGATCACCGCCTCCGAATCATTCGCGGCCGGAATGATTAAACGAAAACCCTCCGGTTGATGCTCGGGATGTTCCAGACCCGATCGCACTGCCGGAGCGGACATTCCCGCCGGCGTGGCGTTACCCGAGGTAATGGCAATCACCACGCCGGACGCGGGTCGCGTGGCACTGACCGGCCAATCCAAATCCGTGCGGGATTTGATTTCTTCCGCCAGAACGCGGGCCGCCATGGCTTCCGCCGGCGGCAACGTGCCGTCGCGGATGAGGATGCGGGCATGGGTCAGATCAATTTGTTCGGCCGCTGCCGCTTCAAGCAGCGAAGCCAAGCCAGCAACAACAACGCTCAACAGCAAACAATGGTAACGCATCATGACCAATCTGGATTTCATCGCGAGGAACAAACAAAGATTTGATTGAAAGTCGCACCGTCCTGCGCTTGCGGCCGCAGGTAAGCGATATGCCGACCATCAGGTGAGAACACGCACGCCTCGGATCGCGGCGCTTCGGCATCTGAAAACCGTGCGGTCAACCGAACGGTTTGACCGGTGCGCACTTCGGTAACACAAACGCTGTTATCCATGACGTGAGCGATGCGTTGCCCATCCGGACTCCAGGAAAAGGCGGAAGCAACGCTGAACGCATTGTGCGTAACCTGGGTCGGCGCGCCACCGTTGGGTGAGACGGTCCACAGTTGCACCACTCCGGCGTCATCCTTCATTAGAAAGGCAATCTGCGTTCCCTCCGGCGAACTGCGCAACCAATGACGCGGTCCCTGAATGCCGGGGAATTTACGCCCTGTAGTAAACGTAAGTCGTCGTTGCACCGTGCCTCGCGGCGGACGCGGGCGCAGCGTCGCCGTTCCCGCCAATGGACCATCGCCCGGCTGCGTTACGTCGTCCGGCAGATCCACGATATACACTTCAAGAACCAGTTGCCCGTTTGCGCTCATCACTTCGCCCTGAAATGCCAACGCGCGCTTTTGTCGCGTGCCATCGGTTCGCACGTAACCATTCGTGCCAATCCAGGCATCTTCAATCGCGCGACGAATCTCATCCGAACCGGGACGCGGCTGCGCCGTTGTCCGGGTCACCAGCACCGAAAATGTTTCACCGTCTTGATTGCGTGGATGATCCCGGGCCACACGCACGGGGGCACCGAAGACGCTGACGCCCACGTTGCGCAGGTTCATTTCGTGATCGGTGTTTTCCTCCTGGAACGACGCCAGCACATGATCTTCGTAGGTGTAACTCACCCATTGCCCATCCGCGCTGAACACATGCACATGCGAACCACCGCGCAACGCACCCGGCGTAAACGGCGGGGTGACGTCACGCGCGTCCAGATTCAACGCCGTCTGCGGATGGTTCAGGTTCACCAACACGCCGTGACGGTGATAGAAATTATATTGCCAATCTGGCGTGGGATGCTCCGGACCTAGAATGAACACAACCTGCGGCTGAACCGGATTGCAGGTAACCACGCCGCAATGCGCGCCGTTTTGCGCATGATACAACTCCTGCACCGCGCCAGTCTCCACATTAACACCTTCGATGGTGACGCCATCGAAATCCGCACCGGGCCGGCCCGAACGCGTGTCATAAACAATCCAACGACCATCGGGCGACCAAACCCCAATGTTGGTCAGGACGTGATTTTTGGCCTGGCGAGTAAGCTGGCGTTCAGATTGCATCGGGGAAACTTTCTGCTGAAACCGCGCGGAAGCAGGATCACTGGTGGTCGTGCAACTGACGAGTACGGCGGCCGCCAATCCCACCCAACTGGCTCGGCCGACCTGGTTCAACTGAGTGAGTTGTTTTTTTATCCGTTGCACGCGCGGCATTCTCGCAAGGCGCGTCGCTGAGGCAAGGCAATTGAGTACCAGCGACTTTTTTCAAACCTCGCTTCTGATTTACCGCGGCGGACGCACACGTTGCAAATAGATGGAAAGATGCGTTGATCCAAGCGCCAAGACCGAGCCAGGCGACATCGCGCATCACTGGCCCGCGTAGTAGGCGTCCACCTTGGCCTCAACGTCGCGGTAGGCCGTGTCCACCTTGTAAATCTGCTTGAACTGTTCGATTGCCGCTTCCTTCTGGCCCATGCTTTCGTAAACGCCGCCGAGGTTGTAGATCAACTCCTTCTTCTCGTCGTCGAATCCCGGTTTTTCCTTGATCGCATCCTCCAACGCGCTGGCGGCCAGATCGTAGATTTTGCGCTTCGCAAAACATTGCGCGAGGTAGTTCATGGCCGCGATGCGCTTATGCGGGTTGCTCTGCGCCTTCTGAAATTCCTTCTGCGCTTCGCTGATTTTGCCCGCTTGAAAATAGAGCGTACCCAGTTCAAAACGGAAATTCAGGTCGGTTGGATACTTCTCCACGCGGCGTTGGCATTCGCTTAATTGGAATTCCAATTTTTCCTGTTCGAGGCGTTTGGTTGCCTCGGCAAAGTCCGGCGCCAGCGGATCCAACTGCTCACGTTGCGCGTCCAACTGCTTCAACTTCACCTGCGCCACCGCCTGATCCAGGGCCGCGTCGTTTCCGGCCTCGGTCGCCTTCAACCTGGCATACCATTCCAGGGCGCGATCGAACTGTTTGCGTTGCGTGTGAAGTTCCGCCAGCGACCGCAGCAACCGCGGGTTTTCCCCCTCCGTCTTGAGGCGCTGCTCATACTCGCGAATCAGGCGTTCATTTACGTCCTCGCTTTTGTGCGTGCGCTGCTCCTGTTCCAGGGATTGCGCCTCCGCTTCGTTGCGCAGCATTTGCCGGTACGAACTGCCCTCGGCTTCCGCTGCCTGGTAGCCGCCTTCGCGGAGCGTCCGCTTGGCTGAACAGTTCTTCAGCGCTTGATGCACATCAGCGTCGGTGGGATAAGCGGCGCGCAAATCAATCAGCAATTTTTCGGCGACTTTGACCTGTCCGGTGCGCGTCAGGAAATCGGCCAGTTGAATCGTGATATCCTTATCCTTTTGATTATGCTCCCACAAAATTTCGAGTGAGAGCAAGGCGGCCTGCGGTAAATCCAACGCCGTCGCGGCCTGCACAATGATTTTATGCGCCGTACTGTTGTTCGCATCGGCGTTCAACACCTGCTCAGCCAACAGCATGGCTTCAACCGGATTGCTGCTCAGGGTGAGCTGGGCCTTGGCCAGCACTGGAGTCGCGCTGGCGCTGCTAAACATCTTCTTGAAAAACCCGCCCCCCTTGGCGGCGGCTTTGCCCTGCTGCGCCTTGCGCAAGGCCTTACGGACTTCCACCACCTCGGGCGCGCGCGTCACCACATGCATCAGCAGTTCGATGGCATAATCAAAGTTGTCCCGGCCCAGCGCGTCCTGCGCCTTGGTGAATAACGGCCGAACCTCCCGCGGAATCTCGCTTAAACTTTTTTCAGGCACGATGCGGCAATGTAACTCCAATTTTTCGGGAAAAGCGAATTGAAATTACGGCCCGAAATAAAATGGTCCAATGCGGACGCAGCTCACCGGAAGCGCGCCCCGCGCCGCCGCTGGTCTAAACCTGGTTAAATGGCGAAGTCGGTGTATTCGGGTTTGGCCGCTTCCGTGGGCGGGAACAACATGCCGGCGCCTACGGTCAAATTGGTGCCCTGCTCTATCAAAATGAAGGCGCCAGTGGCGCGATTGGTCGTGTAACCATCGAATACCAACGGACGAGCGGTTTTAATCCGCGCGACCCCGATGTCATTCATCCTTAGTTCTGTAGGGCCGGACTCCAGATCAAAAGTGTTCATGTCATAACGCCCTTCCAACTGCGGGATCAAAGCCAGCACGGTCTGGGAAGCGTGTTTGAGCAGGTACTTCTTCCCGGGCGTCAACGGTCGTTGGTGCATCCAGCAAACCCGCGCCTTCAGTTCTGTACTCAGTCCCGGCAAATTTTCCAAACCAACAATCATGTCGCCGCGGCTGATATCCAGGTCGTGTTCCAAGCAGAGCGTGACCGACTGCGGGCAAAACGCCTCCGGGCGCGTGCCGTCATAAGTCCAGATTTCTCGCACGCGGGTTTTGATGCCGCTGGGCAGCAGCACCACTGATTGACCTTGCCGCACCACCCCGCTGGCGATTTGCCCGCTTAATCCACGAAAGTCGTGCCAGCGCGGATCACTGGGATCGTTGGGTCGGTTCACCCATTGCACCGGAAACCGCAGGATTCCCAGATTCCAATCGCTGGCGATGTGGACCGTTTCCAGATGCGCAAGCAACGTGGGGCCGGGATACCACGGCATCCGCGTTGAACGCTCGACGACGTTATCGCCATTGAGCGCGCTGATGGGAATGAATTTCACGTCACGGAAGGCGTTCAGCTTGGGCAGAAACCCTTCCACCTCGCGACGGATTTTTTGATAATACGCCTCGTTCCAATCCACCAGGTCCATCTTGTTGATGGCGATAACCAGATGCGGAATCCCCAACAGCGCCGCAATGAACGTGTGCCGTCGGGTTTGTTCAATAACGCCCTGGCGCGCATCCACCAGCACGATGGAAAGGTTGGCGGTGCTCGCCCCCGTGACCATGTTGCGAGTGTATTGCACGTGCCCCGGAGTATCGGCGATGATGAATTTCCGCTGTTGCGTGGCGAAGTACCGGTAGGCCACATCAATCGTAATCCCCTGCTCGCGTTCGGCGCGCAAGCCATCCGTGAGATTCGCCAGATTGATTTGCCCGCCACCGGTGAGGTCCACGGATTTTTCCAAGGCCGCGATTTGATCCTCCATCAGCGATTTGGAATCGTAGAGCAATCGCCCGATCAGGGTGGATTTGCCATCGTCCACGGAGCCGCAGGTATTCAACCGCAACAGTTCAATGGGGGTCTGGGGAAGGGCATCACGCACGGATGCGGTTTCAGTTGGAGCTAAGGACACGGTGGTTTCCATGAGTTCAAATGCTAAAAATATCCCGCCTTCTTGCGGTCTTCCATGGCGGCTTCACTGCATTTATCGTCCGCCCGATTCCCTCGCTCCGTCACGCGCGCCGCCGCCACCTCGGCGATGATATCCTCCACACTGTCAGCGGGAGATTCAATCATGCCCGTGCTGATCATGTCGCCAATGGTGCGCACGCGGCAAATGAGCTTTTGAATGGGTTCGGCGGGTTTTGGACGGGCCCCCTGATACGGATCCGCGGCGCCATTGGTCCGCGGTGGCGGGACGGGCACCCACTGGCTATTGCGGCGCACCACTTCCCGTTCGTGACTGAAATAAATGCTCGGCACGGCCAGCTTTTCGCGCTGGATGTATTGCCAGACATCCATCTCGGTCCAGTTGGACAACGGAAACACCCGCATGTTCTCTCCCGGATTTACACGGGCGTTGTAAAGCTGCCAAAGCTCCGGTCGCTGCGCTTTTGGGTCCCATTGCCCGAAGCTGTCGCGAAAACTGAAGAACCGTTCTTTCGCGCGCGCCTTTTCTTCATCACGCCGCGCGCCGCCGATCGCGCAATCAAATTGAAACTCCTCGATCGCCCCGAGCAGGACGGGAATCTGCAGTTTGTTGCGGCTGATCTCGCCGGGCACCGGATGCGCCTGCCCGCTGGCAATGGCGGCCTCCACCGTGCGCACAATCAATTTCGCGCCGAGTTCACGGGCGCGTTGATCACGGAACTGAATTAGTTCGGGAAACTCGTGTCCCGTTTCCACGTTCAACAGCGGCATGGGAATATCCGCCGGGCGAAACGCTTTCTCCGCGAGTCGCAGAAGGCAGATCGAATCCTTCCCGCCCGAGAACAGCAACGTCGGACGCTCAAATTCACCGGCCACTTCGCGGAGGATGTGAATCGCTTCCGTCTCCAGATATTGCAAATGATCCAGTCTATACGAACTCATGAAAAAGCCTGCTGGTGTTGGGTGTTAATCAACTGTTGATCTGGCTGGCGCGTTCCTGCTTCAACCGGCGAAGCGGGGTCCAACACGGAACGGGCCAGTCCGTCGGGTCAGTTTTATCAGAAGGGATGAACCTCCGCAAACCCGACTCAAGCGGCGGCTACCCCCCGACCACCCCACGCGGCATGTAATCCGCACTCGCGTTTCTCATCGGCCTTGGCGGGGTCGAAATAATCCCATTCGTTGGGCAGATCGTGTTCTCGGAGGTAATTTTCCATATCGGCATCGTTCCAATAAAATACGGGATTCACTTTGACGGTGTTGAAGTTTTGATCCGCCACAACAATATCCAATCCCGCCCGGTGCAGATTCTGCACGCGCCGCAACGCGGTGAACCAGAGGCGGGGTGACAACTCCTGCATGCCGCGCCGGAATGGTTCGAGCTTCATGACCGCGCTGAAATCCTTGAGCCGCTCTTCGTTCTCGAGCGCCGGTTCGGGTGCGCCGCCGTAAAGCGCGTTGTAGTGCGCCGCCGTCATTTTGGGCACGTAAGCTTTCAAGTTTAACTTGAGGCGCCGCTGCAAAGTTTCGGCGTAACGATAGGTCGCCAGCCGGTTGTAACCGTGATCCGCCCAAAGCACGGGAATGTCGGGTTGAATTTGCGTAATCAGATGCAATAACACCGCTTCGTAGGGACGGAAATTCGTCGAGACAATCGCGCGCCCCCCCGCCTGGCCAATGGCCCAGCGGATAATTTCAGCGGGCGATTTACCGCGCAATTCGACATTGGCCGTTTCAATTTGAATGGTAGTCATAACTTTAATTCGTAACGACGGATTCCGTCCAAAGCACGCGATTGCACCAATCACCAAACCGCTCGTCGGAATTTCTCTCGGTGGCAAAGCGCGTAAACAAAGGTCGCAACTCAGTTTCCAGATCCACATCCTTGACCACGTCTTTCCAAAGACGATTCAATCGCGTTCCGGCGGCATTACCACCCAACCAAACCTGATACCGTCCCGGCCCCTTTCCCACAAAAGCGATCTCTGCCATGTAGGGCCGGGCGCAACCGTTCGGACACCCCGTGGAGCGAATGATGATTTCCTCACTACCCAAACCGAGGGCGTCACAAATTTTTTCGATTCGATCAATGACGCCGGGCAGCATCCGTTCGGATTCGGCCAAGGCCAATCCGCAGGTGGGCAATGCCGGGCACGCCAGCGCGGTGGTCCGCAGCAACGAGGCCTGGCGCTCCGTCTTGAGTCCCGCCGCCTGAAGCAAGCTGGTAATGGCGACTTTATCTTCGTCGCTGGCGTTGACGAGGATTACGTTTTGATTGGGAGTGATGCGAAATTCCAGATTCGGAAATTGCTCGGCCACCTGACGCAAAGCCGCTTTTTGTGTATCTTTAACCCGCCCCATGTCAACATAGACTCCCAAAAACCATTTCCCATCCACAGCCTGGCGCCAGCCGAGTAAATCAGTGCTGCTCGTAAATTTGTAAGGTCGAGGTGTCGCCAGCAAGGTATCGGCGCGTTGATTCACTTCGTTCCGCGCCCACTCCGCGCCGCGCTCCGCGATGACGTATTTCAACCGGGCGTGCCGACGATCCACGCGATCACCAAAATCGCGATGAATGGTCAATACCGCTTTGGCAACGCTCACCACTTTGTCCGGAGTGATAAAACCGATTACATCGGCGATGCGCGGATAAGTCGCCACGTTTCCGTGACTCCGCCCCATACTGCCACCCACGCAGACGTTGTAACCGACGAGGCGATCGTTCTCGACAATAGCGATAAAGCCCAGGCAGTTGGTGAAAATGTCCACATCGTTCACGGGCGGCACCACGAAAGCCACTTTGAACTTCCGCGGCAAATAGGCCTTGCCGTAGAGTGGATCCTCGAAGTCCTTGTTCTCCGGCGCTTCGTTGTCCAACTGCACGCCATCAATCCAGATTGAATGATACGCTTTCGTGCGCGGCGCGAGGGCGCGAACGACCTCATGCGCATCGGCATAAACTTGATCCCGCACCTGGGTGTAGGCTGGCATAGGTGGGGCCATCACGTTGCGCGTGACATCACCACAAGCCGACAACGTGGAGAGCAGTGATTCGTTGATCCGCTTGATCAACGGGCGCAAATTCGATTTCACCACGCCATGGAACTGGATGCTTTGGCGCGTGGTCAGCCGCAAGGTATTGTTGCCGTACTGCGTGGCTAACTCATCAAACACCGCCCACTGCTTGGCCGTCAGGACACCACCCGGAATCCGTCCCCGCACCATCATGATATATTTCTTTCCGGTTTTACGCAGATCACGATCGTCCTGCTGATAAGACCCATGAAATTTTAGATACTGGGTATCCTCGGCTGAAAAATGGTCCACCGAATCGTCAGCAATGGTTGCGTAAATGTTTCCCGATAAAGTCGGGATTGAAGATTTAAGCTCTTCATTGTGACTCGCTTTTTTCTCAGTCGCTATCGTCGTCATATCGTTATGTATGGATATTATGACAAAATTATATCTTGTCTATAAAAAAGTTATTTAACTTTATGTATTCACTAGAGATTCAAATTCTAACCTATGCTATTTCAGAGTAAAATTTTATTTCCGCTGCAATTTCGCAGTCTTTTTGAGCTGCCGTACGAAGATTTTGCAGAACAGCTCTTGGAGCGTTTTAAGTGAATGATAATGTTCCAGTCGAACTTCAACGCGTAGTGCGCATGAGCCTCGAACACGACTGAAACCAAACACCATAACCCGAACGCGTGCGATTCATTCCCGTCTCGCTGATGATCCGGCGGATTCCGTTTATTCTCACGCCAAGCACAAGGCTTCAGTCGTGAAGTGAACCGTTGCGACTTTTTGCGAACGGCTTGCCTGTCTCCTGCCCCTACCGTAAAACATTCTCGTTGCGCGCGGCCTTCACTGAACTCCTGATCATGCTCGCCACTGTGTTGCAGTGGCTCCTGCTGGCCACGCTTACGGGTGTGATGGTTGGAAGTGGCGTCAGCCTGTTTCTCATCGCGCTGTTCACACTCACGGATGTGACTGCCGGGGTGCCGTTCTGGTGTCAAATGGCGCTGTTGCCTGCCGCCGGTCTGGCTAATGGGCTTTTGCTGTATTACGGTTATCGTCTGAATAAAACCTCGCTCCAAGACAGCCTCATCACCGCCTTCCACGAGCAGGAAGGGCGCATGCCCCTCAAAACCATGTTGATCAAACCTGTGGCCGCCTTGCTGACTCTGGCGTCCGGCGGTTCAGCGGGAAAGGAGGGGCCGTGCTCGCACATCGGCGCGAGCCTGGGTGCGGGGCTGGGACAACTGCTCAACCTCAACTCCGAACTGCAAAAGCGATTGGTCGCATGTGGTGTGAGTGCCGGTTTCGCCAGCGTGTTCGGCACGCCCATTGCCGGGGCAATTTACGGAGTTGAAGTACTGGCCATCGGTCGCGTGCGAACGGATTTTCTACTTCCGGCCATCATCGGCGGCGTAACGGCTTATCAAACGAGCAAATTCTGGGGCGTGCCTTACGAATACTATCCACTCTCCTTCCTCCCGACATTTTCGGAATGGTGGTTCATCAAGACGGTCATCATCGGCATCATTTGCGGACTTGCCGCACGAGTGTATGTCGGCAGTTTTCATATCATCCGCGCCGCCTTCGAGCGCGTGCGCACCACGTTCAAACTTTGGCCGCCCGCCCTGCCGCTGATCGGCGGTGGATTGATATCGCTGCTGATCTTGGTCATCCCAACGGATTATCTCGGGCTGTCGCTGCCTTTGATGGATTCCGCGCTGCGCGGTGAACCTGCGCCGTATCTGGGTTTTCTGTGGAAGAGCCTGCTCGTTGCCATCACCTTGGGCTCCGGATTTTACGGAGGCGTGGTGACGCCACAATTCGTGATTGGCGCGGTCACGGGCAATGCCTTCGGACATTTGCTGGGCATCAATCCGGCGCTGGGTGCGGCAGCGGGACTGGTGGCGGTGGTTGCTTCCGCTTCCAATACGCCCATCGCCGCCATTTTGCTCGGCGTTGAATTATTCGGCGGCAACGGACTGTGGTACGTCGCTGGAGCTGCCATCAGTGCTTACCTGCTGATCGGCCATCGCAGCATCTATCCGGATCAACCGCTCGCGTATCCCAAATCATCGTGGATTCGGATGCGCCCCGAAATGCCCGTCGGCCAGGGCAAGGTGCGTCTCTCTTATGGTTTGCTGAAATGGTGGAATCACCGCTTCCGTCGCTGATTCCGCCGCATTCTTAATCCGCCCAGGCGCGCTTAAATTGAAGTTTCGCTCTGTGGTACTTCCACATAACCTGCCGACAGAACTTATGAAACGATATATTGTAGCGATCTTGATCCTCATGGGATTGAGCGCATTGGTTTTCAGTTTTTCGCGATTCAAACCGACCACCAGTGTTGCATCACCGGACGCAACCATCGCCAATAACGCCGCCAACCCATCCACGCCAACTGGCTCAGCTTCATCAGCCACTGCGGCAACGCCAACCTCGACGACTTTCACCACTGCTGCCATGGCGAATATAACGAACCATCCGGCTGCTACTGCGACCACCGTCTCCACCTCCTTGGGAACCGTCAGTCCTCGTCAACGGCCTTGGGATTACACCTTCCTCGATCAATTTCACAATACCCCTCGACCGCATCCCGTACGCTTTGAATTGGTAGCGGGTGAGTTTGCCGCCGGCACCATCACCCACACGGAGTTTCTGGACGGCCACGTCATCGTGCTGGCTGGTGAATTGACGACACCCGAAACAGGCCGATTCTCGTTTCGCAAACAAACACTGCCGGGCAAAGCGGGCGATTACTCGGGCGAAGTCATTTTTCCGACGAGCCAACGGGCTTACCGCCTCGAACCCCTCGGGGCTGAGGGTAAAACGGTTCTGGTGGAGCGCCGTTTGGACGAGGTACTGTGCCTGGCACTGCCACCGCCCGATCCGACGAGTTTAACCGCCGCCGATTCAGAGGAAATCCCGCCGCTGCGGCCGGACGACGCGCCGAACTTCGTGCCACCGCATAATGACGGCATCATTTCGTTGCAGAGCCTGCCGGGAGCTGTGCCGGTGATTTACATTGATTATCGCGGTGGTTACACGCCGACGTGGGGTGGAATCACCTATGAAAAACCGGATGTCAACAACACCGTGATCAAAGATGTATGGAACCGGGTCGCCGAAGACTTCATGCCGTTCAACATCAACGTCACCACGGATATTCGTGTTTATGAAGCGGCACCGGAAAACAGCCGGCAACGTTGTGTCGTCACGCCTACCACCACTGCGGCTCCTGGCGCCGGCGGCGTTGCCTATCTCCAGGATTGGAACAATACCGGGGATCGGCCGTGCTGGTCGTTTTATTCCAGTGGCAAAAGCGCGGCCGAAGTAATCTCGCACGAAGTGGGTCACACGCTCGCGCTCGGTCACGATGGCCGCACCAATCCCGCCGAGGAATATTACGAGGGTCAAGGCAGTGGCGCGGTGGGCTGGGCGCCGATCATGGGAGTGGGTTATTCGATGCCTGTGGTCCAATGGAGCAAGGGTGAATACGCAAACGCCAATCAAACTCAGGACGACCTGTACGTCATCACCAATAACAACAATAACGTCGCTTACCGCGCAGATGACACCGGCGCCACGCTGGCGACTGCGCGTTACCTCGAGATTTATTCCAATTACACGGCGAGTGCAGAGGGTGTGATTGAAAGAACAGGCGACACGGATGCGTTCCAATTTACCACATCCGGCGGAGCGATTTCGCTCTTGGCCAATCCGGTCGGCGATTGGGCTAATCTCGCTATTTCCGCCACTCTGGCCAATGCGGCGGGCACGATCATGGCCAGCAACAATCCGCAAACCCAATTGAAGGCGAGTATCGCCCTGAGTATCCCGGCTGGCACCTACACCTTTCGCGTCACCGGCGCGGGCCGGAACAACCCGGTCTCCAACGGCTTCTCGGACTACGCCAGTCTGGGCTATTACTCCATTACTGGAAACGTGGCCGGTGCCGTGTTGCCCGCGCGACTGGTGGTTGCGGAAAATTCTCCCAACGGTTTCGAGGTCGGCACAGTGCCCGCCCTCAACCCCGACGCCGATCCGCTGGCGTATGTAATCACCGCCGGCAATCTGGGCGGCGCGTTTGCTCTCGACGACGCCGGCAAGCTCACCGTGGCCAATTCCAGCGCGCTCGATTATGAGGCGCTCGCCGCAACCACGCAGTTGCCCGTGCAATTTGAGTTGTTCGTGAACATCACCAACCTCGCAAACCCCGCGCTCACCGAATTGAACCGGCGCGTCGTCATCCAGATACAGGACGTAAACGAACCGCCCACCATCAGTGCTCCCAACGTCACTATCCCCTCGCATACGCAACCGGGCACCGCCATCGCTTCGATCAACATGAACGATCCGGATGCTTATTCGATTTTGACGGGCGCGATCCTGGCGGGAAACGACGACGGCGTTTTCACCTTCGATAATTCCAGCAGACAAATCAAAGTAGCGGGTGACCTCGACACAACAATTCCAAGCGTCTATGACCTGACCCTGGTGGTTGCGGATAATGGAATACCGACACGCAGCGCCACCAATACCCTGAAAATTACGGTCCTTCCCAACAATACTCCCTTCCCGCCCGGGAGCGTGAGTTATGCCGTTTATGAAAACATTGGCGGCAGCACAGCTCTCTCCGGCCTGACCAGCAACCCGCGTTTTCCGCTCGATCCGACCTTCGAGAAACAGTTGCCGAGCTTTGAGGGAGATAGAGATCGCGGCGATGCTTACGGCTCGGTGCTGCGCGGCTATCTCTTTCCGCCGGTGAGCGGCTCTTACACCTTTTGGATTGCGAGCGACGACGCGAGCGAATTGTGGATGAGCGGGACGACCAATCCGACCACGCTAACGCGCATCGCTTACGTGAACACTTACACCAGCCCCCGGCAATGGACGCAATACTCCTCCCAGCAATCTACAGCCCGCTCGCTCGTCGCCGGACAGGCATACTACATTGAAGCCCGTCACAAGGAAGGTGGCGGAGCGGATCACGTTGCGATCGCCTGGCGCGGCCCCGCCAACGACAACCAGACCAACATCATCCCGGGGATTTATCTGGCTCCGCGCTTCATGAACTACGTTCCACACCTGACCGGATTCACTAATTCCGGAGTGCGGCGTGACCTCTTTGCCGATGCCAGCGTGGGCCAGGTGACGGTCCACGACGTAAACGCCACCGACACGCATACGCTCACAATCTTGAATGGAAATGAGGAAGGCATTTTCCATCTGGATGCCAACGGCATGGTGCGCGTGGCGGATGTTTTCGCTTTGGCGGCCACGCCCAGCACGAATTTCCTGTTAACGATCCGCGTCACGGACAGTGGTTCGCCGTCACTCTCAGCCACCAGCACGGTGGCGTTAGCAGTGGTGGACGCGGACGCCATCGTAGCCACGTCGTTGCGCCGGGAAATGTTTCTCGATATTGGCAGTGGCATGACCGTCGGTGATTTGACCAACAACGCCAAATTCCCCGGTCGTCCCGACCAACTGGAGACTCTGCCCGGCAACCGGTTTGAAGCAGCCCAGGACGTGGGAGAAAATTACGGCTCACGGATTCGTGGTTACGTCATTCCGCCGGTCACTGGCAATTACCGGTTTTTCATCGCCTCGGATGACGCGAGCATTCTGCGCTTCAGCATGAATACCAATCCGGCCAACGCCGCGGTGATTGCCTCGGTTGGCGGCTGGACTGATTTTGAAAATTGGGCCCAGTACTCCACCCAAACTTCACCATTGCAGGTCGGACTGGTGGCTGGTCAACGCTATTATCTCGAAGCGCTGCACAAGGAAGGCGGCGGCGGCGACCATGTTTCCGTGGCCTGGCTCGTTCCCGGCAGTGGCGTGACCAACGTCATTCCAGCCACCAATCTTGAACCGGTGAATATCAATCTGCCGCCGCAGATTAATGATCAATCGTTCAGCGTGCTGGCCACGGTGACCAACG
Organism: Verrucomicrobiota bacterium; assembly: GCA_039806955.1. Classification (GTDB taxonomy): domain Bacteria; phylum Verrucomicrobiota; class Verrucomicrobiia; order Limisphaerales; family JADLHS01; genus JADLHS01. The sequence continues at coordinate 4,833 of JBDHQI010000007.1, read as the reverse complement.
GCACACGGCTCGGCACGATTAACGCCACCGACAGTCCGCTGGACACCCTTGCGTTTCGTTTGCTCGAGAGCGATGCCGGCGACGCCTTTGCCTTGGATCCAGTCAGCGGGGATCTGTCGGTTGCGGATAACACGCTGCTTGCCGCCGCTTCAGTCGGCACGGCTTTTCATCTCGTCGTTAGCGTACAGGATTCCGGTTATGGCGGGCTGTATCCGTTGCAAACCAACTCGGCCAACGTCCCGATCATCGTGCGCGGAACCAATAACGCGGTGTGGATCAATCCTGCGGGCGGCTCCTGGTCGGTGGGTGCGAATTGGACCAACGGTGTTGTCGCTGATGGCGCAGATCAAACGGCGGACTTCAGTCAACTCAATCTTCTGGCGAACGCCACCGTCACACTCGACGGCTCCCGCACGATCGGCAATCTTATTTTTGGCGACGCGGTCCCGTCGCACAACTGGACGTTGAATGCCGGTACCGACGGCACGTTGACCTTCACCGGCAGCAATTCGACTCTCACAGTAAATAACCGGGGCGTCACCATTGGGGCCGAATTGGCCGGGACGAATCAACTCACGAAAGCGGGCAGTGGCTCTTTGACTCTGAGCAACAAATTCAATCACTTCTCGGGTGATTTCAACATTACCGGCGGCACGGTCTTCGCCAGCATCGCCAACGACCAAACCACCACCTCGGTTCTCGGCGCCAAAACCGGCGCCCGCATCATTCAGGTTGGCCCGGGCGCCACGCTGAACTTTAATCTAAACAACATTTTCGGCGGCTCAGGTCAGAATGCCGCCAATCTGCCCACCCTGAGCATTCACGGCAACTTGATCTCCACCCGATTCAACGTGTTGCCGAATCTCGAATTGAATGGCGGCATACTGCGCAATGCGAACGCCACCGATCCCGCGAATTACGACGGTTTCCAATTTATCGGCAACATCACTGTCACTGGTGCCGCGCCATCCACCATGGATACCGTCACGGGTCGCGGCAACCACTTGAACAACGGCGGCACCACCTTCAACGTCGCGGATGTGACCGGTGATGCCCAGACGGATTTCTGGGCTCGCACCATTCTCCGCAACCCATCAGACGATTACGGTGGAAATAGCATCCCTGCCACCCTGTTGAAAACCGGCGCCGGCACCATGACTTTGATGGCAAACAACACCTATACCGGCGGCACGCTCGTCAACGAAGGCGCGTTGCAGGTGAATGGCATCATCGCCGCTGGCGGCGCGGTAACGGTTCAGTCCACCGCCACGCTGAGCGGCAGCGGCATAATCAACGCGCCGGTGATCATCAATCCCGGCGGCCATCTGGCTCCGGGCGCGACCATCGGTCTCCTGACCATCAACAACAATCTCGCGTTGAACGGCGACCTGGTGATTGAAGTAAACACTGCCAGCGCGCCGACCAACGACTGGGTGAGCGTTGCGGGCACGCTCACCAGCGCCACCGCCGGAACGGTGATCGTCACCAATCTCGGTCCGGCGCTCGTGGCGGGGCAGAGTTTCAAGCTGTTCAACCAACCGCTGGTGAACGGCGAAGCTTTCGCCATCCAACCCCCGCCGGGCGGCAATCTCATCTGGACCAACCGCCTCGCCGTGGACGGCACCATCGCCGTCACTTCCCTCGTGGCCACGGCCCCGGTCAATCTGAGCAGCACAGTCAATGCGAACCAAGTGACCCTAACCTGGCCGGCGGATCACACCGGCTGGCGGTTGCAGGTGCAAACCAACACGCTCACTCAAGGCCTGAGCGATAACTGGGTGGATGTGCCCGATTCATCCACCACGAACTGGTTCACCTTCCCGATTGACCCGCACGCCGGTACGGTGTTTTATCGGCTGGTCTATCCTTGAGCCGCTTTGAACGCAGTGAAACGATGCTTCCTCGGAAGCGGATACAAGACGCTTTGACAGTCTCGCTCCAGTCTTTATCCTTCCCGGCGTGCGCACTGTCAGAGTTCCACTAGGCCGCCGCAGTTACGACATCAAGATCGCTTCCGGATTGATCAACAAACTGGGGGCGGAATGTGCGCGGCTGAAGCTCGGCAAACGCTGCGCCATCATCACCGACGCGCACGTTGGCCGCTGGTATGCCAAACCGGCTTACAACTCCCTTTCCCGTGCTGGCTTTGATCCCGCGCTCGTCGTTGTGCCAGCCGGCGAAACCGCCAAAAGCCTCAAATCCGCGCAGAGTTGCTACCGTCGCCTCGCGGCGCACCGGCTGGAGCGGCACTCGTTCCTCGTCGCTTTGGGTGGCGGAGTGGTCGGCGATCTGGCGGGATTTGTCGCCGCCACTTATTTGCGCGGCATTCCATTCGTGCAAGTGCCCACCACGCTGCTCGCGCAAGTGGACAGCTCGGTCGGAGGCAAAACCGGCGTCAATCTGAAGGCGGGCAAAAATCTGGTCGGCGCTTTTCATCAACCGCGACTGGTGTTGTGCGATCTCGCCGCTCTCCACACCCTGCCCTCACGTGAACTCCGCGCGGGTCTGGCTGAGGTGATCAAGTATGGCATCATTTACGACGCGCCATTTTTTCAACGATTGGAGCGTGATCTTCCCAAACTCTTGCAACGTAAAAACCCGGTGCTGGCCCCCGTCATCGCGCGCTGTTGTGAAATCAAGGCAGAGATCGTGAGCCAGGACGAAACTGAAAGCGGCCTTCGCGCCATCCTGAATTTTGGACACACCATCGGGCACGGCCTCGAGGCCATTTCGCATTACGGCAAATATCTGCACGGCGAGGCCATCGCGATCGGTCAGGTGGCCGCCGCCCGGCTATCCCAGCAATTCTGCGGCCTGAAGGCTGCGGACACCGCGCGCATCGCGGCGCTGTTCAAACGCGCGGGTTTGCCGACCACGATGAAACTGACGGCGGCCTGCCGCATCAAGCTGCTGGCCGCGATGAAGCTGGATAAAAAAGTCCATGCCGGTGAAATCCAATTCGTGCTCACCACCCGGATCGGAAAAGCGGCCTGGGGACAACGCGTGCCCGCACCGGATCTGGAAACCCTCCTAACCAATCATGCCTGATGTCCTCAGCACTGCCGCCAACCCGTCGTTCGCCCGGAACCGCTGCGGCCTTGCTGAGCGACGCGTCATGTTCCCGAAGCCATGAGCGCGGTCAGTGAAAGCATCGTTCGCGAATACTTCGAGCTGCACCAGTTCCTCGTGCGGCAGGATCGCAAATACGTCAGTCCAACCCGGCGCGAGCAGGGCGACATTGATTTTTTCGTTCTGAATCCCCTGGCCGCCCCCTGCGACACCACCCTGCCTTTCGTTCTGCGCTCGGAAGATTTACCGGAAATTGAACGCGCGATTGTCGTCGTCAAAGGCTGGCACACCGAAACGTTCAGCTCCGCACGACTGGCGGGCACACCCGAAATTTTTCGCTTCGTCAATCCCAAGGTCTTTCAACGCGCGGCCAGCGCCTTCGGCTTGAACGGCGTGCCGTTGAAAATCCTTATTGTTCCCGCCCTGCCGCACTCCGCCGAGGCGCGCGAGCAAAGCATCACCCTGCTCCGCAATAAAGGTGTGGACGCCGTCATCCCGTTCCCCACCCTGCTGACTGATCTGATCCAATCCGTAGCCGCCAACCGCAATTATCAAAAATCGGACCTGCTGCAAATCCTCCGGATTTTGAAGCACTACGACTTTTTCAAAAGCCCGCAGTTGGAACTATTCAAACCCACCCGCCGACGCAATCGGCGCAAATGATCCGCCGCAGGACCAGCCGCGACTCGGTTCACACGTGCAGTTTTGCCAGCTCGCGCCGGAGCAGTTCCACGAGTGGTCTGATGATGCTTGCATCAAACTGAAACCGGCATCCAGCCGCGGCGAACGGCTCGGGCAACGGCCGCGATCGGCCCAACGCCAGCGCGGTCTGGTAATCGTGCAGCGCCTGATGCCGATCGCGTTTGGCATTCGCCCGGACCTGCAAGGCACCCAACTGTGCGATCTCGTATTCGATGTAGTAAAACGGATAGAGGAAGATGTGCAGTTACCGGTGCCACAAATGGGTGCGCGCCGCTTCATAACCGCTCCAATCCACGCTACCCCCGAAGCGATCCATCAATTCATTCCACGCCGCGCTGCGGGCGGTCCGATCATGGCTCGGATGCGTATAGAGCCAATGTTAAAACGCATCCACCGTAGCGATCCACCCCAGCACGCTGATGATGCTCTCCAGATGCTCGATCCGGGCGCGGCGGATTTCGTCGCCCGTGTAAAATTCGTCGATGAATTCATTGCCGAGCAGCTTCATGCTCATGGACGCCACCTCGCAAAACTCGATCGGCGCGCTGCGGCAGGCAAGTAAATCCTCACCTTGCGCCGCCAGCGCGTGAAAGGCGTGTCCCGCCTCGTGCAGCAACATTTTCACATCCCATTTTTCCGACCGCGTTCATGAAAATAAACGGCAACCGCGCCTCGTTCAGCGTGGATTGATAGCCGCCCGGCGCCTTGCCCTTGCGATTGGCCAGATCCAGCAGCTTTACCGTATGCAGTTTGGCGAAACCGGCGGCCAATTGCGGGTCCAGCCGGTCAAAAATTTTTGCGGGCGCGCGATCAACTCCGCCACGTCCGTAAACGGTTGCAACGCCGGTCGCTGCAACGGATCCACTGCCGTGTCCCACGGGCGCAGCCGTTCCAGCCCGAGTTGCCGCCGGCGGCGTTCCTGTAATTCCCGCAACACCGGCACGACCTCCTGCGTCACCGCCTCGTGAAACGCAACGCAATCCGCCTAGCAGCCTGTCGGACATAGCTCAAGACGCTGGGTAAGATCGGGGTGGTAGCACCCGGTGCGGTTGTGGAAACGGG
>JBDHQI010000039.1:0-40361 GCA_039806955.1 Verrucomicrobiota bacterium | reverse complement strand
CCCGCAATTACGCGGGCTTAGCGGCATTTCATGCCATCAGGTGCCTGGCTGTGCCAGACGCGGAATCATTCCCACTCAATCGTTCCGGGCGGCTTGCTGGTGATGTCGAAGACGCAGCGGTTCACGCCTTTGACCTCGTTGATGATGCGGCTGGCGAGTTTTTCCAGCAGATTGTAGGGCAGCTTTACCCAGTCGGCAGTCATGCCGTCCTGCGATTCCACAGCGCGGATGGCGATAGTGAAATCATAGGTGCGCTCATCGCCCATCACGCCGACGCTGCGCACGGGCAGCAGCACGGCGAAGCTCTGCCAGATCTTGTAGTAAAGTCCACTGGCTTTCATTTCCTCAACGACGATGGCGTCGGCGTTGCGCAGAATCTCACAACGCGCCGGGGTAACTTCACCGAGGATGCGTACGGCGAGGCCCGGTCCGGGGAAGGGTTGACGCCAGACGATTTCCCTGGGCACGCCGAGTTCTTCGCCCAGCAGGCGGACTTCGTCCTTGAACAAACATTTCAGCGGTTCGACAAGTTTAAATTTCATCCGCTTCGGCAACCCGCCGACGTTGTGATGGCTCTTAATGAGCGCGGCGGGATTGCCGGCAATCGGCACGGATTCGATGACGTCGGGATACAGCGTGCCTTGCGCCAGAAATCTGGCACGCCCCGCGCGTTTGGTCGCGGCCTCAAAAACTTCGATGAACGTCCGACCGATAATTTTCCGTTTCTTTTCTGGATCCGTCACGCCTTTGAGTCGGGCGAGAAAGATTTTTGACGCGTCTTCGTATTGCAATTTGACGCGGAAATGTTTGCCAAAAACCTGTCGCACCACCTCGGTTTCGCGCGCGCGCAGCACGCCATTGTTGACAAAGATGCAGGTCAGTTGATCGCCAATCGCCTGGTGCAGGAGCGCTGCCGCCACACTCGAATCCACACCGCCGCTCAAACCCAAAAGGACCCGTTCCTTGCCGACTTGGGCTCGAATTTCTCCCACCGCCTGGTCGAGATAATTGCGCATCGTCCAGGATTTGCCGCAGCCGCAAACGCGATGCACAAAGTTGGCGAGGATCTCCTTGCCGCGCGGGGTATGCACTACCTCCGGGTGAAATTGCAGTCCAAAGAATTTGCGAGCACGATTTTCAATGGCGGCAAATTCCGAGTTCGCCGTCACCGCCACAGCTTTGAAACCGCGCGGAAGTTTGGTGAGTTTGTCGCCGTGCGAATTCCACACCTGCATAGTTTTCGGCAACCGCGCGAACAACTGGCAGCGCGGATCGCGCACGGTGAGGGTGCTTTTGCCATATTCCCGTTTGCGGCCCGGCTCCACTTGGCCGCCCAGGAAATGCGCGAGGAGTTGCATGCCGAAACAGATGCCGAGTACCGGCACATCCAGATCGAAAATCCCGTGATCCGGTTTCGGCGCGTTCTTCGCATAGACGCTCGAAGGGCCGCCGGACAGGATGAGGCCGCTGGGCTTCAGCCGCATGATTTCCGCCGTTGGCGTGTCGTAGGGCAAAATGGAGGAAAAGACGTTGCACTCGCGGATTCGTCGTGCAATGACCTGCGTGTATTGCGAGCCAAAGTCGAGGATAACGATTTGTTCAGTCATGGAACGCCAGAGTACCTGACTACCGCGCCGCCGCCAAAGCGGAAAAGTTGGCAATGGAAAACGCATCTCATTCGATGAAAATAACACCAGCCGCAGCCTCATTTTGTCTCGAAACTGAGAAAGATGTGCGCATCAAAGACAAGCGAGTCTGGAAAGGGGAAACACAGAGGTTTAGTCTTTCTCCCTGAGGAGAAAAGGCTTGAACGCCGTCGCCGCAGGTTATAGGCAAAAGCAACAAGCCATTTATTTGGCGCGCGGTGAGGCGGGATAAAAATCCTTCTGTAAATTGTCTTCCATCTTCGATCCACCCCGCACGCCCGCACACAACTCCCGAGCCCGGGCATTGTCGTGTTCTCCAGCGGTGTCCACGATGCAAAGGGCGGCAGAAAAGTTTGAAGATTGAGTCGCACATGGCATAGCGGCGGCTTTGCACGGTTCGCGGTTTATCCAATCCTGCCAGTTGCTTCCGTCATGGTTTAGGGACGCGCTGGAACGCCTCCCAAGGGAACAAAACTGGATTGCACTGCTCGGCAGGTTGCCGACCAGAACAGCCAAGTTGGCCGTTCCCCCCAACCTAGGGTAGCAGGGCCGCGCAGAAAACTGTCTGTGCTTCGTTCTTGACCGGCGCCGCGCTTTGTATTGCACTGATTGAGCATGAAAAAAGGTTTTTTTGCTCTGGTAATGGGAGCAGCGCTGCTGGCCTTGACCGGTTGCGTGAATACAGTTTCGGAACAGAAGACGGCCGGAGTAAAGTTGTCGCGCGATCGGGTCGAGAATCATTACGAAGTGCCTTTTAACCAAGCACTGGAAGCGGCCAAGGCTGCGTTAAAGGGTTATGGTGCGTTGTCTCGTGAATCCACATTGCTGGAATCCACCAACCAAGTGCGCGCGCTGGAAGGCATGGCCAATGGTCGCAGCGTATGGGTGCGGGTGGAGGCGTTGGAGCCGCGCTTGACGTCCGTGATCGTGCAGGCGCGAAGCACGTGGGCCGGGAGCGATGTTCAAACCGCGCATGAACTGGCGACGCGAATCGCTTTGGAATTGTCGAAGTAAAGAAACCCTCTGCCGTTGGGCTGACTGGAACGTATTAAATTTGGCATGAAAAATTTGAGAAATCTCCTATTGCTGGCGGCGTTGGCGGGCGTGGTCGGCTGTGTGAACACAGTGACTCGCAATGATCGGGGACTGATGCCGTCCTATCAGGACTGGGTGGAAGGGCGTTACGAGCAATCCATTGACCCGGTATTTGAAGCGACCAAGCGGGCCATCAACAGTTTTGGAAATACAACCCGCGAGGGAATGGACGTCGCGGGCGCCAATCCGGTGCGCCTGGTGGAAGGCTGGATCAATGAACGCGGCATCTACGTGCGCTTGGAGCAGGTGCAGCCACAGCAAACCGTGGCACGCGTGCAGGTTCGCACCCGTTGGGGCGGCACCGATCTGGACACCGCCAAGGAGGTGGTGGATCGCATCGCGGTGGAACTGCAGTAGCCATCGGGAAAAAATCTGAGCCGGACTTTACGTCCGGCTTTTTTATTGCCCTCAACGAGGTGAACCGGGCGGCCCGTATTTCAAACCGAGATTTTGTTCGTAATTTCCCAACTTGACGGTGCGCGACGCGGCTTTGGCTTTTATTTCCAACGCCATCAAGTCCAGGCGATTCCGCGCCAAGTCTGCGGCGGCATGATTCGGGAAGCGTTCAATGATTTGGCGTAATGTCGCCTGAATGGTCTCGCTGGGCGCATTGCCGTGGAGTTGCAGATCGGCGAGCAGATTCAACCAGCGAACGACCGTTCGCGCGGGTTGATGAGGTTGTTGGAGCAACTGCTCCAACTGCTCCGTGGCCAGATCGAGTCGTTGGTAATGCCGCGCGTAAAGAATGGCGAGTTGTTCCCGCGCGGCGTGGTCGTGCGGATGCGTTTCAAGTTGTTGCACCAGTTCGTTCGTTTTCGCAACCGGATCCTCGGGCGGGACGGCCAGATGCCGGGAGGAAGAAAGCAGTCCGATGTTCTCGACGCCTTTGACCACCTTCATTTGCGGCCGATCGTGCGACTCAAGCAGATAAGCCCGACTGGGCAAATGACTGATCCGTTGTTCGGCCAGCACCGCAAATTCCGTATCGGGCAGCCGTTGCGTGATCGCTTCCAGACTGAGGCGCGCCGCCTCGGGGTCCGCGTGAAATTTCAACTGCCAGTCCGCGAGGGAATTCAGCGCGTAAGCGATATTGCGGGGCGCATGGCCGGGTTGATTGATCAGGCGTTGGATCGCGATGCTGGCGGCGGGAAGATCATTCAGGTTTTCGGCCTCGATTTCCGCCTGCAACATCTGCCCGGCAAAATCGGTCGGGAACTTTTCCAACTGCTTCCGGATGTCCGCCAGCGCGGCCTGATACTCGGCGCGCTTCCGCTTGGCGATCGCGCTGGAATAGTGCGCTTCCGGCAACACTTCGAGATTGCCACCGTCATAAAGATTGCCCAACACGCGGGCGGCGAGATCGGTGAGTGCCGGCGTCCAAATGATGGCGAAGAACAAGCCCAAAACCGCCAGGGTCAAAACGCCGAAAATCGCGCTGCCTGGATCCCAAGCCTGCTGCTCAATGGCGTTGCGAATGAAAACACCAATGGCCACCAAGCCTGCCAGACCGACTCCGGTCAGAACCCACTTGAAAATCAGTCGCGCTGGAGCAGGCGACTTTTTCAGTGATCGCCACATGGTCCAACTGAGCATCGCCAAAATGGCCAGCACCGGGATAAGCCCCGACACATAAGTCCAGGTTGAAGGTGATGTTTCCGTTGGTGGCATGGGGGCCGATTCTTTCGGTTGTCAGACTAATTTTGAATGAGCGCCTGACTATTTCAATTTTTTCTTGCAAATAAAATATGGAGGCGCCTAATAGGCTCGTTGTCCAATGAAACTTTCGCGGTGGTAAAGAATTCAGCCGCCGTGATGGAGTCAGGCAAACTTGGTTATCCCAAGGCTGAACAGCGAATTGTTAGTTACCAATCCAATAACAGCAACGACCGAAAAACCAAAAACAAAAAGGGAACATATATGACAAAAAAATGGTTGAGTGGTGTCCTGATGGGCCTGTTGTGCGCCGGAACGGCGTGGAGCGGCTCATTCTTTTTTGACTTCAACTCCGACCCGGCGGGGCAGGGTTTGATGACCATCACCGGGAACGGTGGTTGGTACCCGTACGATGGAGTTAACTATCCCGAGAACCCCGAAGACGGTTTCTTGAAGCTGACCGAGGGGACCAGTGCCAATACCAGAATCATCTTTGCGGATTTCGATGAAGGCGCCGTGGTGCAGGCCTTTACGTTCGAATGTGATCTGCGCATCGGCAATGGTTCGGAGAGTCCGGCCGATGGTTTCAGCGTCAGCTATTGTCGGGCAAATGATCCGGTGCTAACGGGCGGCGCATTCGCGGAAGGTCAGAACTGTGAAGCGAACCTCCCCGAGGAAGGAACGCAAACCGGAATCAGCATCGGATTTGACGCTTGGGACAGTGGGGGCACTCCCGGATCACTTTGCAGCGTCGCGGACCAGAGCATCGGTCCCGACGTGGCCGCAGTAACCGTCCGCGTGGACGGCATTCTGGTAATGCAATATCCTTGTCCGACACGAAATCCCAGCGACTGGACAGATCCGACCTCGATTCAGACTGGCCCTTGGGATGGTGTCAGTGGCACTGCCTACTTGCACTGGGCGCGTCTTAAGGTGCAACTCGCGGCCGACGGCAAGCTCAATGTTTGGTGGAAAGGCACGCAAATTCTGACGGATTATCAAACCGCATACTTTCCCAGTCCCGGCCGGTTGGTGTTCGCCGGACGCACCGGCAGCAACTGGCAGAACCAGGATGTGGACAACATTTCCATCACCACTGTGGCGGCAACCTTGGCTCAGGCGGGGGTGGCAGTGGGCAACCCCGGCGGCTTCACCTTAGACGTAACTGATTCCGGGAGCAGTGTGGTTAATCCGGCCACTGCCAATGCCACGGTCAAGTTGGATGGTGTGGTCGTCACTCCCATCACGGCCACGAAGACGGGGGCGACCACCACTTTTGCCTACCGCAGCTTCCCAACCCTGCTGGCCTCGGGTTCCACCCATACGGTGGAGTTCACCTGTGAAGACGGTAATGGAAATCCCATCACCGCCGAACGGACTTTCACAGTTCCAGCGTACGTCACCATTCCGGCGGCGGACGTCGTGACCGGTGTTGACACCTCCAAACCCGGCTATCGCATCCGGCCCTGGCAATCGCCCGGCCAACCGAACCAGCTCTACTGGCTGGAAGAGCAGTTGCTTGGGTTACACGGCGCAAACGAGGCCGATCTAACCAGCGCAACCAACAATGGCTACATCAACTTCAATGGCTTGATTAACTTCAACGTCTTTCCAGCCAGTGATGGCTATACCGATGCGGGCAGCTTTAATACCGCGAACGGCTATCCCGACGCGCATTTCCCTGGTCTTCCGGGCGCAAACGGTCTGACGGGCAGCACTGCGATTGAGCTGCTCACATTCCTTAAATTCGATACGGCTGACGTTTATACCATGGTGGTAAACAGCGATGACGGCTTCCTGGTATCCGAAGGCAAGAATCCCATTGACCGCTTTGCCAATCGGCTCGGACTGTACAACGGCGGCAAAGGCGCGAGCGACGTCTCCTTTACCATAGCCGTCACCAACGCCGGCATCTATCCCGTGCGCTTGGTATGGGAAAATGGCAACGGCGAAGGTACGGGTAACGGAGCTAACCTGGAATGGTTCACAATCAAGAACGGAGTCAAATATCTCATCAATGATCCAAGCCCAACCAACACCTCGGGCATTGCCGCGTATTACATTGGACCGACACTACCGGCCTACGTTTCACACTTGTATCCGTATGCCGGAGCGACGGGCTGCCGGGCGGACAAGCTCGTGGCTCAGATCACGGATGGCGCCAGCCTGGTAAATCAAGGCAGCATCCAGTTGTTGGTGGATGGTGTTTCCGTGAATCCAACCAGTACCAAAGTTGGTAGTGTCACCACGGTTGCAGTCAACTTCACCTTCGCGAACCTTATGGCCGCGGGGACGCGCACGGCTACCTTGATCTGGAGCGACGCTGGCGGAGCGGCTCATTCCAATAATTGGAGTTTCACCGTGGCCCCTTACGCAACACTCAATCCTGGACTCAGTGTGCCGCTTTCAGCAGGTGACACTGGTAAACCGGGCTTTACCATTACCGTGGCTCAAATGGATCCAGATCTGGCCAGACCCGGTGAGGGAGACGGTCTGCCCAACCAGATGGATGCCATGGACGCGCTGATCGGCGGCCTCTTCTTCCCCTACTACGGCACGAATACCGCCGATGTGGAAGGCTGGTATTCCGGAATCCCGGCGGATGAAGGTAATAAATGGTTCTACGCCGACGTCATGGACTTCAACAGCAGCGGCTCGCCCGGCGATTTTGCTTCCGATCATCAGTTGCCAGGAATTCCTGGCGCAACGGGTAGAACAGATAATTTTGCGGCTTGGATCGAAGGCTGGTTGCCTTTGAACGCTGGTTACTACCGCATGAGTATCAACAGTGACGACGGTTTCCGCGTGACCCAAGGCATCGGAATCACCCGGCAAGTTCTCCACGTCAACGGTCCGGGCATTGATCGCGATGTCGCCGCCGTCGTCACCTGGACGGGCAACAGCTCCTTTGGAGCCGCCATGCCGGTCGTGCCCATTTCGGGGCCTGTAGCCTACTTTGACTCGAGCGCTGGCTGCCCGTTACCCGCCACTGACCTCACCGGCAAGATCGCCGCAATCAATAATATTGATTGCTTGGACCGTGATTACGTGACTCAAGCGCAAGCCATGGGTGCGATTGGTTGCATCATCATCAATGATGCACAATGGGGCCTGCCTTATGTCTTGGGCGGCAGCACGCCCAGTACGCCCATTACCATTCCAGTAGTTTGCGTAAATGGGTTTGGTGGGGAAGAGCAGGACATCTGGGCGCAATCCGGTTTGGTGGCCACGCTCGGTCGGGATGCCAATCTGGAACTCGGCATCGCGGACTATGGCAAAGGCATGAGCTGGGTGGACTTCAGCTTTGCGGTACCCCAAAGCGGCCTCTATCCGATCCATGTGCTTTATGAGCAGGGCGGCGGCGGCGCCGGCTTCGAATGGGCCACAGTGACCTCGGACACCCTCGCCATGGACGCCATTACGCGCACGCTCATTCATGACGTTAGTGCGCCTGGCTCGCTCATGGCCTATCGCGAAGTGACGGCACCACTGCCGCCCACGCTCTCCATCGGGAAAGTCGGCGCGGATGTGGTGATCACTTACACGGGCACGTTGCAAAGCTCAACCACGGTGAGCGGCAGTTACGCGGACGTGGTGGGCGCCTCTTCACCGTACACTGTACCTACGAGTGGCGGCGCCAAATTCTTCCGGGCCCGTAGATAACGATGGAGTTACCGGACCGGATTGACGGTCAGTGAAAGCTGGCCGTCAATCCGGACTTGATTAACGCTGGCTGCGCCTGAAATTCAGGCGCAGCCAGTTACGAAATCGCTTCCCGCTTTCCACCGTCTCGCCGCTTACGGGTAACCTGGCAACCCCCACCGTCGCCGCAAGAGGTTTTACGCCGCGCGCTCTGGCACATGAAGTGGCAACCGCTGAAACAGAATTGCACGCCGCGCGCGCGGCACGGCGAGCATCAACCATCACCTCACCGCCTGAGAACAGTTGGCGCGTTACCACTTGTCAGCAACCTGAACCATTTGCGCACCTGTATGGGATCGCCGCACCTTCTTGGGGAATAGGTCCGGCGAATATGGTTGCCCGGTCGCGACGGGTCTGGGAAGGAAGGATTCTCGCGGTTAAAGCTCGAATTCCAGACGGGTTTTTGAGCCGGATTGGACATTCTCAATCATCATTTCCTTCAGCTCATGCTGCCCGTTGATTTTTTCCAGTTCGGTGGGGCGAAATTCCTTCAGCAGCTTGCCACGCGCGTCGTACGCCTCGGCTTGCACGATCCCGTTCGCGTCATCTTGAATCCAGGTAACCACGCGCGAATAGCCGGAGGAAGATACCGCCGGATTTTTGCTCTCCAAAACTTTACACCCGATGCTGCGCGCCAGTTCCCAGCGATTCACCCGCTGCTCCGGCCAGTGCAGAAATTCCAAGCCGAGATCCGACAGCCAAAAGTCCGATCCGGCAAAGGGAACATCCAGTTGACTTCCGGAAAGCAATGCGCCCGCGTCGTCACGATAAAGACTCGGCTGATGGGGCCGGTGCTCGACGGAGAACCCGGGCAAATTGGTGCTGCCGCTCCGGGCAGAGTAATAACTGATCCAGTTCGTTGGCGTGATGACGACACGGCAGGTGTAAGCAATTTTTACCAAAGGTTGACGCCGCGCTTTGATGTAGAGCGACCCGGTATTAGTGAATCCCCGCTCTGGCATCGCAGTCCGTAATTGCGTTACCAGTTCACGTCCCAGCTCGATGGCCTTGGGTGGATCATAGAGAACCTGGCCAGAGGTCTGGGCGCTGGACGCGGTGACTCCCAAGAGCTGCGTCGCCAGCAGCAACAAGCACCCGTAACGCACCGAGGCATGGCGAGTGATCCGATGCCCCGGCCAAGCGCGAATGGAATTCAAAATTTCATTCGCCTGAACAAAGTATCGTTGTGTGCTTGCAACGGCCGACTTCATTTTTTTGCCAGCGCGATGTTGATCACTTCGGAGATGCGAGTCACAAAATGAACTTTGAGTTTATGGCGCACTTCCACGGGAACTTCTTCCCAATCGGGTTTGTTGCCGGCAGGAAGAATGACGTGCTTCACCCCGAACCGAACCGCCGCCAGCACTTTCTCCTTCACCCCGCCAATGCGCAACACGCGGCCGCGCAGGCTGATTTCACCGGTCATGGCGGTGTCTGAACGCACGCGCCGATGCGCGAGCAGCGAAACCAGCGCGGCCACAATTGTAACCCCGGCGCTCGGACCGTCTTTGGGTGTCGCCCCCGCTGGAACGTGAATGTGAAAATCAAACTTGGACGCATCCTTGAAATCAAGTCCGAGACTTTCCGCCTGGCTGCGCAGATAGCTGAACGCCGTTTGCGCGCTTTCCTTCATCACCTCGCCGAGTGAGCCGGTGAGCAGGAAACTGCCCTTGCCCGGCATGCGCGAGACTTCGATGAACAGCACCTCGCCTCCCACCGGCGTCCACGCCAGTCCCGTGGCGATGCCGAACTCCTTGATTTTTTCCGCCGTTTCGGAAACGAACGGCGCGTGTCCCAATTCCGCTTTTAACGCGGACGGTTCGAGTTTGATGGAGGGCGTCCGACTGTTGACGCCGATCAATTTGCGCGCGGCCTTCCGCGACAACGCCGCAATCTGACGTTCCAACTGACGCACGCCCGCTTCCCGCGTGTATTCACGGATCAAACAACGCAGCGTGTCGTCCGGCAGCACCAGTTCCTTTTTACTCAGACCGTGCTCTTCGAGCTGGCGCGGCACGAGGAAGCGTTTGGCAATTTGTAGCTTTTCCGATTCCGTGTAACTGGGCAGTTCGATGACCTCCAGGCGATCGCGCAAAGCGGCATGGATGGGATCGAGCCAGTTGGCGGTGGCAATGAACAGCACGCGCGATAAATCGTACGGCAGATCCAGATAGTGATCCGTAAAGGTGTTGTTCTGAGCGGGATCCAGCACTTCCAGCAAGGCGGCAGCGGGATCTCCGCGGAAGTCCGATCCAATTTTATCCAACTCGTCCAACAGGATGACCGGATTGTTGCTTTCGACGCGACGCATGGTTTGAATGATGCGCCCCGGCATCGCCCCGACGTAAGTGCGCCGATGCCCGCGGATCTCCGCTTCGTCCCGGATGCCTCCCAGGGCAATGCGCGCGAACTTGCGTCCCAACGCATCAGCGATGCTTTTGCCGAGGGAAGTTTTGCCCACCCCGGGCGGACCGGCCAGACAGAGGATCGGACCTTTGATGACCTGTTTGCGTTTGATGACCGCAAGGAACTCCAGCAGACGATCCTTGACCTTGCCCAAACCATAATGCTGCCGGTTCAGAATTTTTTCCGCCGCTTTCAGGTCAATTTTATCGGCAGTGGACTGCCCCCACGGCAGGCCGAGAATCCAATCGAGATAATTGCGCGCGACCGGGTATTCAGCCGCGGCGGGTTGCATCTGCTGTAACCGTTCCAATTCCTGAGTTGCCACTTTGCGGGCTTCCTCCGAGAGCGGTGTTTTCTCGATCTTTTCGCGCAGCACCTTGACTTCGTTGGAATTGGGATCGCTTTCGCCCAATTCGCGCTGAATGGCACGGAGTTGTTCGCGTAAAAAGAAGTCGCGCTGGGTCTTGGCGATGGAACTGGCGACATCCGTCTGAATCTTGGAACTGAGCGTCAGCACTTCATGCTCGCGATTCAACATCGGAAGCAGTTTCGTCAGTCGCTCCTTAACGGACGCGGTTTGCAACAACATCTGTCGGTCTTCCAACGACAGATTCAAATTGGCCGCGATGAGATCAGTAAAATGCGCCGGGTCTTCGATGTTGGCGGCAGCCACCTTGATTTGCTCCGAAAGTGCCGGGGACAGCTTGATAATCTCCTGAAACTGGGTTTGCGCAGTGCGCATCATCGCGGAGACTTCGATGGATTCGTCGCGCTGCTCGTGGATCAAGCCAAACTTGGCGCGCAGATACGGCGCGGTGCTGGTGTATTCCTTGATGCCAATGCGCCAGAGGCCCTCGACCAATACCCGCACCGTGTTGTCAGGAAATTTCACCATCTTGGCCAGGCGCACCACGCAGCCGACGTCGTAAAGGTCTTCCGGCGCGGGATCGGCAACATCCGCGCGCTTTTGCAGTACGGCGCCCATCAACCGGTTGCCGGCGACCACTTCATCAATCAATTGGATGCTTGGGCCGGTTTCCACCAGCAATGGCGCAATCGCGCCCGGAAAAATGACAATGTCCGACAGACCAAGGATGGGTAGCGTTTCGGGCAGGGAACGGGACGAGATGCGGGAGGCCTCCTCGGAAGTTCCGGGCGGGCTCATGATGCTGACAAATTCTGTATCGGCTGGCGTCATCGCGGTATTAACTCACTGCGGTATTAGAGTTTGAATCCCGGAAACAATTCAAGCAAACCCGCCGATTATTTGCCGTCGGAGATGGTCAACCTGGTGCTTTTGGTTTGAGTGGCGGCGGAAATGAGGGGCACGTCAATGCGAAGGAAGCCGTTCAGGTAGGAAGCCTTGGCCTGGCTGAGATCGTATCCGGGTGGCAGCTCCAGCAGACTTTCAAACGGGCCGTAATTAATCTCCATCACCAGAAAACTTGCTTTCTGAGCGCGACAGGTATCCGGACGATCGCCACTGATGCACAGCCGGTTGCCCTCCACCGTGATTTCCAGATTTTCGCTGCGCATTCCGGCCAGCTCGACTTTGATCACGAGTCCAGAACTCGTGGCGTAAACGTCGGTGTTGGGCACCCAATGGCCGTTGACGGCAGAATCGCGTCCGCTGATGGTGGAGGCGCGGGTAACGAATTCGGTGGAAAGGCTAACTTTGGTGATCGCCATGCGGATTTAAGCTATCTCACCCGCCGCCCCTGTGCAAGTGCCGCTTCATTACGAATCACTTCGCGGTTTTCTTTTTCACAATGACCTGCGGTCGCTCGCCTTTGCGGACGTGGAAAACAATGGATTGATGCGTCGTGGAACGGTTGGGCGCGATATATCCGCAATGCGTATCGCGCTCAAAGCTGAACTTGCGCTTGCGCAGCTTGGACCAGAGCAGTCCTGTCGCCGCTGCTGCGACGATGAGCAGCGAAACCGCGGTCTGCCAGTCAAAATTCACGGGGTCAACATAGGCCGGCCTGCGGTCGAGGCAATGCGAAAGTTCCCACCGCCGGCGCCACTTCGCCGTTGAGTCCGATCTTCATTCATTCTTAAGCTGGCGGAGTGAGCAACCAACATTTCGTCCACCACTACCGCGTCACCTACCGCGATTGCACCCTCGGGAACCACATCTATTACGCCAATTACCTCGGCATCCTCGAAGCGGCGCGCGGTGAGTTCTTCCGCCAGCTCGGCACGTCGCTGCTCCAATGGCAGCAGGCTGGCTTCATGTTTCCCGTGGTGGAAGCGCATCTGAAATACAAAGCGCTGGCGCGCTATGATGATTTGCTGCGCACGGAGGTCTGGTTGACGCGCGTGGAACGGGTACGCTTGAATTTTGGTTATCAGATAACCAATCAAAGCGGCACCGTGATTTTATCGGGCGAAACCTGGCACGCCACCTTGTCGTTGGAGGAAAAAATGAAACGTGTTCCCGAGGCGTTGGTCGCGGCTCTGAAACCCTACTTGCGAGCCGCTCCGGATGTCTCTCAAACGATGCGTTCCCAAAGTTGAATCGCGGGCGGGGCCACGCAGAGTTCCGTCACGCGGGGTAACACCGTCTGGAGATGGGCCGATTGCAAATGCGTGTCCAACGCCTCCCGCGTCGTCCAGTTTTCGTGAAAGAGGAATTGCGTCGGCTTTTCCGGGGCGACGTGTAAATCGTAATTCAGGCAGCCGGGCTCCTGCCGCGTGGGCGTAATCAGGCTGGTGAGCAGATTGCGCAGCTCGGCTTCCTTGCCGGGACGCGCTTCAAACGTGGCGATGACCGTAACGGTTTTCATTAATTCGAGAGAGTTAACGCAGTGAATTGAGAATGTTTTCCGCCGCAGCCCGCGGGTGTGCCGCCGCATAAATGGGCCGACCAATCACCAGCCAGTTGGCCCCCGCTTCCATGGCTTCGCGCGGGGTCAAGGTGCGCTTCTGATCATCGGCCTGTTCCGTGCCGAGGCGAATACCGGGAGTAACCAGTTGCATGGCGGCCGGCAGGATTTTCCGCAAGGCCGTGATTTCCAATGGCGAACATACCAAGCCACGCAGACCGGATGCCGCCGCCAGGGTGGCCAGGCGTTCCACCTGTTTGCCCACGTTGGCTTCCCAACCCAGTTCGGCCAGTCCCCTTGCATCCAGGCTCGTCAACACCGTGACCCCCAAAACCAGCGGCGCGTTCCTCCCGGCTTGCAGCGCGGTTTGTTGCGCCGCTTGCTCAGCGGCACGCATCATCTCACCGCCGCCGCTGGTGTGGATGGTGAGCATCTGCACGTCCAGGCGCACCGCCGCCGCCACGGCTTTCGCCACCGTGTTGGGGATATCGTGAAATTTGAGGTCGAGAAAAACCTGCGCGCCCGTGTCGTGCACCCGTTTGACGATCTCCAGCCCGGCGCTGGTGAAAAGCTCCTTGCCGATTTTGAAAGCCCCCACCGCCGGCGCGAGCCCCTGCGCCAACCGCAGTGCCTGCTCCACCGTCGGCACGTCCAAGGCGGCAATGATTGGATTTTGCATCGCTCGAATAATCCGAACCCGGGTGCTTGATTAAAAGTTAAAAATGCCTGTTCACGCTGTTTGCGTGCCGATTAATCTTTGTCTGGCATCCGTGCTTTTTCTCAGCATCATCCGAGTCGTGAAGCCCATTTTCACTGTCGCAATAAACGGAGCATCGTCCAAGGTTCGGCCCTTATATTCCACCTTGAAAACGCTTGATCGCCGTTGGCGCGGTTTGGCCCGACTGGTGATGATCGGGTTTTGCAGCGCAACGCTTGCGGCGGCGGATTCTCCAAAAACCATTCATCTACTAAATCTGCGCGAATTGAAGCAACCAGAAGCGGCCGCTGAAGTCTGGGAAACCATGCACGCTGTGGCTGCCCTGCAAGGGATCGTGAATCGTGATGCGCCCCGACTCTATGTGCTGTATTGCGCCGACTTTGGCGTGGATACCGATCAATTTTGGCTGGACTGGTTGCGTGACGAAGATGACTGGTTGCAATCTACCCAGATCGCTCCGCTGGCTTCCCTTGAAGCGGCGGTTCGGACGTTTTCAGCGCAGTTAAAAGGCGCGGTGGTTTACGATCCGGCAGTGCCGGCCACTTCCTGTCTCGCTTCGACGGTCGCAGGCTGCGATAACCTGTTGCCGGTGCGTTTCAGTCGCGCCACCAATTCGGTTTACGCGCGGCTCGTTGGCTCGGAGCAATTGCCGGTGAAAGTTTGGCTCGTCAATCCCGACGGCACTTCCAAGTTCACCGGTCGCGGGCAGTTGCCCGATGCCAATGAAGCCACTTCGGGCAGCGCGAAGGTGGATGTTTATCGCTGGGCGCTGCAACATTACCTGCCCAAGTGCGACGCCCGGTTCGCCGCCTATTACCTCGACGCTTTTTGGTTGCAGCGACCGCGTAACGGCTCACTCGACCTGCATACGCTTGCCAATCACGATTACTTCATTGCGCGGCGCGCGTTCTTCTTCGACCTCTCACCCTGGGGCGATGAAGTGCCCGTGGATGACCCAACCCAGGCGCTGGGCCTGGATCGGCAAACCTTGTTGGCAGTACTGGCCGGTCTGCAGGCGCAGGTGCCCGACGGGATCATCAAGATCGGCGGATTCCCTCCCTGGCCCTTCAAATACACCACGCACGCCAATTCCGGCCGGCATGACGGCGTGCCAACGGAATGGGAATTCACCCGGTTGATCTCGCAATTCAACGCGTACCACGAAGCGGACGCCGCAGGCTACGGCGGCATGGCCAACGCCTCGTTCTACGCGCATTATCCGCTA
This sequence comes from Verrucomicrobiota bacterium, assembly GCA_039806955.1. Taxonomy (GTDB): domain Bacteria; phylum Verrucomicrobiota; class Verrucomicrobiia; order Limisphaerales; family JADLHS01; genus JADLHS01. Next base: position 25,088 of record JBDHQI010000039.1, on the reverse strand, counting down.
CGGGAACGCTACGCGCAGCCGAATCGCAAACCCACCGCGACGGATTGGCAGCGCGCAGGCTGGCTGGATGAATCCGGCAATGTGACGCCGCGGCTTTATGTGGGACACTATGTGGGCGACTATGATTCGCCCTCTTGGTTGTATAAAGCCGTCCCAAAGTTCTTTCACGATCCGCAGCGTGGTCGTGTACCCTTGAACTGGGCATTTGATCCCAACCTCGCCGATCGCGCGCCACACGTGTTGGCCTACGTTTACCGCCATGCCAGCACCAATGATTTTTTTATCGCGGGCGATTCCGGAGCGGGGTATTTGAACCCTCGCGGATTGACCCACCGACCCGATTCCGGTTTGCCTTCCGCGCTGACGGCGTGGGCGGCGCACAACCAGCGCTACTTCACCCAATGGGACATGTCCATCACCGGCTTCATTTTGGATGGCAGCAGCGGCGCTTCCACCGCGCGGGAGTTGGCGGCCTATCGTCAATTCAGTCCGGACGGTTGCGGCACCCATTTTGAAAAAGGTCCGCGCCTGATTGCCGGTGTTCCCACCTGTCCGGAGCGCGATTTGCCTGACTCCGCGAAAGCGGCGGCGCAACTGATTGCCGACCTGGCCCAGTCCGTGCGCGATGAACCGCAGTTTCTCTGAGCGCGGAGCATTCTGAAATCACCCAGTTGGTACGCGCAAGTTTCACAACTGCTGCAGGAGCAACATTCGGAAGCCCCGGTCACGGTCGTGGACGCTTACACGTTCTTCGGCCTGATTCGCGAGCAATACGGACGGTAATTTAGGCAAGGGCTGCTGTCGTTTGACCTCGCGTCGAATGGTGAAAGCAAAGGGCGCGAACATTCTCTTCAAGAAGCGCCATGTAACGAAAGACGTAGCACTCCAACCTAGTCTGCAATCGCTAACGCGCCCTCGTCCGTGATGGACCGAACACTCGAAAGTAATGAGCGGCAGTAGTGTGGGGCTGATCCGCGCTGGATCGAGAAGCCGTACCGGCGCGACCAGAGGGTCTCTGATCGCGCCGGTTGATGGTGACATCAATGGTTCACACGGGCGCGGAAGAACTGCGTCGCGCCACCGGGAATATGCAAATAGGGACTGGCGCCTGCATCCGTATAACCGCCATTGGCGCTTGCCGAACCTTGGATTATGGCCTCGAACGGCGATGCGCTCAGGAGATACCCGGCGGCTGGAGCCGCATCGAAGTTGAGTCGCAGTACCAACGCGTTGGCATCCACCAACACGCCCGTCATCAATTGCGCCACTTCCGAATCGCTGAGGATGCGGTTGTAGAACCGCACGTCATCCAAACTGCCGTGGAACTTCTTCCAGTAAGCGTCGCGTGATTTACCCAGCAGCACGGTCATGTCGCTCGGCCACCACCAAGCCAAGTTGTTCGCTTGGATGGCATCCATAACGCCGTCAATATAGATTATGACCGGCTCGCCTGGCGCCTGACTATACGTGATGGCGACTTGGTGCCAATTGCCGTCGTTAATCGCGCTGCCCGAGGAGAACGGATTAGCCCCGCTCGGATTGGCTTGGAAGAAGATCGTGCCTGCGGTCGCATAAAGACCGTCGTTGATGCCAATAATTGTGCCGCTGCCACCACCGCCGGTATCTCGCCGGTCCATGACCATAGCGGATTCACTCCCGGCCCCGGGGAAGCTATCGACCCGCACCCAGAAGCTGATGGTGCCCGTGGTGGAGTTCAATTCAGGATATCCCCGGACGCTAATCTGGTCTTCCTCGTTTGCGTTAAATTGCATCACTCCGGAGCGCCCAGCATCAGAAGCCAGCCAAGTCGCGCCAAAATTCTGGCCATTAACCGGAAGCGCGGCCGCAGCCGTATTAGCCACGATATCCGCAGCGGCCGACATGGTAACCCGCAAAGGTGCGCCACTCATCGTATGACTCCACACCTGTTCAGGCGTGAGTGCATAATTGTAGAACGCAACTTCATCCACCAGACCATTCCATGGTCGCGACAAGCCGGTCGGTGCGCCAATCCGCAAGGGCTCGGTTTGATTGGGGCTGAACGAATCGCTCAGTGCGACCGGTCCATACTGAATGCCGTTGACATACAAGCTGGCGCTACCAACTCCGTCATAGACGCCGACTACGTGCTGCCAGTCAGTGGTAGTTTTTCCACCCCCGACCGAGGCAACATAAGCTCCGGAGGCATTACCCAGCCGGAACTGCCATCCCGAGCCGCCGTTCAGGTAGAAAAGATACCCCGAACGTCCGGCATTCAAATCCATCGCCGCCAACGGGCTGAATAAATCACTGGGCACACTGGAGATTTTGCTCCAGAACTCGACGGTGAAGGCCCCGGAAGAATTGAGCGCAGCGGCGTAAGGCACCTCCACATACGTAGAAGGCGTCGCCAACGTCCATCCAGAGTTGGGAAAATTGACACTTGAGTCGTCCGGCATAAACCCAGCCTGCCCCAAGCCAACAGCTCCCACATAAACGCCGTCACGACCTCCAAAAGCGTCATAAGCCACCTGACCGTCGGTTTCTTCCAATCGCCATAATGAAACTGGAGCATCTGCAATAACCGCGCCGAGATAGCCGTCAACCGGCGCCGTCAGCACGGTCAAATGTGCGTTGTCGCTAGTCACGCTGCCAACAGGATTGCTGACGGTAACGCTGTAATCGGCCTCATCCGCAGCCTGCACCCCAGTCACCGTCAGAACCGGACTCGTTTCCCCGCTAATCGGGGAGCCGTTTTTGTTCCATTGATAACTGAGCTGACCGCCATAGCCTTCGGCATAAAATTTTGCCACGCCGCCACTATAAACTGCACGCGCAACGGGTTGACGGGTGACGGTGGGTTGAATGGCATTGACCACGGTAACGGGGATCGGAATGCTGATGGCGGAACCATACGCGTTGGTAACCAACAGGTCATACACGCCTGAGTCGCTCACCGTCGAACTGGCGACCGAATAGCTGGTGCCGGTGGCATTGGCAATCGGGTTGCCATCTTTGCGCCACTGATATCCCAAGTTTGGAACCCCATACGCTTCCGCACTCAAGTTGATGGCTTCTCCGTTAAAGACCACCCCGGCGGGCGCAACCGGTTGCGTCAAGATGACCGGCTTGTCCGTGATCATGAAGCCGGCCAGGCAGCCGCGAGTTTGGGTACCCGACACGCGGGTCGAAGTCAGGGTGATATAATCACTGGTCAATACCGTGCTAATGCTGCTCAAAGCCGCCCGCCCCGTACTGCTCCCCACCGCCGGAGTCGTTGCTCCGTAAGTGAGCTCCTGGGAAGTGGCCGTCGCGTTATCAGTCAGAGTCACGATGTTGAAATTCGTCGCGTTATCCGAGGCGGCGACCGTGCGGATGACGTATTCTTGGAAGCCGACGCCACTGATCAAACCGCTGATATCCACGCTATAGCCACTACCGGTGTCATCAAGGTAGGCAAAGTTCACTTGTTCATTGCCCGGGGTGAGAAAATCCGGATTATCGCCGCCGACCCAGTAAGTGTTCTCGCTGAACCAACTTAAAACATACTGACCACTGCCGGAGTCAATAAACTCGGTGCCAAAAGCAGTCATGGGTGCGACGTACCAGCGCGAAGGATGAACGCCATAGGCGGGAGCCGTTACCGGGGGATCAAACGGGAAACCACTATAATTGTGCGAGAAGCTCACCCCGAGAGAAATACTGGCCCCGCCACCGAGTTTGGGGTTCACCGCAAGCACACATGCCGTGCTGTCGGTGGTGCCGGCATCGGTCGCTGCAGTCACCACATAGTTGCCGGAATCCGCAGTGGTCAGCCCGGTTAATTCCAAAGTCGAGCCGGTCTGACCTGACAGCGCCACGCCATCTTTCTTCCACTGGTAGCTTACGTTGCAACCAAGGGCAGTCGCACTCAGGCTTGCAGACTCACCCACGGAACGCTCGATGGAGGAAACTGGCTGCACAGTGAACAGCGGAGTGGTGATCGGTAATACGCTGAAGGTGACATCCGAGGTTTCACCCCAACCACTGCTATGGCCATATCGGAAGATAACGTATTTACCGGCATCAGCGGAGGTAACCGAGTAACTTAAAGACTCGATGCGATCTTTTCCCGGAGGAGTCCACCATGTGGCCCAGTCGCCGAGGGCATGACCGACCGCATTGAGTTCGGCGACCGTGACCCGCGTATTCGGATCCGAGCCGTCCCACAGGATGATTTCACGCAAGTAGGAATATCCTTCAAATCGAGTGCAATTGACATCTATGGAAATCAGATCGCCGCAGTTGACCGGACTCGCCAGGTAAGCGTACTCAAGATAGGCGTTGTTACCCCACATGACGCTCTCGGTCGTTCCGCCGCCATTGCCGGAAATGGAGACGCCAATGTTGCCCGGGTCCGCTTCAACCGTCGTCCATCCTTTGGCGGCGAACTCAGCCAGGGTGCCTCCCCCCGGGTAGTCGGCCAGATCAAAGTTGTCAGTGAATACTACGGCAGCCTGACTAGAAGAAGCACTGAGTGCCGTTGCGGCCAGCAGCCCGAGCAGGCGTAAGTTTATCGTTTTCATGGTGGGGATCACAATTCGCATTGATGCTTTGGTGGTTGTATTTTTCCGTTATTTCCGGTGACTTGCTTCAGCCAGGAGCCAACCCTGGCCGTCGGAAGCACACCGCACGCGACACATTAATTTAACGCGACTTTACCGTTAAGTCACAATGGCGTGAAGCGCATGTTTGTGCGCTTAACGCCCCAAGTACTTGACCACCGCCTCGGTGCGAGAATGGACGTGCAGCTTTTCGTAAATACGACGAACATAACTGCGAACCGCATCCATGGAAATACCGAGATTGTCAGCAATTTCCTTGTAACGATAGCCTTGGGCGAGTTGATCGAGAAATGCCCGCTGGTGTTCGGTTAATCCCTCAATCTCCCTGGCTGGATTGAGTGCGCGGGTTTCCTGATAATGCTGAACCACCCGTCGCGCAATCTGCGGAGTCATGGGGGAACCGCCGGCGTACAAATCATGAATAGCCTGAACAATCTCCGCCGGAGACGCTCGCTTGAGCAGATACCCCGTGGCACCGGCCAGGAGTGAACGGAATAACCGGTCATTATCCTCATAGACCGTAAGCATCATGAACTGAGTGCGTGGCAGGACCTGTTTGAGACGACGCACACACTCCACGCCATCCAATCCCGGCAGATTAATGTCCATCAACACGACGTTTGGTTTGAGCAATGGCAGCTCCTGGAGCGCGGTTTCTGCCGAGCCTTGCGTGCCCGCCAGCGACAACCCCGGCCAACGACGAACCAGGCTCGCCAAATCTTCGCGCAGCGCTTGATCATCATCCACGATCGCAACGCGGATGGCGGTGGTTGTGATTCCCTCACTCATGGTAGCGTCAGCCTGCCGGGTGGAAGTGGTTTTCTTCAAGCGCATGATTGTGCCAAATGGAGGGTCGCTTGGTTCGTCACGCACCGGGTGACCGGCCAGCTCAAGCGGAACGCAAGAGTGGCACGCGGATGGATGGGAAGACTCATACACTTCTTTTCGGTGACTTAACCGGATTTAATTTAACTGTAAATGCAATCGTGGTGCCCCGCCCAGGTGCAGTCTTACACGCGAAAATGCCTCCGATGCTTTCGATACGCTGGCGGAGATTGCTCAACCCATGACCAATCCGTCCGGAAGTTTCCGCAGGGATGGCAAAACCGCACCCGTTGTCCTCCACCAGCAGGTGGAGCTCATCGGCCGCAACCGAAACACAAATTCGCACCTGATTGGCGGCGGCATGTTTCAGGATATTATGCAAGGCCTCCTTCATAGCGAGAAACAAATTGTGCCGGATTTCAGATGGCAGCGGCACCGCCGGCAGGTCCGCCGGAATTTCCAGGCGGCAATTCACCGCTGTTGGTGCAAAACATTCAAAAGCATAATGAGTAAGGTACTGCGCGAGACTCTGCAAAGAGTCGTTGCGGGGATTTACCGCCCAGACGATTTCATCCAAGGCGCGAACCGTTTGGCGGGCGCACTCGGTTATGCGTCGCGCATGAGTTTCGATCCGCTCGGGCGAGGTCTTGTCTGTGGCCGACAATTCTCCCAGCCAAACGATCCGCGTCAGGTTGGCCCCCAGATCGTCATGGATGTCCTGGGCAATCCGCGCTCTTTCCCGCTCCAGGACGTTAAGATGTTCCAGATGCCGGATGCGCAAGCGTTGTCGGCGACGAACCGTGAACGCAACCCCGCCCATCAGCCCACTGGCCATGGCAAAAACCGCCAGCCCCCGAAACCATAGAGTCTGCCAGTAATAAGGCATTACCGTGAACGCCAGCAGCGCACCATCATCATTCCAAAGTTCCCCTTCGTTGCGGGCTGTGACCTTGAATTGGTAATTACCCGGTGGCAGATAGTGGTAGCGAACGGTTCGCTCCGTTCCCGCGTCCACAGCTGATTCATCCAAACCGAGTAATTGATAGCGAAATTGCACCTGATTCGCCGCAGCGGCTGATCCCAGCGCCGTGTAGGTAAGATCCAATTGTCCGACCCCGGGTGGAATTTTCAATGCTGAAGTCGCCGCCATTTCAGAGGTGGAACCCCGTCCGGATAGAAGTGGTTTTTGTGAGGTCAAAGGTATTGCCAGTGCTTGCTGAGCGACTTCGTGCTGACCAGTGAAGACGACCGATTCAATGACCGCTTTAGGCCGGGCGCGTCGGTTGCCAACGCGACGTGGATCCACCACCGCTGGTCCGTGGGCCGTTGGAAACCAAATGCGTCCATCGCGCGCGCGCATCCCCGTACCGCTACATTCATTGCTCGGCAACCCGTCCGCCTTCGAGAAGCGCTGCCAGGAGAGGGATTGCTCCCGACCCTGCGCCAGACGCAGCAATTCCCGTTTCTCCAGACGGACAACCCCGTCTCGCGTTCCGCACCACAGATGACCGAGGCCATCGTCGGTGATCTGGTTGACGTTGTCGCCTAACAGCTCTGCCGTTGATGTAATCACCTGAAACCTGTCTCCCATCCGGAACACCAATCCGCTCCCGGCCACCGCGCCCCATAAATGGCCCTCGTCATCCACATGCAGCGCGGTGAATGGGCCGGGCGGCAACCCCTGATCCGATTTGAGGAGCGTGAACTGGCCCTGCTTCAGGCGCAGCAACTCTGGTTCAGTGGTGGCCAACCAGAGGCAGCCATCGGGCGTCTCGGCCATGCATCGCACTTCGATCCCCGGCGCGCTGCCGGGTACGTCGTAAATGCGATGTTGCTCTCCACGTATCGCCTCAACCTGGCGCACTTGGGTGAGACGCTGGCCAATCCATAAGTTTTGTTGCGCGTCTTCATGCAAAGCCAGAACCACCGATAACTCGCCATACTCAGCGCGGGTATCAACAAATCGCTCGTTTTGCAACCGGAACAATCCGCCGCCCCAGGTGCCGGCCCAAACCACTCCATCGCGCGAACAGTGCAGCGCCCATACGAAGAGATTCGTCAAGCCTTCATCTTTAGCGTAGCGTTTGACCTCCCCGGCGTGGATGCGATACACCCCGTCACCATTCGTACCGACCCAGATGTCACCCGCCGCATCTTCACGAGCGCACAAGGCCGTCTCATCCGACATTCCCTGATCGCTCTCGTAACTCAGAAATGTGGCGCGACGGATGCGAACCAAGCCTCTACCCTCCAAACCCGCCCACAGATTGCCCTCGCGATCCTCAAACAAACAGCGCACGAGATCGGTCGGCAACCCTTGCCCGCGCTTCAAGATTCGATAGACCCCGTCCTTATCGCAGACGAACAAACCGTCGCCGTAGGTGGCGATCCAGACGTTGCCCTCGCGATCCTCGACCAGCGCCGAAGTCGGCGAAGTTCGGTGCGCCGGAAGCGGGCGGGATTCCCTTGGCCGGCCGGCGTCAAAGCGTCGCACCTGATCCGGACCGGCCAGCCAGCAGCCTCCAGCCTGCGCCGCCGCCAGCGCTTCGATCTGGAATCCTGGCTCTTTGATTCCATCCCATAACGGCACCAGTCGCCCATCTTCAACGCGGAACAATGTTTCAGCAGTGGCCGCCCAAACGCACTGCTGAGTATCGGCTACCAGTGACATAAGGTCAGGCTGCACCGTGACTTTCTGAAAAATCCCACCGCTCAACCGGCTGAGCACACCCTCGAAATTGAGCGTCCACAGGTCGCCATTGTGGGCTTCCACCATCCGGCGCAAGGGCTGGTCCGTTGTCGCCTGCGTCGGCGGCATGCGACGCACACATTCTGCAGGATTGTATTGCACCAAACTGCCGTCGCCCGCGCCAATCCACAGCGTCCCGTGCGAATCCGCGGCGAGGGAAGTGATAAGCGAATCCGTCAGCCCCACGAGCCGTCCGAGGTCCACTTTCACAAAGCGCACGCCATCGAACCGTGCCAGCCCGCCAAAAGTGCCCACCCAGAGATACCCCTCTGGAGTTTGCGCCACGGCGGTAACGGTGTTGGCCGGCAGGCCATCTTCGCGCGTCCAGTTGTGACTGATAAACTCACGCGGATTCCCTCCGCAGGCGGGCACTGCCATCAATCCCAACAAGCAGAGAACCCAGAGTTCAGGGATGGGCCGGGATGAATTGTCGCTAACCAACCACATGACGCTTTCAAAGTTGTTCGCAGGATTCTCTCCCGCCCCACTTTCCAGTCAATCGCAATCCTGAAACAGCAGATGTCGGTCACCATCGTGGACGCTTATACGTTTTTCGGTCTGATTCGCGAGCCATACGCCGGCAATGTGAGTGCGGCGCGCGCGTTGATTGGCGGATGATTGCTTGTTGCAGTTCAGTTGCGAGTGGCTGCGCTCGTCAGTACGCGGACCGGCCCAAACAATCCCGAGGGCATTAACGCCGTGGCGGCGGTCAGTTTGCGGATGTTGGTCTTGGTACGGCGCTGTTCCGGGGAAAGTGCGGCGTCACCAACGATGCGATTTGGCCAGAAATTCACCACGTCAATTTCCACCTCGTTACGTCCCGGTTTGGCGGCTTGGGAGATGTCCACGCGGAACGGTGGCGACCAGGTGATGCCACACGGTTTGCCATTCACGCGCACTTCAGCCAGTTCACGCAAATCGCCCAAATCCAAAAAGCAAGCTCTCGGTTCTGCGCGCTCCGCCGCCGCTGGCAGTTCGAAAGTTTTTACATAGGTGGCTGTGCCCGAGTAAAACTTGATGCCGGGTTCGGGGCGCTCGGTCCAGCTCATCAACCGATCAAACTGAACTGTCGCCGGGCCGCCCCAAGTGGAATCGAATTTGACGGTCCAGTCTCCCGTAAGTTCGGTCAGTGGTTGAAAGGATGGGTGGTTGGGTTGGCCAGTAGCAGGCTGCGCGGTGGCCGGTTCGCGGAACACAATGAACCAGGAACCATGCGGCGCAAATTCAAGAGGCAAGGAAGTGCGTCCGTTGGCTGAGGAATAGGTGGCGGCGAAACGGCGCGCGCCGGAAACCGGATCCCATAACTCCGGCGCCCGCCCCGATACGCGGAACGTGGCGATCACGCTTTCCGTTCGATTCGAGCGGTTGGCGACAAAATAGATCTCCGTGTCGCCATCGCGCCGATGCAGGTAATCAATCAGCGCATCCGGGTGTTGGGCACGAAATTCAAAATCTGGAGCGACACCGTCCGCCAACAAAACCTCGCGCGCTCCGCGATTCGCAATGACCCGCCCTTTTCCCTTTGCCGTTGCGGTGGATTGCGACGCGCTCTGATTCCACAGCGCTGCAGCCAGTTTGACGACCTCTGCATCGGCACGCGGATAATCCGTGAGCGATTGTTCGCGACGGGGTTGAGGGCCAATCACCGTCGCGCCCGCCGCCACCAACGCTTCGATTTTGCGCAGCACTGGCAGCGAAATCGCGTCGCGCGAGGGCAACACGAGCAGCCGATAGCTCAGGCCATCGGGCAATACCAGACGGCCTTCCTTTACCGACAGCCGCTCCAAAATAACTTCGCTGGTCACGATGTCGTAATCGTAACCGGGCAGAATTTTTGCCGGATCCCTGCTTTTGAGCTGGGCGAAGTTGGGCACGTGATCGCCGTAATAGTACGCCACATCGGCAACGAACCGACCTGATTGCAACAGGAACTGGCAACGATTCAGATAATCGAAAAAGGGCGCGGATTTATCCCACCACGTCACGAGCGGGTTGAGGTGCGTGCCGGCAAAGTATTGTTGTCCCGGAATACCTTCGCTGGCCGGCGAACAGACGAACGCGTGCCAGACGAGCAGGTTCAACCCCTCGCACAACGCTTGATCAAATGACGGTTTGAGATTGTCCCAAAGCGTTTCCTGCCAATGCGGACCGATGGTGGTGAACCCTTCGGCAAGCACCAGAGAATGGCCGTAAGTGTGCGCGGCGGAAGCGGGTTGTTTGACAAAAAAGCGGTTGGCGTCACCCACGCGATGGCGCCAGGACCAGGCCCAAAATTCACTCATGGGCGCATCGCTGTAACCCAGACATTGCTGGGCATCAATCGGCACTGCGTGCGGCCCGCCGCTCTCCGGATGGATCAACAGGCCGTGGCGGTGCGCGTTCGCTTTGAACAACCGATAGTGATGGTCAATCGCCAGATCGCCCATCGTGCGCCGGAAATCGTGGAGGAAACGATTGCTCTCCTCGCGACTATTCACCAGTCGCCCGGTGATGACTGGCAGCCACGGCAACAAATCATAGCGGCGCCGATGATGGAATTCCTCGCGTAAGGTCGGCGTCCAGTTCGCCACCTCCACCTCCCAACTATCCGTATGCAAATACTTCAGGATTTTACCCGCCAGCGGGCCGGCATCGGCAATCAGCGGTTCGACCACCACATTCCAATAACGGTTGAACGCTTCGGCATCAAACGGATCCACGGCATAACCGTTCCAACCTTCGCTGCACGTGGAAACGCGGCAATGATCATTCAACGTGCAACCCAGGCGCAACACCTGCCACTGGCCCGGCGGCGGATTCCAATGCAGATGCCCGTCGGCATCCAGGTTCGCGGTCAAATCCAATACGTCGGAAACGTGGAGGTCCGCTTCATTGGGCTGACCGGGATGCTCTTGAAACAACGGCGTGGAATCCGGAGCGGAAAATGGCACCAACGGTTTGAGCAGCGCTTTCTCCGACCAGTTCTGCAATGGCGGACGTTGGTTGGTTTCGTCCGGCGGCCAGGTGCCGTCCGGCCCGCGCAACCGCACTTCCGCAATTTGCACATTGCGCGGCGTGTCGGGATAACGCGGGTCATAAGCCTCCTGGCAAACAATGCGGAAATGGCGGGCGCGCACTTCCGCAAAACTGATGCGGCTTTCACCTTGTGCCGGCAAAGTGAAATCATGGATGCGACGAAATAGCTGGCCGTCGTCGGAGATTTGCGCTTCGCCCCGACGCGGGCCGTAATGGAAGCGGGGCAGGAGAACCAATTCATTCACGCGCACTGGTTCGGCAAAATCGAACTGCAACCACTCGGGTCGCGCAACCGTGGGGCCGCTTCCCGGAATGCTGTTGCTCGAAACCCAAAAAGTGTCCGCGCTCAGATCAATCGCCCGGGCGGCCGGATGTTCCGGTTGTTGCGAACTGGCGACGACCTTGAGCCGTGCGCGATCGGACGCAGGTCCGGCTTTGAGCGGATAAGCGAGCGCGAACAGGTCGCGATAGTAATTGTCGCGATGAGCCGGCTGCGGGAGTTGCCAGCTCCCATTCGTTCCACCCGTGATGCGGATTTCGCTCCAAACCAGTTTCTTGGGCGCATCGTCCGGCGTCACCATCGGTCCGCCCAGATTCCAGCCGCTTTGAATGTTGAGGCTCATCTCCAGACCCAGCCGCTCCGCCTCATGCAGCGCATGGCGATACAACGCACGCCATTCTGGAGTGAAGAAGGTCGGCCCGTGCGGCGCGCGCGCGTTGCCGTCCTGGCTCGAGCCGTCCGCATCACAAATCAGCGCGCCGCCAAAACCCTTCGCCCGCATCTCCTCCAGATCACGCGTGATGGAATTGGAGGTTACGTTGCCATTCAACCACCACCAATAGGCGCGCAATCGGGCCGATGGCGGCGGATTCGTCCAACCGCTTTCTAACGACGACGCGTGTGTTTGTGTTGTCTGTTCGCCACAGAGAACCACCCCAACACTCAAAAGGAAAATAACACCTTGAAACAGCTTCATGTTCTGTCGCTCCACACTCCATTTCCACTCGCCGACTGCGCCGCAGCGTTTGCCCGCTGGACTCCGTCGGACCAGTGTGTCCTGGCTGGGCGTTCTTGGCCCCAGTCAGGGCCAGACCATAGCGACAATGACTCCACGCGTCCATCTTCTGCCGCCACGAGGAAGAAAGCGGCAGGCATTTACATCAAATCAAAGTGCTTCGGATTCAAGGATCACGACCGCGAACGAGGTAACTCTAAAACCGTCAAAACGCTGATCGGTTAATCTTGGGGGCGATCTTCATCGCATCAAAATCTGCCTCGCGTTCTGACTTACTGGAACAAACCCCAAAAGCGCATCACGAAGCCGCCGCCCGCAATAATCAGCAATGCCGCCAGTCCGCTCACTATGAATGCCACACGCGCCATTTCGCGGGCGGTAAATTCTCCCCACCCATAGGCCAGCGCGTTCGGCGGCGTGCTGATGGGCAGCGCCATGGACATGGAGGCAGCCAGCGCGATGCTCATGGCCGCTTGGATCGGATGCAGCCCGCCATCGGCCCCCGCGAGAGCGGCAAAGGAAACCCCAATGGGCAAAAACAGGTTTGCCGCCGCAGTGTTCGACATAAACGTGCCCACAACGAGTGTGGCCAATACCAGCGTTGCCAACAACCAGAAGCCACCCGCCGGCAGCCAGCGCGCGATGACCTGGTCCAGTCCTGTTAGTTGGATGCCCGTGCCCAGTGAAATGCCCCCGGCGATGAGAATCAAGATCCTCCATTCCAAACGCCCCAGGGCTTCGCGCGTGAACACACCGGTGGCAGTCAACAAGATGGCCGGCAACAGCGCAACCACGGCGGGAGGCAGTCCATGCCATTGGTCACTCATCCAGAGCAGCACCGTCACGATAAAGACGCCGAACACGAGCCAGGCGTGGCCCGTCAGTTTTTCGCGAACGGGTTTGAAATGTAAACCTGCCGTGACCGGTGAAAATAGTTTCCACAAAACCACCCAGGTGAGCAGTGTGAGTCCCAGCGCCAGCGGCACGGCAACCAACATCCAGTCCAGAAAGGCCACGGTGTACCCGGCGTCTTGAAGAAATCCTATGGCGACGGCGTTGGGTGGCGAGGCGATGGGCGTGCTCATTCCGCCGATGTTCGCGGAAAACGGGATGCAGAGAACCAGCGCTTTTCGGAATGGTTCTCCCGGAGGCAACACGGCGAGCATCGGGGTGACCAGCGTAAGCATCATGGCTGCCGTGGCCGTGTTGCTCATCCACATTCCAAACAGGAGCGTAACCAGCATGAAACCGAGCAGCACCCAGCGAGGTTGACCGCCAAACGGACGCAGCAGCACTGCGGATAGGGCGCGATCCACACCCGTTTCGACAGCGGCTTGCGCAAGAATGAAGCCGCCAAAAAACAGGACGATTACCGGATCGGCGGCAGTGCTGAGAATCTCGCGATAGGATGGTGAGTTGCCGGACTCAAAGCCCAACCCTGGCCAGCCGCCGGGATTGGCGATCAGCACGGCTTGCAAGCCGATGATGAGCAGCGAGGTGGCGAACAAGGGCAGTGCCTCGGTCACCCAAAGGAGCGCTGCCAACACGAAGATCCCCGCCATGAAGGCGGCTTCCCGGGTCACGACATCACCGCGGCGCAGCAACCACACTGTGACAATCGCCAGCGCGAGGGCGCTAAGGAGAAGCATCCACGAAGGAACGCGCCGGCGCGGATTCTCCGATTTCGAGTTGCGGCGATTCGGACTGTTATTCATCAAAGGTTTTCTTCAGTGGTTGATGGGGCTTCAACTCCCTGCGCCACCGGCCGATTCTTCATCATTATTCGGGGTTCCAACCTCGTCATGAAAGGCGTAAAAGAGGACATCTTGGTGAATTGTTTCAAACATACGATCATTCTATGGGCCGTCTGTGGCGTCCGTTTCGGATGGCCTCTGCCATAAAATGGCCACCCCCAATGCTCCAGCAACGAGTGAAGCCATGAAGACGGCGATTTTGGCAGCGGCGTAGTCGGCAGGATTGGGGAACGCCAGACCCGAGATGAACAACGACATTGTGAAGCCAATCCCGCCCAAGGCCCCCGCGCCGACCAATTGACGCCATGAGTACGCATCGGGTTTCAACGCGATCCCACTGCGCACGGCGAACCATGCGGCCACCACAATGCCGACTGATTTCCCGACAACCAGCCCCAGCACGATTGCGCACATCAATCGTCCGTTCCCCTGAAACACCTCAGCCGACCAGACGACTCCCGCGTTGGCCAGCGCGAAGATCGGCAACGCCACATAACTTGACCACGGTTCGACGGAGCGAAGAAGTTTGTCAGCAGGCGACTCCATCCGGTCGTGGATCGCATCCAACGCCCGCAACGCCGGCTCGGATGGTCCGGTCCGCATGGCCTCACCGGCGTGGCGATCCTCCAATTGGATGACCGTCGCCGCCTGCGACATCAGCGCGTTCAGGTTGGCCGGCGGACGCGTGGGAATGAGCACGGCCATGATCACGGCGGCTAGCGTGGCATGCAATCCCGCCTCGTGAAGGCAGAACCAAAGCGCCACGGCACAAAACGCGTACGGAAGCGGGCGGTAAACACTGGACCGGACCAGGACCATCACCGCCGCAATGATCACACCACCGGCAATCAGATAGCTCACGTTGATCGCGCCAGTGTAGAACAGGGCGATCACCATGATCGCCACGATGTCGTCCATGATGACGGCGGCGGTGAGAAACACCCGCAGTTCGATGGGGACGCGATCACGAAGCAACACGATCAGCGCCACTGCGAAGGCGGTATCCGTTCCAATCGGAATACCCCATCCGTGCCGCAGTTCGGGAGGGGCAATTGAGGCATAAATAACCGCAGGCAGGACGATCCCGCCCAGCGCGGCGATTACCGGAAGCGCTCCGGATCTAAAGGTAGCCAGGTGGCCAACGGTGAATTCGCGCTTGATCTCGAGTCCGACAACAAAAAAGAAAACCGTCAGGAGACCGTGGTTGACCCAGTGGAGCAGCGAATGCGTAAACACCAGTTCGCCCCACCGGAACCCCAGAAGCGTCTCCCACCACGCAGTGAATGTCGTGCCAAGAGGCGAGTTGCTGAGTATCAGCGCCAGCGCTGTCGCCAATCCCAGGAGCATGCCCGCCGCAGGCCCCCAACGAACAAATCCAAACGCCGCCGCCTGGATACGATGCCCCAGCGAGCCGAGCATTGCGTCGGCCAGCGAGCTTTCATCCCAGGTACCGGTATAGCGGCGGCCATTGATGAAGAGGGTCGGCGTTATGCGGGCGCCACTGCGCCGGGCGCTTTCCACGTCATCGCGCACCCGCGACTGCGCCGCCACAAAGACGGATTCGTGGGCTGCGTCGAGCGACGGCAGGTCAAAATCCTTCGCGATCTGATCAAAATCACCTTCTGCGAACGACGGCCCGCGCTCCATCAACGCCTCGTGAACCTCCCAGAATCGTCCAGTCGTTTGAGCGGCATACTCCGCCAGCTCGGCGGCGCGAGTCGCGCCCTCACTACCGGCGACGGGTAGGTGCCGAAACACATACCGCATCCGCTCACCAAACCGGTTGCGCAATCCTTCGATGACTTCGTGGATCGCGTGACAATGCCGACAGGCGTAGCTGCCGTATTCAACGAGAGTCAGTTCGGCTTCGGGATTGCCCAGGACGTGATCACGCCGGATGTCGAGGGACGGTTCAAGTTTGGTGGGTTGTATGTAAGGCATGAAAGAATTTTGAAATCATCGCATGAAACGCGCAAAGCCGTGACCTGCTCATTTTTGATAAATTTCACTTTTACATCCATCGCTGACCGAGGGAACAAATCACGTCCACGGCTTCCTTTGCGCGCGGAGAACATCGCACTGGCCGATCTTCATCCGCGCTTGTGCGCTTTTCTTGTACAGCGTGAAATAACTCAACTCAACCTCCATTTGCCACGCACCCACTCACCGACAAGTATCAACAAAAAAACGGGCGAAAAGTGACTGGAGGTAAAGCCGGATTCATGCGGTAACGATTGATTTCCATGTGGAGCAGCTAACGAAAATGAGTCAATTGCGAGCGGGAATTTAACTTCAACCCCGAAACGGTGGCGGTCCTCGGGCGCGGTCGGTTCGTCGCGCAGAACACGGACACTGGCGTATTCCAGACCGGACGGGGGTTTTAATCCCACGGATTAACTGTGTTGCAACCGGGAAAGTGCTTGGTGTTTCGTGTGACTGCGGTTAATTCGCAACTGCGAGTGATGGCCCCAATCAGTGAATCATCGTAAGGAATGGACCAGCTTTTGGCGTCGGCTGCCGCCATCATCCGACCCCACTCCACCGCCGCCGCTTCGTCGAATACAAAAATCGCTTCGCAATAGTCCTCCATGATGAACTTGAAGCGCCGCGCGAACCCGAACGGTGAGCCGCGGCAAGCCGCGGCCGCAGTTGCCACGTGAATTAACGAAGGACAAACACAGCGATGCACCGGACGATGAGGTTCATCGTCCGCCTGCCAATCAGGATGAAGCAGGTGCGCGAACTTGGAATCCAGTTACGGAATTTCTTCCAGTTGGTAGAAAATGGGCGCGTTCGTGGCTGGCAACGACAGGGGCACGAGCACATTCGTCTGCTGGAATCCAAGCAGCGCTTCCCAAATCACCGGCGGCATGAGGCTGTGGGTCGCCTGCAATTGGTAATTGGCGCCCGGCCGCCCATAGACCGCCAATTGCCGTCCCTGCTCCGCGGTCACCCAGCCTTCGAGCAGCGGGTGACGTTGCACCACCACCGCCCGGCCAACGCCGTTGACGTTGTTGGTGTAGAGGAAATCGCCCGGCTTGAAACCGGCGAGGTTGGTGACGACGAGGCGGACAAATTGCGACCAGCCATCGGGCGCGGCGGTAAATTGCAGTTGCGCGACCTGTTGCGTGCCTTGAATGGTTTGACCGGGCGGCGCTTGCAGGTGGATCCGCAACTGCGACGGATCAAGCTGCAGCTCCGCCGTGTCGAGGTGCGAACCGATTGGGGTCAACGTCCAATTGGTCAGGACGTCCATCGGCACGGGCAGGGCAAACGACAGATTGGTGACGCCTTCGCTGGAGGCTACGATAACCGGCAAAGTTGCCGAGCCGCCGCCCAGCAAATTCGTTTCGCTCAACTGCACTTCCAAATAATCCAGCACCTCAACGCTGAAGGTGGCGCTGGCGCTCAACGGCGGGTTGCCGTTGTCGGTCACCTGCACCGTGACGGTGTGCGAAGTGGAGGCATTGGCGCGAGTGGGTTGCCACCGGAAGACGCCGTTCGTCGCCACGATGAACGCCCCGTCCGGCGCGGTCGTCAGGCTGAAGGTTAATTCATCCCCGTCCGGGTCTTCCGCCAAAAACTTGCGATAAACGCCGTCATCCGGCGCCACCACCAGATCGGGCAATGTCTCGGTGAAGTGTGGCGGTTGATTTAATGATTCCCGCAGCCACGTCATCGTGAGCTGGTTGGTGGCCTCATTGCCGGCATAGTCCGTGATGCCGCGCAAGTCCGCCACGACGGTGTATTCGCCCAGCGCTTCCGTGAGCGGCCCAAGGTTCACAAGCTGCACCCGGTTGCTGGCCACGAGTTGAAGGGCCGGGATGAAGGTGTTGGTGCCGTTCCAGACCAGCGCGAAATTATTGGTCGAAACCGAGGCTGGATTGATGCCTTCGGTGAAGGTGATGGTCACGGTGTTGATCGCCGAATAAATCGGACTGAGTATCGGAGCGATGCTCGCGGACGGACGGATCCGATCCAGCACCACGGTCACAAACGCGGCGGGGGAAACATTGCCCGCCGCGTCAACGGCCGTGACGCGCAGGCGATGCGTGCCGTCCGCCGCGAAGAGTAACCCGGCGGAGAAGTTCGTTCCGTCCAGCACGGCCAACCCGAAGTCGGTGGCCGTGCTGGTGTCAAACACGCGCACCGACAGATTGGTGCCGGCGACCGTGCCCAGCAACGTCACGGGATTTGTGCTGGTCAGGCCATCGGTGTTGGAAACGCCGAGGTCAGGGGTAATCACCAGATTCGTCGGCGTAGGCGGCGTATCCAAAATCATCTGCCAACTGACATTCGTGCTGCCGCTGCCGGCATTGCCCGCCAAATCCTGAATACCGGCGGCGTTCACGGTGAAGGTGTAATTTCCCGCCAACCCCTGCACCCAACTGATTTCGCCGATCTGATAATTCGTCGGCGCCAAGGCGGTGACGGTCACGCCGGAATTGATCAGGTTCGGCCCGCCATCGCGCGTCAACGTCAGGTCTTGATAATTGAACGTCGCCGGATCAACCGGCTGCGAGAACGTGACGGACAGCGTTTGCACCACGATGTTGCGCGGATTGGTGGTGACGGGCGATAGCTCCACGATTCGCGGCGGCGAGGTGATCATGGTCCAAGTCCGGATTTGCGTTCCCTGCCCGACCGTCCCGAGCGTGTCGGTCACATTGGTCACGGTCACGGTGAAGGTATAATCACCTTCCGCCCCGGTCAACGCGCCCAATCCGGCAACGGTGAACGTCGTGTTATCGCTCGTGCTGAGCGTCACTCCGGCATCAATCAAATTCAGCCCGCCCGCCCGCGTCAGTTGCACGGCGCTCAACGAGAAGGTCGCCGGATTGATCGGCTTGGAGAACGTGATGTTCAGCGCGGCGACGGGAACATTGCGCGGGTCCGGAGTGACGGCAGAAATACTTTCCACAACCGGAGCGGCGTTGCCCTTGGCCCAGGAGATGGCAGCGGAAACATCGCCCGCGTTGTTACCCCAGAGGTCGAACAACGTATTGCCCAAAACGCGTAGTGAATAATTGCCATCCGCCGCCGTCAACGGCGCGAGGCCGGTGATGAGATACGTCGCATTGCTGGCGAGCACGACACTCACGCCAGAACTTCCGGTGATAAGGTTCGGGCCGCCATCCCGGGTCAGCACGAGATCGGAGAAATTGAACGTGTTCAAATCCATCGGTGTGGAGAAGATGATCGTCGCCGTGTCCACCGCGGCGGTCTGCGTGAACGGCGCCACGGGCACGAACTGTACGATGTAAGGCGTCGCGGTGTTGGTGGAGCGATAAGTCAGCGTGTATTGTCCCGAACCGGCCCAATCGAACAGATGCAGCAGGTTTTCCTTGATGGCGCCGGGACTGGACGACGGGAACGAACGATCCGTGGTCCAGGCATTATTCGTCAATTCCAGCACCTTGCCATCGGAACGCACCACGCTGGCCAGCAGATAACCCGGGCCGGGGTCCGGCAGCCGGAAATAATTCCAGCCCGTTCCGACGGTCGTCGTGAGTTGCACCTGCCATTGGCCCGGGCCGACGTTGCCGCTGAACGCGCCGTTGGTCACCACGTTCACCGGTTCAACCGCGCCGGTGTTGTGATACAACAAATCCGGCAGGTTTTGCGGATCGACAAAATCGTTCACAAGATAATCCAGAATCCCGTCGTCCGTCACGCGATTCGCCCGCACCGGATGGATGAGTTCATGCGTCTCGATGCTGTTGATGAGCGAGAGGTTGGTGTGACCCAAACCGTCCACGTGCTCGAAGGAAGCCGAGAAGGAAATGAACTTGCCTTGCAGCGAGGAAAGCAACTGCCAGTTCACGGTCTTGGCGGTGCCCGCCGGAATGTTCCCCAGCCGGGCCGTCAACGAAGGCGAAATCGCATTGCTGCCCACGCTCGTGCCGATGATCTTGAAATCAATCAGCAGCCCTTTTTCATTTTCGATGATCTGCGGTTGGGCCGAGGTGATCTCGAAATTCTTCGCGTCCCCGGCGCCGACGTTCTTCACGATCAACCCCAGCGTGTACGGCTCGGACGGTTCGACTGCCAACGTGAACGGATCATCGCCATAGACATCGCGTTGCTGGAAATAGACGAGGTCCAGCTTCGCCTCGGGATAAACCGTGATCGGCGCGGACACCAGCGGCACGACGACTTCCTGGCCGTCATCAACGTAACGCAACGTTCCGCCGATCTGATACGTGTACGGTTGATCCGGCGCGGCATCGGTCGTGGGAATGAAGGTATAAACCGCCCGGCCCGTCGCGCCGCCGGCCAGTTCGCCCGAGCCGTCCACCGCCGTCAAGCCGGTCAGCACCGGCCCTTCGGTGACGAATTTGGCGGACGCCGATTGCCCGGCGCCATTGCGGAAATCCAGGGTGACCTGTACCCCGGTAATATCCGTGCTGCCGCCATTATCAATTTCCAGGGTGCCGGCAAACGCGCTGCGGGTCAGGGTCACTTCCTGATTGATCCGCAGCCGGACCTGGGCGCAAACCCCGGCAGCAGCATTGGCCTTGACCGGCGCCCGGAGGGGCGGCGCGCCCACTGGACTATACCCCGGATAACTGATCGTCTGCCCGGCGGCCCCGGTCGTCGGCGCATTGCCGCTGCAATTACCGCCCGGAATATAAATGTAGGTCACCACCGGATTGCCGCAGGCATAATAGCCGCCGGTCGGCAAAATCGGCAGCAACACTTCGCCACTCGGAGCAGATGAACTCCCGCCCCCGCCGAACGAAGGCAACGGAATATCATCCAGATGCGAGCAGATACATTCGAGGATGCCACCCGCGCCCGCACCGACCGCACCCGCCACGCCGCCCAGGGCCGCGCCGCACGCGGTGGAAATCGCTGCCTTCTGACAGGCTGTCAGGTCCGCGCCGACGCAGGCCAGAAAGGCGTTGATGGCGTTGCAGCCGACACTGATCAAATTCGCCGAGCCGACCAGCCCTTTGAGTTCATCGAAACATTCCTTGGCGCTCTTGCCGGCGCAGATGATCGAGAGATCAATCGAGCGGCTCTGCCCGACGTTGTTGTTGCCACAGGGATAGGAATACTTGGCGCGCAAGGGAATCTTCGGCAGACAGGCGTTAAGATCTTCCAGCGAGCACCCCGGGTCATCCGCCGCCTGCGGATTGGCGGGCGAGGTCGCAGCCAGGATGCCCCCGGGTGCGGCGCGCAACTGTACCGTCACCGGCACGGTCACAGAACTCTTGGCGGGAATCTTGCCGACTTTCTCCACCAACGGCGTCACGAGATAGGTGGAATTGTAGGGCACTTCGATTTCCACGTCGTTCGCCGCGATCAACCCCTGATTCGTCAGCTTGATGTCGAACTGCGTCACCTCTCCGGGCGCCACCACCAGCATCACCTGCGGCTCCTCCACCACCACGTTCGGCACGGGCACTTCCGTCTCGAACACCGATTCGAGCACGATCTTGTACTTGTCCTCGATCTCCGTCGGCACGACCGACCATTGATATGTCACGAGCTGGCGCGGCAAGAAGGCTTCGAGCGTGTTCGTGATGCCGGCCACCACCGTGGCCGAGCCGCGGAACTGATTGTGTTTCTCCGCTGTCACGTCCACGGTGTAACCACCTTCTGGCACGGCGCTGAATTGAGCCACGCCCGCCGCCCCGGAATTGGTCTGCGCCACAATGCTGCCCGTGAACGGATCGCGCAGGACAACCGTGGCATTCGTGACCTTGGGTTCGCCCGCGACGTAATAGGTGTAATCATCGGTCACATTCACCACGAGGTCACCGATGCCGGATGAAACAGCGCGGAACTGGTACGGAATGCTGACGCCGACGTTCTGGTTCGCCACCGCGATATTCCCGTTGTAAAGCCCAAGCGTCAGGTCCGCCGCCGGATTCAACAGCAACGTCACCACCGCGTTGCTGCCGGCGGGAATGGACGGAATGGTTGCCGCCGAACCCAGACTCAACCACGGCAGACTCGGAATCTGCACGGTCAAATCGCCGCTCGCCGTGCCGCCGTTGTTTTCAATCGTGACGGCCACCACGGTCTGTTCCCCGCGCACCATGCCGCGTTGCAGATAAGCGGGCGTGGCGGCCAGTTGCGCGAGCGTCGGCACCACCTTCACATACAGCGGCACTCCCAGCGTCGCGCCTTCCGCCGAAGTGAGCGTCGCCAGAAAATTCATCTGCGCCGCACGGGTCAACGGCGAGGTCAGGGTGTAATTCATCGCCACCACGCCGTACGCGGGCAACACCGTGTTGGTGAACGTGAATTGCGCGCTGAGGTTCGTTCCCAAATCGGGCGTCGTGACCGCGAGATCCGTCAACGCATACCCCGTCAGATTGGTCAGCAACAACGTGCCCGTCACCGGCGCGTTGGGCAACAGTTGCGGCACGAGGCTCGCGGGCGACGACGCCATGCCCAGCAACGCGAATGACACTTGCGCAGACAGATTCGTCACGCTTGGATGATCGGCGCAAGCGGTGTAATTCCCCGCTTCGTTCGCGAGCGGTTGGAAGGTATAGGTGAAATTGCCGGCGGCGTCCGAGGTCACGGTGAAAATCCGGCGCGTGTCATTGACCAGCACCCGCACGGTGGCGGAGCGGTTCGGCATCGGCGCGTTGTTCGTCGGATTAAACGTGCGCCCCTGAAACACGATCGGCGTGCCGGAACCGGCGATGCCCGGCGCCACGGCGGTCAACTCGGCGCGATATGCCGCGTTGGCAATCAAGGGCACGGCGGAGAACGCGGTGTTGTTGGCCGTCTTCAATTCGGTCAACGTGCGATTGCCGTTCGCCTCCACCACGATCCAGAAACTGCCCGGCACCGGCGGGAGATAGAAGGTCGCCGTATTGGTGTAACTTTCGCCCACCGCCAGCGCTTTCACGTTTGCTTTGCCCGCAATCAACGTCTGACCGCCGCCCAATCCGTCCGTGGCCAGATAGACGTAATCATACCAGTTCTGATTCGTCGTGCCGCCCAGCCCGGAGTTGGTCACTTTCCATGTCACCGTGATCTGTTGCTCGGTGTACGCATTGGTCGGCGCGCTGACCAGCGCCGGCACGAGGTCGGGCAGATAAATATCGGAAACCGTGAGCGGCCGTGCGGCGGAATTGAAGCCGGGCGCGACCGCCGTCAGCAGCACATCGCGATTACCCGTCTGCTGGCCGTCCAACACGCCCGTGACGAGGAAATTGGTGCTGGTCTGATTCACCGCCAGTTCGACCGCTGGCAAAATCGCCACCACGCCCGTTGGGCTGGATGACAGCGTCACAAGCAACGCATTCGTCGGCGCGGTATTGCGCGTCAACGTGGCGACGGTGTTGCTGCCCTTGGAGATCAGGTTGTCCGCCAGTTGCAACAGCAGACTCGGCCCGTTCGTATCGAGCACGGTCAAGGCGATCTGCGCTTCGCCCAAGGTTTCCGGCCCGTTCAACGAGTTCAGCGGATTGGCGATGAGATAAGCGGTTTGATTCCCCGTCACCAATCCGTCCGCGCCGACGCTGACATTGAACGTGGTGGCCGCCGCGTTGGCCGGAATCGTCACCACGTTCGGCACCGTCACCAACGCGCTGCCCGTCCGGGTGAGTTGCACGTTCTGCGCGTTAGTCGTGACGACATTGCGCGACACCGTGCCCACCGTGGCGCGCGACCCGGCCCCTTCCGAAACCACCGTGTTTTCCAGGGCCAGACTGAGCGCGACGACATCGGCATTCATCACGTCAAGGCCGGCGGAAACCGAGGTGTAACCCGCCGCTGTCGCTGTGACCCGCGCCCGGCGGCCACTGGCCAACTGGCCGTCCGGCACCGGCGTCATGGCGAAGCTTATAGAAGCGCTGCCCGCCGGGATGGTCACACTGGCCGGCACCTGCAACGTATCCGGGCGGTCGCAGACCAGCGTCACCGTCAAAGGCGTCCCGAGATTGGCGTTACGCATCAGCAGGCCGGTGACGGAATTAGTTCCCGCATTTTCCGGAATCTGGTTAACGCTTAGATTCAATGTCAGCAACGGCGGATCGTCGTCAGTGATGGTCAGCGGCACATTTACGGCCGGATAGCCACTGGCGCTGGCCGTCACCACCCCCGAGACAGTGTCCCCCGAGATGAGGTTGTCCACCACACCCAGATGAAAATTAGTGGCGCTCTGTCCGGCCGGGAGGATCACCGTGGCGGGCATCAGCAAATTGGTGAGTGAAGCACTCAGGTCAACGGTGAGCGCGTTGGCCAGGTCTCCACTACGCAACAACGTGGCCAGCACCGCCTGGCTGCCGGCGGATTCCAGCACGTTGGTCGGCGACAGTGTCAGTTGCAGGGTCGAGGTCAGATGGAGCGGCGCTTCCGCCAGCGTGCTGTTGTTGGTCGAGTTCAGTTCGTAAAAGTTCGCCGCCACGTTGCCTTTGACGATCAGCCATTGGTCGCCGGTGACAAACGGCGGCAAGGTCAGCGTCTGAGTCAACACCAGGGAAGCGCCAGCATCCAATACGTTGGTGATGCTGCGCGTGGCGAGCCATTGCCCGCCGCCCAGGGCGTTGGCGGGACTGAGAAAAACCTGATCAAACCAGGCGTTGGTGATCGGGGCGTTCCCTTGATTGACATCGGTCCACACCACTTCAATTGCCTGGCCGGCATTGGCCACCAAGGGTGCGGTGATGTTGGTGATGATCAAATCCGGGTAAGGCGACAGCGCGGCATTGATCGTAACGGAGTTGGTATTGTTCAGTTCACCAGTGCCGCCGGCGTTGTATTCGTAAACCTGTTGCCCCGCATCAGTCACCACGGTGATCAGGAACTCGCCCGCGCCGGACGAACCATCCGGCAAGGTGAAGCTAAACGCGCGCAGGGCGGCGCTGCCAGCGGCAATCGATCCGGCCAAAGCCGGGTCGTACGGCAACAATGTGTTCACCAGCACTTGTCCGTTGGTGACGTTTACCACCGAAATCCGATCCGCAAAAAGATCCGTCACGCCGCCAATGCCCGAGTTCTGATCCTGCCAGACCAGATGCACGGCATCACCCGAATGGAGGGGCGCGTTGGTGACCGCCAGCCCGGTCACTTGCAAGTCGGCATATCCGGCCAACACGCTCGCGGCGGTGATGCTCGCGCGGTTGTTGCTTTCCGCCGTGCCCTCCAGATTGAATTCGTATTGATGGTTGTACGCATC
>JBDHQI010000006.1:0-150733 GCA_039806955.1 Verrucomicrobiota bacterium | reverse complement strand
GCTCTTGAAAGTGGCGGCGCGCGTGACGGTGAGTGTGCGGCGGGTGTGGGTGCGCTTGAGTTCGGCGTATCCGCTGCAAGCGTTGTATCGGCGCTGTGCGCGACAACTGGGCGGCGTGGCGGCTGGGGCGACGTAGTGGACGGGAGACTCCCGCCCCCAACGCCGGAAGCGAGGAGCGCCGACGGGCCCGCAGGCGGGGTGTCATCCCAACCGGCGGAAACAGGCCAAAAAGGAGGGCGCGAACACCGGATCCGGCGAGTGCCCCAATCACATTTCCCAAAAACGGAACGGCGCGGCGCTTTGCGCACTGAAAACCATCCCCCGGACGTCGGTTCCAAGAAATTTGTGAAATTTGCAGGTTAAGCACATGGTTGGATGAATTGGCGAAACCGCAGACAGAAAATGAGTCACCTGCAAACGTGTTGGCTCGCGAAGCGGAATTTACCAACGTAGTGCGCTCCGTCGGCACAAAGGCTCTGCCTGCTTATCTGGACTGGATAAAGAACGCGCCACGCGAAACCTCGCCGTATGAGAAATTGGCGGAGTGGTTCAGAGGAGTCAGCGGGAACCGTGTGAATCTCCCTGAACAACCAGATTGGGCTGCGAAGGCAGTCTGGGCCATTCAGATCCTTGGCACGGACGCCAAGTCGGCCATCCCCCGCCTGGATCTCCTGCTTAACAGCGATTCCTCCTGCCATGCGGCGGAACGCTGCCTCGTCGCCATTGGTGCGGACTCTGTTCCGGTGCTGATTGCGGCTCTGACGACCACCACAAACGAACGAGTGCGCGATGCGGCCGCACAGGCGATCGGTGACTTGGGAGCAACCGCAAAGTCAGCAAGAGCGGGGCTGTTGGAGTGGTTACAAAATGAACAACCTCGGGCCTCTCTTGGGGTTGCAACGGTAGATTTAGTTTTGCGAGCGTTGGTTGAACTGGCGCCAACCGCCGAAGATTTGCCGCCGTTGTTGACGGCTCAGCTTTTTGCGACTAATGCCGCCATCGGGGCGGCGTATGGACTTGCGCGCACCGGTACGCCGGGGACGATGCCGTTGCTTCAGGCCCTAACCAACGAAAACACCAGGATCCGTTGCGCAGCCGAGGCTGCCTTCGAACTACGGGAATTTCTGAGGACTGAAAGGGCACGCACATACCCTCTTTTTGCTCAGTTCGACCACTTTAACGCCCAGTTCGCTAACCGCATGATACTCGCGAATCTTCACCCTCTTGGAGAGGCCGAACACCGCACCATCGAAAGAATCGCCAGCGCACAAACGAACGCTGCGGATTTATCCATTCGTTTGACGGCCAGTAATGTGTTGGGCTTTCTCAAAGTATCCAATCAATCGCCTGCATCACGGTGATTGTTGGCAAAACCAAGATTCCTGGCTATGTCTCTTTCCAGCGTAAGAAGCAAACCACCGACGTCCGTGGCAAAATGAGCTATGGCTTCAACTATGGTTAAGCCGCGAATCCGCAGAGCATGCCGCGCAAACCACCAGTGAAATCCAGGCGCGTTCCACCGCCCCCGAGAAGTTTCATCGTGGGTAACTCGAAATCGCACGCACGTATTGGGCGCGCTCGAAGGCCGCCGGGTCCGGACAGCTCCGCTGGCTCATGCTGCCGCGCAGTTGCGCGAGCGATTCATAACCGTGCTGCTCCAGCCAGTCGCACATTTCCCGCTCCACCGCGGTCAGATGCCGCTCCCCATGTCGCAACAACGCGGAACACATCATCGTCACATCGGCCCCCGCCATCAGCATTTTCAACGCGTCACTGGCGCGATGGATGCCGCTGCTGGCGGCCAGACTGAGACTCAGTTGGTCGCGCAGAATGGCGGTCCAACGCAACGGCAGACGCATGGCCATGGGCGTGCTCAACAACACCTGATTGGTCACTTCCAGCGCTTCCAAATCCAAATCCGGCTGATAAAAGCGGTTGAACAAAACCAACCCCGCCGCGCCCGCCGCTTCCAAGCGCCGGGCCACGTTGGCGAAGTTGGTGAAAAACGGACTAAGCTTCACCGCAATGGGAATTCGGATCTGTTGCCGGACGGATTGCAGAATTTCCACGTAGAGGTTCTCAATTTCGAGCGACGTCAAGGACGGGTCCGTGGGGATCCAGTAAATGTTCAGTTCCAGCGCATCCGCGCCCGCCTGCTCGATGCGCCGCGCGTAATCCATCCAGTTGCCGCGAGTGGCCCCGTTCAAACTGCCGATGACCGGCACGCGCACGGCGGCTTTCGCGCGGGCGATTTTTTTCAAATACAGTTCCGGGCCGACATGAAATTCTGCCGGCACGGGAAAATAACTCAACGCTTCGGCGTAACTTTCCGTCCCCTGCTCCAGGCACTCGAACAGGTCATGGCGTTCGAGCGAGAGCTGCTCTTCAAATAACGAATGCAACACAATCGCCGCCGCACCGGCATCCTCCAGACGCTTGATTTGATCCAGACTTTCCGTGAGCGGTTGGGCCGCCGAGGGAACGAGTGGCGAGCGGAGTTGCAGACCGAGATAGGTGGTTTCAAGATTCATAATTGCCTCCCTTGGATTTCGCGCGGTTAACTTTACGTTTTCATGCTCATGACTGCGGTTACATCAGATTCATTGGGGGTCCGGCGGGATCGCCGTTGGCGGCGGTGTCGGAGTCTCGACAGGTTTCAAGTCCCGAGCCGCCAAGTGTTGGTATAATTTCCAACGCAGATTCACTGCCTCCTGCGCCTGGGCCAGCATGGTTTGCGCGGCGTCCGGATGGCTCTGGCTGAGCATTTTGTAGCGATTTTCCATGGCGCGGTACTCGGCCAGCTTGAGGCGCGGGTTGGTCGAGTCCAATTGCAACGGGTTCTCGCCGCGCGCCGCGCGATCCGGATGGTAGCGATACAACAACCAATGGCCCGAATTAACCGCCGCCTTCTGATTTTGCATGCCGGTGGCCATATTGATGCCGTGCGCAATACACTGCGAGTAGGCAATGATCAGCGCCGGCCCGTCATACGCTTCCGCTTCGAGAAAAGTTTTCAGCGTGTGTTCATCCTTCGCGCCCATCGCCACACTGGCCACGTAGATGTTCCCATACGTCATGGCAATCAGGCCGAGGTCTTTCTTGGCGGCGGGTTTGCCGCCCACGGCAAATTTCGCCACGGCGCCGAGCGGCGTGGATTTCGAGGCCTGCCCGCCGGTGTTGGAATAAACTTCCGTGTCCAACAGCAGCACCTTCACGTTGCGGCCGCTGGCCAGAACGTGATCCAATCCGCCATAACCAATGTCGTACCCCCAGCCGTCCCCGCCGATGATCCACACGCTTTTGCGCACCAACATATCGGCCAGAGTGAGCAGCCGGCGGGCTTCGGGAGCATCCATTGCGGCCAGCTTTTGCTTAAGTGCGGCCACCCGTTCCCGTTGCTCGTAAATTCCCGCCTCATCCTTTTGATCGGCGGTCAAAAGGCCGTTCACCAACTCCGCATCCAGCGCGCCCGCCAATTTTTGCAGCAACTCACCGGCGAATTGACGTTGCTGGTCAAGGCTCACGCGGAAACCCAAGCCAAATTCGGCGTTGTCCTCGAACAGCGAATTACTCCAGGCGGGCCCGCGTCCCTCATGATTTTTGGTCCAGGGAGTCGTGGGCAAATTGCCGCCGTAAATCGAGGAACAACCAGTGGCGTTGGCCACAATCATGCGGTCGCCAAACAACTGGGTCAGCAACTTGATATACGGGGTTTCTCCGCAACCGGCACACGCTCCGGAGAATTCAAACAACGGCTCCAACGCCTGCATGCCGCGCACGTTTTGCGTGGAAACCGAGCGCCGATCCAGTTCAGAAATGGTCAGGAAGTAGTCCCAGTTCTGGACGCCTACCTCCCGCACCGGAGCCTGCGGGCGCATGTTGATGGCTTTCAGCCGGGCCTCGGATTTGTTGCGCGCCGGACAAACATCCACGCACACACCGCAGCCGGTGCAATCCTCCACCGCCACTTGCAGGGTGTAACGCTTGTTCTTCCACTCCGGCAGCCGGGCGGGCACGGATTGAAACGTCACCGGATCCGCGGCGGCGTCATCGTACACCTTGCTGCGAATCGCCGCGTGTGGACAAACAAAGACGCACTTACCGCATTGGATGCAAATGTCCGGCTCCCACACCGGCACTTCCACGGCGAGATTCCGCTTTTCCCATTTGGCGGTGGCGGTGGGATACGTGCCATCGCTGGGCAGCGCGCTGACCGGCAGGCGATCGCCCTTCCCGCCAATCACCGGACCGAGCACGCGGCGCACAAAATCCGGCGCATGCTGTGGCACCGGCGGACGGATGGCCGCCACACTTTCGACCGCGGCAGGCACTTTCACCTCGAACAAATTCGCCAGGGTCGTGTCCACGGCGGCAAGGTTCATCCGCACCACTTCCTCGCCCTTTTTACCGTACGTTTTCTTGATGGAATTTTTGATGGCGTTGATGGCGGCATCGCCCGACAACACGCCCGACACCGAAAAGAAACAGGTTTGCATTACGGTGTTGATCCGCAAACCCATGCCGGCGGCGCGAGCGACGCCGAGCGCGTTGATCGTGTAAACCTTCGCTCGCTTGGCGATCAAATCCCGCTGCGTTTCGGGAGGCAGATGCTGCCAGACGGCTTCCGGCGGATGCGGTGAATTGAGCAACAGCGTGCCGCCGGGAACGAGACATTCGGCAACGTTCATCCGTTGCAAGAACAGCGGTTGATGGCATGCGACGAAATTCGCCTGCGTAATCAAGTAGGTCGAGCGGATGGGTTTCGGCCCAAAGCGCAAGTGCGAAACGGTGGTTGCGCCCGCTTTCTTGGAATCATAAACGAAATAACCCTGCGCAAAATAATCCGTGTTTTCGCCGATGATTTTGATGGATTCCTTGTTCGCGCCCACGGTGCCGTCCGATCCCAATCCGTAAAACAAGGCGCGCGTCACCTCGGGCGACTCAATCGAAAAGTCTGCCTCCACTGGCAGGCTCGTGTGGCTCACATCGTCGTGAATTCCCACGGTGAAATGATTCTTGGGTTCGGACGCGGCGAGATTATCGAACACCGCTTTCACCATGGCCGGGGTGAATTCCTTGGAAGATAAACCGTAACGCCCGCCGACCACGTGAGGCGGTTGGACAAATTTCGCTTTGCCGGTTGCCACGGTCTTCTGTCCCACTTCCGCCAGAGCTTGCAACACATCCAAATAAAGCGGCTCCCCACCGGCACCCGGCTCCTTGGTGCGATCCAAAACTGCCAGCCGTTTCACCGCTGCGGGCAGGGCGGCGACGAAGCGTTCCGCATCCCACGGTCGGTACAACCGCACTTTCAACACGCCGTACCGGCCGCCGGCGGCGTTCAAGTGATCCACCGTTTCATGCACCGCCTCGGCGCCCGATCCCATCAAGACCACCACCTGTTCCGCATCGGGCGCGCCGTGATACTCGTAGAGTTGATAGTGGCGTCCGGTCAGTTCACCGAACTTGGCCATGGTGGCTTCCACAATCTCAGCGCAGCGCGCATAGAACGGATTCACCGTTTCCCGCGCTTGAAAATAGACATCGGGGTTTTGAGCCGTGCCGCGCAGCACTGGACGATCCGGAGTCAATCCACGCTCCCGATGGTCCGTGATTTGATCTTCATTGATCATGGCCCGGATCAACACCTCGGAAATCATTTCGATCTTGCCGACTTCATGTGAAGTGCGAAAGCCGTCGAAGAAATGCACGAACGGAATCCGCGCGGCCAGCGTCGCGACGTGGGCAATCAACGCCAGGTCTTGCGCTTCCTGAACGGAGTTGGAGCAAAGCATCGCCCAACCGGTTTGGCGCGCCGCCATGACATCCTGGTGGTCGCCAAAGATGGACAGGGCTTGAGCCGCAATCGAACGCGCCGCGATGTGAAAAACCGTCGGGGTCAGTTCCCCGGCGATTTTGTACATATTGGGGAGCATCAACAACAGTCCTTGCGAGGCGGTGAAGGTCGTGGCCAGCGCGCCGGTTTGGAGCGCGCCATGCACCACGCCCGCGGCGCCGGCCTCGCTTTGCATCTCGATCACGGACGGCACCGCGCCCCAAAGATTAGGCCGATGATGCGCCGCCCATTGATCCGCCCACTCGCCCATGGGTGAAGCGGGCGTAATGGGATAAATGGCGATCACCTCACTCAACTGGTAGGCAATGCGAGCAACGGCCTCATTGGCATCGAGGGTCTGGCAGTGCGCGATTTTCATCTGCCCATCAGCGTTCCCGAACCGGCGTTGTTAGGAAAACCATCTCTTGCCAATCAATGACCAGAAATTGTTATTGGCGTGGTACAAGCGCGACCGTTGACCAGAACGGCCCGACGGAACCACACCTCGAACCCTTCTGCCAAACGACAAGCCGTTACACGAACAAATGAAGTTCCAGCCGGAACACACCAAACCACGGCGCGGAAATTTTCTGCGTGCTTTTCCCACTGATGATTTCTAATTTGCCGTCATGACAATTTGGTTGTTGGCTCTCATCGTTTTGGCGGTGGTCGCACTGGTCGGGTATAATCAGGGAGTGATCCGCACTGGAATTTCCTTCCTTGGCATCATCCTCGCCTTCCTGCTCGCGCCCTTGGCCGGCAAAATTTTTGTGCCGCTCCTCGGTTTGCTGGGCGTGAAAAGCCCCATCTGGCTGTGGGCTTTGCCACCACTGTTTGGGTTCATTCTCATTTCCGCCTTGGTCAAAACGGGGGCATTTTTTGTGCATCAAAAAGTTGACGTTTATTACAAATACAAAGCGGGCGATCTGCGATTGGCGCTGTGGGAGCGACTCAACAAACGGCTCGGAGCCTGTGTGGGCGTGTTGAATGGGGTGGCTTATCTGGTGCTGCTGTCGTTTGTCATTTACGTTTTTGGCTACTGGACGGTGCAACTGACTGCCTCGGAAAACGATCCCAAGGGCCTGCGCCTGTTGAATGTGTTCGCGCATGATTTGCAGAGCACGGGCATGGACCGCGTGGGCAAGTCCATTGATCCGATGAAAGCGCCGTACTACGACACCGCTGATCTTGCCGGATTGATGTTTCAAAATCCCCTGCTGGAAGCGCGTTTCCTGCGCTATCCAGGTTTCCTGAGTTTGGGTGAGCGTCCTGAGTTTCAAACGTTGGGCAAAGATCAGGGCTTTGCGGACATGCGTTTGCAATCCAGTCCCATCAATTCCGTGATGGAACAGTCTTCCGCCCAAGCCATTTTTTCCAACCCGGAATTGTTGCACCAAATCTGGGATACCTTGCAACCTGATCTGGCTGATTTGCAGGAGTATTTGGTGACTGGCAAGTCCAACAAATATGATCGTGAAAAGTTATTGGGCCGCTGGGTGTTTAACGCCTCCGGAACCATGCTCGCGTTCCGCCGCCTCAAACCCAATCTCGCCGGAGCCGAAATCGCCCGTCTGCGCGAGTTTTTGAAGGAACGCTTCGAGCAATGCACGATCGTGGCCGCTCCCGATAAAATGCTGGTGGTGAAAAATTTTCCGCAAGGGCTGGCGCAACCGGGAATGCCTCAGCAAACAACCGATCTCCGCGGCACCTGGTCAGCGGAGGGCGCCGATTACGATTTCAATTTGAGCGGGGAACGGCACACGGCAAAATTTGAAGGCAATCACCTGATCATGTCCGGAGACATTCCCCTCGCCTTTCGGAAGGAAGACTGAAACCGCCTGGGGCCTCGCGGCGGGTGGGGCGTCCGCTCCAGCCCGACTCAGAAGTTAACGAAAGCTGACTGGTTGCGGCTGCAAGTTCGGTCCCAATGGAATGCTGAATAAAGAACCGGTGGCTGGAGAAATCGCGGATGAATTACTGCTGGCCGCAAAGATCGGCGTAACAGCGGAGGCGGAGGTCGCCAGCATCGGCGCGGCTGCCGGAGACTGAACCAATCCGGTGGTGCCAACCGCCCCCAAGGTCAAATCGGGCTGCGGTTCCGTTCCCACCATGAAAAAGCCACCCAACAGCAACAGACCGCAGGCTCCGGCAGTCACGACGCCAGACAGGGCGGGACGCCCTTCAATCACGCGCCAGAGTCGTTGCAACCATGAAGCGCGCATAACCTCGGCCTTGAGCCGCTGGCCGGAGACCGTTTCGCTCGCGCGCAACCGGGCGGTTATCTGACCCGGAAGCTCGTTGAAATAACGCGGGTGCGGTTGTTCGTAATGCTTGAGCTTGAGTAACTGTTGCAATTTGGCAAAATCTTCTGGTCCTTGCGACTCACTCATACGACCTGACTTGATACTGGTTTGATCTCCTCAACTACTTCAAATAATCCGCGAGATACCCCTGCAACTGCTGTCGCGCATAAAACAGGCGCGATCTGACCGTCCCCACGTTGCATTGCATGATCTCCGCAATCTCCTCGTGTGCCAGCCCTTGCACGTCGTGCAAGGTCACAACGAGCCGATGTTGTTCAGACAGTTTCTGCATGGCCTCGTTCAATTTTTTGTGCAACTCCCCCAGAACGATGTCGCGGCGGGGGGTTTTATCCGAAACCAATGCCACCAAATCCGGATCCTTTTCCACGTCAAAATCCAGATCATTCAAACTCATGGCGTACCGGTTCTTCCGTTGCTTGAGGAAATTGATCGTCTTGTTGACGGCAATCCGATAAACCCAGGTGTAGAAACTCGAACCTCCCTTGAAACTCTGCAAAGCCTGATAGGCTTTGATGAACGCCTCCTGGGTCAGGTCGTTGGCGTCCTCGTGATTGGACGTCATGTGGTAAAGGGTGGCGTAAATCCGTTCCTGATAGCGGCGCACCAATTCATCGTAAGCCACCAGATCCCCCTTTTGCGCCCGACCGATGAGTTGGGTTTCTTCCGCGCGCGCTGAGGACACCACCGGACCGGACGGCTTGACCGGTTCCATCGCACTCGCCGTCTGATCCGATGCTGGTTCGGTCATGGTTAAAGGTATCGCAATCATTCTGACAACAAAGCCGCCTGCTGCGCCAGATATTCGGTGGCGACCAAGAGGCCAGCATGCCCCTCGGACTCTGGCAGCAGACTGAGGCTTTGACGGGCTTGAACGAGATAGCGTTCAATTAAATCCACCGTCGGCTTCAAAGTGGCGTGGCGCCGCAGGATCTGCTGAATCCAGTCAAAAGCCGCCGGTTGCCACGATTCCACGAGCGTCTCCAACCTGACCCGGTCCTCGTGTCCGGCGCGTTCCCACGCCAACAACACGGGATACGTCAATTTGCCTTTAGCCAGGTCCGTGCCCAGCGATTTACCCGCCTCCGTTTCTGAACCGAACAAATCCACGCAATCATCGTAGATTTGATACGCGGTGCCGAAAGCCATGCCGAAACTGTGCAGCGCCGCGCGTTGCGCCGGAGTGGCGTTGGCCAGGAACGCCGCCAGACCGCACGACAACCCAAACAACTCCGCCGTTTTCATTTCCAAAACGCGGAAGTACTCCTTTTGCGAGCGCGCAAAATTGCGCCGATGCCGGGTTTGCAAAATCTCACCCGAGCAAACCGTATTCGTTGCGGAAGCGACTGCACGACAAACTTCCGGCGTCGGAAAACTCGCGGCCAGGGTGAGGGCGTGGGCAAACAGACAATCACCAAACAGCACCGCGATTTCATTTCCCCAATTGGCGGCCACCGTTAATTTACCGCGCCGCAATTCCGCCTCGTCCATGACGTCGTCGTGAACCAGAGTGGCCAGATGCACCATTTCAATGATCGCGGCGACGGTGACGTGATCTTCATTGGGATTGCCGAGCGTCTTGGCTGCCAGCGCCACCAAAGCGGGCCGCAATCGCTTGCCGTTGCCGCTGAGGGTGTATTCGGCATAGTCGGCCAATGCCGGGTCAAAAGCTTTTACCTGCCTCAACAAACATTGAGAAACCGCGTCAAGAAAAGGCTCGACCGGCTCCACGAACTGCCTCCAAGCGGTAGGTAGTTTACCCCGCTGTCCCGCAATGGCGTCGGTAGCGGGGATTTTAGACTCAACGGCCACCATGCGAAACCAATTTAAGTTTCATCAAGAAGTGAGTCAAACTCGTTTCCCTGGAAGAGACATGCCCCCTGCCCTGAATTCCTGGAAGATTGAATTCCCAAAGTTCCGCCCCAAGCGCGTTCCGTCGCGTCCCTGAACCACAATGAGGACGCACTATTCACCGATGATTTTTACCAACACCCGTTTGCGGCGGCGGCCGTCAAATTCACCATAATAAATCTGCTCCCACGGCCCAAGATCCAATCCGCCCTGCGTAATGGCAACGACCACTTCGCGCCCCATGATCTGGCGCTTCAAATGCGCGTCGGCATTATCTTCGCCGGTCCGATTGTGCTGGTATTGAGTCGGCGGCTCATGCGGGGCCAGCTTCTCCAACCAGACATCGTAGTCGCGCAATAATCCCTCCTCGGCGTCGTTGATATAAACGCTGGCGGTTATGTGCATGGCGTTCACCAAACAAAGCCCTTCCCGCACTCCGCTCTGGCGAACGAGTTTTTCAATCGTGGGCGTGATATTCAGGTAGTCGCGCCGGTGTGGCGTCTCGAACCAAAGGTATTCGGTCAAATGTTTCATTCCGCTGATTATTTGCCATAATCCGCGCGCACCCAATCCGAATTTGCAAGAGCGCATGCTGGCGGTCCTATCACCACTGATTCAACGCGCGAAAATGTGCCGGATCACTTCTTCGATGGGAACTTCCTCGATATCAATGTCCCGCACCGGGAATTGGTCCAACAACTCTTTGCAGACTGGAATGACGCGATCGCGTTTGACCTTGAGCTTGATGCGTCTCGCGGTTTGCTCGATCACCTCGCCATAACGCGACAAGGCTTCCTGATCTCGCCCGTTGGTGCGGTCGTATTCGATGGTAATAAGTTTGAAATCAGCGAAACGATCCACGACCTCGCTGAGCTGGCCATCAAAGGAAATCCGGCCGTGATCTATGATGATCACGCGCTGGCAAAGCGCTTCAATGTCCTCCATATAATGGCTCGTAAGCAGGATGGTAGTTTTTTGCGTGGCGTTATGGTGACGTAGAAATTCACGCACAGTCTGCTGGGAAACAACATCGAGGCCGATCGTCGGCTCGTCCAGGAACAGAACTTTCGGTCCATGCAACAGCGAGGCGATCAATTCCAGCTTCATCCGCTCGCCCAGGGAAAGTTCTCGCACACTGATGCTCAGTTTGTCGCGGACGTTAAGCAGTTCGGTCAGTTCGGCCACAGTCCGCTCGAAGCGTTCCCGGGGAATGCCGTAAATCCGCGCGTTCAACTCCAACGATTCGCGCGCGGGCAAATCCCACCACAACTGATTCTTCTGCCCCATGACCAGTGCGAACTGCCGGCGGTACGCATCGGCGCGTTCCCAGGGAACGTGTCCCAGGACGCGCGCCCGTCCGTCCGTTGGATACAACAGCCCGGCGAGCATTTTGAGCGTAGTGGTTTTGCCGGCGCCGTTGGGACCAAGGAAACCAACGAGTTCCCCGGGCGCAATCTGAAAGCTGACGTTGCTGACGGCGGCCACCGTCTCGTATTCGCGGCGGAACAGCCCGCGCAACGCCCCCTGAAAGCCGGGACGCTTTTTGTAGATGCGGAAAGTCTTGGTCAGGCCGCTGACCTCAATCGCTGGCACACCGAAGTTTTTACTTTCCAACTTAACAATTCAAGGCTGACCGTGCGTTCGCGTTACCCGAACGCCGTTCAACGCATCAGAAGTTTTTGCAAATAACTCACGGCTTGGCGGACGTTTTCGTCTATGGTCATGCGCCCTTCGACCAGTCGGCAGGCATGCAGCACGGTGCCGTGATCTCGTCCCCCAAAAGCTTCGCCAATGCTGCTCAACGACTGCTCCGTAAGTTGCCGAGAGAGATACATGGCTACCTGCCGCGGAAAAGCGATATTTTCCGGGCGACGCTTGCTCGTCATGTCCGCCAGGCGGATGTCGTAATGTTCCGCGACGCGCTTCTGGATCAGTTCCATGGTCACCGCGTGCTGCCCTTCTTCGTTGAGCATGTCTCGCAACAGCCCTTCGATAACGTCAAGGCTCAACTTCTTCCCCACCAGGGAGCTGTAGGAAGCGACACGAATCAACGCGCCCTCCAACCGCCGAATGTTGCTGCGAATGCGTTGCGCCAGAAAAGTGATGATCTCATCCGACAACTCTACCGGCATCAGGCTCGCTTTCTTTTTCAAAATCGCCTGCCGAATCTCCACATCGGGCGGGAGCAAATCGGTGACCAGCCCCCATTCGAATCGCGACGCCAGGCGTTTCTCCAAATCTTTGATCTCGGCGGCGGGACGGTCGCAACTCATCACGATCTGCCGGTGCGCCTCGTGCAACGCATTGAACGTGTGGAAAAATTCCTCCTGGATACGCTCCTTGCCGGCAAGAAACTGGATGTCGTCAATCAACAACACGTCCAGTTGCCGGTACTGCTTCCGGAATTTCATCACCGAATTGTTCTGGATCGCGTCAATGTACTCGTTGGTGAATTTTTCGCAGGAAACGTAACCGACTCTGGCGTTCTTCTTGGATTTCACCACATGGTGACCAATGGCGTGCAACAAGTGCGTCTTCCCCAAACCGACGCCGCCATAAAGAAACAGCGGATTGTAGGCTTTACCCGGCGCCTCGGCCACCGC
The DNA here is from genome assembly GCA_039806955.1 of Verrucomicrobiota bacterium. GTDB lineage: Bacteria > Verrucomicrobiota > Verrucomicrobiia > Limisphaerales > JADLHS01 > JADLHS01. The sequence goes on along the minus strand of JBDHQI010000006.1, from coordinate 138,122 downwards.
CTTCGCCGCAGCGCAGGCAAAATTGTTGTTGTCCCCAACCACAAAGGTTTCAAAGGTGTTCTTCGGATTGAAAACCGACTCGTCGGCTGGGGCATTCCTGACGCTGCCATTCCTGGTCATCCGCAGATTCGTCACCCCTGGTTTGTCAGACGTTGCCGGTTTTACCACCGTTGGCAGCGACACGTCCTTTGCGGTTTCAAACCGCACGCGCAGCTCTTGCGCGGCAGCCAGGCTCAACACTTGTTGCAGGAGTTTTTGATGGTTATCCTTAAGCCACATCCCGCAAAAATCATTGGCGACTTCAAGCACCATGCAATCACCATCCAATGCGCGCGCGCGCAGCGGGGCAAACCACAACTTGAACATCTCGGGGCTGGTCATGGACCGTAGTTGTTGCTGTGCGGAGGCCCAGACTTTGTCGGCTGAAAGTTGCGAGTTTTTTCCGTCGTTTATGTTGAAATTCTGAAATTTATTCACTTTGCTTCAAATTCCATTGCTGCAAGCCGTTGGCTGCGCCATTTTTAACACACTTAAAATCCTTCGTCGGTAAAAAGCTCCGGCGAACTTTGAAACCAGTCTTTCCCGCACCGAAAGTTACCGGACATCTAATTGATAAACAACAACTTACAACCATCAATAAATTGGCCCGCGGTACAACTCCGTTACTGCGGGCCATGTTACAGAAAATTTCTGGTTCGCGAGAAAGATTTTTATGAAATCAGCTGGCGCGTTGCGAGGACAATATATTATGACTTATTCCGGAGTTATTCACAGCGCGGTTTTTGCAATAAAATCAGAGCGTTTTTTCGTCTTCTCAAGGATTTAAGACCGACCGCTCGAAGAACTTGCCGACAACCATTCACCATTTTGGGGAACTCAAATTCTTGTCGCGCAAACGAAAATTTAGGAGCTGGCTCAAGAGCAATGATGAGCCTGTTTGAATCAACCGCTCCAGTCTCAAGGTGGAAGATTCCCACGATCGGCCCAAGCGCTACACCTCGGAAAGTATTCCAACGCTTGAATGGTTGGCTCGACTTTGCCAACGGGCTTTCACACAATTTGCTCATGGCAAGAACTCCTTCCACCATGTTGCCACTGGGCACATTAGCGCCGGATTTTGAACTTCCGGATTCCGCGCATAAAACTGTTTCCTTGCGGGACTTCAGCGGCGCCTCCGCGCTGTTGGTGATGTTCATCTGCAACCATTGCCCTTTCGTGCGCCATGTGCGCTCAGAACTGGCGCAACTCGGTCGCGATTACGCCGCCAAAAATGTCGCGATCGTGGCCATCAACGCCAACGATGCGGACGCCTATCCCGAAGACAGTCCCGCAGCAATGGCCGAGGAAGTGCGCGCCGCGGGTTACCCTTTTCCCTATCTCTTCGATGCGACTCAAAGCATGGCGCACAAGTATCGGGCTGCCTGCACGCCGGATTTCTTTTTGTTCGACGCCCAACGGCGACTGGTCTATCGCGGGCAGTTGGATGACAGCCGGCCCGGCAATGGAATTCCTGTGACGGGCCATGATTTACGCGCGGCGCTTGATGCGGTCCTGACTGGAAAATCCGTCTCGGCAACCCAAAAGCCGAGTCTCGGCTGCAACATCAAATGGAAAGCCGGCAACGAACCGGATTATTTCCGGCATTGAACGTGTGACGGTCCTTGAGGTCATCACGAGAAGCACCGATTTCCTCACCAAAAAGGGAGTAGATTCACCACGCCTCCAAACCGAGCTCCTCCTGGCTCACGTCCTGCAATTGCCGCGCATGCAGCTCTATTTGCAGTTCGAACGGAAATTGGCCGAGGCCGAACTGAATTCGCTGCGCGCGCTCGTTCAACGGCGCGGTCAACGCGAGCCACTGCAACATCTGATTGGTTCAGCCTCGTTTTGCGGCCTCGAAATCGCCGTAAACCGAAATGTGCTGGTGCCCCGCCCGGAAACCGAATTGCTGGCCGAGGCGGGATGGCTGTTTCTTCGCAACCTAAACTCCGCGCCCGCCAGCGCCTTGGACCTCGGCACGGGGAGCGGTTGCCTGGCCATCGCGCTCGCCGCAAAATGTCCAACCGCCAAAATCGTTGCCTCTGATATTTCAGATGACGCCTTGAAAATTGCCCGGCAAAATGCCGCGACCAATCAAGCCGACAATACCATTGAATTTCGTTGGGGCGACAAATTCGACGCGTTAAAAGCCAGCGAATCATTCGACCTCATCATCAGCAACCCGCCCTACGTTCCCACTATGGAAATTGGAACGCTGCAGGTGGAAGTCCGCGAATATGATCCCCGCCGGGCTTTGGACGGGGGTGCGGACGGATTGGATTTTTACCGCTACCTGGCAGCGAACGCCGCAGCGCACCTAAACCCCGGTGGTAAAATCATGCTCGAATTTGGTGCCGGCCAGACGGCGGCGCTACGCAAAATCTTTAGCGACCAAAACTGGACGCTCCTCACGATTCACAAGGATTATTCCGGCCTCGATCGCATCTTGATCGCGGCTCGCAGCTAGCCCGAGACGACCACCATAACCAGACCAGTCTCGTCTGTTGCCGACAATTTTCCTGGGATTTTTCCTCGCCAATGAGTGGTGAACCAACGCAAACTATCCATAAATTAAATGAAAACTTCACGCTCGCTCTCTTCAAGGCCAATGTCTTTTATCATGCTGGGGACGCTGCTGCTCGGTCTCGTCGTTTCCGGCTGCCGCACTTCCTCCTGCTGCGCTCAAAGCAAGTCGCCGAAGCACGTGCTGGTGGTGACGACCACGACTGGTTTCCGGCACAGCTCGATTGAAACGGCGGAAAAAATCATCGCCCAACTCGGCGCTCGCAGCGGGGATTTTACCGTGGACTATGCGCGCGTCTCTCCCAGCGCTCCCGAACTCAAAGGCGCCGATGGCAAGCTGGACAAGGCCAAATACGAGGCCGCCATCAAGACCGTTCTGGCGGAGAAACTGAGCGTGACCGCCTTGAAGCGTTACGATGCGGTGATTTTTGCCAATACCACCGGCGACCTGCCGATTCCCGATCTCGCGGGCTTTCTGAATTGGATTCGCTCCGGCAAAGCGTTCGTCGGCATGCACGCCGCTTCCGACACGTTCCACGGCTTCCCCGTATTCACCGAGATGGTGGGTGGGGAATTTAAGACGCACGGTCCGCAAGTCTCGGTGGATGCCATCAACCTGAATCCGGACTGCGCCGTGTGCCAGCACCTGCCGGCCACCTGGACGGTGTTCGATGAAATTTATCAGTTCAAAAATTACGACCGCACCAAAGTGCATGACTTGTTGTCGCTGGATAAACATCCCAATGACAAAACTCCCGGGCACTATCCGGTGGCTTGGGCGAAAATGTATGGTCAAGGCCGCGTATTCTACACCTCGTTCGGTCATCGTGAAGACGTTTGGGAACCCAACAGCCCGGCTCAGTCCGGCGGAATCAAGAACGCTCCCGAAGTTGCGGAAGCCTATCAACAGCACATATTGGGTGGAATCCGCTGGGCGTTGGGTTTGGCCCCGTGTAATTTGAATGACTGAATGGGGGTTGAACAGTCGGCGCGCCATGATCACGCCGCATCACGTCAGCATGATGGGACTTTGAATGATTGGAAATTTTCTGCGTCCAACTTTGTATTAAATTTGAAATAGCAATAATATGAAAACGAAACGAACGGTGAACCTCGCTTTCCCCAAAACCAGACTCATGGGCGTCTCGGCCTGCTTGTTTGCCGCCACGCTCATGTGGGCCACTGCGCAAGACCTGGTCCGCTACGAAGCGGTGTCCGGCGGCAGTTCTTGTGCGATTGACGGCACCTCCTCGATCCACGATTGGACCATGACGTCGAAAATCATCAGCGGTTACATTGAAGCGGCCCCCGGCTTTCCTGAATCGGCCCTGACCGACGCAGCGGCGGCCACTCCCAAAGTGGTGGCCAATCTTCCGGCCCGCACCTTCCAGAGCGGCAATTCCGCGCAGGACAAAAACATGCAGAAAGCGGTGAAGGCCGACAAACACCCGCGCTTCGAATATCGCCTGATCAGCTTGAAGCCAAAATCCCAACCCGGAGCCACCGGACCCGTGGAATTTGAAGCCACCGGCACGCTGGCGATTGCCGGCAAAACCGTCACCAACACCTTCCCCGTCACCATCGAAAAGAAGGACGGAAAGCTAAAGGTCATCGGCAGCACGCCCATTAAATTGTCCGACTACGATATCCAGCCGCCGACGATTAATCTGGTGGTAACCACGATCAAAGTGGGGAACGATCTGAAAATCAAATTTGAATGGGAACTGGCGGAGAAGAAGTAATCCATTCAAACCACCTTAATTTTCACACCAGGCTGCTCTTTCCGTGAGCAGCTTTTTTATTGCCACGGCCTCCCGATCAAATCGTCACGACTTCTGAAAATGGAGCAATCCAGTCGCTTGTTGTCGAGTCGCCGACTGCGACGCTGCTGACCCGTTCACTCCGCGTGCGCCGCAGCTTTGCGTAGTTCTTCAACAAAAACGGCGATCGGCTTGTCCCCGGCTCGATTCACCCGATACCCCGCCGCAATGCACAACGGCGCGGGCGGCGCGGCCAGAGGTTTTAACAAAACTCGTTTGGCCAGCCGATCCGCGGTTCGCCTAGTCACCACCGCCACTCCCAGTCCCGCTTCCACCGCCGCCATCAAACTGTCCACTCCATCATATTCGCTGGCGATCTGAGGTCGCAGCCGCCGCGCGCGGAACCAGCCGATCACCAGCTCCCAATACTCCGGATAATCCCGCTTACAGAACATCAACAACGGTTGCTTGGCCGCGTCGGCGGGCGCGATTTGCTTTTGTCGGGCGAGCGCATGGTTTTGCTTGAGGACCAGGCGCCACTCCGAGCGAACCAGCGGCACCCACCGCAACTCGCGCGTCTCATTGACCGGCGCCACGTTGACCACCACGTCGAGCCGGTTATGACTCAACTCGGTTAGCATTTCGTTGGTCGCCAAATCGAACAATTCCACCCGCGCATTCGGGTAAACCTGCATGAAATTTTCCACAGCCACCGGCAAAATCCCGGCGGCCAGCGACGGCGCATAGCCGACCCGCAATCGCGCCCCGTGACCGATGAGACGCACCCGCTCTGTCATTTGCTCGACACGCTCCAACAATTCGCGCGCCTCGATCAGCAACGCTTCCCCCGTCGGCGTCAGTCGGATCGAATGGGCGTGACGTTCCAGCAGGCACGCTCCGATTTCCTCTTCCAGCGCCTTAATCTGACGGCTCAAAGCGGATTGCGTCAGAAAAATTTTCCGGGCCGCGCGACTGATGTTCCCCGTCTCCGCCACGGCCACAAAGTAACGCAATTGTCGAAGTTCCATGCCGGGGCAGCATACGCAAAAGTCAGTCTCAGGCAAACCACTGAGCATTGGCCGGTGCATTGAATTGCGTGAATACTGCGAGTGTGAAAATGATAACGTCTGAACTAAATCTCCGGCCAGCCAACGAACGCGGCTTTGCCGATCACGGCTGGCTCAAATCCCATCATACCTTTTCCTTTGCCGATTACCACGATCCGGCACACATGGGTTTTCGCTCCCTGCGCGTCATCAATGACGATCGGGTTGCGCCCGGACGCGGCTTTGGCACGCATCCGCACCGCGACATGGAAATTTTCAGTTACGTGCTGGAAGGCGCTTTGGAACATCAGGACAGCCTGGGCAACGGCCATCAGCTCAAGCCGGGCCAGATTCAACTCATGAGCGCGGGCCAAGGCGTCGCGCACAGTGAATTCAATCCGTCGGCGCGCGACCCGCTGCATTTCCTGCAGATCTGGATTCAACCGCGCACGCGTGGTTTAACGCCCAGTTACACTGAATGGCATCCGCAAGCCAAGCACGCGGACGCCGCCAAGGTGCTGGTCATTTCACCCGATGGACGCGAAGGCTCCGCCACGATCCATCAGGACGCGGACATTTATCGAATCCGATTGAAACCCGGGCAGACCGTCACGCACACTCTGCAACCCGGACGCGGCGCGTGGTTGCACGTCGCAACGGGAGCGCTGACCGCCAATGGCGTCGCGCTCGAAACGGGTGACGGCGCGAGCACGGAGCAGCCGGGACGACTGACCTTTACCGCCGTGCAGCCGACCGAAGCGCTGTTGTTTGATCTGAACTGAATGTTGCCAACGAAAAATAGATTATGACAAAACTACTGGTCCTCTATTACTCGACCTACGGACACATTGAAACCATGGCCAACGCCATCGCCGAAGGCGCCCGCGGCGTCGCTGGCGTCGAAGTCACCTTGAAGCGCGTGCCGGAAACCATCCCGGTCGAGCGCGCCAAAGCCATCGGGGTAAAACTCGATCAAGCCGCGCCGATTGCCGATCCCAAGGAACTGGGCGATTACGACGCCATCATCTTTGGCACTCCCACGCGCTTCGGCAACATGGCCGCGCAGATGCGTGATTTTCTCGATCACACTGGCAGCCTGTGGGTCAAAGGCGGACTCGTGGGCAAAGTGAGCAGCGTTTTCGCCAGCACCGGCACCGGCGGCGGCAACGAAAGCACGATTATGAGTTTCGTGAACACGCTGATGCACCACGGCATGATTTACGTCGGCTTGCCTTATTCGTGTCCGGAACTGACCGACATCAGCGAAATGCGCGGCGGTTCACCGTGGGGCGCGGCCACCATCGCGGGTTCGGACGGCTCACGACAACCCAGCGCAAAGGAACTCGCGATGGCGTGTTTCCAAGGGCAGCACGTGGCGACGATTGCCGCCAAACTCAATCGCTGATCCGAGAGTGCAGACTGTTAATCACCCGTCGCAGTTTAATGCCTGCGGCGGGTGAATTGCGCGCTATCTGATGCCGTTTGGCTTCGACGACTACAACTTTAATCAGATCGCCATAGCCTCGGAGTGTTGAGCAATCGGAACCGGATGGAGCAACATCAAATCCGCCGGCGTTCTCAGTTCGATCCCACCCGCTGAACCGCCTCGCCGTTGTTGGCCGTCATCGCGGTTTCGTAAAACTTCAGCAGCTCATCCAGTTTCACACGCGTATAAGGTTCATCGCACGCCGGAGTGGTGCGCCCGGCATCGGCAAACCACATTTCCAACGTCTCCGGTGCAAAGATGGCATTGTGCAGATTCGATTCCATGGCGACCGGGCGTTTGATGATTTCCATGAGGCGCGTCGCATCAATCTTCCCGTAGTTCTCGCGCAACCGGCGGCTCAGCGTTTCGGCGCGGACTCCCGCCGACATGAACACCGCATCCTCCGGCACTTCGGGCAGCAACGGATGTTGTTGTCCCGGTTGCAACACCTCCATTTTATCCGGCAGACAATGCAGCCCACGCATCGCGCCGGTTTTATCGCTCACCACGTAATAGTATTCACAAGTGCGCGGCGTGCTTTCGATAATGGCCAGCGCTTCTTCCACCGTCGCCGCCCGCTCCATCACGTCCCGCAGCAAAAAGCTCATCGGCAAACCGTCCCACAACCCTTCGCCGCGTCCGCCCATTTCACCGATGGCCAGTCCGCGCTCGTTCATGGCGGTAACCGTCCCCAGGAAACCGGCGTAACTCAGGCTCATCCACGCATGATGTTGTTCCGGCTGAAAAACCATGACGGTGGCCGCGTGTTGCAAACCAATGTCCCGCATGTAATCCAGCACTCGCGCGTGCAGCACCTGGCCGCCCACAGTCGCCCCGCCCCGCAACGCCACGCCGCTGCAATGAAAACGCTCGGGAAACAGATTGGCGTAACGCATGTCCCGCGGCGGCACCTGCGCTGCCGCCGCGAGCGCGTCCGTCTCGGCAAAAAACCGTGCGGGCAAATAAGGCGTGACCCGCTGCTGAATTCCCCCCAGCACATCGGGAAACCAGTTGCCGGATTGGATGGTGTCCGCCGCCCCCACGCCATAAACCACTCGTTCCACCAGACGCCGCGTCGTCTCCCCCAGCAACGCGCCGTGCGCGGCCCCCATCTGCTCCGGCGTACCTTTGACCATCAAAATCTTTTTTCCGGACAGTTGTGCGAGCAATCCGTGTCCAGCCGGATCCCGCGCCACCACCGTCAGCCCGCTTGCGGCAGCACTGGCGGATTTGCCTGTCTGATCATTCAGTAGTTCACCAGCAAAATTCAGCACGGCGGAAAACATCCGATACAATTCCGCCTGGGGCACTTCTCGACGCGAGGTGCTGAAAGGTGGCTCAAAAAGTTCATCGGTCGCCAGCGTGTTGGTTTGCCAGCCCAAAATGCGAATGTGCCCCCGCAGGTCGCTGAAATCGAGATCCGCCCGCGTCGGCGTCAACGCGTCATTCGCCAGCGTTAATCGCACCGAACCCGCGTTGTTATCGCGCGCCACCACGCGCAGCACGTGTCCGTTGGGAGCGGTGGAATCCACCTCGGCTTGAATCCATTTTTGCGGCAGATCCGGCACCAGGGCCAACGTCGCGCCCAATCCGGCCACCATGCGATAGCTGATCAAATTCTCCGGCGTCAGATGACTCCACGCGGTCTGATTCGTAACCGGCGCCAACGTGCCGGCGAACACCGTTTGCTCTGGACCACCGCACAGCCACGGATAACTCCCCTGCCCCGCAATCACTTCGCCTAACATCGGCAACTGGCAGCGCAGACTGAACCGCCCGGCGTTGCCCACCACCAGCCGGGCGCGGCCTTCGATTGGCTTTCCGTTCCCGCGACCGATTGAAAATTCTGCTTCTAAAAAATGGCAGCGGCGCGGGGTCGGCTCCACCGTGATCATCGTCATCGCTTGCTGCACCACTCCCACGACTTGCTGCATCGGAGTTAATTGTTGTGCGTTGACTGGTTTCGCCGCCACCACTGCATTGGCGGACAAATCTTGGGCAAAGAAATCGCCGAGCAACCGTAGCGCGCGCGGCAATTCCGCCATGGCCGTGTAATGGCCCAGCCCGTCGAACCAGATCACCCGATCGGCAATCCCCAGCGCGGCGGCCAGCTTCCTCGTGCAATCCGGCGGAATCACTTCGTCCTGTCCCGCGTTGATCATGAGTACGCGACCCTGCGCCGCGCGTTCCCGCAAAGCGGGCGACAGCGACAGCGGATCCAGAGCTTTCAATTGCGCGTCCACCTTCGCCCGATCCGACGACGGTAAACGTTGCAGCAGCGCATTCAGCGAACGCGTTTCGCGCGCGTGACCGATGATCGCCGGCAAATCGCCACCCGCCAAAAGCATCCCGACCCGTTGCAATCGCGGGTCCATGCCTCCCGCCGTGCCGGCCAGAATGCCACCGAGGCTGATGCCCGTGACACCTAAGCGCTGCGCGTCCACTTCCGGACGCGACGCCAACAAATCCGTCACCCGGCGAATATCCGCCAGGGTCTGTTCCAAGCCCGACAGGAACATTGGCAGATTTTTTTCCAACACGCGCGGCCCCTCGCTGCCGCCACGTTCTTTGTAGTACGGCAGCGTGAACATCAGCGCCGGAATCCCGCGCTGCACCAGCACTGAACAAACCGCGCTGCTCAAATCCTCGTCGCCATTAAGAATCGGCAGGCAGATGACTGCCGGACGTTTTGCGCCCTCGGGCGAAAGTTGATCCGGCAGGAACAGCCGCGCCGGCACCGTGTTGTTCTGCGGTAGCGCTGATTGCACTGGCGAGGGAAACCGCAATTGCAGGATGTGATAACCCGAACCCACCTCGCGCCCCACCACTTCGTAGGTGAACGGCTGGCCGTCAAACGTCTTGGTTACCGTGACGGAATTGGTTGGATCCGCCTGCGCCGAAATGGGTAGGGTCGAATCCCCCATCAACCCACCGACCACCAGCGTCAGCACTATCATCCGTCGGAGATTGAAAGGAACAATGGAAATACTCCACCGCGCGAACTTTGAAATTTGAAAACTGTGCATAGGCACAAATTCTAACCTTCCGTCCCCTGAGCGCAAGCGGGTGAAGACGTTTTCTTTCGCGCGCACCGACCTTCACCGCGACTCCGATGAGGAGAGTCAACCTTTGCCGCGCCGGGTAAAATTTTGCGGAAACAAATCCACCCTGGCAACGGGACAGGAGGGTTGCCGGATTTCGCGCCGGCGGACGGCTAAGTCTCCTTGTAGAATTCCTATGCCCAGACGCCTTCGCTACTCCCGCGCCACCACCGTATCGTATAGCCCGTAATGCGACAGGCCCTCGTGGCTCTCAATTCCCGTGTAGCGGAGCGAGGCGTCTTCATAGCGGCGGAAGGCGAAGACGGCCTGGTTCATCTGCTCGGTGTTGAAGACTTTGAGTCGGACGAGGAGGTGGAAATCTTTGACCGTCAAACCGGTGACGGTCTCGAACAGGTCTGGCTCGATCTTGGTGATCACGTCTTGCAACGTGTTTTCTCGAAAATCGGTCAGGTACATGAACGCCGGGATGCGCGTGGCGAACTTGATGAGTTTTTCCTGCACCAGTTTGCGCTTGGACTTGAATTCCTTCTCTTCTTCCGTGAGCTGTTTCAGTTCCTTTTTCGACAGGTCTTTTTCCTTCGCCTTGTTTTTCAGGCCTTTCACCACGTCGCTTTTATTGATGATGGTTTCGAGGATGTTGTCGCCCAGTGAACGCCAGCCTTCAATGCGCTCCACGGCGGCCATCGCCTCGGGGTTGTCGAGGATGCGGCGCAGCGTGTCGTTGTCCACATTCACGAGCAGCGCGCTCTCCCACTTGCGCGCAAGCAAAGTGGCCGACGTTCCCGCCATCGCGATGTCGAGGATGCCGCCCGCGTCAATCTGCGTCATGTTCGCGCCATCGTAGGCAAGCACCGGCAGGAATGACACGAGATCCTTCACCGCGTTCTCCGGGTTCGGCTCGTTGGGTGAAAGCCCGATCCCATATTCGGAGAGCTGCCGCAGCGCTCGCGTGGGCGCGAAATCGAACACGAAACACACCGGCTTGAGGATTTCCTCCTCGTGCGGGTCGTCGCCGTTCGGGTTCTTGATGGACCACGGCGATTGCACGCGGAACGCCGACTGAAAATACGTTTCCGGCGATTTCAGATTCCGCAGCATCAGGATGGATGACCACTGCGGAACGGTAACGCCGGTGGTGAGCTTGCCGCAGCTCAGCGTGATGGTCTTGCTGTCAAAGCCGCTGCCGATGGCATTACGCACCGGCGGCAGCGCGTCCAATCCGATGCCTGCCGTCGCACCAGCGGCGACGATGGCTTGGTAGTCGTGCCAGAAGACATTGTGCTTCTCGGCCAACAGGTTGGCCATCGCGTGACAGGCCGCGACGTTCGGCAAAAACCAGAATGAGTGCTGGAGATACGGCAGCAGGCGCACGTCCGAATACGGAAACGGCGGCCGCGTGCCCGTTTTCAGATACTCGGCCGCCTTGGGCGCATATCCGAACGCAAAAAGTGCGAACCCAATGGTGTGCGATCTCCGTGCGCCCGGCTGGGCGGCAGGTTGCCGCCCAGAACGGCCAAGTGGGCCGTTCCACCTGGGCCAACGGCATCGTTCCGGCTAAGGTTTGGTGGAAGCCTTGCGAGAACTTAAGGGGTGCGGCGTGATGGATGATGAACCGGTGTTCAAAAGTATTCCGCGCATCGAACGGTTCCGGCGGGATTTAATCAAAGCAAAGGTCCCGCTGACTGACAGCTTGGGCCGCAAGGCTGTGTTTCATTCATCACGGCACACGCTGGGGACAAATCTAGCGCGTAGTGGGGTTGGCCGGCGAACCGCGATGGCATTCGTGCGTCACAATGATTCCCGGCTGACGGATAAAGTCTATATCGACGAAAGTTTGCTCGGAACCTGGGGCGCGGTTGATAAGCTGCCGAGCTATGCCGCCGGAGCCTCACAAATAGCCTCACAAATTTTAGGCGCAGAGGGTCAAAACGTGTCTTTGGCTGTCGCAACAGACAGCGGGGTGAAAGGTCGAAACTACGTTGAAAATAAAGGGAATCGTCACGTTTTAACGCTACCTGTCACGAGTAGTCATCTAGTAGAAAATGGCGGGAGCGGCGGGGCTCGAACCCGTAACCTCTGCCGTGACAGGGCAGCGCTCTAACCAATTGAGCTACGCCCCCGCGTGGGAGAGTGACGTTAGGCAAACCGTCCGCCGTGGTCAAGCAGAAGCTGGAAAAATTCGGGCAGCAGACGCCAAGGAGGTGGGGGTGGGGAACCCCGCTGAAGAAACGTACTGCTACCCGAACACCGAATACTTAAAGATGGTCTTTTAAATGTCAATCTTCGCCACGGGCAAAAACACCGTAACCCATTGTCGGGTCAATCCTGTCCCCATTTGCATCAAATCCCTTGGTCTGCCAGCGGAACGCTGATCACCAGATCGGCCCGCCGCACCATCAGATTCGCGCCACGCCGAAAATTTATTTTGCGAATCACTGCGGCATGTTAAGGAGATAAACCGCCACATCAAGATGCCACCGACCCGCGAGACATTCGCCCCGAAATTATCTTCCGGCAGGATTCCCGGCCTGTTACTATTCCGCCATGAAGCCGTGGATTCTCTCCGCGAGTCTTGCGCTCGCCGCCGTGTTATGGCTGGGAGCGGAGCCAAGCGCCGACTCACTCCAACCTCCTTCGCAACCCGTCATTTCCCGTCTGGCCATCGTCGGCGACGACGTGGTGTTGACAGTGACCATGCCCTCCGGTTTCACCCGCGCCACGCTGCAAACCAGAACTTCCCTCACTGCGGATTGGGAGAATGGGCCGGAAGCCGCCGCGCCGCTCGCGGGCGGCACGCTGGAGTTTTGCCTGCCGCGCCGGGGCGACATCATGTTCATGCGCATTGCCGCCGTTTCCTCGGTGGGACAAGTGGCGTCGCGCGATTCAAATTACCAGACCATCGCGCCGGATTTGACGACCACGCTGGTTCAAAACCCCGCCGCTCAACCAGAACTCGCCGCCCAACTTGTCGCCACCCTGCATTTCAAGGCTGTCATTGACGGCCTCGACACCATCCAGATCGGACAAGATGGAATTCTCTGGAGACATCTCCAATACAAATCGCCCCATGAAGTTTCGCTGAACGGGCGGAACTGGAATCCTGCCGACTTGAACCTGATTGATTTCGGCACCAACCTCGCGCCCCGGAACATTTCCTGGGAGTACTCCCAGCTTGAAGTCATCTCCGGTCGGGACGTGGTGGCGCTGGAAAAACAACGGGACGGCGCGGTGCTTCACATCTACGACACGCCGTGGGGCGCGGCGGAATATGAATTCAAAGTGCGACTGTTCACCGCGCCAGCGCAAACGCAGCGCAGCGGCACAGCCGCCCGGTTGCACATCCGGGCGAATATTGATGGCAGCGACGAACTCATCGTAAACGCGCAAGGCGCGCATTGGACGCACCGGCAATGGCGTTGGCCCGCCAATGTCGCCCTCAATGACGTGGCGTGGCCGGTACGAAAAACCCCGCACCTGAACCAACCGCTGCTGCCGGCGGGAGTTGATTTCCGCAGCGCGCGGGTAATCTCAAAATCTGGTCGCGGCTTTGCAAATGTGGAAGCACGGTCGGACGACATTCTCGTCACCTTTGCCGATGACCAAGACGGCGCGGCACCGTACGAATTGGAAATCGTCTTTGGCGAATAAAATGCGGGATGGGAAAGTGGCACATACGCGTGAAACAGAAATCATGGCTCACAATCATCCTCAACTACGCGATGGGCAGCGACATCATTTGGAAGTCTTTTTCCCCTCGTTATATCAATTCATTTCCACACGATTGAAGCCGTTGGCATCTGACAGTCCATGAATCTCAACCGCATCCTCCGCCTTGCCCTCGTTTTGAGCAGTGTGCTGCCGACGATTGCTGTCGGCGCTGCCGCCCCGGCGCGGACCGAAGATCGGCTTTGGATTGAATGCAAGATCAATGGTCAATCGGCCCGATTCATCTTCGATACAGGAACATCCGGCGCGTGCCTGTTCCCGGATAGTGCGCGGCGATTAGGCGTGAAGTTTCAATTCCCAGATGAGCCGGGTATTCTGCCCTCCTCAAGAGCGGTGCCGGCCGGAATTGCCGAGGAATGTGATTTTACCCTTTTGGGGCAAACCATAAAGATGCAATTCAATGTTATAGATCTTCTGAATACGGATTTAACCGGAGCAGACGGCATCCTGGGATGGGGAATGTTCAAGAAAGGCATCTTTTACATTGAAGCAGAAAGGAACACAGTTGCGTTGCTCGCAGAGGTGCCAGAGAAAGCGAAATCATGGAAAAAATTCTTCTTACAGCCTGACATCCGAATCGCCATCTTGGAGATTCCTGAGAACGGCATAACCAATCAGGTTCTTTTAGATACCGGGGCTGCGGGAGGATTGGCGCTCACCCCAAAAATGTGGCGTGCTTGGAAAACCAGCCATCCCGCGCATAGACTGACTCTGACTGAGGCCTATTTGCCCGCCGCCGGCCCATTCCTTCGGGAAATATCCTGGGCGCAAAAATTCGCGGTCGGACCACTGACCTTGAAAGAAGTGCCAATCTACGAAGCGCATCCGGTGCAGATACGTTCCTCCACATCAATTGCCTCCATCGGCCTCAGAGCCATGCGGCAATTACAGATTGTCATTGATAAAGAGCAAGGCGCGGCCTATGTCCATGCTTATGATCGAAAGCCCGAGCCATACGAGCATAATCGCTTGGGCGCAGTATTCATTCCCAGTGATCCCAACAACGAGAATAATCTCGTCGCGCATGTGGCCAGTGACAGCCCCGCTCAAAGAGCTGGAATCCAAAACGGTGATGTATTGCTAAAAATTGGAGCTTTGGATGTCACCAAGTTGCAAACCAACCCAGCCATTTCATCTTTGGATCGGTTTTGGACTCAACCTCCAGGCACCGAACATCGCCTCACCTTGCGGTGCGGCCAACAAACCAACGAAGTGACGGTGAAATTGGAAAACATCCTTGGCCCGGACAAACCATGAGTCCCAAACTCATCGTCAGGATAGCCGCAGCCCTCACCGCATTGCCGGCGGTGGCGGTGCTCGGAATTCTGGCAATGGCGATGGTTCAGGCTGTGAGCCATGAAGCGAGTTCACCCTCGTTTTACAAAAAGTTGGGAGCTTTGGGATTGCTCACCATTGTGCCGGGCCTGTTTGTATGGGCCGCAATTCAGACGTGGCGCGGGCAGCCCAAGGGAATTGTCTCGCTGAGTTCGGGTTGGATGGCGGCATTGGTTATCTGTTCTGGTTTTTTCGGGAAGGGAAAATTTCGGATGCGCTCCGGGCCATCGCTTGGACCGGCCTCTTCCTGTGCGGAGTTTTGATTGCCCGTCAGGAAAAGAAAATTGAGCGATAAACCGCATGCGCGATCAACAAACCATGAAAACTAAAAACCCGTCTCGCCCTTATTTGAAGCCGGAAGGGTGTGTTGCTCGAAACTGGTTTCAAAAATCGCAGCCGCTGGGATAACGAGGCGAAAGGTTTCGTCGTTTCGAGGTTTTCCGCCTCCTCACGTCGGCGGCTACGACTCCAATCCGCCCGCCTTCGTCGGAAAGTGCCTTCGTCACGTCAATGTATTCACGGCTGTTTCTCCCGCACCAAGCTTTCTGGCAAGGCGGTGAGTTCCACGCCAGAATCACTGCGCCAGACCACGCGACCATCTTCCAACACGCGCAAAATTTGGCCGTGCATTGAACCACGCAGGGTTTTGACCCGGTCGCCGGGCTGGAAGTCGGCGGCGACACAAAGCTCGTTCACAATCCGCGCCATGGATTCATGGTCGAGCACACCGGCGATATAGTGAGCCACGGCGGACATGATTTCCCGGCGGCGGCCAGTGGGAAGATCGGCAAGTACGAAATCAACGACAGTGCGGCCCACGTCGGCAAAAGTATTGCCGTTGAAGAAAAGAAACGGGGCGCGGCGATGACATTGCCGCAGGAATTCTATGGCTTCGTCGAGGGTGGAGACTTCGATTCGGCGGCGGCGCCACTCTGCTTCAAGCGCTCCATAGCTCTCTGAATTCTGGCCGTGCTGCGCGCCTCCTCTTGCGCACGCTCCTCGGTTGAGGCCGATGACAAGCTCCCAACTCCGGTTTTTGAGAAAAGCGGCTCGGGCTTGTAACGGTGATTGTTCGCCAGCACCTCCTCGAGGATGTCCTCGTCCGTCAGGTGCTCCAGCAGGTCCAATCTCAGTTTCATCGCTCATAAATTAAGCCCGGCTTCCCGGTTTATGCAAGGGCGGTTATCGTCCCGCGCAAAACTGACACATAAAACTGATACATACTTCCTCTCATTAGCACCGGGCTTCAGCTCGGTAAGGCTGGCGCGGCAGCGGGAAAACGGTTTCAACCGTTTTTCTCTCCCGGGCGAAAAGCCGCTCGCCTTCCGCGCGCGTTTGAGCACATCGGTCGCCTTGGCGCGGGCTTTGCGCCCGCTCACGAATCTTCCGTTAAATCTTCAAGAACTCGGTGACAAACGAGATTTGACCGTCGCGAGCAGGCTCGTGACCTGTTTCAGTTTCGCACGGAAGTCCGGCCAGTCAGGGTCTTCGAGATCAAAGCCGGGGTAACGCCCGACGAAATAAACTTCCGCAAGGTCGGTGCATAATGACTCGATGCTATCGGCCAAGTCCTTGTCCCGGGTGCGGAGTTCCTTTCGGAGTCGTTCCAAGTCGTGAGTTTTTTCCAACTGCCAGCCCACGCGAATGAGTTCTGCTTTGAGCAATTTCTCCACGATTTCCGCCAGCTTGCTGTGGCACATGTCGAACGCCAGCTCATCGGCTGACAACTTGCGGATTGCCTCCAGTTCCGGTTCGGCCATCGCCAGCCAGTCGGCCGGATTTTTTGAATCAGTTTTCCGCGGCAAGCAGCACCCCTTCCTTGAGAACAGTTGCGAAAAAATGGTCCTGCTCAGCGCGCTTCTCCGCCAAACGCCGCGTTGAAATCGGAAGCAAGGTGAATGCGGGACAGGGCCAGATGTCGGTCATCGCCCGGCGAAACTTCCGCGCTGTTTCCAACTGCCGTTCGGCATCATCCGCCACAATGCACAAATCAACGTCGCTGTCGGGCCGAGCCTCACCCCGGGCATGTGATCCAAACAAGTAAATCTGCCGGACCCGAGCAGCACGTCCTATC
The DNA here is from genome assembly GCA_039806955.1 of Verrucomicrobiota bacterium. Lineage (GTDB taxonomy): Bacteria > Verrucomicrobiota > Verrucomicrobiia > Limisphaerales > JADLHS01 > JADLHS01. Next base: position 121,071 of record JBDHQI010000006.1, on the reverse strand, counting down.
GCTTCAAGACACCGAGCGAGCGATTCGCGCTGATCCAGCAACGAAGGCGGCAGGTTTTCCAGCAGCAGTTTCACGAAATCAAAGTAGTTCCCGCCGAGCGGCCTGACAAGCCATGAAGCCGGCTACTCCAACCCGCTCGCCTTCCGGGCGCGTTTGAGCACTTCCATCGCTTTCGCGCGGGCCTTCGCCGCGCCGTCGGCCAGAACCTGGTTCACGTAATCCAAGTTCGCCACCAACTCCGCGCGCTTGGCTCGCGCGGCGGCGAAATGCTCCCAATACACCTCGAACAACTTCTTCTTCAGATCGCCGTAGCCCAAGCCGCCCGCGCGCAATTTTCCCTCCCACTCCCGACCCGCGCCCGCGTCAATCACCTTGAGTAACTGGATGGCGAGATTTTGTTCCGCGTCTGGCTTCGGTTCGGCAGGTTGACGCGAATCCATTTTGAGCGCCATGACTTTTTTGCGGAGCGCTTTTTCGTCGCCGAATATTTCAATGGTGTTGTTGTAACTCTTGGACATTTTTTCGCCATCCACACCCGGCACTTTTGCGGTGTCCGCTTTGATTCGCGGCTCGGGAATCACGAACGTCTCGCCGTAGGCTTCGTTGAACTTGATGGCGATGTCGCGCGTCATCTCGACGTGCTGCTTCTGATCTTGCCCAACGGGAACGACGTTCGAGTCGTAAATCAAAATATCCGCCGCCATCAGCACCGGATACGCGAACAGCCCGTGATTGATGGGAATGCCTTTCGCCGACTTGTCCTTGAATGAATGGGCGCGTTCCAGCAAACCCATCGGCGTCAGCGTGGAAAGTATCCACGCCAGTTCGCACACTTCAGGCACGTCGGATTGCCTGAAGAAGACGGTGCGCTGGGGATCCAGACCACACGCCAGAAAATCCAGAGCGACATCCAGCGTGTTTTTGCGCCGCTCATTCGCGTCGAACAACGAGGTCATCGAATGATAATTGGCAATGAAATAAAAAGCTTCCCCCTGCTCCTGCAGCGCGATGGCGGGGCGCATCATTCCAAAGTAATTGCCGAGGTGCAACGTGCCCGACGGCTGGATGCCTGACAAAATTCGCATGGATTCAAATTAAACGGAAACGCGCGGATGCAGAAAGAAAAGAATCACGGATCGCGAATCGCCACGCCGAGAATCCGAGAATCCTCGCTTGCAAATTGGCGCGGCTGGGTTTTACTCGTGGTCATTCGCTCCATGAAAAAGCGCACTTATTGTCTAACAGAACTCCTCCTCATCGCTTTTCTCAACTTCGCGCCCGCGGCCGAATTCAAGTTCGCCACGCAGACGCTGATCGTGCCAGACGGGTTCGAGGTGGAGGTGGTCGCGGGAACGGAGCTGGTGCCGCGCCCGGTGTCCGGTTCATTCGACGAACGGGGCCGCCTTTACGTCACCGATTCCTCGGGATCAAACCTCACTCCCGCCCAACAAACCAATGACCCGACGCATCGCATCGTGCGCCTGGAAGACACTGACGGCGACGGTAAATTCGATCAATCCGTCGTTTATGCGGACAAGGTCATGTTCCCTGAAGGCTGTCTTTATTACAACGGCTCGGTTTATGTATCCGCGCCGCCGCACCTGTGGAAGTTCACCGATACGGATGGAGATGGCGTCGCGGATCGGCGCGAGATCTGGCATGATGGCCAGACGCTCACTGGTTGCGCCAACGATCTGCACGGCCCGTTTCTCGGGCCGGATGGCTGGCTGTACTGGTGTAAAGGTGCGTTCGCCGAACAAACCTACGAGATCAACGGCCAGCCGTGGACCAGTCGCGCGCCGCACCTCTTCCGCGCGCGAGCGGATCACAGTCGGTTTGAGCCGGTGATCACCGCCGGCAATGACAATCCGGTGTGGCTGGCCTGGACCACCAGCGGCGAGCGAATTTTGTGTGGCACTTTTTTTGCCCCGAACGAACCGGGCCATCGCGACGGAATGATCCACGCCGTTTACGGCGGAGTCTGGGGCAAATTACACGACGTGTTGGATGGCCACCCGCGCACGGGCGAATTGATGCCGGTGCTCACGCACATGGGGCCGGCCGCCCCCTGCTCAGTCATCGTTTACAAATCCACCCACCTCGGCGACGAATACCGGGGCAACGTGTTTTGCTGTCAGTTCAACCTGCACAAAGTCTCGCGGCACGTGCTCGTTCCCGACGGGGCGACCTTCAAAACGGTGGATAGTGATTTCCTCGTCTCGGACAATCCCGATTTTCACCCGACCGATGTCATCGAAGCGGCTGACGGCAGCCTGCTCGTACTCGATACGGGCGCCTGGTACAAACTCTGTTGTCCCACGTCGCAACTGGCCAAGCCGGATGTGTTGGGCACGATTTATCGCATCCGACGTAAAGGCGCACCCCGGCCTGCGGACCCGCGCGGCGCGAAGCTGGTTTGGAACGGAGCAACAACATCGGCACTGATCGAGCGCCTGACTTCCGACCAGCCCGCCGTGGTGGAACGCGCCACGCAAATGCTGGCCCAACGTGGCGCGGAATCGGTGAATGCCCTGCAAACCGTTCTGAACCACACCACAGATACGGCGCTGGCGCGTAACATCATCTGGACGTTAACGCGGATTGAAGCGCCCGCCGCCCGCCGCGCCATCAATACCGCGTTCATTGAACACCAAACGACGCCCGGGTTATCGTCCGATGAACTCCTCAAAGTGATGCTCGACTCCATCGGCGTCTGGCGTGAGACGGCGGCGATCCAAACGACGCCCGCCGGGAACGCAGCCTGGGAGCGCGTCTTGAACAGTCGCAATCCGGTGCTGCAGCGACAGGCCGCAGAGACGCTGGGGCGTCTGGGAAATCCGACATTTGCCGTTCCACATCTGTTGAAAATGGCTTCCGGTCTTCAGTCCGATCGGTTTCTCGAACACTCCATCATTTATGCGTTGATTGAGTTGAACGCGCCGGCGCTCACGCGCGCTGGTTTGAAAGCCGCCCACCAGCAACGCATCGCGCTGATCGCGCTGGATCAAATGCCCGCCGGTGACTTGCAGCCAGCCGACGTGTTGCCGTTCCTCAGCCGCGCCGAAGCGGAGTTGCGTCAAACAGCGGCATGGGTGGCCGGGCATCATCCCGATTGGGGCAATGCCCTGGCCGACTTTTTCCGCGAACGCATCGCCACCAGCAGTCTGACTGAAAACGAGCGCGCAGAGTTGGAACAGCAGCTGACTCAATTCATCGGCAGCGAAGCGGTGCAAGCGGTGTTGACTCGATCGTGGCAAACGCAGAACGCCAACCCGGCCACCGCCGCCATGTTGTTGCATTTAATGGCGCAACCCGGATTGAAAGAACCGCCCGCCGGCTGGGCTGACGCGGTGCGCGCGGCGCTCGTTCAACCCAACACCGCGTTGACTCACACGGCGATCGCCGCCGCCAACGCCTTGAGTCGCGCTAAAAACAACGCGCCGACTTTTACCAAGGAACTGATGCGAATCGCACAGGACGCAACGCGCGCGGCAAATGAGCGTTTGGATGCCCTTGCGGCCTTGCCGCGAGGCCTCGCTGCGGTGGAATCCGATTTGTTCCCGTTCCTGATCGCCAACCTTGCCCCCAGCCAGCCGGTCGCCGTCCGTTCCGCCGCCACTGGCGTGTTGCTCGCGGCCAGGTTGAATCCCGCGCAACTACAAGCGCTCGCCGACACGCTGAAAACTTCCGGACCGATGGAAGTAGCGCGGCTGCTTCCGCTTTTTGCGCAGCAGCCCGAGGCGGCGATTGGTTTGCGCTTGATGGCGGCGCTCAAGGAATCGCCCGGACTCACGGGAGTACAACCCGAAGTTCTCAAAACGGTGGCGGCGAAGTACCCGACTTCCGTGCAACAACAAGCCGACGCGTTGTTGACGCTCCTGGATGCGGATGCGGAGCAGCAAAAAAATCACTTGGAATCTTTGCTGACCTCCCTGCCGGAGGGCGACGTGCGGCGCGGTCAGCTCGTGTTCAACAATCCGAAAGTTGCCTGCGTGACCTGTCATCGCATGGGCTATCTCGGCGGTAGCGTCGGTCCGGATTTGACGGCCATTGGCCCAACGCGCACCAAACGTGATTTGCTTGAGGCGATTATCTATCCCAGCGCCAGTTTCGTGCGCAGCTACGAACCGTTGATCGTAACGACCAAGACCGACGACCTGTTCAGCGGCATCTTGCGCAAGGACGCCGCGGACGAAGTGATTCTGGCGACGGGCGCAACCACGGAAGCGCGGATCCCCCGTGCCGACATTGAAGAGATGCGGCCCGGTCGCGTGAGCGTGATGCCATCCGGGTTGGAACAACAATTATCCGAACAGGAACTGGCGGATCTCATTGCGTTCTTGAAAAACGCCAAGTCCGGTCCGAACTAATCAGCCGGCAAGCGCCGCAGCCCGAATCAATTCCCCCTCAAGCGCACCAGCACTCGCAGCCGTTTGGTGGTGTAATTCTGCGCGTTGCGGGCAAACGTCCAATCAGGATTGCCACTACCTTCTTGATTGCCGATACCGATATCGGCGGCTTCACCGGCGTTCCAGTTGTTAACCGCGAAGAGAGTCTGGCGCTTGTCGTGATTGTGAATCTGCATGCTGCCGTAACCATCGGGTTCTCCTGCCGGTTCATCGCCGAAGTCGTACGTTTGCGATGACGCGCCCGGCACGCTGGCCGAATTATTCTGACCGTAGTTGCTCGACCAGAACTCGATGTTGCCACCCGTGAGACCAACGCCCGTGGTGACGCGTTTCACGTCGGAAACAACATTCATATCCTCGACGTTCTGTTGCAACCGTGCGCCGCTGGATGCGGTGGGCACGCCAATCTTTTTCAAGTCGCCCGTGAAGGCTTTCACAGAAACGTAAACGTATTCGGAACGACCATTTTGAGGCTGAAGCTCCAGGAAATAGGCGATGCGATCGAAAGGTTTCTTGATCGAATCGCTCCGATCCACAGTGTAGTTGATCTGGCGGCCGAGCTTGTTAAGGTCGAGGTCATACACGAGCTGGTAATCCTTGGCTTCGGGAACATACATTTCCAACGCGTCGCGATCCGGCGCGTTGCCCGCGCGAAACGCGCTCGCTGGCAGGCCCGCGCCGTTCATCAAATTCGGTTCGGCCAGCATGCTCCAGGCAAAACGCATGGCTACTGGATGCGGTGCGGCGGCGGCGGTTAACACCACTGAATCCCCCTCAATCTTGGCGTCCGCCTTGACGAAGCCGCCCTGGTCAGCATCAATCACTTCAAACCACGTCAGCGGCTGTCCGTCGCGGCTGGTCAAGCCGACGGCATGATCAAACGTCACCCGCAACCGATTTCCTTCCAACTTGAGCGCGCGAAAGACTGGACCGGAATATTCAAGCTTTGATTGACCGTAGGTTCTGGCCAGCGCGATCCGGGCGAGCCGTTCGCCGACGGTCGTTTTATCCGTGGGATGAATATCGCGCAGATTACCAATGTCGTTAATAACCGCCATGCCGGTGTTCGGTTCGGAAGTTGAGGCACTTTGCGCCTCCCACAATTCCGCTTCCACTTCGGGACGCCCGCTGTAATTGAACGGGGCGATTTGCACAAAGTTGAAGGGAAACTCGCCCACGCCCCAAATCTGCCGCCACCCACGGATCAACGCGCGCATCCGATCGGCGTATTTCATGCCCTCGCTCAAATTGCTCTCGCCCTGATACCAGATCACTCCCGCAATGGTGAACGGACAGATCGGAGCAATCATTCCGTTAAACAACGCGGTCGCCTGTTGCAGATCATGCGGCGGCAACAGCTCCGCGGGAAACGTCGGCATGGTCGGACCGATGCTGCGTTGTGCCAACGCTCCACGCGCATCTGTCACCCAGCGCTCGGTGGTTTGCAAAAAGTCTTTCAGTTGGCGTTCGTGTTCAACGCTGGTTGGATCAGCCAGCAACACTTTGCCGTAGTCCTCGCGCAACGCGGGCACGGCGGCGAAACCTTCCGGCGGCGTCCACGATTCAATGCGCGTGCCACCCCAGGTTGAATCAATCAATCCAATCGGCACCTGCAGTTCCTCCTGCAGTTTGCGCCCGAAATAAAATGCGGCAGCAGAAAATCCACCCCAACCGCCTTCCTTGATCGTCTCTGGCGTGCAAACCTTCCAGGCCGCGTCAATGTTGGTTTGCGGCAGCGGCGTCCAGCGATTCGGCACCATCAGCAAGCGCAGTCGCGGCAGATTCGCCGCCGCGACGGCCGCGTCCGCGCCCTCGCACATGGCGATGCCCATTTCCATGTTGGATTGCCCCGAGCAAAGCCAGACTTCCCCCACCAACACGTCATCCAATTCAATCTGGTCGCTCCCCTGCACCACCAGTTTGAACGGACCGCCCGCCGACCTCGCGGGCAGCGCGACCTTCCATTCACCCTGCGCATTGGCCGTCGCTTTCACCACCTGCCCGTCGAGTTGGACGGATACGGATTCGCCGGGAGCGGCCCAGCCCCAGACATTGATCGGTTGACCCCGCTGCAACACCATGTGGTCGCTGAAAACATTCGGCAGCCGCACTGCGGCGGACGCCGAAAAACTTAATCCAGCCAGCAAGCCCAACCAGGAAAAGCACCGCCGCCAAAGGGAAAATTTTGAATGTCTTTTCATAAGTGATAAATCCGGCCCGGGTGGATTCTAACGCAATGCGTTCCGCGATGAAAAGCACTCTATTTGCCTTCTGTTTATCGCAGTCAAACCGGGCAACTCCACGGTCCGTTACCCGCCATCCCGCTACGCAGTGCTTCCGTTTACGATGCGGCCCCTGGCTCGCAAACACACTCGCAAGTCTTCAAAAGAGAGACTGACAAATTACTCCCGGTTTTCTACGCTCTCCGACGTTCTTATGAGAATTGTCATCATTTGTGCGGCGCTGTTTGTCGGTCAAAATTTTCTCCCCGCGAATGCCACGCCAGTGGCGCGGTGGTCCGAGGCGAAAGCAAATGCCTGGTATGCCAGGCAACCGTGGCTGGTAGGTTGCAATTTCACGCCCAGCACCGCCATCAACCAACTGGAAATGTGGCAGGCCGAAACCTGGGATCCGCAAACCATTGATCGGGAACTGCGCTGGGCGCACGATCTGGGCTTCACCAGCGTGCGGGTGTTTCTACACGATCTGGTCTGGAAAAACGACCGCGCCGGTTTGCTCAAACGCATGGATCAATTCCTGACGCTGGCGCACCGGCATCAGATCGGCGTGATGTTTGTGCTCTTCGACAGTGTGTGGGATCCATATCCACACGCCGGACCGCAACGCGCGCCCCGACCGCACGTGCATAATTCCGGCTGGGTGCAAAGTCCGGGACAGGACATTCTGCAGGATCCGGCGCGACAGGATGAATTGAAAGATTACGTGCAGGGAGTCATCAAACGCTTCCGCAAGGATCGACGCGTGCAAGTTTGGGATTTATTCAATGAACCGGACAATCTCGTGCCCCAATATCGCAGTCAACTGCTCTCCAACAAGGTGGAAATGGCCACGCTACTGCTGCGCAAAACCTTTACCTGGGCGCGCGAAATGAAACCCACGCAACCGCTGACTTCCGGCGTGTGGATCGGGAATTGGAGCGACCCGAACCGGCTCTCCGCCACCGAGTGGGTGCAGGTGGAGGAATCGGACGTCATTAGTTTCCACACTTACGATTCGCTCCCCGGCGCGCAGAAATGCGTGCAAAACCTGCGCCGCTACAACCGTCCCCTGCTCTGCACCGAATACATGGCGCGCGGTCAGGGCAGCACGTTTGATCCGGTGCTGGGTTATTTCCAAGCCCAAAACGTGGGCGCGTATTGCTGGGGTTTTGTGGATGGCAAAACGCAGACGATTTATCCGTGGGACTCGTGGGATAAAACTTACACCAGCGAACCCCGGCCGTGGTTTCACGACATCCTGCGCCGGGACGGCACCCCCTACGATCAAAAGGAAACGGATTACATCAAGTCAGTGACAAAAGCGAAACGGTAACCAGTACGAACGAATCGCCGCGCCAGCTTTGTCCACCACCATTGATCCCGCCCAGTTGCACGTTCAAGCTCAGTTCAAAAGTTGCGAAACGCGGCGATGGGTTGCCGATCTCGGGAATCTCGGGAATCTCGGGAATTCCGCATTCCCATGGGCTTTCATTGGATTGAACCATAGCCGCGGTTTTAAGGTTGCCCACAGGGAAAACAAGTCTGCGCGCTTGCGTAGGCTTGATAGCTTTCCTTATACTGAGAGCGAACGGTAAAACTTTAAGTTGTCTTTGAATTTATGAACCAAATCCCCATTCGTGTTGCGGTGACTGGCGCGGCCGGTCAAATCGCCTATTCATTGTTGTTCCGAATCGCTTCCGGCGATCTCTTCGGGCCAAACCAACCAATCATCCTGCACCTCATCGAGGTGGATATTCCCGAAATCCTGGCAAAGTTGAACGGCACAGTGATGGAAATTGAGGACTGTGCGTTTCCGTTGTTAAAAGGCATCGTGGCCACCGGCGATTTGAACGTGGGTTTCAAAGATGTCAACTGGGCGCTCCTCGTCGGTGCGGCGCCGCGCAAGGCGGGCATGGAACGGAAGGACCTGCTCGGCGCCAACGGCAAAATCTTCGTGGGTCAGGGACGGGCGTTGGAAAAGAATGCCGCAGCCGACGTGCGCGCGCTGGTCGTGGGCAATCCATGCAACACCAACGCGCTGATTCTCATGAACAACGCGCGAGGCATTCCCTCGAACCGGTTCTTCGCCATGACCCGGCTGGATGAAAACCGCGCCAAGGCGCAGTTGGCCCGGAAAGCGAGTGTGGACACGACGGCGGTGACCAATCTGGCCATCTGGGGCAACCACAGCTCGACCATGTTTCCGGATTTTTTCAACGCGCGCATCGGCACACGACCGGTACCGGACATCATAGGACACAAGGAATGGTTGGAAAAAGATTTCATTGCCACCGTGCAACAGCGCGGCGCAGCGGTTATCAAGGCGCGTGGGCTTTCCAGCGCCGCCAGCGCCGCGAACGCCGCCATTGATACCGTGCGTTCCCTGGTCAACGCCACCCCGGGAACGGACTGGCACAGCGTCGCGGTTTGCAGCGATGGCAGCTACGGCATCGAGAAGGGTCTGATGTTCAGCTACCCGATTCGCAGCACGGGCAAAGACTGGAACTTGGTGCCCGATCTGCCACTCAATGAGTTTAGTCGCGCCAAAATCGCGCAGACGGAAAACGAATTGAAAGAGGAGCGCGCCCTCGTTAGCGAATTGATTCCCAAATAACGCGCCAGCCGCGGTCAGTCCGCATGGAACGACTCTGCCCCGGTTCGCGCCGGGGCATTTTTGTTGGATCGCGCGAACAAGTTACTTCGCCGTCACCACCACATAATTTTTCCGGCCTTTACGCAATAGCAAATGCCGGTCAAAGAGCAGGTCTCGCGTGGTAACGAAGCAATTAATATTTGCTTCACGTACGTTGTTGAGGTTGACGCCACCGCCTTCGACATCTTTGCGCGCCTGACCTTTGGAAGCACTCAGCCCTGCCAGCACCAATAATTCCACCAATGCCAGACCGTCACCGGCCAATTTTGTCCGCTCAATTTCTCGCGTTGGCACTTCGCCCACGATGTCTTGAAACAGACGCTCGGACACTCCGGCCAGATCGCCGCCAAATAAAATCTGACTGGCGCGAATCGCCTCCTGAGTTGCCGCCGCGCCGTGGATCATTTCCGTGACGGCTTGGGCGAGGGCCTTTTGCGCGGCGCGCGCGCCGGGATTGGCGTGCTGTTGTTCCGCCAGCGCGGTAATTTCCACTTCAGGCAGGAAGGTAAAAAATTTCAGGTATGACAACACGTCCGCGTCCGCGGCGTTAATCCAGAACTGATAGAATTTGTAAACGCTCGTCTTTCGGGCATCGAGCCAGATCGAGCCGCCTTCGGATTTACCAAACTTGGTCCCGTCAGATTTCGTGATGAGCGGCAAGGTCAAACCGTATCCCTGCCGCGCCAGCTTCTTGCGCATCAGATCAATTCCCGCGGTGATGTTGCCCCATTGGTCGCTGCCACCAATCTGCAACTCGCAGCCGTAATCCCGCGCCAGCACGTAAAAATCAAACGCCTGGAGCAACATGTAACTAAATTCGGTGTAGCTGATCCCCGTGTCCCGATCGGCCATGCGCGCGCGTACGGATTCCTTGGCCACCATTTGATTGACGGAAAAATGCTTGCCCACATCGCGGAGGAAATCCAGATAACTGACTCCGCGCGTCCAGTCGGCATTATCCACCAGCTTCGCCGGGTTTTCACGCGCTTCGAAATCCAGGAAGCGGGCCAGTTGCGGACGCACCGCTTCCACGTTGGCTTTGATCCGCTCCGGACTTAACAGCGAGCGTTCGACGGATTTGCCACTGGGATCACCAATGCTTCCAGTCGCGCCGCCCGCCACGGCGATGGGGTGATGCCCCAATTGCTGGAACCGTCGCAACGCCAGCAGCGGTACCAAATGCCCGACGTGCAACGAATCGGCGGTTGGATCAAAACCACAGTACAGGGTGATGGGCCGGGTCAGCTTCTCCGTCAATTGTACTCGATCCGTGCAATCGGCGACGAGGCCGCGCCAATCGAGTTCGGCTAAAATACTCATCGTGCGCAGAGTAAATGTCCGGCGGAGGATAGCCAACTCTGAGTTTTATAGCAGGCGGGGATGCCTGATGCTACAATCAGAATCGCACTGCTGCCGATTGGCCGTGCGCATCCAAGCCTTCAAGTTCGGCAAATTTCCGCACCGTCGGCAGCGCGCGGCGCAAACCGGCGTGTGAGTACTCGACCACGCTGGTGCGCCGTTGGAATTGATCCACCGTCAACCCCGCAAACGAAACCCCCGCGCCGTCGGTGGGTAACACATGGCTCGGACCGGCAACATAATCGCCCAGCACCGTCGGAGAATAATTCCCGAGGAACAACGCGCCAGCGGTTGTGATGCCCACACTCACTACCCGCGCCTTTTGGGTGATCACTTCGCAATGTTCCGGCGCCAACCGATTAGTGAGAGCCACGCCCTCAGCCAGATTTTTCACCTGGATGAACCAGGTGTTCCGATTCAACACGCGTTGCACCAGTTTGCGCCGGGATAAGCCGGGTAATTGCCGCGCCAGCTCCTTGGTCACGGCAACCAACAATCTGGCGGAAGTGGTGACCAGCCAGATGCGTTCATGTCCCGAACCATGCTCCGCCTGTGCCAGCAAATCGGCCGCTACAAAACGCGCGTTCGCCGTGTCATCCGCCAGCACCAGCAACTCGCTTGGTCCCGCCAGCAAATCCACTGCAACACGCCCGAACAACAAGCGTTTGGCCATGCTGACGTAGGCGTTGCCCGGACCGAAAATTTTCTGCACCCGACGAATGGTTGGCGTTCCGCAGGCCAGCGCGGCAATGGCTTGCGCGCCGCCAACCCGGTAAATCTCGGTCGCCCCTGCCGCCCGCGCCGTGAATAAAATGGTGGGATTGATGGTACCAGCGCGACCGCAAGGCGAACAAACCACGATCTCCTTGCAGCCGGCTTCGCGGGCTAGCGTGATGGTCATCAAAGCCGTGGAAGCCAATGGCGCCGTGCCGCCAGGAATGTAAACGCCCACCCGCTCGAAGGGATCAAATTTTTCTCCCACGATCGCCCCGTGCGAATTTTTGGCCTGCCAGTTTTTGCGGCGCGATTTCCGGGCGAAGCGGGCGATATTTTGTTGCGCTTTAGCGATGGCGGTTCGCAGCGCGGGATCCGCTTTGAGCGAGGCCGCGAGTAATTCCGACGTGGTCACCGCAAGCTGGTGCGCCGTCAGTCTGGCTCCGTCAAATTTCGCGGTGAACTCCAGCACGGCGGCGTCACCGCGCGTCGCCACCGCCTCGATAATGGCGCTGGTCCGCCGTTCGATCCCAGGATCGAACAAACTGGTGGAGGCGGCGATCCGGGCAATCTTCCGCGCGAAATTTGGATCCGTGTAACGGATTATTTTCATCGCCCCAGACTAAAAAACTGCGCGCGCTGAAGAAAGCAGGAAGCGATTGAGGCGGACGAAATCCAACCGAGGCTTGCCAAAGCGTCAAAAATCTGGCGTAAACATGGACTTCTTCGACCGCAAGATTTAATTTGATCGACGTTTACTCATTAAAGCGCATGGCGTTGCTCGAAGTTCAAAATCTCAAAGTTCACTTTCCCGTCAAACGGCAAACGTGGAAACGGACTCAGCGCTTCATCGCGGCCGTTGATGACGTAAGCTTCAGTATCGCGCCCGGCGAAACGCTCGGATTGGTGGGTGAAAGCGGTTGCGGCAAAACCACGCTGGGACGATCCATCGTCCAATTACAGCAACCGACCTCCGGCCACATCATTTTCGATGGGCATGATCTCGCGCATTTGAGTCGCGCTGAACTGCGCGCGCAGCGGCGCAAGTTGCAAATGATTTTTCAAGATCCGTACAGCTCGCTGAATCCGCGTTTGACCGTCGCCGACATCATTGGCGAAGCGTTGGATCTGCATGGGCTGACGGATAGTCCCAACGCCCGGGCACATCGGATCACAGAACTGCTCAAGGCAGTTGGTTTGGAAACAACACATGCCCGACATTACCCGCATGAATTCAGCGGCGGCCAACGCCAACGCATCGGCATCGCCCGCGCGCTCGCCGTCGAACCTCGGTTAATTGTCTGCGATGAACCCGTCAGCGCGCTTGACGTCTCGGTGCAGGCGCAGATTGTTAATTTGCTCTTGGACCTCCAAGAACAACGCGGGCTGGCCTATTTGTTCATCTCGCACGACCTCGCCGTGGTGGAACATATCAGCCACCGCATCCTGGTGATGTATGGCGGCAAGATCGTCGAATCGGGCGATGCCCGACAGGTGGTTCAATCACCGCAACACAGTTACACGCAAGCCTTGCTCGCCGCCGTTCCAGAAATCCATTTCAATACGAGGTAAAAGTCCATCGGCGGAATAAGTCGGAAGCTGCGTCAGATCACCGCCACGATCGACAGATCAATCCGGACTTCCAACCCGACGAATTTCCCAACGGAATCTGAAGGGATGTCAGCTCCAGTCCTCCGAATCAGCCCGATCAAAATAAATTTTTGTGATTAGCTTGACTTAGATTACAACAACTGTGTAACCACTTATTTAATGAGTTGACGGAATCATAATTATTCCTAAACAGCCCAAGCCAAACGCCTGAAATAGTTTGCACATCAATTGAAAGCACGGATTCCTACACCAGCCTCAATCATCCCAACCATGAATAATAAATATCAAATCCATCGCGCCCTGCTCATGAGCGGGCTTTTGCTATCGACAACCGGTCTGATGCTTCAGGCCGGGGAAAATTCCACTCCGTCGGAGGAACATACTTGTGCTGCGGCCAATTTTCTGGAGGGCAAAATTCCCGACGCGATTGCCAAGGGTAAATTCTCGCTCAACGTGCGGGCGCGTTACGAAAATGCGGATCAAGAAGGAGGCACGCCATCGGCACACGCCGAGACCATTCGCACGCGATTCGGCTATACCACCGCGCCACTGTATGGATTCCAAGCCATGATTGAAGCTGAAAACGTCACCGCCGCAAACAAGGACACCTACGCTGCCGGTCCGGGGTCGCCCGTGGCGCGGGACATCATCGCCGACCCCACCGGCACGGAAATCAACCAGGTCTGGCTGGGCTATTCCTACAACGACACGAATTTCTCGGCCGCGATCAAAGGCGGGCGGCAGATGATCATTTTGGATAACGCTCGCTTTGTTGGCAACGTGGGTTGGCGACAGAATGCACAGACTTTTGACGCCGCCGGATTCAAATTAAGCCCGCTGAAAAATCTGGACCTTTCCTACAACTACCTTTGGAAGGTGCATCGCATCTATGGCGACGACTCTTCACTGGCGGCAACAACGAGCGATTTTCGCTCCGCTTCACATCTTCTCAATGCGGCTTATACAATTGCACCACTGGCGAAAATAGTGGGTTACTCCTATTTGCTGGATTTGAAAAATGAACGCGGTGGCAACGCGAGCAACTCGAGCGCCACCTATGGAGGCTTTTTGACAGGAACGTGGACATTTGACGAGGCGGCCAAAGGGACCTTGGGGTATCGGGGCGAATTTGCCTGGCAGACGGATTACGCCGACAATCCGGCTGATTACGAAACGGAGTATTACCTGGGCGAACTCAAGGCCACCTATGATCGCTTTAACGTGAGTGTGGGTTATGAAGTGCTCGGCGCCGACAATGGCCAGGGCTTCCGCACGCCACTCGCCACCCTGCACGCTTTTAATGGTTGGGCGGATGTCTTTTCAGCCACCCCAGCCAACGGACTGCGGGACTTCTACGCCTCAGCGGGCGTCAACCTGCCGGGACAAATTCCAATCAGCTTCGTCTATCACAAGTTCGACTCGGACCGGGGCGGAGCGGATTACGGCCAGGAATACGACATCGTGGCGTCCCGCAAATTCGGGAAAAATTGGACGGTGCTGGCCAAATACGCGAAGTACGATGGTCGAGTGGCACCTTACAGCTTCGACAAGCAGGTATTCTGGGGCGAAATCGAATTCAACTTTTAATCAACGCTCATTCAACCTGCCGACCAACCGGTTGGCCTCGCCCATTGACGCCGGGCAGAAGCGCTGAGATTACAACGCGCGGCCTTGACCGCTTCACCCGACGTCTCACTGAGTCTGAGTCGCCGGCACGGTAAAATCGTATTCTGCCTTTTGCTTCCGATCGGTTTCCAACACGAGGCGGTAGGTTACGCCGGCTTGTAATGTTTCGGGGCGCGCGCCTTTGGTCTCCGGGCGCATGCCGCGAATATTGTTGCCGTAATTGAACGTCGAAACCGGCACGGAGTTGGATTCGGTAATCAATCGCCAAACCGGCAGAACAAATTTATTCGTCTCGTAGGTCGTCGCGTTCACCACGCGAATGTTCTTCAGCTTGTAGTACCCGTTGAGTATAAAGGTGATCGGAATACGCCCGTCGCGCGCACGCGCTGGATTTAATCGGTGGGTGATTTGAATAGATTCTCGTCTGAAACGGTCTTTGTTCATGTAGAGACTCAAACCGCCTAGACCGAGTATGAGAATAATTGAAGCAATTAATTTTGATTTTGACATGTTTCTATCGTTGACGAAATCGCACAACCCTCTATTCGGTCGGCTACAGCATTGCTGAATCTCTGATTTTGCATGAATTCTTCACTTGGCGTCAAACGCCTCCAACGTCCCATCCCGGCCACTTGTACCGGTTTCACTCTGATCGAGTTACTGGTGGTGATTGCCATCATCGCCATCCTGGCCAGCATGTTGTTACCCGCTCTGGGCAACGCCAAAGAACAGGCCCTCCGAATCAAGTGCGCCAACAATCTGAAACAACTTTCCCTGGCCTCCGTCCTCTACGCGGATGATTTTAACGACTATTTCCCGCCCCGCACAAACCAGAATCGTTGGCCGACGTTGCTGCAAGATTATTACAAGAACCTGAGCCTGCTCATCTGCCCGACCGACGCGCGCCGCGGAGTGCCCTTGACCGACACCGGTGCCACCGCACTGGCGGACCGCTCGCCGCGCAGTTACCTGATCAACGGTTGGAACGATTATTTCAGCCATCAAACGGGAAATCCCAACCCGGATACCTACAATGGCCTGGTTCTGAAACAGAGCGCCGTGCGCAAGCCCACGGATACGATCCTGTTTGGCGAAAAGCGGAACATAGACGCCGGTGGCGTGCGCATTGCCATGGACTTTTTCATGGACCTCGGCGAGGGAGTAGGCAACGACGCCGATCGCGTGGAACGCGGCTGTCATTCCACCCAGCGAGCGGGAACGTTAAGCCGGTCCGGCTCGTCAAATTATGCTTTCGTGGACGGCAGCGTGCGACTGCTCAAATACGGCAAGGATGTCTATCCGGAAAACATGTGGGCCATCCGGGATGAGGACCGCCAGATCTTCGCGTGGAAACCTTGATTACCGTCCATCACACAAACCGCATCGAGACGGCTTGACGGCCCAAGCCAGATTGGTTGCGCCACGCGATGCTTCGGCACATCGCCGTTTCCACCCCGCTGCCGACCAGTCGCACACCAGATTTACACCGCCACCGGAGCTTTGATGCCGGGATGCGGATCATACCCCAACAATTCGATATCCTCGAATTTGAAGTCGCGAATGTGCCGGATCGCGGGATTGAGTCGAAGACGCGGCAACGGACGCGGCTCACGCGAGAGTTGTAATTTGGCCTGCTCCAGGTGATTCGCATAGAGATGTAAATCACCGCAGGTATGGATAAATTCGCCAGACTTCAAACCACACACTTGCGCCACCATCAAGGTCAACAGTGCGTAGCTGGCAATGTTGAACGGCACTCCCAGGAAAATATCCGCACTGCGCTGGTAAAGCTGACAACTTAACTCGCCCTCGCTGACGTAAAATTGAAACAGCGCGTGGCAAGGCGGCAGCGCCATCTGTTGGATTTCACCCGGATTCCACGCGGTAACGATCAACCGCCGACTCTCTGGAGTTTCTCGAATCTGGTTGATGACCGCGCCCATCTGGTTGATGCCGCGACCATCGGCGGTACGCCAATCACACCACTGTGCGCCGTAAACGCGCCCGAGATCGCCGTTCGCATCCGCCCATTCGTCCCAAATGCTGACGCCATGCTCCCGCAGATATTTGATGTTGGTATCGCCACGCAAGAACCAGAGCAATTCGTAAATCACCGATTTGACATGCACCTTTTTCGTCGTCACGAGCGGAAAACCGGTCGCCAGCGGGTAACGCGCCTGCGCGCCGAACAAAGAATACGTGCCGGTGCCGGTGCGGTCGGCCTTAAAGCGACCTTGTTCCAGGACACGCCGAAGCAAGTCGAGATACTGAACCATACGGAAGCAATTGAACCATGACCGGCGCCATTGTCACGCCTTGAAGGACGCTTCCCGGCGCGGCATCACTCCGTTGGCGCTGCCCCGTCACCGGCGACAGGAGCGGTTATCGTTCCCGCCGATGCTCCCGTTGGGCTTGTTGCGGGTTTTGCCGTGCTCACGGCGACGGGCAATTCCACGCGAATGGGAGCGGATTTGAACTCCGAAGTTGGTGGAGGTTCAGTGGTGACCCGCGGCGACTCGGCCCCGCCAGAACCATTCCGGATGATCACCAATTTCAATTCCTCAGCCAAATCGTCCAGAAAGCTGATCAGCTCGCTCTGAATCCGGCGCTTTTGAGTTCGCATGAAGTAGATGGCCGCGCCCAGCGTAATCGCCGTGACGAGCAGCATGGCGAACCAACCAACGAAGGCGCCCGTAACGATGACCTCCGCGACCAACAGCAACCATAAGATGGCTTTCGCCTGCAACGACCAGTGCGCGCGCAGGCGGCAGCGGATCAACTGCCGGCCACGTGGATGATCCTCGGCGACCGTAGCAAATTGTACGTAACTCCACCAGTTGCCGAAAATTTCCGCATCAAACTCGCTCCAGCCGACGTCGGCGCGATAGGGCCAATGGCGCTGGTCCAAACCACGCAGCACCTTGGTCACAAAATCAAACCGATCCAGTCGCTGCTCCGCCCAATAGCGCGCTTCGCCCAGCGACCTTTCGCCGTGCCTCAACGCGACCGATTCCAAGGTTTCAAAAGTGGAGCTGGCGGTTAACCGCCAGGCCAGCCGATGCTGGTGACGCGCCCAGCCTCGGGCAATGGGTTGCAGCAGAAACAACAGTGCGACCAGAGGGCGTGACCACCATCGGCGTTTGCCGCGCGGCAATGTGGCCTGCATTCCTGCCGCCACACAAATCGCCACGGGAATGCTCAGACTGGCCAGGGCCATCGGCCATAAGATCGGAAAAGCGACCGCCAGCGCCCAGAGCGGCAACACGATCAGCGCGTAATACTCCAGCGTCGTCAGCATCATGAACACCGGGGCCGGCGCCGAGGCGTAAACCGTTTGAAACGGAGCACTGCTAAAAATTCCCCGGTAAATGATGGGGCGCTGCAGCAGGAGGCCAAACTTGGCCGAACCGTAAATCCGCCCGCGCCACATGCTGTTGCCAAACGCATTGAAGTACTCGGGATGCTTGCGCACCAGCAACGCTTCCGCTCCACCGTAACCGCTTTGCTGGCGTAGATACGCGCCCAGCGTGGCGCGGCGGTAATGCCACACAAAGCCGGCGGCGTTAAACCCGATTTTGTAACCCGCCTGCTGCAGCCGCCAACAGATGTCCACGTCATCGCCGGCTTGGCGAAAAATCGGGTCAAATCCGCCAATCGCCTCCAGTGCGCTTTTGCGAATCACCATGTTGCAGCCGGGGATGTGTTCCGCCTCGCGATCCGAAAGCATGACGTGCGTGGGGCCACCCGGTGAAACCATCACTGCCGCCGCCACCGCCGAATCCTCGGGCGGCAGCAAATTGGGGCCGCCCACCGCGGCAAACTCGCCGTCCACCAAATCCGCCGCGAGATAGTACAACCAGTCTTCATCCACCCGACAATCCGAATCAGTAAACGCCACCAATTCGCCCATGGCGGCGGTTAGACCGGTGTTTCGCGCCACCGAAAGTCCCAAGTTGGTCGGGTGACGGAAGTAGCGCACCGTTGGATATTGTTGCGCCAGTTGCGGCGTGGCGTCCGTTGATCCGTCGTCCACCAGGATCACTTCGTAATCGGGGTAATTCAGATGGCGCAGCGAATCCAGACACGCCGTCAGCGTCGGCGCGCCATTGTAACTCGCCACGATGACAGAAACTTTGGGCTGACGGCGGAGCGGAAATTTTGGGGCGCGCTGGAACGCGGCTTTGACCCGCTCGAAGGCCGGTTTCTTTTCCCGCGTGGCGGTGGTCAAACCCATGCGCCAGTTGGAGACGGCTTCTCCGCCACGATGCCAATCGTCCGTAAAACTGAACACCACCGCCCCAGCCACGCCGGCGCGAAACGCCAGTTCCGTTTGCCACGACAGCATTTCCGCCTGCGTCATTTCACCTTCGCGTTGTGAATCGCAACCGTATTCGCTCAACAGCAACGGCTTGTTTCCAGACAACATCTGCAAGCGCGCCAGGTAATTGTTGAACGCGGCGGGTTGATGCAGATAAACATTGAAACCAAGGAAGTCCAGGGTTTGCGGCTGCAAGAATTCCGTCGTGGGATAATTCCCGTAAGTGCAGAGACATTCCGGATCAATGCGCTTGGCTTCGGCGACCAATTCATCCAAAAACTCCGCCACCGCCTTCGTTCCGCTCCAGCGCACCACGTCGGGTGGAATTTCATTCGCAATGCTGTACGCAAACACCGCCGGATGCCGCGCACCGGATAAAACCGCGTGGCAAACCGCCTGCCGCGCTTCCGCCCGGCGCACCGGATCCTCCAAAAAAACCAGATGCTTGTTCCACGGAATATCAACCAGCAGAAGCAACTGATGTTGCGTTGCGAGTTCCAGAAACCAGCGGGGCGGCACATGGTAAATGCGCAGGAGATTCGCGCCCAACTCCTTGATCAGTTGAAAATCAGCTGCCGTCCGTTCCGGGGGGGCAAAGGGCTGGCCGTCACTTCCAGCCACAAACGGACCGTAAGCAACGCCTTTCAAATAAAGTTTCTCTGAACCCCGCCGGAAAAATTTACCCTCCACCGTGACCCGGGGCCGCTTGGCGAACAAATCAGCCATGTCTCTCAGACGCCAGTTGAATTGGATTTAATCATCCCGACTGGACCAGAGTTGAATTTTACCAGTTGCACCACGGCATCCTATGGCGGCGGCTTCCCGAATGCCAGAACGCTTCGCCGCCGGGGCGCGGTCACTTCGCCACGGATTTCGGATCAGCATCCGGCACCGGTGGATAAGTAATGATTCGGGCGCTGCGTCTGAATGAGAAGTACGAATAGGTCCATTGAAACAACACGGCGACGCGATTGCGAAATCCCACCAGAAAAATCAAATGCACAAACAACCAGGTCAACCAAGCCAGCAATCCCGAAAAGCGGAACCGCCCGATCCACGCCACCGCTGCCGAGCGACCAATCGTAGCCATCGTGCCTTTGTCCCAATACTTGAACGGCGGTCGCGCGGTTGTGCCCTTGGGCGAATTCAACTCCGCCTCGATGATCGCGGCAACGTGGCGGCCCATTTGCATGGCGGCCGGTGAGACACCGGGAACCGGCTTCCCATCCGACTGCAACAGCGAAACCATGTCGCCGATTGCAAAAATTTCCGGATGCCCCGGCAGGCTGAGATCCGGCTTCACCTTGATCCGCCCGCCGCGATCCAGTTCCACTCCCAATTGCCGCGTCAACGGGGAAGCCGAAACGCCTGCCGCCCAGATGATCGTTCCGGCGCGAATGATCCGACCATCCGCCAGCTCCACCTCGTTGGCGCGAATAGCCTGCACTTTGCTGTTATTCCGGATTTCCACCCCCAAAGCCGTCAGTTGGCTTTGCGCGCTGGCGGATAATTCTGCGGGCAAATGCGACAGCACCAGCGGCGAGCCTTCAATCAAAATGATATGGGCCTTCGAGGGATCAATCCGCCGAAAATCCTGGTTCAACACGGTCCGCGCCAGTTCCGCAAATGCGCCAGCCAGTTCAACCCCCGTCGGTCCACCGCCGACAACCACAATCGTCATCAACCGATCGCGCTCCTGCGGGTCGGTGGCATTCTCGGCTTTTTCAAACGCCAACAGAATCTGGCTGCGAATCCGCAACGCGTCGGCGAGCGTTTTCAATCCGGGCGCAAATTGTTCCCATTCCGGATGACCGAAATAACTGGTCTGACCTCCCAGCGCCAATACCAGATAGTCATAAGGCAATTCCCCCTGCTCCAGTTGCAGGCGTCGCTGCTCCAGATCAAATCCCACCACGCGGTTGAACAACACCGTGACATCGCTGCGCTCGGATAGAATGCTGCGGATCGGCTGGGCGATCTCCGTCGCCGACAAACCGCATGCCGCCACTTGATAAAGCAACGGTTGAAACAAGTGGTGATTGGTTCGGTCCACCACCGTAATGCGCGCATCCGGATGCCGGAAATTCTGACAGAACGTCAGGCCGCCGAAGCCCGCGCCGAGTACAACCACCTGGAGGGGATGCGAATCACTCACCACTCCAATTTGTGGGAAGCACCGGGAAACGCAATAGCGCAACGCAATCGCGCGCGCCCCGACGGCGACAAGTTTTGGCTCCAAATTCCACGTTCTCCCCCGTATGCTGCCCCCGATGAATATCCCGGAGCACCGGAAAGCCATTGACCAATTGGACGCCCAGATTGTGCGGTTGATCAACGAACGCACCCAGCACGCGCTGGTAATTGGTGCGATCAAACTCCAGGCCGGTGAAGAAATTTACGCTCCCGCCCGTGAGCGCGCCGTGCTCGCGCGCATTTGCAAATCCAATGCCGGTCCGCTCACCGACAAACAACTCTGCGCCATTTACCGCGAAGTCATGTCCGCCGCGCTGGCTCTGGAGAAAACGCTCACGATTGCCTACCTCGGCCCGGAAGCCACGTTCACGCATCAAGCCGCCATCAAGCGCTTTGGCGCCAGCCTGCGCTACGCCGCGCAAAAAACGATCGGCGACGTCTTTACCGAAGTGGAAAAAAACCGCGCGGATTACGGGGTGGTCCCCGTGGAAAATTCAACGGAAGGGGTGGTGACGCATACCCTGGACATGTTTGTGGACAGCGAATTGCAGATCGTCTCGCAGATTATCCTCAAGGTCCGGCAATGTTTGATGAGCAACACGCCGCGACCCCGCATCAAAAAGCTTTACGTGCATCCACAATCGCTCGCCCAATGCCGCGGTTGGATTCAGAACCATCTGTCCCACGCGGAACTGATTGAAACCTCCTCCAACGCGCGCTCGGCGGAACTGGCCGCCAAAGAAAAAGGCGCGGCGGCCATTGGCGGATTATTGGCCGCGCAGCAGTATCGCCTCGAAATTTTGGAGCAGGACATTCAAGACAATGCCGCCAACGCCACGCGCTTTCTGGTATTGGGACGACAATGCGGCCCGCCCACCGGCAAGGATCGCACCAGTCTGATCGTGAGCATGAATGATCGCGTTGGCGCGCTGCATCAGGTGCTGGCCACTTTCCGACAACATCGCATCAACCTGACCAAGATCGAATCGCGCCCCAGCAAGCGCAAAGCCTGGCAGTATCTGTTCTTCATTGATTGCGACGGGCACCTGCAAGATCGGCGCGTCGCGAAAGCCGTTGCTCAACTCGAAAAGCAATGTCGCTACGTCAAGGTGTTGGGTTCTTACCCTAACTCAGAATAACGCGCCGCAGCCCGAGTCGCCTTCTCGCACCCGCGCCGCCGGATCAGCTCGCGGGAGAACGCACTTGGTCCGACGACTTTGAATTCCGCCGACACTCCCGCCAACGCGCCACCGGCAACCACGCGATAAAGAACGCGGTCAATATCACGCTGCCCCACGCCAACCAGCGATCGGGAGGCCGCGAACCACGTCCGACCGGCGACACCTTGAACTGTATGCCTTCACCCTCACCGGGAAACGGAGCACGCGACTGAACCTGGCCATGATGATCCACGCCCTGCGAAATGCCGGAACTGGCCACGCGAAAAATGGGTAGTCCGTATTCCATCGCGCGAACCGGCGCGACGCGCGCATGCAATTCATGTTCGTGCCGCCCCCACTCGATCACATCCATCGTCGGCACGATCAGCAATTGCGCTCCCTGCCGCACCAGCTCGTCGGTAACGTGCGTATAGCTCAAGTCATAACAAACACAGATTCCCAATCGTCCCCACGGCGAGACCCAGAGTTTTTGGTGGCTCGCCGGCAGACCGTCTTTAAAAAACTGGACCGGAACGGATTTGGCCTGCTGAAATAGCGTGTCGCCATTGGGGCCGACGACGAACGCCGTATTGTAAAAATTGTCAGTTGGCGATTCATCCTTGCCACCGATAATCAGGAATTTCTGCTCGGTGCGACACCAATTGCGCAACAAATCGGGCGGGCGCGCCTTCCAGGGTGTTTTCCGGCAGGACCAGCAAGTCAAACGTGGCGTTGGTGGAGGCCAGCTTCGCGAGCGCGGGCAGCAGCTCCAACTCACTCGGGTATTCCAACGGCAAACCGGCCAGGCGAATTGCCGGCAGACGGGTTGTGGGAGGAGAGCAGGATTTGAGCACGATCAGCAACAGCGCCACTGCCACCGTCACGCCGCTCCACACCAGCGCTTGGCGCCGGTGAAACGCGACAAAAAATGCGGCCGGCAGCGCCGCCAGAAATCCGACGCCGTACATGCCGAGCCGATTGAGTGAAAGCAGTGGTGGCGAAGCAAATGCATAACCGACGTTAAGCCAGGAAAATTTTAGAAAGTAAAGTTCACTGCGAAAATACTCGAGGCCGCACCAGAGAAACGAGATCAGCCATGCAGCCCGCCAACCGCCACAGCCGGCAACGCGCGATGTGGCTCAGCGCTGTAAACAACGCAAGCCAGAGCGCCAGAATGAACCAGAGCGGAACGGCAGCCGGGCCGAAGATCCGCCAGAAGCACTCCAGTTGCGGCGCCACGCAGGCGAACCCCGCCATCAATCCGAAATAGAACGACTGTCGCGTACTGCGCAAGCGCGCCAGCTGGGTCAGGGCCATCACGTACCCCAAAATGGCCAGACTGAACCAACCCGCGTCGGCGGGCGTATAAGCCACATGAAAACAGGCAACGGCCAGCGCGCTGAATCCAACCCCGCCCTTCCAACTGAGCGCCGGCCCGGCCAATGCGCCTGGGGAAGATGCGCTCAAATTATATCGCGACCCCGTTTGACGTGGTTGCCGGCCGGCTCCGCCAACCGCTTGGCGGCCGCCCCCCAGACAGCGGATGGCCCTCCCGGGCCATCCGCTTCACCAATTCTTCTTTCAACTCCATCACTTGCTTTCCACGCGATAGAAACGCGTCTCGCCGGTGATGGCATCCGTCACGGCCTTGCGGGTGCCGTCTCCGTTAATCGTGGTCAGGGTCTGCCAGCTCCCGCTGGTCAGCGAAGTGCGATATTGAACCTCATAAATCCCGCCCGTCTGGGTGTCGAATTCAAAACGGAAATTCCCACTGTCCGTTCCCGCGTTGAGCAGGGTAACCGGCAGCGACGGCCGGCTGGTCAAGGCCGCGAGTTCAAAGACGCCAATAAACCCGTTATCCGCCGTTCCTCCCTCGGCGCCAATGATGCGTACGCCGGTGAGGCCGGCCTGCGGGGTATTGAACACGAAATTCGCCGTCGCACGCGTGGGCGGCCCGAACGCGATTGCCGGCAGCGCGTGCCCTTCGAGCGCGGTCAGATAATCGGAGGTGACGCCGATGGTGGTCCAGGTCACCCCATCGGTGGTCACCTGGACCGTGGGCGGCTCCGTGCCCAGATACGTCGGTGCGGAGAGGACGCCGCCGGCGCCCGGCCCGACCCCGCTCACTCCAAACCAGCCGCCATCGAAGAAGGTGGCTTGATCCAGTCGGAGACGGGTCAACAGGTTCGTCACGGGCGCGGTCCAGGCGATGCCGACATACCCCAGGGGCTGCGGAAGATTGCTGTAATTGTCCACCCGCGTCGCCACATCCCCGTCGTGAATGTTCCTCGCACTTCCAGCGTTGAAGATGGGCGTGCCGGGATCCGACGTATTATTCGCCACACCCAGAAGGCCGCTGGCATCATTGCGCAAGGCGAAATTATCCGGGGTGCTGGCCGGATCCAGCGGGTGACTTTCCAGGGAGACTTCCAGTCCGTCGTTGAAACCATCGTCGTCCGAGTCGGCATTCAAGGGATTGGTGCCGTAAATGTTAATTTCCTCGCCATCACTCAGGCCGTCCGTGTCGGTGTCCGACGAAAGCGGATTGGTGAAATGAACGTTCACTTCATCTCCATCATTTAATCCGTCATCGTCCGTATCGGGGTCATGGGGATCAGTGAGCAACTGGAACTCGGACAAGTTCTTCAGGCCGTCGAGGTCGGGATCTCCCTGGTCATCCTTGACGCCGACGATCAAGCCATGTCTGCGTTCCCAATCATCGTCCATGCCATCTTCATCCACATCCGTTCGCGCAAAGACCTTCAAGTCGGACACGGCCAGGAAGCCGCCGGAGGCGCCCCCGCCTTCACTGCCAATGATGCGGATGGCGTTAATGTTGGTGGCCGGAGGGTCCAGAACAAATGTGGAGACGGGAGCAAAGTGCGGATTAGGAACGCCGTTGCCACCCACCTGATGTCCTTTCATCAGCGTCAGATAATCGGAGGTGGCGGGAGCCGCGGTCCAGGTCGCGCCATAATCCTGCGAAACTTCCACCGCCGGCGACACCAAATGGGCTGGTTGCAAGGGTTGCCCCGGAGCCGGCCCGATCCCATTGGGGCCAAACCATCCGCCATCAACATACGCCGCCAGGGCCAATTCAACTCGCTGGACCGGATTGGTCGGCGAGTCGGACCACCAGATGATGCCGACATAACTTTTCGGGTCTGCGAGGGTCGGCCGGTCTCCATTCCAATTGTCCACAACCGTGTAAAAGTTCCCATCGGTAACGTCCTCCTGGAGTCCGACGTGAAAGTACTCCGTGTCCACCCCCCCGGAACTTTGCGTGCCCAAGGTGGCCGTTCCGAATCGCGCCAGGTCGCCTGGCACACTGCCGGGGTCCGTCGGGTTCGACCCCTCGGCCACCTCAATGGCATCGGAGTAACCGTCCCCATCAGTATCGGGTTCATCCGGATTCGTGCCGTGCAAATATTCGTCATAATTATTCAGACCATCCAGGTCATGGTCCGCCAGACTGTCATCCGTTCCCACGAGCAAACCGTGGGCCAGCTCCCAGGCATCGGGCATTCCGTCGAAATCTGAGTCGGTAAACGTGGCGTCCACCCCGAGCTCCCACACGCCCAAAAATCCATTCTTGTCAGCAGTGCCTCCGTGCGTTCCGATGAGCCGCACGCCATTAACGGCCGAAGCCGGGGTCGTCAGCGTAAAGGTGATGTCCACCGTGTTGGGATTGAAGGTGCCGCCCTGGCCGCCGGGGTAGTGGTTGATCATGATGTTCGTGTAATCAGAGGTTGCGGCCACCGGGGTCCATGTGACGCCGCCATTGGTCGTCACCTGCACGGTCGGTTCCGCCAGCATTGCCGGAGGAAAGGGGGTGCCCGGCGGCGGCATCACGCCGTTCGCGCCAAACCAGCCGCCGTCGCCAAAGCACGCCATGGTCAAGGTCAACGTCCCGATGTCCTCGTAACGCTTCGTGGGCCAGAGCACCCCGACGAAGCTGCAATCTTCCAATTTGCTGTCCCACTGCGCACTAAACGTGTCCACGCGCGAGTAGGGATTCTCATCGTTGATATTGGGCGGAATGCCGCCGTTGTACATGGACTTGCCGGGGGCGGAATCAATCCCCTGTTTGATGCCAATAATGGCGTGCCCCTTCGAAGCGATATTATCCGCAAAAGCGGATAGTGCGGTGGCCAGCACGGCAATCAGAAGGGTGGCGAACTTGAGGGTTAAGCTCAGGCGACGTATCGCCGTGACTCGCAAGTGCGACTTAGGAGATTTGGGTGAATTTGTTTTCACACGCTTTGGTTCTTAATGGGTTGTTATTGATGCGCCCAACACGTTTTTCGGATTACGAATTGGGACTACGCCGAAGCTTATTTACTGCCGACTTAAAGACAAGAGAAAAGTTTCTCTAAAATTCGTCCCCAAAGTTTATCGTCATTTTGGGTACTGCGCCGGGTTCCTCACCCCCGTGGAAAAGCATGCTTTCAGATCGAAACCCATCGCCAAACCACGCGGCTGGCTCGCAGGAATAATATTGTGAAATGGGACCAGGCGGACCGAATCAAGTCGTGCGCGAACAGCGAAGGGTCTCGCGGAAACTCGAGATGAAAACCACGTCAATCAAACCAGGCCTCGCAACGCCGTACCCGCACGGTGCGGTGCAATGGAGCTTCGTCGCCCAACGCTCGATCAACCAGCTCTGAACGATTCCACCAACCGTGTCGCCAACACCTTCACTTGTCGCAAATCCAGTTTGCCGGTACCCAATAATGGAAACGCAGCCAGAGGAAAGAATGCCTCGGCCTTCGGTTTCCATAAATTCGGCAGGTCACTCGCTGCAAGTTTTTCCAACACCAACGCCAAGGCCTCGTCCGGAAGCCGGTGCAAGACGACCAAGCGTTCGCCTTTCTTTTCATCGGCGACACTGGTTACAACAAATGTTTGATGGGCGATCCCGGCGAGCTCGTGCAACTTTTCCTCGACTTTGATGTGCGGCACCATTTCTCCGCCAATTTTGCTGAAGCGACTCAGGCGATCCGTGATTTGGAGAAAACCGTCCTCATCCAACGCCGCGATGTCACCCGTGACGTACCAACCTTCGCGCAACACGGCCGCCGTCTGCTCCGGCTGCCCCAGGTAGCCGCGCATGACATTCGGACCGCGCACCAGGAGCAAACCGCTTTGCCCCAAGGCCACCGGCGATCCGGGATCAGGATTCATCGGGTCAACAATCCGCACGCAGATCCCCGGCAACGGATGACCAATCTTGCCGCGTTTTGCGCCCACCTGACGGAATCCTGCCGCGCGAAAATCCGGCGTGTTCACGGTGACAGCGGGCGCACATTCAGTACAGCCGTAGGCCTCGAATGGACGAACCCCAAATTGATCCTCGAACGCCGTGGCCAGCCGATCGGACAGTTTCTCCGCGCCAACGGCAACCAGACGCACGCTCCCCAATTGCTCCGCCGCGCAACCGCGCAGATAAATTTGTAGAAACGTCGGCGTCGCCAGCAGAAAGGTGATTTCATGTGCCTGCGCGAGATGGCCAATGGTTTTGGCGTCAAGTGGATTGGCGTGATACACCGCGCCGATGCCAAGTACACCGGGCAACATCAAAGTGCCAGTGAACCCGAATGAGTGAAAAAACGGCAGCACCCCCAGCGCTTTGTCTTTGCGACCGAATGCGAAGGCTTGGCCAAGTTGCGCGATGTTTGAGCCGATGTTGTAATGCGACAGCATCACCCCCTTGGGCGCGCCCGTACTCCCGCTTGAAAAAATAATCGTCGCCAACTGATCCAGCGGATCGGACGTTGCCGCCGCCTCCGCATTGGTCGTCGCGCGATCGGCGACGGAACTCCGGTCGCGCAGAATCCGATCCAGCCATTTAACCGGCACACAACGCGCCAGGAACAGCGCCACCATTTTTTCACCCAGCGACGGGGCGACCTCCTTCGTGCCGATCACATCTTCCAAGAACAAAATTTTGCCGGGCAATTGCAACGGCACTTTCTCCAAAAAAGCGCGCGAGGTCAGAATGGTTTGCAGTTGGCACTGTTGCACGCACGAGGCGATGGCTTCAGGCGGTAATGTGTAATTCAAATTCACCGATACCTTGCCGCAAAACAAAGCCGCCCAATTGGCCAGCGCGCCCCCAACACTCGGCGGCAATAACAGCCCGACCACGCGCTGTCCCGACCAGATCTGGCGCAGACGGCGAGCAAGCAAAAGGCTGCGCGTCAGGGCGTCGTTGAACGTCAGCGCCCGGTTCTGTGCATCCACCATGGCGAAGCGGCGGGGATGGCGTCGCGCGCTGATCGCAAACGAATGATGCAGCGGCCGCAGGCGGCGCCGCCGTTGCTCCCAGGCCGTGGCCAGCAGTTCTTGAACGGTTTGGCGGACGGCAACCGCCGAAGTCGTGGGTGGCAGTGCCGGACCGAAATTAACGGTGATCGGATACGGAATGCGCTGCGGGATTTTCCAGAGAAACTGCCGCCGATCGAAACTGAAGATGCTGCCCCAAACGCCATCCAGTCCCACTGGAATGATCGGCGCGTCCACGCCTTTCATGATGCGTTCAAATCCGCGTCGGAACGGTAACATCTGACCGATGCGCGTAATCTGCCCTTCGGCAAAAATGCAGACCACTTCGCCGTTCTTGAGCGCCGCGCTCGCGGTCTGGAGTGAATGAATCATTTCGCGCGGTCGCAGCTCCGAGGAAATGGGGATCGCGCCGGTGGTTCTCGCCCACCACCCGATGATGCCCTTCTCATACATGGCCTTGAGCATGATGAACCGGATTGGACGATCCACCGCCGCCTGCAACAACACGGCATCCGCCAAGGAGAGGTGGTTGCAGACAAACAAGGCGCCACCTTTCGACGGGATATTTTCGCGCCCCAAAACTTTGATCTGATAAAGCGTGTGCGTAATCATCCACAGGAGGAACCGCAGGAACGCATCCGGCAGCAGCCAGAAGGACAGGCCGGCGCCGATCAGCGTCATGACTCCGCCCGCGAAAAAAATGCCGCGCGGCGTTAATTGCAACCAACTGGTGAGCGCGTAATGCGCCGCCGAAGCCGCAAATACGCCGATAAAGGAGAGTAAATTGGCCGCCGCCAATAATTCGCCCCGGCGCCGGCTGTCGGGCCGGTGCTGCAACAGCGCCGTGACCGGCACGATGAAGAAGCCGCCGAAGAATCCCAGCCCGGCCAACACCGCCAGCACGCCCGGAAGGCTCAGGCTTTCCAAGAGCAACGCGAGGCAGGTCACGGACATTCCCAACGCCCCCAGCGGCACCAAACCGTATTCAATCTTGCCGCCCGAAAGGTAGCCCGCCGTCACGCTGCCGATCCCGATGCCGATGGCCAGCGCCACGTTCAACAATCCGATCTTGGTTTCGGAAACGCCCAACACCTCCGCGCCAAAATAAAACAGGTTCAATTGCAGCAGTGCGCCGAGAAAGAAAAAGTAGGTGTTGCCCAGCAACGCCAGCTTGAGCAACCGGTCCCCGCGCGCTTGCTGCAAACTGGTGAACAGTTCCTTGAGCAGATTAAGTTTGAAGACTTTGGCCGGGTTGGCGGCGGGAACGCGCGTGACGCCGAGACTGGTCACCAAACCCACCAGTGCCAACGCCACCAGAATGGTGCCCGACCAAAGGTGTTGGCCGCGGAAATGTTCCGCCAGCAACGCCGCCGTCACCGTGCCCAGAATGATGGCCAGAAACGTGCCCAGTTCCAAAATGCCGTTGCCCCAGGACAACTTCCGCTCCGGCAACAATTCCGGCAGCGCCCCATATTTCGAGGGACCGAAAAACGCGCTGTGCGTTCCCATCAAAAACACGCAGGCAAGCAGCACCGGCAGACTGGTGAAAAAGAAGCCGGCCAACGCCAGCAACATCACTACCACTTCAAAAATTTTGACCCCGATCATGATGTGGCGCTTGCTGTAGCGATCCGCCAGAAAGCCGCCCGCCATCGAGAACAAAATGAATGGCAACGAGAAAAGCGCGCCAACCAATTCGCCGAGCCGGTGTTTCTCCGCCATCGTCAGCCCGGCCCCGAGCATCATGAAGATGACCAGGGTTTTGAGCACGTTATCACTGAACGCGCCCTGAAATTGTGTGGCGATGAGCGCCCAGAATCCGGATTGGCTGCGGGCCGCAGCGGTCGCGGCACCGAGCGCACCCCGCCGGGAATTGTCGTCTGTCATGCGGAGAGGCTATTCCAGCACAAAACAAAGGAGAAATTGAAAATCCTGATGGGGCATCAGAATAAACCATGCGAAGGCGGACGATCTCCCGGCCCCGCACTGCCGGCGCTCAAATCTCCGGATGCCCGGCCCCATGACGACGCCACTTTTTCCAGTACCGTGCCACCACCCACAAGACAGCGGCGCAGACGGCAGCCACAACCAGCGGCGAGATGGGTTCAAAAACCATCAAATCGTAGATCAAAATGAAATTCAGAATGCCGATGGCGACCGCGCCTGCGGCGCGCAACATTCTCCGCCAGCCGGCAGCGGGCACGCCGCGGGTGGAAATCTGCAGACTGATCCCCGGGAGCCAACCCGCGCTAAAGATCAAGTAACGCAGTCAGTAGTCCGTGAAATGAACCACAGCGGAACGGCCTCTCCGGCCCGCGGTAATCGCCCTCAACGTGTACCCGTCAAACACCTCCACACGCCCGGCGACAGGCAGCTAGTTGCCGTGGAATTGATATAAATCTCAACCCCTCCGGTGATCGGCCGCACAACGGCATCCCCGGTGTGCGGCGTGCAAACAATCTCCCGCCCGTTCGGCAGGCGAAACTGAATCGAGACCGGATCCCTCCCCATGATGCCATCAACGTAATGACGCGCGATGGCAATTGAGACGCCGTCGCTGCGCTCGAAAGATCCCGCCACGCGTTCGTAGGGCCGGTGCGCAAAGGCCGAAGCCGCGGGGAGCAAAAGCCCGCAGACCCAACCAGCATATAAGCCAAAACCGCGCATGACCTCAGGTGGTTATGGCCCTGATCGGACTTGACCCTGCCCGCCCTGCGCACGCTGCCGAACGTCCGCTGGCCGACGAGCGACCAGCGCGAACGCCGGCGGTCAGTCGAGCTGCTGATACACTTCGTCAAAAATCTGGCCCGCTTCGTTGAAGGCCAGCACATGGCGCGCCTCGGGATAAAGGGTCACGAGGTAGAGATGCCGGATTGGTCCGCTTTGCGCAATGTACCATTTCGGTTTGCCGGGATCGGGGGTGCGCAAATTCACGCCCCACGCCCCATCGCCCAGATAGACTGTACCGGTCGGATCAAGGTTTCCACCACGGATCGGGTGGGTGCGTTTGAAGCAGTGGTCGTGATTCTCAAACACCAGCTTGACGCCATACTGATCAAAGAGCGGACACCAGTTGGCCCGGATCTGTTCGGCATGACTGCCCGTCTCGCTCCGGTATCCCGGATAAGCGGGGGTGTGATAAAACGGAATGACATGCGGAATCGAGGTGCGCGCCGCGAGCTGCCCCTTCAACCAGTCGGTCTGCGCCCCAACGATAGGATGCGTATGATTCGAGTCGAGCAACACCAGGCTGAGATACTTGCCGAAATCGAGACACGCATACCCCTGCGCCCCGGGCGCGGCGAACAAGGTGTAAAAGCTGCGGGCGTTTTCTGGGGGCTGGCCGGCCGATCCCTTGACCTCATGGTTGCCAATCGTGACCAGCATCGGAATGATGCGGCCGTCCGGCGCAATGGCGTTGGTTTTCCAGGCCGCGAAATAATCGAACCAGCGCGTAATCCGTTCCTCATTCGTCCCGCCATGCGCGTAGGCCAGATCACCGCCCAACACGACAAATGCCGGATCGAGACGCCCCGCCAGGCCGTACATCAGGTCCATCCATTTGTATTCGTGATAAACATCGCCGCCGGTAACAAAACGCACCGGCTGCCTCAAATCCTGCGGCATCGTCCGGAATTTGAAAACCTTCTCCTCCGGACTGAAGCAAAACTCGTAATCCGTGGCCGGTCGCAACTGCGTCAGTTCCACCGTATGCACCCAGCGGTCGGTACCAACGAACGGTTGCGCCGTGCCCGCAGCGGCCTGCCAGGCCGCACCGCCCACGGGCCGATGCAGTAGCCCGGATTTGGCTTCGCCCACCGTGTGCCAGTGAATCGTCATGGTCGTGGTGGGATCGCGTTGCCATTGCAGGTACAACGCAGGCGGATCGAAAGGCGCGCCGATGCTGCGTCCTGGAACGAAGATCGCAGCGAGCGCGGCAATCAGAGAAATCATATGGGTGAGTCGCATGTGATCAGTTTCTCGATGCCGCCGCGCAATGTCAAAACTTCCCGCCATCCCGGCGCAGTTTTCGAGACCTCTCCCAAAAGCATCCGCTTGCGGAAAATCCGTTGCAACCATCATTCCCGCGACAACCAGCGGACGCCCTGTGCTCAAGCCACCGCAAACCAGCCGCCCCAGCAAGAGCGCCACAAGGCTTGCAGGAAAAGTTGTCACCAGCTCATCGGACCCCTATTTTGCGGACATGCTGCGCGTGATCGTCCTGCTCCTGAGTCTTTGGGGATGGAGTTTTCCGATTGCCTCGGCGCAACCAACTGCAACGAATTCTTCCGAGGCGGCTTTGCTCAAGATTCGCGCCGCCCGCCATCTGCCGGCGCTGGCCATAGTCGTCGTCAAGGATGGTCTGATTTGCGACCGCACCGCAGTGGGCCTCCGCAAAATTGACGATCCGACTCCAATCACTACGCAGGATCTTTTCCACATCGGCTCCTGCACAAAATCCATGACGGCCACGTTGGTAGCGGTGTTTGTTGAGCAAGGCACTTTACGCTGGGACAGCACCATCGCGGAAATTTTTCCCGAACTTCGCGACCAGATCAATGCAGCGTACGAACCCGTCACCATCGAACAATTACTGCAACATCGCGCCGGGCTCTCCACCCGGCCCCCGGCGGCGGCTTGGGCGGCACTCCGCACGTCGCGCCAGCCACTCCCCCAACAGCGCCGGGACTTTCTTCGGGCGGTCCTGCAGCAGAAACCCGAGGCGGCCCCCGGAACGAAAATGATTTATTCCAACCAGGGTTACGTGGTCGCCGGAGCCATGCTGGAAAAGTTGACGGGCCAACCTTGGGAACAACTCATCACCGAAAAACTATTTCGCCCACTGCACCTGGACACGGCAGGTTTTGGCGCACCGGGGGCCGTGGGTCAGGTAAGTCAACCTTGGGGGCATTTCCGTAATGCCGATGGCGTCCACCCCAACCAGGAGGACAATCCACCTGCGCTGGGTCCCGCGGGCACGGTTCATTGTTCACTTGATGATTTGGCCCGGTTCGTCATCGCGCATCTCGACGGCGAGAATGGTGGCGGTATTCTGTCATCGAATACCTTCAAACGACTACATACGCCGCCGACGGGCGGCGATTACGCTGCGGGCTGGGGGGTGACCCGTCGGAGTTGGGCGGGCGGGGTGGCGCTCACGCATCAAGGCTCCAACACATTTTGGTACGTGGTCATGTGGCTCGCCCCCAAAAAGCATTTTGCCGTCATCGCCGCCACCAACATTGCCGGACCGGAAGCCGAGCGCGGTTGCGATGAGGCAGCCCAGGCCATGATCCAACAGTGGCTCACCCCGTCGCTATAGTCCTGAGGTTTTGCCTCGACAAACATTCCCTGAATTTTCCACTGTCTTTCTGCGGTATCACCGGTCGGTGGCTGGCCCGGCAAAACCAAGGCTCTTGAAATAATGGCTATCATGTCTTTTCATCGCTGTCGCCAATTCAGGTTGATTCAATCTTCCAGATGGCAACTTGTCCCCAAGGAACATCCATCCAGGATTAACGCGCGACTGCGCCACCCCACCCCTCTCCGCCACCAACCAACCCTGGTTTTCACCTGACACCACCGGCACGTTCCCGCTTCACTCACCGATTCTATTTTATGTCCATGTTCAAAATCATTCTGTTGAAACTCACGATTGCCGTCGCTTTTGCCGCCACCATCTACGCGCTTTAGAATGCGCTCGTTCCGTTATCTGGCGGACCCGCTCTTTTTATTGGGTTGCGGCGCGTACGCGCTGAATCGCTGGGGATTGAAGCCGCACTGGTCCGCAGGGTTTCTCCACTCATACTTCAATGATTTGTGGTTGGTCCCTTGCGCACTGCCACCGGTTTTGTGGGTGCAGAGCTGGCTCAAATTACGCCCGTCGGCAGCACCGCCGCAATTTCGTGAAATTCTCTTTCATGTGATTTTATGGTCGGTTTTGTTCGAGGGACTTGAACCGCTGCTACGCGCGCGCAGCACCGCGGATATACGTGATGTATTGGCGTATCTGATCGGCGGAATTCTGGCCGGGCTTTGGTGGCGTTACACCTATCGCGCCCGCCCCGCAACATGAACTTCAACCGGCTGGCACCATTTTATCGGACGATGGAATCCGTGTGCGCCGGGGGAAAACTGCAGCGCTGCCGAACCGCCTGGCTCGAAAAAGTTCCGACGGCGCAAAATATTCTGTTGCTCGGCGAGGGCCCCGGGCGGGGCTTGCGCGCCTGTCTCCACCGGTTCCCGCAAGCTCGAATCACCTGTCTGGACGGTAGTGCCGCCATGCTCGCCAAAGCCAGAGGGCATTGTCGTCACTCCAACTTATCCAGCACGCGGGTACGCTTCGTCCATGCGAATGTGGAAACCTGGGTACCGCTGGAAACCGGCTATGACCTGGTTGTCACTTACTTTTTCCTTGATTGTTTTCCGCGCGAATCGCTGGCGCGAGTAATCAGGAAAATCGCCCCGCTCACTCAGCCCGCAGCCAACTGGCTGGTGGCCGATTTCCAACTCGCCGCCTCGGGATGGCAACGGCTGCGCAGCCGGCTCATTCTCTGGAGTCTCTACCGCTTCTTTCGCATCACCACCCGACTGCCGGCGCGACACCTGGCCAATCCAGACCCCGTGTTACAACAGGCGGGTTTTCGGCTCGTGCAACGCATCGAAACTGAATGGCATTTGCTGCGCAGCGATTGGTGGCAACGCCAGTCAACCGCAAGTTAAGGAAAGCGCAACAGGTGGCGTTGGCGGCCTGAAGAATTGCTTGGGGCAAGTGGTTCGAGCGCTAACCGGGCAGCGGCTCGGTAGTTACGCTCAACCCACCTTCGATGTAGAAAAGCTGCGGCAATAATTAATCCGATACCGATTGCCCGGGGTCCAGACCTCAGCCGCATGAGTTCGACGCGGCAGTAGGAACGACAACATTTGCCGTTCCGCCGGCGCGATTATTTCGTCTGCGCAAAGAGCAGAAACAAACGCGGGCCGCGGGCGGTCGTGATGGCATAGCGCGATTCGATTTCACCGTGCGGCGCCACGTAACCATCACACAACTTGTCCACATGCGGTTTGCCATCCACCAGCAGCATGTAGTGATGCGTCTTGTTGCCTTCGATGCTGTCCACACTCACCTGCCAGGTGGCATCCTGGGGATTACGCGCCAACGGGATGGGTTGCCAGTTGGTGAAGGACCCAACAACCTCGACCTGCGCCGGCTGCTTTTCGTGAGCGGCCGCAGGATTATATCGGAAGACTTTGGAATAGGTGGCTTTGCGATCTCCATTGCGTTTGATCATGGACGCGGCAACTGCGGAGGCTCCGTTTGTTCTGGCAGCGGGTTTGGCTCCGCTCAATAATGCTTTCAACATGTTACTTACGACTTCGACTTAAATTTGGTTTCGATTACGAGCGGCGAACGATAGTGTCGGAATTTGCGCTTGGCAAATGATTTTGCAAAAAACACCTTCGAATCACCGGCTTGAATGACGAATGGAGCAAACTTTTTTCGCCAGCCTTTCCCGATGCGCAACGACTGGCGTCGCCACTTCGCTTCACCAACACCACGTTGTCACGCGCTGAAATTTGCCTGAATTATTCAGAAAAAACGACGCGTCTTTAATTTCAAGAATGGAAAATCCAACTTGAAACGAGCCGACGCAAAAACAGTTTGGTTAAATCAATTCGTCGCGCGGGTAAAAATTTATCATGGGAGCGCTCAAGCCAATTTTTTCCTAATCTGATCCGCGCACCACTTCACCGACCCAAAATCCATTGAAACCGATGGCCGTAATCACACGCCGAACAAACGCAGAAAATTTTCTTCAACTTGACGGATCAATTCCGGAAGCGGCACTTCCCGCAGCCGGGCGGCAAATTCATAAACCAGTTTGAGATTGGCAGGATGGTTGACGGAATGATCCTGGCCCGGCGCCTTCCATATCATCCCCTGTCCCAACGGCAACATTTGATCGGGCGCATCGGTTTCAATCAGTAACCGTTCCGCCGGAATCCGCTGAAAAGTATGCCACTGATTCTTTTTACGTTCGTGCATGAAATAGCCCGATAAGGAAAAATACGCACCCAAATGGACCAAGCGGGAAACCAATTCCACCGGTCCGCCATAACTATGCAATAGAAAACCGCGCGCGGGACGGTTTTCCGCCGTCAGAATTTCCACCAAGCGCCCCCAGGCACGCAGACAATGAACGCTGACCGGCAGATTACGCTCCGCCGCCAGCCGCAGTTGCGCGATAAATACCGCTTCCTGATCGGCGTAGGACAAATCCGGCTTCCAACGATCCAACCCGATTTCGCCCACGACTGCCTGCGGTGTCTGATCCAGCAATGCGGTCAAATGTTTCTGCCACTCCGTAGTCCGCCCCGATAAGAACCACGGATGATACCCCAAACTCGGCAGCACTTCGGGATAAGTTCGCGCCAGCGCCAGCACGCGCGGCCAATCCGCCTCGCATGTGCCGTTCACCACCAGCCGCACCACTCCGATCTCCCGACAGGCCGCAATCAATTCCTCCGATCGCCCCGCAAAGCGATCAGCCTGCAAATGGTTGTGCGCATCATAAAGTCGGAGCCGCATACCGGCTGGCAGTTTCCGACCGGGGCCGGTTAAACGCAAGATTTCAGACCGCCTCCTCGGTCATTCCATCCGTTGTCCTCAACGCCCACGCAAAAGCGCCCCCCCAGCCCCACTTCGCGCGCGGCTTCTTCTGCTCCATCAGCTAATGCCTTGACCGTAGGACGGAATGTCCGCACTTTGCGCGCGTGTTGCGGCTAATTTTCATCGTAGCGATCCTGTGGTTGGGCGTGGCGCGCGTCCCCGCCATCGAACCCGAGCGTTCAGTCGTCCAGATTTACATCTTCATGCAGAAACCGGATTGGACGGCCCCTTGGCGTTACGATCCGGTCCAGAGCGCGAGCGGCTCGGGCTTCGTCATCAAAGGCAAACGCATCATGACCAACGCGCATGTGGTCAGTTGGAGCCGGCAAATCATTGTGCGAAAGTATCAAGATCCCCGCCCCTACCTCGCCAAGGTCGAGTTCATTGGTCACGATTGCGATCTGGCCGTGCTCAAGGTGGAAGATGAGAGTTTCTTCGATGCCGTGCCGGCACTGGATCTCGGCGAACTGCCCGAAGTCCGCTCCACGGTCATCACTTATGGCTATCCGGCGGGCGGACGGGAAATCTCCTACACGCGCGGCGTGGTTTCCCGCATCGAAATGAACATTTACTCGCACATCGGCAATCGCCGGTTGTTGAGCGTGCAGACCGACGCGGCCATCAACCCTGGCAACAGTGGCGGCCCGGTGATTCAAGATGAGCGCGTGGTCGGCGTCGCCTTTCAAGGCATTCAAGGTTTGGAAAATACCGGTTTCTTCATTCCCCCACCCATTGTCAATCGCTTCCTCAAGGACATTGAAGACGGAACGTACGACCGGGTGCCCATGGCGGGCATCAATCTGGTTACGCTTCAAAATCCCGCATATCGTGCCAAACTGCGGTTGCCGAATGACAACAGCGGCGCGCGAGTGGACGTAATTCGCCCGCAATCGCCTGCAAGCGAAGTGCTGCGGTTTGACGATGTTGTATTGCGCGTGGACCAATATCCGGTCGCCAATGACGGCACGATTCTGTATCAAGGCAATCGCGTTTCCAGCGCGGTTGCGTTTCAACTCCACCAAAACGGAGACCTCTTGCCGGTGGAAATTTGGCGGGCGGGCCAGGCGCAAACGGTCAACTTGAAGGTTGAAGCGCCCCAGGACGATCAAACCCAGGGCAACCAATTCGACGTGCGCCCGCGTTATTACATTTTTGGCGGACTCGTCTTCACACCGTTGTCGTTGGATTACTTGCGCGACGCGGATCGCAGCGGCGCGCGTAGCGGGCTGAACGATTTGAACTACGAATTGTTCTATCACGCCCGGGAAAATCCGGACACTGCCCTCAAGGAACCAGTGGTGTTAAGCAACATTCTGAATGATCCGGTAAACGCCACCTTCCTGACGCGCGACGCCACCCTGGTCAACCGCATCAACGGAATCGTCATCGAACAACTGGCTGACGTGGTGCGCGCGTTCGAATCCAGCACGCAGACCTACGACGTGATCGAGCTGGGCAAGCACGGCACTTTTGAAACGCTGAATCACACCAACGCCGCGCAAGCCAGTGCGCAAATCCTGAAAACCTACGGCGTCCCGCAAGATCGCAACTTATGAAATTCGTTTTGTCGCTCGCGCTGCTGCTACTGCTGCCCGCTCTTGGCCCCGCGGCGGAATCTCGTCGCGGCTGGGAAAAATCCGTGGTGCGAATCGAGGTCTCCCGCAACGCCTATGACTATTACCAGCCGTGGATTCGTCGCAGCGAAACCGTGGACAAAACCGGCGTCGTTGTCGGCAAAAACGAAATCCTGACCACTGCGGAAAAGTTATCGGACCACACGCTGATCCGCGTCCAGGCGGGTGGTCGCGGCGCCTGGGCCAACGCCACGGTCGTCTGGGTGGATTATTATGCAAACCTCGCAGTCCTCACCACTGCGGCGGCGGACTTCTGGTCAGGACTGAAACCCGTAACGATTCAAACCAAACCGTCGTTCAAAAAGGACGGCTTGCAAATCCTCCGCTGGCGCGAGGGCAAACTGGAATCGCGCCAGGCCGAGTTCACCCAATTCGCAGTGCGCAAAGGTCAATTGAGCGACATTAATCAAGTGTTCCTCGAAGCCAGTTCGGAGATTCAAGGCGCCGGAGCGGGCGAACCGGTGGTTTCCGGCTCCCGCCTCGTGGGACTCGTGATCGAACAGTCCGGACGCAATTGCAAAATTATTCCCGGCGCTTTTCTCCGCATGATCGTCACCGCCCGCGCCAGCGCGCAGGCGTCGCGGCTCGGGTATTTTCATTTCTATTGGCAACCCGCCGAAAACACCGCTTCCCTCGCCAATCTGAACCTGCCCGGCGCCCCGCGCGGCGTGCTGGTGATTGAAGTCACGCCGCGTTTGGACGGCCTGCCGAACGTGCTCCAGCCTCGGGACATCATTCTTCAAATTGACAAGTTCGACATTGATATGCAGGGCGACTATCTCGACCCGGATTTCGGTTTGCTGATGTTGGAAAACCTGGCCACGCGCAATTGCTGGGCCGGCGACGACGTCACCATGAAAATCTGGCGTGCGGGTCAGATTCATGAGGTTGTCTATCGGCTGCCCCGGTACGATTTCACCAACTCGCTGGTGCCCGCCGGAGTGTTTGATCAACCCGCCGACTACCTGATTACGGGCGGACTGGTGTTTCAGCCGCTGACCGTTCCCTACCTGCAACGCTGGGGCAACGAACGCGCCCGCAACGCGCTCTTCCGGCTGAATTACTATCGCGAAGACGAGGCCACCAAAGATCGGCCTTCCCTGGTGATCCTTTCGCAAGTGCTGCCTGACCGCTTCAACATCGGCTACCAGGAATATCGCGGTCTGGTCGTAGCCAAGATAAACGGACAGACCGTCAATAATTTAAGCTCGGTTCAGCAGGCGCTTCAAAATCCCGAAGGCGAATTCCACATTATAGATTTTGCGCCCAACGAAACTGTGCAACGCCTGGTCATCGCCGCTGGCGACAGCGAACGCGCCGCCACGGCCCGCATCCTGGAAAACTTCGGCATCTCCAGCGCGGCACAAATCACCCCGGCGAATTAAAGCGCCCCGCGTTGCCCACGACGGTCCGCTGGTGTGTCACTTTCGTCATTCTACCGGCAGCATTCCGAATCAGCCGGGCGTGGCCTTGATTGGGAGGCGCTTTTTCCGCTTCGCCTGCAAACTCGCGTCACCTGCCAGCACGAATCCCAAAGCCATGTTCAACAAAAACAAGGCGACGGCAATGGCATTGCCCGCCGCCCCCCAACCGCGCCAATCAGCCTGTCCCAACAGATCACCCAGCAGTCGCAGCCCCAACGAGAGATGTAACGCCACCAGCGGCAGATACGCCGTCCACCGATACTGCACCGGCAATCCCAGCACCGCCGGAAAAATCACTGGCGCATGACCGAAGATCATCGAAAAGACAAACCCGAGAAAAAACGAGTGCAACGTCGCGTCGTAGGCGATGCCGCTGCTTTGAGGCCATTTGAGCGCGATCAAAATTCCCGTCAAAGTGAGCCACGCATGACCGCTCAACAGACAAACCGCCATGAACCGCGGCAGGCCCGGATGCCGGATCGTGCGCCAGGCCAGATCAAAGCGCAGCAACCAGCCGGCCATCACCAACAATGCCGCGCCCGTCAATAACCCGCCAATTCGGGGCCAAATTCCAACCATGACCAACCCCAGCCCGAGCAGAATCAATGTGATGACCAACCACGGTTTTGAAAGTGGCGAAGGTTTTTGAAACCGGGTCAATTCAAGTCGCTCGGCTACAATCACCAGAAGCAGAAACGCCAGCCACCAAAGCACGATCTGTGGAATGGCGTAACCCAAAGCCCACAGCGCATTCCCTACCGTCCACGCCACCGCGCCCACAATCATGACCGAGTTGGACAAATTCAGTTGGATCTGCACGATGCGCAGCGTCACCGCCACGTACACCAAGCTTCCCGCCACCAACAACCAGCGCGGCCAGGGTGATAAAACACCGAAGGCAATGACCACGCCGCCCGCGCCCGCGCACAGCGGCGCGAGAAAAGTCCAAAGCGCGCGCAGCCCCACGGCCCGCTCCAGACTGATGACCGTGCCGAGGAATCCGCAGACCATCAGTGCGCCATGGAAACTGATCCAGTTCGCGTGATCCACCGGCAAGGGCAATCCCAGCGGCACCCGCAACAAGCCGCCCCAGATGCCCGAAACCAGACAACTGATGGCCAGCAACAATAGCGCCACCCGTCCCAAACGGCTGCGCGGTTTGATTGTGTGAATGGATGCCACTGATCTCCGTGGATTAAATTGGACTACGAAAACCAGGACACAAGATAAATAGAGTCGTGAAATAAACCGCTGCCAACTCCAACGGCTACCACGACACGCCATCAATCCCGTTTGACCGTCGCGATTACCGTTGGAACT
Organism: Verrucomicrobiota bacterium; assembly: GCA_039806955.1. Taxonomy (GTDB): domain Bacteria; phylum Verrucomicrobiota; class Verrucomicrobiia; order Limisphaerales; family JADLHS01; genus JADLHS01. Next base: position 79,475 of record JBDHQI010000006.1, on the reverse strand, counting down.
CAACCATCCGAATGGCCGAGTGACCGAGCCCTTTTACGGCGTATAAATCTGACTGTCAAAACTCTTTAGAAATGTTCCTGAGCTCAAGACGGCGCGTATTCACGTTTCGTCCCTCCGGGACGAATCCGGGTTCGTGGCTGAATCCAGCCACCTTGTGGCTGACTAATTTCCGGTGGTGCCTCTGGCACGGGGACTGTGGGGACAGCCACGAAAGGTTCGGAAAAGATTCATTGAGATGGAGCGGACTTACGTCCGCTGCTACGAAGGGCACGCATCAAGGCCAAAAGCCGAGGCGGGGTCAAAGGATTGAAGACCATTCCCTTGACGATCATTCCGCTGACATTCCAATTCATTTGGAAAGCATGTCCACGCTGCACGCGCCAGGCGTTGGGATGCTTTTGCGCTTTTTGCGCAGGGTGTGAGACGCACCCCGGGCCAGGATAGGGTGGTCTGCGACTTCAAGGTGCGGCTCACTGGCCGCGACCCACCGGCTCAGGCGAGAATGCCTTGGACCGGGTTGGCCTCTTCCACACCGGTCAGGCGCATGTCGAGTCCCTGGAACTTGTAGGTGAGCCGGCGATGATCAATGCCGAGACAATGCAGGATGGTGGCATTGATGTCGCGAATGTGGACCGGGTCTTTCACCACGTTGTAGCTGAAGTCGTCGGTTTCGCCATAAACCACGCCGCCCTTCACGCCGCCACCGGCCATCCACATCGTGAAGCAGCGCGGGTGATGGTCGCGACCGTAGTCTTCCTTAGTCAATTTGCCCTGGCAGTAAACGGTGCGCCCGAATTCGCCGCCCCACACGACGAGGGTGTCCTCCAACAGGCCGCGTTGTTTGAGGTCGGTGATCAAGCCGTAGCAGGCTTGGTCCACATCCCGACATTGGAGCGGCAGATCGCGCGGGAGATCGCCGTGATGATCCCATTCGCGATGAAAGATTTCGATGCAGCGCACACCGCGTTCGGCCAGGCGACGCGCCATGAGCGCACTGTGCGAGAACGTGCCCGGCTGGGTGACTTCAGGGCCATACAAATCAAGGGTCGCCTTCGATTCTCCGGAGATGTCCACCAGGTCGGGAACAGACGCCTGCATCTTGAAGGCCATTTCGTACTGGGCCACGCGGGTGTTGATTTCGGGATCGCCAAGTTTGCGCTGCCGCAGTCCGTTCAACTGGCCGAGGGTGTCGAGCATGTCGCGTCGTGTCTCGCGGTCCACGCCGGGGGGATCGTTCAGATACAACACAGGGTCGCCCTGGGAGCGCAACGCGACCCCCGCGTGTTGAGTCGGCAGGAATGCCGCCTCCCACAGCCGTTGATACAAGGCCTGGGCATCGCGCTTGGCGGACCAGCGCGGTGTCATCACCACGAACGCCGGGAGGTTGTCGCACTCGCTCCCCAGCCCGTAGCTCAACCACGAACCGAGACTGGGCCGGCCGGGGATTTGATTTCCGGTCTGGATGAAGGTGACGGCGGGGTCGTGATTGATCGCCTCGGTGTGAACGCTTTTGATCACCGCGATGTCGTCCGCGACCTTGGCCGTGTGCTGGAGCAGTTCGCTGAACCAGATTCCCGACTGGCCATATTGCTTGAAGGCATACTTCGAGGGCGCGATGGGAAAGCGCGATTGTCCGCTGGTCATGGTGGTCAGCCGCTGGCCCATGCGAATCGAGTCCGGCAAGTCCGTGTCGTAGATTTCCGTCAGGATGGGTTTGTAATCGAGCAAATCCATCTGCGACGGTCCGCCGTTCATGAACAGGTAAATCAACCGCTTCGCTTTGGGCGCAAAATGCGGCAGGCCCGGCAAGGCCGGATGCGGGTGCGCAGCGACCGCCGGCCTCACAGCAGCCCGGGAGAGTTCAGGGAACAGCAATCCCGCCAGCGCGATGCGACCCGTCGCGATGCCGGCGGACTTGAAGAAATGACGGCGGGTGATGGGATGCAGGTGCGGGAGCGACATGGTTAGTTCTTGTTCAGGGTTTCATCAAGGTTCAACAACAGGCTCGCCACCATGGTGTACGCGGCGTGCTCGGTCGCCTCCAATGTTTGGTCGGTGGGAGATTCGCCCACCGCCAGGAGCTTGCGCGCGGCCTCGGGGTTGGACTGATATTTCGTTTCAAATTGCTCCAGCGAACCCGACAACAGTTTCAATTCGCGGGAGCTGGGGGCGCGCGCCGTCACCAGGCGGAAACCGTATGCCAGGCGTTCGCGCTCGCGCTCGCTGTGATTCATCATGCGCGCCCCGAGATGGCGTGCGGCTTCGACGTAACAGGTGTCGTTCATGGTGACCAGCGCCTGCAACGGCGTGTCCGTGCGTTCCCGGCGGGTGCAATACTTCTCGCGCGAGGGCGCATCGAACGCGGCCAGGTAGGGCGGCGGCGCGGTGCGCTTCCAGAACGTGTAGAGGCTGCGCCGGTATAACGCCTCGCCGTGGTCCTGCTCGAACTTCGCCGTGTTGCTCGTCGTGTAACCGACCGCTTCCCAGATGCCGGGCGGCTGATAGGGCCGGACCCCGCGCCCGCCCATTTTCTCCACCAGCAGTCCGCTGACGAACAGCGCGTTGTCCCGGATTTGCTCCGCGTCCAGCCGGAAGCGCGACCCGCGGGCCAGCAAGCGGTTGGCGGGATCGCGGCGAAGCAGCGCCGTGGTCACCGCGGAATCCTGCCGGTAGGTCGCGCTCGTCACCATCAGGCGGATCATGTGTTGCACATCCCAGCCGCTCTGGATGAATTCCGTCGCCAGCCAGTCGAGCAATTCCGGGTGCGACGGCCATTCGCCCTGCGCGCCGAAATCGCCGGCGGTTTTCACCAGGCCCGTGCCGAAGAATTGCTGCCAGAAGCGGTTGATCGTCACGCGCGCCGTCAGCGGATTTTCGGGGCTGACCAGCCAGCGCGCGAGGTCGAGGCGGTTCGTCGTCTCACCGGGGGGGAGCGGCGGCAGGACGGCGGGCACGCCGCGAAACACAGCGTCGCCACGTTGATCGTATTCGCCGCGCTTCAACAGGAACGCTTCGCGCGGATGATCCATGAGATCCTGTGAAATCATCGTCGAAGGCAGTGAATGCTCCAGGTCCTCGCATTGCTGGTGCAGGGCGGCAATTTGTTTGATCGTCGGATCGAACTGGTGACGCGCCGGCTGATACACGTTGGCGACGTAATAGTTTCGGATCAATCGCTGCTGTTCCTCCATGCGCTGGTCGGCCTGGACCTGGAGCGCGTCGCGGACCTCCTGCGGCAACCAGGAGTCCTTCTTCAGGGCCTGCTGCTTCTCCCAGGCCAGCAGCGAAACGCCGGAACGATCCTCCTGCGGCGTGGCGGTGTGCAGCCCGGCCTGGTCCCAGTTCACATGGCCGCCGAATTGCGTGAACGCCATCCCGTCAATCTTCGCGCCCGCCTCGAGTCCGAGTTTCTCCACCGGCACCTCGAGACGCACCCACTCGCCCGCTTTGGGTAGATCACCCATCTGCACTTTTTGCGTCGTGCCCTTTTCGCCGTAGGGAATGGCATCCGCATCGCCCCAGTTGGCGCGGTGCGACCACCCGCCAAGATGAAATTGCAGCATTACGGCCTTGGGCGGATTCGCCGGATCGAGATACACATAGGCGAAGATGGTGTCTTGATCGCCTACGATCAGCGGTTGGGTTGCCGCGGTGAACAGGTCCTGTGCCGGCCCCGCGTCCGTGCGCGTCAGCGCGCGGCGGCCGCTGAAAACCCGGCTCCCCTCGGTCCACTGGCGCGGCGCTCCCTTCTGATCCGCCTTGGCGCCGGCGGGGTAATCGTCGTCCACCCACACGAAGTCGGCGCGGTTGGTTGCCGGCGCGTCCATCGGCGGCTCATGGTAATCCAGTTTGCCCGCCGCCTCCAGGAGTTTCTGCTCCAGCGGAGCGACGGCCGCCGCCAGTTCATCAAGCTGTTTTTGCTGCTCCGGCGTTGGCAACTTCATGGAGGGAGGCGGCAGCAGAGCGTTTCCGTCCATGGCCTTTTCCGTGAGGTTGTTGAAAAAGGCGTAGAACGAATAAAATTCCTTCTGCGAAATGGGATCGAACTTGTGGTCGTGACAGGCGGCACAGCCCAACGTGAGCCCCAGGAAGGCGACTCCGACCGTTTCGGTGCGATCCACGGCGTAGCGCACGTAAAACTCCTCGTCAATCGCACCTCCTTCGCTCGTGCTGACATTGCAACGATTGAAGCCGCTGGCGACCTTCTGGGCCTGCGAGGCATTCGGGAGCAAATCACCGGCGAGTTGCTCGATGGTGAACTCATCGAAACGCAGATTGCGATTGAACGCCTGCACCACCCAGTCGCGATACGGCCACAGCGAACGCTCGTTGTCCAGGTGCAATCCGTGCGTGTCGCCGTAGCGCGCGACATCGAGCCAGTAACGCGCCTCGTGCTCGCCATAGCGCGGGGAGTGCAACAACCGCTCCACGAGGCGCTCGTAGGCGCCGGGCTGCTTGTCCGCGAGAAAGGCATCCACCTCGGCGGGCGTGGGCGGCAGACCAGTGAGATCAAACGTGACGCGCCGAATCAGCGTGGCTTTGTCCGCCTCACCCGCGGGCTTGAAGTGTTCCTTCTCCAGCCGGGCCAGAATGAATTGATCAATCGGATTCTTCGGCCAGCGCCGCTTGGTCTTCACCGCCGGCGGTTCGGGTCGCTCCGGTTTGATGAACGACCAATGCGCCTGCCACTCCGCGCCTTCCGACACCCAGCGTTTGAGAGTTTGAATTTGTTGTGCCGAGAGCTTCTTGCCCGATTCCTCCGGCGGCATTTGATCGTCGTCCGTCGCCAGGACGCGCACCACGAGGGAGCTTTCGTCCGGCTTTCCCGGCACAATCGCAAAATCGCCCGACTCGAGCTTGGCCAGTGCCGAGGCTTTTTGATCGAGGCGCAGGCCCGCCTTGCGTTTGACGGTGTCCGGGCCGTGACAGGCGTAACAGTTATCCGAGAGGATCGGCCGGATGTCCCGATTGAAGTTGACCTTGCCCTGGGCCGGAGCGGGCGCGGCGCCAGCCAGACCGGTCACGAACACCAGCCCAAGCACAGGGAATCGTCGGCGGAGCCAACCGAGGAAGCTGGAGTGCGGCAAACTGGTCATGGACTTTATTTTTACAGCAACGGGACCGATATCAGCATAGGTTGCGCACCGATGGATTCAAATAAATTCTGCCAGGCCTTGTGAAATTGCAGGCGACCCATTTCCTGCCGCCGGGGAGCGATCTCGGGTCTGCATGTGACTCCCACGAGATCGGAGTCGGTCGTTACCGGCACGGGCGCATGGGTGCAGGCGTTTCGCGATGCGGGCGGAGGTGCGGTTTTCACGCAATTCGTCACGCCGTCGCACGCAAGCAGTATCATGATGGGATTCACCCTGCCCGCAGCGGTGAACTGGCTCTTTGCTCAAAGGCTTGGCGCGACCTCGACAAATGAACCGCTGATTTCCATCGCCGCGCGCACGCTCCCAATCCGCTGCCGCCGCCACCTCGACGTTCCGCCGCCTGATCCGCTCCCGTTCGTCGGCATCTGTGCTATTCACCCAAGGCACTTCACAGGACGCTTACACATTGTTTGGCAAAAGTTAAGTACAGGCTCTAAGCGTTTTTAGTTTGCCGTCCCCGTTTTTGGAATCAAGCAGCAAGCTTTTTATGTCCTCAGCACATAGAGAGACGGCACCCGCTCAATAGTTCATCAAGGTGGGGGTGGCGGTTGGCGCACCCATGTCGTACGGTAATTGCCAGACGTTCGAGCCGGAGGAATCGCTGAAATATAAATGCGACGGGGTGAATTGTGTGGGATCGCCATCCGCCCAAAAGGCAAAGAAGGGATCGGTGGCGTTCAACGGGCGGCGCGCGTAGGTGTGGTTGTAGGCGCTGTTCCGGGTGATTTGGCGAGTCTGGGTCCAGGTTTGCCCTTGATCCAGACTTGTCCAAAGCGCCATTTCCCCACCAGTTTGCCACGGCTGCGGGCCCACTTGCGTGGGCGCAATGATCAGCCATTTGTCCGGCTGAATGTAAAGGCTGCCCATGTCGTAATTGTGATCCGAAACGCAAACCACCGAGGTGGCCCACTCGCTCCCAGTCCAGCGCGCAATGGTCCATTCGCGCGGATCACCCGCCGGGCCGGGCTGATGGTGCCTGCCCAAAACGTAGAGCAACACCGGATGCCCGTTCGTGTCGAAGTTGAGGTCGCAGGTGTACATCAGCCGTTCCTGCGCGGAGTAGTCAAACACTCGCGCCGGGTTGTCCGGCGTCGAGAGCGGCAGGGTCAGCGGGACGCCGGCGGCCGTGGTCCAGGTGACGCCGTAGTTTGTGGTCTGGGCGTAATACAGATCCGTGCGCTTATCCAGATTCCCGTTCGGATGCCGATTGAAAAACGTAGCCACCATGCCATCAGCGCGCACATTGCTCACCTGATAATGCCCTTGAATGCCTGCCAGTTTATGGTGTTCGCTCCAGTTTATTCCGTCCGGACTGGTCATCCAATATAACTCGCGTCCCTTGGTGTATTTGGTGAACAGCGTGAAGAAACCAAAGCCCGGCAGGTAGTGCGGTTGCGGATACGTCAACTCGTCCTGCTTGACGAAATCAAAGTCCGCAATGTCATACGGGTGACGACTGCGAAAAATCCAACCAGGTCGGGCGCGAGCGCGGCCACTGACAAACACCCAAATGTAACCTTGCTCATCCAGCGCCAGGGAAGCGTTATCGTGCGGATCGTTCACACCTTGTTTATCAAGCACCAGCGTCGGACGCGGCACTTTGCCGGTGGCGTGATCGTATTCGGAAACCATGATGAGCAGATGGCGCTGCTCCTTGATCGTGCCGCCATAGGTAAAGAAGGTCTTATTCACCGCCGGCGCGTAGATCGCAATGGGAATATGGTTGGCCGTGTAGGTGCCCAAACCACCGGAGTATTTGTCGCCGTAAGTGGAGAATTGCCCGAGGGTGAACCAGATGCCCCGATATCCATCGGCAAACCCGGGCGCAGGCAGTTTTTTCACGCGAAAGAATTGGGCGTCATTGGTAGCCGTGTGATTAGTGAACCACGCCGCCAAGCCGCTGCCGGGAACAATCGCTTCCGACAACCAGGACGAATCCGTCATTCCGCTGGCGCTTTCAATGCGATATTCCGCATTGGTTTTGGTGGCAAAGGAAAACCGAAATTCGGTCGCGCCGACGGCGGCATTTGTCAGATAGAAAAATTCCGGCGGCGGCGTGGCCCCGGTCGCGGTGATGACCAGATTATCCACGTCCGCATACGTGCCAGCCAGGCCGCGAATGCCGCCAATGCGCAATCGTCCGTACGCCGTGCCCAACGGATGTTGATTGCGCCACGGCAAATTCGTGGCCAACAATGAGCCATCCACTTTAAGCTCCCAACTCCCGAACTTGGCGCCGCTGAGATAGCTGGTCAGCTCGATTTGGTGCCAGTTCGTATCCAAGTCATGAATCCCCACCCAGGCGGTACCGTTGTAGTACGCGAGTTGATTATTCACCGGGCCCCAGCCCAACAAACAGGTTTCTCCACCCGTGTTCGGGAGGAGGAAAATATCCAGCGTGCGCGAAGCAGAAACCGAGGCGCGCGCGTCAAATTGAATGGTTAACGCTCCTACCGACACCGGAGGAAAGCTGATGAAGTCAGTCCGGTCCTCACCGGTTTGCAACCGCCGCAGCACCTTGCCGTGATCGTCATTGCTTAATGCAACAATCTGCGCCGGAGCAACCGCCGCCGGCTGCCAGTCCGCGCCCCCATCGGTGACCGGTTGCAGATTTCCGACGGGATAAAGCTCGACATCGTCGAAACCATCCACGTCCACGAGAGTCAGAGTGTCGTTGGTCTGAGCGCGGAGCGTGAGGACTCCGGCCAGCATCAGCCCGCTGAAAATAATCCATCTGCAGGAGTAACACTTCCACTTCATCGGCGCAGTCTAGGTGGGAAAAACCACTTAAAACAATGGCTCTTTCGAGCTAACCAGTTCCAGTCTCGACTCAATCCAAACGCGCCAGGCCGCGTTGCAGTGCGGTTGTGGCGGCTTGAGTCCGGTCGGCCACACGCAGTTTTTCGAACACCATTTTCAGATGGTTTTTGACGGTATTTTCGGCCAGTCCGAGCATCACGCCGATCTCCTTGTTACTGCAACCTTTGACGATCAATTGCAACACTTCCAACTCACGTGGCGAAAGTTTGGGCGCCGCTCGAAGCTGCGCCAGCCGAACCGCAATCGTCGCTGGCAAACGATAGGTGCCGGCGTGAACCTCGCGAATGGTGCGGAGCAGCGTGTCGCCATCTGCATCCTTCAGGAGAAAGCCCATCGCGCCAGCTTCCAACGCCCGATAAACGCCCGCATCATTTTCAAACGTCGTCAGCACCACGACGCGCGCTTCAGGCGCGTGTTTGCGAATGGCCGCAGTGGCCGCCGAACCACTTTGATCCGGCATGCGCAAATCCATCAATGTCACGTCCGGGCGCACGGATTGAAATTGTGTCAGTGCGGCCATGCCGCCGGACGCTTCGCCCACCACTTCCATGTCCGTTTGCACCTCGAGGAGACTGCGCAGCCCGATCCGCACCACTAAATGGTCGTCCACAATCAAGACCCGGATTTTATTCTGCGCGATAGTCATAATGGCACGTTCACGCAAACGGTCGTCCCCTGCCCCGGCGTTGATTGTAATTCCACTTGCGCATCCATCTGACTGACCCGCTCCCGAATACCCCGCCAGCCGAAGTGTCCATCGTCTCCATTTTCCAATTTCACGGAATCAAAGCCCCGACCATCGTCAACGATAGTCAACCGCAACCAAGCGGACGCCACTTTCAGAGATAATTTGATGCGCTTGGGATGCCCGTGATGCACGGCGTTAGCCAGACTCTCCTGGGCGATCCGTAAAAGGTTGGTTTCCACCAGTTCCGAAAGTTTGCCGTCAGGAGTTTGCAAATCACAATGAATTTCAATCCCCGTGCCGCGCGTGCTTTGTTTCGCCAGTTCCGCCAACGCGGTGACGAGCGAGGCGGTCTCCAACTCTCGCGGCCGCAAATTCAGCAACGAGCGACGAAAATCTTCCTGTCCATGCCGCACCATCTTCTGCGCCGTTTCCAACTGTTGCCGGGCCGCCACCGCCGTGGCGGGTAGCCGCGTTTGCAGGGCTTCCAACTGAAACCCCAGTCCGGAAAAACTTTGGGCCAGCGTATCGTGCATCTCGCGCGCCACGCGATGGCGCTCTTCCAGCACCGCCTCGCGCTGCACCTTTGCGCGAATGATTTGCGCCTGTTCCGCAACGCGCCGCCGTAGCAGAACCACCCAACCGAAGGCGAGTGACGCCAATCCAAACAAGACGCCCGCGATAATTGCGAGCCGCCGCACCGTCCAACCGGAAGGCTTGGACAACACGTTAATATCCTCCCCTGAGCGCAGCAGCAGTTCGAATGAACGCGGGGAGGCCCCAAAACCCAAACCACCCGGGTTAACCTCAACCACGCGGCACACGCCAGCCACCTGGAGTTCACTGCCATTTCGCAAATGAACTTCGGCGCGCGGCAGCCTGGCGGAAAAAATCACGTCCGCAATCCGCAACACGAGCGTGGTTTCTTTTGGGTTCCGCAAAGTCTCCACCAGATACGCTTGCAACACGATCAGGTTGGCGTCGTTGTTATCCAATAGCGCCTGGGGTAACGACACGGTTTGGGGCTGCGGTAGCGGACCGGAACCAACAACACGAAAGCGTGCATCTTCCAGATAAGCACTGAACCGCCCCATCGTCGCGAAGCCAACAGCCTCAACCTCATCGCCCGGTTTCACGGGATCGAGCTGATCCGTCTCAACGAGTAAACCGAATTGGCCGTCGCGCAAAAACAAAACCCCATCCGGCTGATGCAACGTAACGATGCCGCGCACCCGCACGCGCTGTTGCGTCAGCCCTTCCGGTCGAAAATTCAATAATTCCGAAGCGGATAACAAAGGCGCGGTAAAAGGATCCGCCACGGGTGGCGTTTCCACCCACACATCGGCTGGTTGATTCACAAGTAGTTGCGGGGCCAAAAGCTGACGCCGGTTATTGATGTTGCCGACAGCCAGTCCCGCCACCCGCACTTTGGCGCCAACCCACGGCGGCAGATTTGTCGCCCCATGACTCGCGATCTGAATTTCCAACCTCTGCCGTCCCATTGTCAAATTCATGACCCAACGATCCGTTTCAAGACTGTGCCTCAACGAATGAACGATGCCTCGCACCGTCACCCGTTCGTAATGATACCGTGCGAATACCAAATCGTCGTAATCCACTTCCACCGGCCCCGGCAACGCGCGATTGCCCAGCCGGCGAACTTGCGGCGCGCCCACTCCGGTTAAAAAGCGTCCGGGATACGTCACCCCCTCCACTTCCACATAATCGCCGATGGCGAGAACGGTTTGCGCGTTGGGGTAACTGAGGAACGAGCCACCGGTGGCATCCTGAATAAACACCGAATTGGGATTAAACGCCGTGACGATAGCCGACAACCGTACAGGTAGTTGCCGGGTTGCTTGTGAGAACGGCACGGCACGCAGTTGCGCCAGGTTCGTGATGAGCGGAGCCGCGATCAATCCGAGCGGCGCCCCAAGCGCCAACCACCCGAACCCCCAACCAACGCCGCTTTGCCATCTGCGCGTCATGAACGCTTTGAGCATATTCAGATTTGGCGGTTGAGCACTAGCTCGAAAGAGCTATGGACGCCCACCAAACCCGACCGATAAGGTTCCGTGAAAACTGACACCCAATAATGTTGAAGGCCGACACAAACCAAATGCGGGTTTCCAGGCAACGCGCCCGAAATGCGCGGCGGCCATGGAAACTGGCCTTCACCTTGATCGAACTGTTGGTGGTGATCGCCATCATCGCCATTCTGGCGGCCATGCTCCTGCCCGCGCTCGCCAAAGCGAAGGAACGCGCGCGGCGGATCAGTTGTCTCAGCAATCTGCATCAGATCGGATTGGGACTGCACATGTACGCGTCGGACAATACCGATCATCTACCCACCATCTTTCGCACCGCTTCGATTTTCACCACCTACTGGCTGCGCTCCAGCGGCGACTATAAGAATCTCGGTTTGCTTTACGTCGGAGATTACGCCAAAAGCCCAAAGATCTATTATTGCGTTTCCGGCAGCTTACGCCGTGATGAAGTGCTGGCCCTGGACGCTCCTGGTAACGCCTGGACCAATGCCAACGTGCGCTCGTCCTTCCCCTGCCGTCCCGCCTTTGAAAATAACACGCTGCTGACCGAATGGAAGCTGGCGAATCACACGACCAACGTGATTTACAGCGATTTTATCGGCGTCCAGAACTATCAAGGCGGCGGCATTGACACCGGCTATATTTATCCCGTTCACAACGGCGAGGGTTACAACCGGTTGTTTGGCGACGGGTCCGGACGCTGGACGCGGCCCGGTCCGTTGACCCAAAAAATCTCCGCCTCGGTGCCCAGTCCCGTGCAAATGATCAACTACTATCGCGAACTCGACATTCTACCATAAAATCAAAACCAACAGACGCAACCTATGAAAACATTCTCCACACTAACCCGGATGGTCGGAATATTCGCCCTAGCCGTTTGGTCAACACTTTACAGCTTCGGATATACGCAAAGCACAATTGGCGTAGTGGCGGCGGGGATTGAAAAGAGCGCCACCACGCTGACCGACACCATTTTCGTTCCGGCAGTCGCCACGGCCTGGAGCAGCGGGTTCGGTGGCGTTTTAAACCTCTCGGGAACGGTCGCCAATCCTACGACGATTTATCATGGTGATTACGGCGATTCCAAGTACATCGAAATCACCAGCAGCGTGGCGATGCAGAACGTCACCGCGAACCCCAGCTCGTTTACGCCGTTGTCCGCACCCAACGCCACCACCAGCACCGCGGATTTGGCGGATTACACCCTCACGCTGGCGCTCGGGGACAACAACACCGGACTCCCTCCCGACAATGAAGTCATCAAACAAGTCGGGTTAGTCATCCTGTCCCGCAACAACGCCCAGTACCCGCTGGATATCCGCGTCACGGCCACTTTCAGCGATGCCACCACGGAAATCGCGACAGCCAACATCGGCAAAACCTCCGGCGGCGATGATACCTTTTTCGGTTTCACTGCTCCGGACGGCGCCTCCGTGGTGAGCCTTCGCTTGCAATCGTTTGCTCCCGGCACAGAAAATCCCGTGAATACCCGGATTTGCTGGGATGATTTTGGATTCATCACCGGCGCGCCCGCCAGCACGCCCATCCCCGTGATTACCGCAGTGACGCCGGAGAACGGAGCCGTGACCGCCGCCGCCAACGGGATTCATTTTAGTCTGAATGCTTATGAGGCAATTGACGCCAGCAGCATTTCGCTGGTGGTCAATTCCGTGGATGTCTCCGATGAACTTGTGATCTCGGGAGATGCGGGAAATTACGATGTCACCTACAACGGGCTAGCCGCCGATCAACAGTACGCCATTGAAATCAGCGTGACCAATTCCGGCGGATCGGCCACGGTACAACGCACCTTTTATACGTTCACCACTCCGGTGGTTCTTTACGACTCGGGCGGCTTCGAGGACGAAAACATCTTCCCAGTGGCAGCCCTGCAAAACGTGACCGACGGTCAGGGAGTGTGGGAGCCCAACGCAGATGAACCGGCGACGATCGTTGACGCGGGTGGAGAACAAGGAAAGGTCTTGGAACGAATGGGGTCGGGGGTTATCCGCGCCGATGCCCTGCGCTTCCCAGCGGTGTCTTCAGGTACGTTGACGTTGGATTTCGACGTTTTGGTTTCAACCGCCGACGGGCGGACCATTGACCTCACGCTGCAAGCTGAGTCGGGAGTATTTTGGAGCAGTTTTTTAGCATGGGGCACCATTCCAGGAAAACTGGCCTACTACAACAACACCGCGTGGCAATCACTGATGGACTGGTCAGCAGGTTGGCATCATGTGCAAATTATCCACTATCTGAGCGGGGTTGCGGCGGCTCGTTATGACGTGCTGGTGGACGACCAACCCATCGGCACGCTGATCCCCTTTCGTAACGCGACTCCCGGCATGGTCTTCAATCGCTTCCGCATTCAGACGCACAGTTCGACGCCGTGGTTCGAGTACGGGCAAATTGATAATCTGGTGGTTACGGTGGGGCCTGAAACGGCGGCGATTTTGCCACCAACGATCGGGGCGGTCAGTCCCGCGAATCACACCATTGCCCCCGCCAGCGCCGGGGTGCAATTCAACGTGCAATCGCAGGTGCCGTTGGCTGAAACCGATATTGAACTACGCCTCAATGACGCGGTGACCAGCCTTAATTTCTCCGGTACGGCCACGAATTTAACCGCCACTCACGCGCCGCTCACCTCCGGAAATTATTCGCTGACCATTCAAGCTGCCAACGTGGCCGGCACCGCCCAATGGGCGTCTGACTTTATTGCCGCCAACGATCCGTGGCTGTACGCGCCCAGCCCAGGTTGGAGCGCTCCCTGGCAATGGAGTACCGGGATGGGCACCTTGGAAACGGACGCGGCGTTGGGAGGCGATTACCTCCATTACGACGTCACGACAGTTGGCGTCCGCAATCTGATTCGTGAATACACTTCCAGCCCGGGTCTCGATCTGAATGTCCCGCACGTCATCCGTTGGAAATTCCGTCTGTTGGAAGCTGACTTCGCTTCCAATTTCGATGGGTTCAACGATCGCGTCCATTTCTATGGCCGTAACGCCGCGCGACCAACCGGTAGCACCGATGCCAGCACCAGTTGGTCCATTGCCGCATCCGGCGACGAACAAACGCCCGGCTCCGGGGTCATGGCCGGAAAGACGTTCTATATCTTCGACAACATTGACGGAACGGGCGCCTTCAAAGCTGAGAATCTGGTGGACACCGCTATCGCCATTGCCCCCGAACACGTCTATGCGTTCGCGGTCACGATTTATCCCGCCGACGCTACTTACACCGTCAACATCGCCGACCAGACGGCGGATACGTCCTTCCAAAGCGCTGCGCCGCACCACTATCGGGCGTCGGGAGTCACCGGCACGAGTCACCCCTACCTGCACTTTGGGGTGCAAGCCTCACCCGCCACTGATGCGCGCGCCTTCGATCTGGGTGCGGTGGAGATTGTTCCGGCGCTTCAACCGTTGGTAACGCTGCTTGACCCCGCCTACGACGGCACCAACTTCTCCTTCTCGTTCACGTCGCAAGCTGGAATGCAGCACGTCGTCGAGTACACCAGCGATTTAACCGTGACGACCTGGACTCCGCTGGAAACCGTCACTGGCGATGGCACGCTCAAAACCGTGACGCACGCCAACCCGCCCGGCGGACAATTGTTCTACCGGATCAGCTCACATTAAACCGCTCGCGAAACAGACCGGAATGCGGTTGCTCCACGTCACATTTTGAACTTCGGTTGGGTTGTTGCTTCGACGAAGTCGTATCCGTCGAGCACAACCTGGCCGGAGCGGAAAGCAGATCCGCTTGGCTGGCGGCGAGAGGTGGAGTTTAATCTGCACTGTGCTGATTGCGTTCAACAAGCCTTACGGAGTCCTTTCCCAATTCACCCCGGACGACTCCCGCCATCGCGCGCTGGCGAAATTTAATTTTCCACCTCGCGTGTATCCGATCGGGCGGTTGGATGCCGATTCGGAAGGGTTGCTCTTGTTGAGCGATGAACCGCGCTGGAACGCGCGTCTGCTCCAACCGAAGCAAGCTCATCCACGTGAGTATTGGGCGCAGGTAGAGCGCATCCCCAGCGCCGAATCGCTGCGCCGACTTTCCGACGGTGTGGTGATTCAAGGGCGAAAGACACTGCCGGGCCGGGCCTGGTTGCTGCCCGAACCGCCGGGCTTCCCGCCGCGCCAGCCGCCGATCCGTTTTCGCAAAAATGTTCCGGATTGTTGGCTCGGCTTGGAATTGATCGAAGGCAAAAACCGTCAAGTGCGCCGCATGACCGCGGCCATTGGTCATCCCACGCTGCGATTGGTCCGCGTGCGCATTGGCCGATTTTGGCTGGCGGAACTGCCTGCAGGTCACTGGCGGAAACTCAGCGCAACGGAAGAAAGACTGGTCGAAGCGTAAACCGCAACTTTACCTGACTTGCCGACCCGACATCAGAGCGCGAGGAATTTCAAAATCAGCACTTCTCGTTTTAGCACCAACGACAAGACGTTATCGCGCATCTCGATGTCCCACGCGCCGTGCGGTTGATAATAATTCCACATCACGCGACCGTTCTTTGGGTTGAGCCGGCGAATGTTCAGATGCGGTGTCGTCCCCAACCCCAACGCAGCAAGGGTTTGTTGATCTTCATCCGCATCATCGTCACGCGGCGGGGTGTAATCCACCGCGTAAAGATAACGACCGGAAACATAAGCCAGCCAGCCGCCCTCGACGTAACGCCACTGCTCCTTGCCGTTTTTTGCGTCCAGCTTCAGCGTGAGGTTTCCCGCGCGCTCACTCACATCTATCTGTCGCGCATATTTGATCCGATCCGGACTGGCGGTGGTGGTGTTGACATAAAGCGCGCCCGCATCATCAAAAAACAACCCCCTGACGCCTACGGAGGGCAATCGCCAACGGGCGGCGCCTGTCGCCAAGTCCAATGCGCTCAGCACGCCTTGATCAAAAACATATAGCGATTGGTCGTGTTCCACCACCGGCCCAAGTCTGTCTCGATGGCGGACCGCCAAATCCCCCGCCTCCGCCAGTGGATACATCAACGCGCTCTCCCATTTCCTGCGATTTTGCTGATCCAAAACCAGCAACGTCGTTCCTGCTACCAGCACATTCACGGTTGCCTGCGGGTATAACTGCGGCACGCCAAGCACTTCGCCTTCCCAATCCGGCGCGGCAGCGGCGCCGATGCGATGAAGGCGAACCGCATACCGGCTCTGGTCTTCTTCAACCTTGTCCTGACCGGCATTTCGCGCCATTTCGTTCAATAACTCGTTGGCAACTTCAGTCGTCGCACCTGCACTCAGTCCGCTATCCAACGCTGACTTCGCGGGTGCGGCCCGCATTGCTGAACGCGCAACGATGTTTTGCTGCAACAACTGCGCCGTCAATTGAACCCATCCCGATCCGGAGGGAAACACCTGGACCGATTCGGCCAACGGCATCCTGGCGCTTGAAGTCGCCGGATTCCGGCCGGCTTTCTGCACTTCATCATCCTCGGCCATGAGTTGCAATGCTTCCTGCTGGCGGCGCGTCACGGCAATGGTCGCTGGCGCCGCCAGTTTCCCGGCCCATGAACCACTCGCGACGGCAGCCCCCAGTTGTCCCGCGCTCAGATCGGCAATGCCCTTTCGGGTCACTTTGGTTTTGCCGGACGGCGGCCGCGACGTGCTGCTTCCCGCTGCGCCACTGGTGAGGTTCGTTCCCAGCGGCTCCGTAGTCATCTGACCGCTCACCAAATCCAACCGTGTCAGTTGAATCGTGGAATCATTCAGCACCTGACCGATTTCCAACTGACTTCCCTTCAACCGGGCCTCGTTAAAATCTCCCAAGAAAGGCACGGCCCGCAGTTGCTTGCCCGTGTCCCAGTCGAATTGTCGCGCCGTTTCATCGTCCGCCACCCAGATGCTGTGCTCGAATACGCGCAACTGAAATACGCTTTCAGTAACCCGCGTCAGGTCTCTGATCCGTTGTTCGAGCGACGGAATCGTGCCGCTGCTTTGCCCGGCGGCCACCATGGCCTGCATTTGTCGAAGATCCTGCTCCGCCTGCGATCGAATCGTTTTCTCATCCACCATGGATTGCAGCCACACCTGACGTTTGGCACTCAGGTCGTAACGCCCGAGTTTCAGTCCATGCAGAAAAATCACCTGCTCGCCGGCGACAACACTGGTGCCCGCGAAAGCCGGATCGTTCTCAAACCGCAAAGTGACGACTGGCCGGGGTCGCGATCCCCACCAGGCATACCACAGCCACGCCCCCAGCACCAAAAGCGCCAGGCATAACCCCAATTTTACCAGCCACCCAAAATGGCGCAGTCGTCGAGCCTCATCGGATTCATACTGGCGGCCACTCCGCGAAACTTTTCCTCCTCGCAACGCCGCCTGCTCTTTACACAGCGGCGAACAGCAGCCCGCGAATAACCCAGCGCATTTCGCACAGATACGTTTCCCGCAGACGGCACACACTTGCAGCGCCTGAGCCGACGGATGGCGCGAACAAAATCGCTCCGCCACTCCAGTTTCATCCGATGACGCCGATGTAACCTGGGGCGGCAATTGGATTCGCAGCGGCGGGCGCTTCGATGCTGAAACCGGCGGCACCGTCACGTCCGCAACTCCCGCGGCGGTCACTTGGTGAACATCGGGGCTTGCATCTGATCCCACCCCGAATTGCTCACGAATTTGTTGGTTGATCGCTGCGGACCAATCCTGGCCGCAGTTGGGGCAACTGAAAGCCACCGGCGAACGCAGATTGTCCGCCGTCACGTCGAAGGCATACTTTGCGCCGCAATCGCAAACGATCTTCATGCGTCGTCAGGGTTTGGGATTCAGTAACACCACGCCGGCTGGCAAGAGCAGGTCCACCGCCGCCCGCGCGGGCGAGGAAATCACGTCGCCGGTGATTTCGAGTAAATTCCCTCCGGTTTTGGCGTGGTTGTTACCGGGCCTTTTACCGGTTTCAGAAAACAACAAATCGCCGATGCGCTTGGCCTGGGTGTTCACCTGCCAATCGGTCAAAAGAAAGCCGTTGGTCCCGGTTTTGGTGTGTCCCTGATAATACGAGTAGCTGATGCGCCCCTGGCGCAAGAGTTGATCCGGAGCCGGCGCCGAATCCTTTCGCCCAGGGCAGACGAAGATTTTGGTATCGGCCGTATAACGCGGCACCAAAACTTCCAACGCCACCTCGGCCGTGGTGGCATTCGTGGTTTGGGGAAACCGCTCATCATGTTCGTTGGCAAAAATCTGCAAGCCGACGAAGGCTTTCTGTAAATTCTCCTGACAACGTAATTTTGCGCTGCGCTGACGTTTTTTGGCGCCGAACCCAAAGAACATTGTGAAGAACACGAAAATGATTGCCACCGTGATGAGCAACTCCATCAGCGCGAAGCCCGATGCCCCCGCCGCGCTCGGCAAAGCGACATCGGGGCGCGGGCGGCAATTCATGTTTGGGTACTAGCGCAGGCTTCCAGCCGTGACAATGGAGAAAACCAATAATTTCACCAGATCCCTTTCAACCCGCAATCACTGCATCTCGACGATCTGATCCTTTCGCAATGAATAATTCCCCACACCCGTCAAAGTGCCTCAACTTTCATTCAACCCACGGCAGAGGTCCGTTCAGACCGCCACTCTGGCCGATGTTCAATCAACCAGCTTCCGTGCGGAAATGGCCAGCCAAATCCAGCCCACCACAAAACAGACGCCACCGAAGGGCGTGATGAAGCCCAGCCATTTCCAATGGGTGATTGCGAGCAAATACAACGAGCCGGAGAACAAGACGATCCCCGCAAACAACGTCAGCCACGGCCCCGCACAAAACTCACGGCGTTGCGGCAGAACAAACAAAATCACCGTGTGGATGAAGTGATAGAAAACCGCTTTTTCCCAAACCGCCACCATTCCATGTTGCGTCAACGTCTCCTTCAATCCGTGAGCGCCAAACGCGCCCAGTCCCACCGCCAACAACCCCAGGCTGGCGCTTACTCGAATAGCCATTGTTTTCGTCATGTTTTTACGGGCCGCGCTTGCGGCCAATTATTGGGCGCTGGATTAACCGCCCGGATTTTCAGCTCGCAGCCTTGCCGGCTTTCTTGTCCTCAATCAGTTGCCGCGCCCGGACCAGTGCCGCTTCCAAATCGCCGCTCATGTTTTCCAGGCCCAGCCGCTCCAGAAATCCAGCCCGCGTCAAGGCAAACAACGGTTGCGAATGGGGACCGCAGAGAATCAAATGCTTCCCACGCCGCGCCAATTTCTCCTGTAAATCTTCCAACGCATTAAGACCGGTGGCATCCAGAACCAACGCGTCTTCCATCCGCAAAATCAAAACTTCCGGCACGCTGCCCGCCCGCCGCATTGCCGTTTCCAATTTATCCGCCGCGCCAAAGAAGATCGCGCCCCAAACCCGGAAAACCATGACGCCCGCCGGCAACGCGCCGTCCGGGGAAGTTTGATCCGTGGCGCGGGCGGAACCGGTGGGGACTTCGGTTCGAACTTCGGCGGTCTGCGACAGTTGCCGAACCAATAACACCGCCGCCAACACGAGTGACGCGCCAACCGCCACGGGCAGATCCGTGACAACCGTCAGCACAAAGGCAGTCAGCAACACGGTGATGTCTTCCTTGGGCCAGCGACGCAACCGGGTAAAGTGATGCCATTCTCCCATCCGGATGGCAACCACAACCAACACGGCGCTCAAGGCTGCCAGCGGAATAAAACTGGCCAGTGGCGCCGCCACCAGCAGAATCAGCAACAGCACGGCCGCATGCACCAAACCAGCAACAGGAGTTTTGGCCCCGCTCCGCACATTGATGGCCGTGCGGGCAATCACGCCCGTGGCCGGCATTCCGCCGAAAAAGGCGCAGGCAATGTTGGCAATTCCCTGCCCGACCAGTTCCTGGTTGGAATCGTGCCGGTCATCAATCATACCGTCGGCCACCACCGCGCACAGCAACGACTCGATCGCTCCCAGCGCGGCAACCGTCATGCCGGACGGCAACAAATCGCGCCAGGTTTCCACTGACAACAACGGCACATGAGGCAACGGCAGTCCGCGCGGCATGGCGCCAAACTGACTGCCCAACGTCGCAATGCCCCAACGTTCGTGCAGTTGAAATACAGCGACCCCAACGGCGCCCAGCACAATCACCGCGAGCGAGCCGGGCACCCGCCGGGCCCAGGCCGCCGGCCAAAACCAGATCAGCAACGTGCCTGCCAAAGCCAGACCCGTGGTCGCCCAGTTGGGATGAAAATCCGCCGCAAGCGCCTTTAGTTTACCGATGAAATCAGCGGGCAGCCCTTGCGGCAAACCAAAGAAATCCTGCAATTGAGTGCTGAGAATAATAATTGCAATGCCACTGGTGAATCCGATGACCACCGGATAGGGCACGAAGCGGATCATCGAACCTAATCGCGCCACTCCGAGTCCCACCAGAATAACTCCAGCGATTAATGCGCAAGCGGCGAGTCCTTCGGGGCCATGCGCCGCAACGATCGGCACCAACAACGGAACAAACGCGCCCGCCGGACCGCCAACTTGCACGCGGGAACCGCCAAAGAAAGAGATTAAAAACCCGCCGACTATGGAGGTGAAAATGCCCACTTCAGGCTTCAAGCCGGAGGCGATGGCGAGCGCCATGGCCAGTGGCAACGCGACAATGCCGATGATCAGGCCCGCGGTTAAATCCGCCACAAAAGTGGTTCGGGAGTAGGTCCGTAACGAAGCCCACAATCGAGGTTGAAATTGAAATCGAAGCGTAGATCGGGTGATTGTCACAAAATGGGAAAATTAATTCCGCTGACGCAACAGAATGCTCAAAACCGGAACAAACTCAATCCCATTCCAGCACGTTAATCCTTCACCTTAATTGAAGACCTGCGCCACTTGCGTTACCTGAGCGACTCGATCGGACAATCCGGCGGGGGCATTGACCACGATGGCGGCGCGGCAACCCGGCCAGACGCCAAGATCCACGGAAGAGTTGCCCGCGTAGTCGTAACCGTGTTCGCCATACTTGGCAGACAACGCGCGCCGCTTGTTTTCTCCACGCAGGTTGATCTTCCCATCACTGGCCATGAATTCGTCGAAGATGCCAACGTGCTGAAAAACCGGCAGCGCCATTTGATAATCTGAAGCCGTGGCTAAAATCAGTTTGCGCCCCTTCCGTTTTTCGGACCGCAGCCAATCCAGAAACTCCGCATGGTAGGGCAACACATTGGGATTTACCCGCACCCGTTGGCCCAATTGCCGTTTCAAGAACGCGCGCCCGCGCAGCCACCAGGCCAGAACCGCAAACAAACGCAACGGATTCGGACGCAGCCACAACCGCAATGATTCCCACATCAAATCGGTGCGAATAAGGGTGCCGTCCAAATCCGCCACCAGCGGGATAAGATCGGATTGTGAAGCTGCAGCTTCGGTCGCCATGCGGAGAAAGCATAGCGAACGCAGGCACCGACTGGCAAGCCAGCGGAGCTTCGGCGGACTTCGGCAACCAGGAATATGATGCGGATTGCGATGAGAATTGCTTGGGCGCTTCGACTGGACCCGGTAAGCTCCTCTCACTTTAACCGATCCATGAAAACGATCCGGCTGGGAAATAGTTCAACACAGGTCAGTCGGCTGGCGTATGGTTGCTGGCGGCTCGCCGATCCGCGCCACTCGACCAGCAGCGCGGCGGCGATCGAGGCGGACGGCAAGGCGGCGGTCGTTGCGGCGTATGAAGCCGGTTACACCTTGTTCGATGGCGCGGATATTTACGGGCACGGTCAAGCCGAGGTCATTTTGGGAAAAGCGCTGCGGGAAGTATCCGGAATGCGCGAACGCATCCTCATCACCAGCAAGTGCGGGGTGCGGCGCGCTGGCGATCCCAACTCTGATGCGCCACAACGCTACGATTTCGCGCCGGATTACATCATCCGGTCCTGCGAAGGTTCGTTGCAGCGTCTCGGCATCGAGACGCTTGATCTCTACCTGCTGCATCGCCCGGATTATCTCGGCGACCCGCACGAAATCGCGGGCGCGTTCGCGCAACTGTACGACGCGGGTAAGGTGCGCTGCTTCGGCGTCAGCAATTTTCGTCCGTCGCTGGTTGCCGCGTTGCAGGCCACCGTCCCCTTCCCGCTCGTGGTCAATCAGGTGGAAATCAGTCTGGCCCAACGCGCCGCGTTTGACGACGGCACGCTGGACCAATGTTTGGAAAAGAGCATCACCCCGATGGCGTGGAGTCCACTCGGCGCCGGCTTGCTCGGCGATAGCGCGAAACGCCTGTTGCCCGCGCAACAAGGTTACCAGACCACCGCTATCGTGAAGGCGCTGGATGAAATCGCCGCCGCGCGCGGCGTGAGCCGAATCGTGATTGCTTACGCCTGGCTGCTCAAACATCCAAGCCGCATTCTCCCCATCGTCGGCACGACGCATCCGCAGCGCATCCGCGACGCGGTTGAGGCGACCAAGCTCGAATTGACGCGCGAGGAATGGTATCGGCTGCTGCTCGCGGCGCGCGGCGAACCGCTGCCTTGAACTGATAGCGGTTGGCGTCCACACTGATTCAAGCGCCGCTGACCGCGTATTGCCACAGGCACAATCATGTTGCTTTTCCTGCGGATGCGGACTCGACCTTTGCCCCCTGTTTCGCTATTACTCGGGAATATTTATGAGTCAAACTTCCGATCAACGTTCCGCTGATTTTCTAAAAATTGCCGACCAATTCAAACTCGGCGCACTGACCACCGAATCCTCTCATCCCGTCACCGCCAATCTCAGTGACGTGACAAAACAGGACATTGCCGCCGGGTTGAAGCTGTTGTTCGATGTGGATGATGACGTGGTGCGAAAGTATCGCGAGTTTGCCGAATCCGGCCGCGCACAGAAGATCGCCGCCACGGTGCTCGCCGCGCTGAAGGACGGCGGCAATCTTTACTTCACCGGCTGCGGTTCAACCGGGCGGCTCAGTATTCAACTCGCCTCCCTCTGGCGCGATTTCTGGCAACAACAGAAATCCCTCACCCGGCCTTCGGCCACCCTCACCCCATCGGATGGGGAGAGGGACGGGGTGAGGGGCGCGTCTGAAGAATACGAAAATCGCGCGTTCCCCGTCATGGCCGGTGGTGATTTTGCCCTGATCAAATCCGTGGAAGGCTTCGAGGATTTCACGGATTTCGGAAAAAAGCAGATCGGCGATTTGGGTGTGAGCCGCAAGGACGTGGTGTTTGCCATCACGGAAGGCGGTGAGACATCGTTCGTCATCGGCACGGCCTGGAAAGGGGTCGAGGCAGGAGCAAAAGTTTACTTTGTCTATAACAACCCGGATGAAATCCTCTGCGAGCACGTCCAGCGCAGCCGCGAAGTGATCCAGGACGCACGCATCGAAAAAATCAACCTCACCACGGGGCCGATGGGTATCACCGGCTCGACGCGGATGCAAGCCACCAGCATTGAACTCGCCGTCATGGTGACGATTCTGGAAATAGTCGTGCGCAATCTGGTGGGCGACTGCAATACCGACCCCACGCCGCAGGAATTCCTCGCGCAACTCACGGCCCTGCACGCCACGCTAAAATCCCCCGAGTTACTCGATCAACTGGCCCGGCTTACCAGCATGGAAGCGACGGTTTACCGCGCCGGCCACAAGAACAATTATTTTGCCGATCGCGTTGGCATTGACATGCTCACGGATACAACCGAGCGCTCTCCCACCTATTGCACGCCGCCGTTCCGCAAGTTCGATGACACCACGGCGACGGAATCGTGGGCGTTCCTTTATGTGCCTTACAAAAATTCCGATGAAGCATGGGAGCGTGTCTGCAAACGCCAGCCGCGTTGCGTCGAGTGGAAACCCGAAGCCGTGCGCGGGCTCGTGCCGGACGATAAATACGCCCGCACCATCGAGATCATCAGCAAGATCAGTTACACGGAGTTGATGCGCTTCCGCATTGGCTTGGACGGCATTGTGAACCGCCCGCTGGGCCGAGGCGATTGCGCCGTCGGCCTGGTCATCGAGGCGGAGAAAGCCTCACTGCTGGAGCCGCGCGGATTTCATCGCGTCCAACTGGAGAACGCAGTCCAAGCCGGCGCGAAGACAGGATTGATTTACGTGGGCAGCGAGTCAGGTTGCCGCGAGATGAAGGAGTTTGTCGCACAATGGAATCCGGCTTGCGCAGCGGTTTTTCTACCCGTGCCTGAAACCGGCTTGCGCTTGAACGGCGTGATGCGGGTGGGTTTGAAAATGCTGCTTAATACTCTTTCCACCGGCACGATGGTCCGGCTCGGTCGCGTGATGGGCAATTACATGATTTGGGTGGTGCCGAGCAATCTGAAGCTCATTGACCGGGCCACGCGCTACATCCAGAAGCTCACCGGACTGGACTACGTGACGGGAAATAAACTGTTGTTCGAGGTGTTTGAATACGTCGAGCCGCGCATGAAAGCGGATCAGGCGTATCCGCCCGTGGTTGGCGTGAGCGTGATGCGACATCGACACGGCTTGAGCAATGAAGCCGCCGAGCAACGGCTGCGAGAAGAAATCGGATGAACACCCGGACCGACCGTGACGGTTGATCGGCGGCGGCGTTCCTTTCAGCGACGGATGATATGAATTCAGGGCGCCTCCCCGACACCGCCGATCGGAGCCACGCCGGATTGATTCCGACGTTGGGGCTTTTCTCCACCATCATGCTGGTCGCGGGCGGCGTGATCGGCTCCGGCATCTTCCGCAAAACCGGCGTCATGGCGGCCGAACTGGGGTCACCGCAATGGCTGATGCTCGTCTGGATTCTGGCGGGAGTGATCACGTTGTTTGGGGCACTGACGAATGCGGAAATCGCCAGCCTGATCCCGGAAACAGGCGGACAGTATATTTATTTTGAGCGCATGTACGGATCGTTCTTCGCCTACCTGTACGGCTGGGCGTTGTTCTCAATCATTCAATGCGGCTCCATCGCTGCCGTCGCCTACTTGTTTGCGGAATACGCGGGAGTGTTGATGCCCCTGCCCCAGCTCCCCGCTGAACTCGCAGCTTGGTCATTCCATCTGCCCTACATCGGCAACCTCCAGCCACTGGCTGAGATCGGCGTCAAAGGATTGGCCGCGCTGCTGATCGTGCTACTCACCATCATAAATTACCTGGGCATCCGCTTTGGCGGGTTGGTGCAGAATGTTTTCACCATCGCCAAAGTGGGGACCATGCTGTTGCTCGCCGGAGGGGCGTTTCTCGCGCCGTCCGTCGGCGGCTTGACCAATCTCACGACGGCAGATCCGTCCGTA
Source organism: Verrucomicrobiota bacterium (assembly GCA_039806955.1). GTDB lineage: Bacteria > Verrucomicrobiota > Verrucomicrobiia > Limisphaerales > JADLHS01 > JADLHS01. The sequence goes on along the minus strand of JBDHQI010000006.1, from coordinate 54,540 downwards.
ACGCGGCACGGACTGGCTTGGGTCGGGGCGTTGGCCGCGGCGCTACAAGGTGCGTTCTGGGCTTACGACGGTTGGAACAAGCTCACTTACATTGCGGGCGAAGTTAAATCCCCACAGCGCAACATCCCGCGCGCCCTGTTCTGGGGCATGCTGATGGTGACCGCCATCTACGCGCTCATCAATCTGGCATATCTCTACGTCCTGCCGGTGAGCGAACTGGCGCAGACAAAAAAATATTTCGCTTTTGTCGTTGCGGAGAAAATCGTGGCGGGCGGCGGCAACTGGATCGCCGCCTTGATCATGCTTTCCACTTTTGGCACGGCCAACGCCATCATCATGGCCACCGCCCGGGTTTACTTTTCGATGGCGCGTCTGAATGTTTTTCCACGATTCATCGGGAGAACCCACCCTCGGTTTCGGACGCCCGCGGCAGCACTGGTCGTACAAGGCATCTGGAGCGTGCTGCTGCTCTTCAGCGGCACGTTTGACACCCTGACCGACACATTAATCTTCGTGACCTGGGCCTTCTACGCGGCGGGCGCCTACGGGGTTTTCATCCTGCGACGCAAACTCCCGGACGTCGAGCGACCCTACCGCGTTCCGGGGTATCCAATTGTTCCCATCATTTTCATTCTCTTCGCCATCACCTTTCTGGGTTTCACCGCGTATAACGATTTTATAGTTTACCAACAGGCTTCGGCGGCGGGTGAAACCGCCATCATGAATTCACTCTTCGGCGTGGGACTGGTTCTGATTGGGACTCCCGGTTACTTCTTTTTCCGCCGCCGCGCTTGAAGAGTTGTTGCCGCAAACAAAAAGGGAAACAAAAGAGGCGCTCCCATTTCTGAGAACGCCTCGTGATTGAAACTTCCGGCTTACGCGGTCAACGGATTGATCTCTGATACCGCTTCCTCCGCTTCCGGTTCTTCCTCAACAACCTCAACCAACGGTTTGATGGCGACCTTGCGGTAGCGATCAAAGCCCGAACCTGCCGGGATGATATGTCCCATGATGACGTTTTCCTTGAATCCGCGGAGCGGATCTATCTTCGAGCGCGTGGCCGCCTCGGTCAACACCCGCGTGGTATCCTGGAAGCTGGCGGCACTCAGGAATGATTCTGTTTCCAGCGATGCCTTGGTGATGCCGAGCAGCACCGGCGAGGCCTCTGCGGGCTTACCTCCCATCTTCTCGACGCGTTCGTTCTCACCTTCAAACTCCAGCTTATCCACTTGTTCTCCCCAGAGGAAGGTGGTGTCGCCCGGTTCGGTAATCCGCACCTTGCGCAACATCTGACGCACAATGATCTCAATGTGCTTGTCGTTGATTGTCACGCCTTGCAGACGATACACTTCCTGCACTTCGTTCACCAAGTGCTCCTGCAATTCCTGCGGTCCGCAGACATCCAGAATTTCGTGCGGGTCCATCGGACCTTCCGTCAATTGCTGCCCTTTTTTCACGAAGTCACCTTTGAACACGATGACATGCTTGCCGATCGGAATCAGATGTTCGCCCTCGTGACCCGTGGTTGGATCTTTGATGATGATGCACCGTTTTCCACGCACGCTCGGTCCAAACTCCACCACGCCGTCAATCTTCGAGATTTCCGCGGCGTCCTTGGGATGACGCGCTTCGAACAGTTCCGCCACGCGGGGCAGACCGCCGGTGATGTCCTTGGTCTTGGATTGTTTGCGCGGCGTCTTGGCCAGCAGCGTGCCCGCAACGATCTCGTCGCTCTCATTGACCACAATGTGCGCGCCGGATGGAATGGGATAGCGACCCAGCTCCTCACCCTTATCGTCGGCAATAATAATGGTGGGATGCAGGTCTTCCTTGTGATCAATAACAATCATCGCCTCCTGTTGCGTGGCTTCGTCCACTTCCTGCTTGATGGTCACGCCTTCGATGATGTCGTTGAATTTCACCTTGCCCGCCTTCTCGGACAGAATCGGCACGTTGTAGGGGTCCCATTGGATGAAAGTTTCACCCTTCTTCACGCGCCCGCCGTCGGGAGCCGAAATGATGGCTCCGATCACCACGTCGTGATTTTCCAACTCCTGGCCGTCATCGCCGAGAATGGCCACGGAGCCGTTCTTGTTAAGCACGATGTAATGACCGCCTTCGAGCGCCACGATGCGCAGATCGTTGTAATGCACCGTGCCTTCAAACTTGGCCTTGATTTGCGGCGCTTTGAACTGCGCCGCCGCGGTACCGCCGATGTGGAAAGTTCGCATCGTCAACTGGGTGCCAGGTTCGCCAATGGATTGCGCGGCGATAATGCCCACCGCTTCTCCAAGTTTGACCTTTGCGCCGGTTGCCAGATTGCGACCGTAGCACGTCGCGCAGACGCCCTGTTTGCTTTCGCAAGTCAGCACCGAACGAATGCGGATGCGTTCCAAACCCGCCGAGTCCACCGCACGGGCCGTGATTTCATCAAACTTCTCGCCCCCGCGAATCAGGAATTCCTTCGGATTGGAAGGATTGGGAATATCATCGCACGCGCAACGCCCCACGATGCGGTCGCTGATCTTCACCACTTCGTCTTCGCCTTCATACACCGCGTGAACCCAGATGCCGTTGGCGGTACCGCAATCTTCCTCGCGGATGATCACGTCCTGTGCCACGTCAACCAGCTTGCGCGTCATGTAACCTGAGTCGGCCGTCTTCAGCGCCGTGTCAGCCAGGCCCTTGCGCGCGCCGTGTGTCGAGATGAAGTATTCGAGCACGGTCAAACCTTCGCGGAAGTTGGCTAAAATCGGTTTCTCGATGATGTCGCCGCTGGGTTTCGCCATCAACCCACGGATTCCAGCCAACTGCCGAACCTGTTGGCGATTACCGCGCGCGCCAGAATCCACCATCAGGTAAACTGGATTGAACTCGGACTTGCCCTGATTTTGCTCCAACGTCTTGAACATCACGTTGGCAATCTGATCCGTCGCGTGCGTCCAGATATCCACGATCTTGTTATAGCGTTCGCCCGACGTAATCACCCCGCGCCGGTGCTGCTTCTCAACTTCCTTAATTTGCGTCAGGGCCGTTGAAATCTCCTGTTCCTTCTCTTTCGGGATGATCATGTCATCAATGCCGATGGAACAGCCGGACTTGGTTGCCTCGCGGAAGCCAAGCTCTTTGAGCTTGTCCAGCATGATCACGGTCTTTTCGTGACCGCAATTCTTGTAGCAGCGCCAAATCAAATCGCCCAACTGGGTCTTCCCCGCCGCCTTGTTGAAAAAGCCCAGTTCCGATGGCCAGATCTCGCTGAAGCGAACCCGCCCCACCGTAGTGACGATAATCTTCTTCTTTTCGTCGCCATAAACGGTCTTCCGGCCAAAATCCGGATTGGCGAAACGAATGCGCGCGTGCGTTTGCAGCGCGCCGTCATCGAAGGCAAAATTGACCTCTTCGCGCGACGCGAACAACGGCAACTCATTCAGGTTCGCCGGGATGGGCTTCCGCGGTTCAGCCGTCAGGTAATAGCAACCCAGCGTGATGTCTTGCGTGGGCGTAATAATCGGCTTGCCGGACGAAGGCGAGAAGATGTTGTTCGTCGCCATCATCAACAGTCGCGCTTCCATCTGCGCTTCAATCGAGAGCGGCACGTGAACCGCCATCTGGTCGCCATCGAAGTCGGCGTTGTACGCCGTGCAAACCAGCGGATGAATTCGGATGGCTTCACCCTCGATGAGTTGCGGTTCGAACGCCTGCACCGAGAGGCGGTGCAACGTCGGGGCGCGATTCAGCAACACCGGATGGCCTTTGGTGACTTCTTCCAGAATATCCCAGACCTCAGTCGTCTGGCGCTCGATCATCTTCTTCGCGCTGCGCACCGTATGGACGTGCCCCAGCTCCTTCAAACGACGGATGATAAACGGCTCGAACAATACCAGCGCCATCTTCTTGGGCAAACCGCATTGATTCAGTTTCAACTCCGGACCGATGACGATGACCGAACGTCCCGAATAATCCACGCGTTTGCCGAGCAGGTTTTGACGGAAGCGACCGCTCTTGCCCTTGAGCATGTCGCTCAACGATTTCAAAGCACGATTTCCCGCTCCGGTCACGGCGCGGCCATGGCGTCCGTTGTCGAACAAGGCGTCCACTGCTTCCTGCAGCATGCGCTTTTCATTGCGAATGATGACCTCGGGAGTTTTGAGCGCCAGCAGGTTTTTCAGGCGGTTGTTCCGATTGATCACACGCCGATACAAATCGTTCAGATCCGAAGTCGCAAAGCGCCCACCTTCGAGCGGCACCAACGGACGTAAGTCCGGTGGAATCACCGGCAAGACCGTGAGGATCATCCATTCGGGACGGCTCTTGGAAGCCTGCAATCCCTGAAGCAGTTTGATGCGCTTGGCCAGCTTCTTGCGAATCTGCTTGCTGCGGGTCTCGGTCATGGCCTGTTGCAACTCCTCGACCTGCTTGGACAAATCCACCAGCGCCAACGCCTCCCGCACCGCTTCCGCGCCCATCTTCGCCACGAATGCGTCCCCGCCGTAGGTTTCCCGGGCTTCGCGATATTCGTGCTCGCTCAGGAGCTGGTTCTGCTTGAGGGGCGTGTTGCCCGCGTCAATCACGAGGTAGTCCTCGTAGTAGATCACGCGTTCCAAATGGCGCGCGGTCATATCGAGAGCCAGACCGATGCGCGAGGGCATACATTTGAAGAACCAGATATGACTCGTCGGCACCGCCAGCTCAATGTGCCCCATGCGCTCGCGCCGCACGCGGGCCAGTGTGACTTCCACGCCGCAGCGATCACAAACAACGCCGCGGTGTTTGATGCGCTTGTACTTGCCGCACGAACATTCCCAGTCCTTGACCGGACCGAAAATCCGTTCGCAGAACAGGCCGCCTTTTTCAGGTTTGAACGTGCGGTAGTTGATGGTTTCAGGATTTTTGACTTCGCCTTTGGACCAAGAGCGGATGGCATCAGGCGACGCCACCGTGATGCCGATGTAGTCAACCTGATTGACTTTATCGAGGCCCAGCAATTCGCGGGCGCTTTGTTGAGGACTGGTCATACGCTTAAAATTATACGGTCGAGACTCGGTTTAATTTGCTGCCGCCAACGCCGCCGCAGGATTTTCCGGCGGTTGATCAGCGGAATTGGTGTAACCCACTTTGACATCCAGGCCCAGAGATTGCATTTCCTTGACAAGGACGTTGAATGATTCCGGAATGCCGGCTTCGAGGGAATTATCGCCCTTGACAATGCTCTCATAAATCCGGGTGCGCCCCTGCACGTCGTCGGATTTCACCGTGAGCAATTCCTGCAGTGTGTACGCCGCGCCATACGCTTCCATCGCCCACACTTCCATTTCGCCAAAGCGTTGGCCGCCGTACTGCGCTTTGCCGCCCAGCGGTTGCTGTGTGACGAGCGAGTAAGGCCCGACCGCACGGGCGTGAATTTTATCGGCAACCAGATGCCCCAGCTTCATCATGTAAATGTATCCCACGACCACTTCCTGATCGAAGCGATCGCCCGAGCGACCATCATAGAGGTACGCCTTGCCGTTTTCACCGACGAGGACCGTCTCATACCGATCCCGCTCCAGCTTGCCGGCATCTTCGAGGTATTTGCGGATCTGCTTCTCCTTGATGCCATCAAACACCGGGGTCATGAACTTCAGATTGAGAATTTTTGCCGCCCAGCCCAGGTGCGTTTCCAACACCTGACCCACGTTCATACGCGAGGGCACGCCGAGCGGATTCAACACGATTTCCACCGGCGTTCCATCCGCCAGGTACGGCATGTCTTCCTCCGCCACGATCCGGGCCACGACCCCTTTGTTGCCGTGCCGTCCCGCCATTTTGTCACCCACGGAAAGTTTCCGCTTGGAAGCGATGTACACCTTCACCGACTTGACGATACCGCTGTCCGTCCCCTCACCGGCTTCGGCGCGCTCGGCTTCCTCGTCGAACTGCATCTGAACGTCATCAAATTTCTTTTTGAAGCTGCCGATGATTTCGTTGATTTTATTGCGGATCGGCGAAGGATCAATCTCAATGCGATCGTAAACCTCGGCGAGCTTGCGCAGCAGGGTCTTGGTGATCTTACGATTGGCCGGAATGATGATCTCCCCGGTTTCGCTGTTTACCACATCCAACGGAATTTTTTCGCCGAGCAGGATATTACTTAACGCTTCGGTCAATTGATCGCGCAGTTCCTCGATTTTCTTGTGGTGTTCATCTTCGATCTGCTTCAACTGGCGCTTTCCTTCGGCCGCCGACTCTTTACGCTCGCTGTCCTTCTTCGCCGACACCTTGACATCCATGACGATGCCATAAGTGCCGGACGGCACTTTGAGCGATGTGTCCTTCACATCCGCCGCCTTCTCGCCAAAGATGGCGCGCAGCAAACGTTCCTCGGGTGCCAGTTCGGTCTCCGATTTCGGTGTAATCTTGCCGACCAGAATGTCGCCGGGCTTGACCTCGGCGCCAACGCGGATCACGCCATCCGCGCCAAGATTTTTGAGCGCTTCCTCACCCAGGTTGGGAATGTCCCGCGTGATTTCCTCCGGTCCGAGCTTGGTATCCCGCGCGGCGACTTCAAACTCGTCAATGTGAATACTGGTGAAAATATCGTCCTTCACGATTTTCTCACTGATAAGGATCGCGTCCTCAAAGTTGTAACCGTTCCACGGCATGAACGCGACCAACACATTGCGTCCCAGCGCCAATTCGCCATGGTCGGTGCAAGGGCCATCCGCAATGATCTGCCCCTTTTTCACCGACTCACCTTTATGCACCAGAATTTTTTGATTGATGCAGGTGGCGGCGTTGGACCGCATGAATTTGCGGATCTCATAAACCCACACGCCTTTTTCGGGGTCGGGCTTGATCTTCTTTTTACCTTCCGGCAAAGCGCCAGTCGGCGTGATGATGACCTGATCCCCGGTGATGGAAGCGACTTTACCCGCTTCTTCCGCAACCACAATGGCGCGGGAGTCGCGCGCCACACGATCCTCAATGCCCGTGGCTACAAAGGGCGCTTCGGTAACCAATAGTGGCACTGCCTGCCGTTGCATGTTCGACCCCATCAAGGCGCGGTTCGCGTCGTCATGTTCCAGGAACGGAATCAACGAAGCCGCGATGGAAACCAATTGCTTCGGCGAAACGTCCATGTAATGCACCTTGCCCGGATCGGCGTCAATGAAGTCGCCCCGATAACGGCACGGAACGCGTTCCACGGTAAAGCGGCCATGATCATCAATCGGCGCATTGGCCTGCGCCACGACGTACTGCTCTTCACGATCCGCCGTGAGATAATCCAAGTGTCCGGTCACCCGGCCATTCTCCACCTTGCGGTACGGCGTTTCCAAAAAGCCGAAGTCATTGATCCGCGCAAAAGTCGCCAGCGACGCAATCAAACCAATGTTTGGACCTTCAGGAGTTTCGATTGGGCAAATGCGGCCATAGTGCGATGGATGCACGTCCCGCACCTCGAATCCAGCCCGGTCGCGCGACAAGCCGCCTGGTCCGAGAGCGGATAAACGGCGCTTGTGCGTCAATTCGGCCAGTGGATTGATTTGATCCATGAACTGGCTCAATTGCGAACGACCGAAGAAATCGCGAATGACTGCGCTCAACGCCTTGGGGTTGATCAACTTTTGCGGCGTCATCTGCTCCAGACCTTGATCGAGCAACGTCATGCGCTCTTTGACGAGCCGCTCGGTCCGCGCCAAACCAACTCGACACTGATTCGCCAGCAATTCACCCACGGTACGAATGCGCCGACTGCCCAAGTGATCAATATCATCCAGCGAGCCTTCCCCCTGCTTGAGCTTCAGCAGATACTTGGTGGCCTCCACCAGGTCTTCCTTGGTCAGAATGCGGGATTCGTTCTTGTTGGAAAGCGAAAGCTTCTGGTTGATCTTGTAGCGGCCGACCCGTCCCAAATCGTACCGTTTCGGATCGAAGAACAAGCGTTTCAGCAGCGCCTTGGCATTGGCGGCAGTCGGGGGATCCCCCGGGCGCAAACGGCGATAAATATCCTTCAGAGCCTCCTCTTCATTCTTGGCCGGGTCCTTCTTCATACACTTGATGATGATGCCATCATCCGACGAAGTATCCACGACCTTGAGTTGCTTGACGCCAAGCTCGGCAATCTGTTTCACGACCGCCTTGGACAAAGGCTCGAAGGCGCGCGCAATCACCAGTCCCTTCTCCTCGTCCACCGCGTCTTGAATCAAAACCTTGTTTTGCAGTTCGGTCAGTTTTTCCGCCTCTTTGATCGTCAGTTCTTCAATCTGGTAGAATAACTTCAGAATTTCCTCGTCCGTGCCCCGGTGTTTGTCCGCATCCTTTTTGGAAGGCTTCTGCCCATCGCTTTCCAAAAACGCCAGCGCGCGGAACAGCGTGGTGGTTAAAAATTTGCGGCGCCGCTTCTTGCGATCAAGATAGACGTAGAGCAAATCGCTCGTGTCAAACTGCGCTTCGTACCAGGAGCCACGATCCGGAATGACACGGAAGCTGAACAACTCCTTGCCGTTCGGATGGATCGTCTTCTCGAACGCAATTCCGGGCGAACGATGCAATTGCGAAACAATTACGCGTTCCGCTCCGTTGATGACAAATGTGCCTTGTGGGGTCATCAGCGGCAGCTCTCCCATGAACACTTTTTCTTCCTTCGTACCTTTCTCGTCCTTGAGGAGAAACGTCACGTAGAGCGGCGCGCCGTACGTCAATCCTTCACGCAGACATTCGAGCCAGCTTACCTTGGGCTCGCCAATTTCGTAGGAATGGAAGTCCAGGACCACCTTGCCATCGTAACTCTCGATCGGGAAGACCTCGGTGAAGACCGCCTGCATGCCAAGATTCTTGCGCTTGGATGCGGGTACGTCCGCCTGTTGAAATTCCTTGTATGAACTGGTTTGCAACTCGATCAGGTTCGGCGGAGCGATGATCTCTTTGATTTTGCTGAAGTTGATACGTTCAGTGGTTCGCGATGGCATTTGGACCTTTTCTACGGTCCGATCACCTGATCGGACGTCAATTTTCTACTCAACGACACAAGGCAAGGCTGCGATGTTCAATCGCAAACTTGCCGAACCGGGAATTCCAAGCTGAATTGGAATTCGTGTTGTATGGACTCTAAGATAAAGCGGTTCAAGGGAAGCCGGGGCGATAATCCCACAAAAATCGCCCCGGCCCGTAATCCCCCAATTACTTGATTTCAACTTTGGCGCCGGCCTCTTCCAGCTTCTTCTTGGCCGCATCTGTGTCCGCCTTGTTAGCGTCCTCAAGGATGGATTTCGGCGCGCCTTCGACCAACGCCTTGGCTTCCGCCAGGCCGAGTCCGGCCTTCACTTCGCGCACGGCTTTAATCACCGCGATCTTCTTATCAGCGGGTACTGAAGCGAGGATGACGTCAAAAGTATCTTTCGCGGCGGCGGGAGCAGCCCCACCGGCAGCCGGCGCGCCAGCGGCGGCAATCGGCACGGGAGCAGCGGCGGTAACGCCCCATTTTTCTTCCAGTTTCTTCACGAGGTCAGCGGCTTCAATAACCGTCAACTTGCTCAACTCTTCCACAATATTTGCGATGTCTGCCATAACTGTCTTTTGCTTTCTTTTCGTCTCGTCGTCATCCGGGCCTCGGATGGTTTCAACTCAGGGCCATGAGCCGACGATTTACTTTCTGGTTTGTTAAATCCCGCCACCGACTTGACGGCGGGAAATTCTTTACGCTCAGGCGGCGGCCTTTTCGGCTTTGGCCTTGATCACCCGCGCCAGTTGTTGCGCCGGGGTGTTGAGCAACGTGACCAACTTTTGCGCCGGCGCGTTGATGACGCCAAGCAACTTGCCGCGCAGCACTTCGAGGCTCGGCAAATCCGCCAACGTCAACAAATCGGCCTGCTCCAGGCGCTCGCTGTTCAGATACCCGAACTTGATGATCAACTTGTCGTTCTGTCCGGCAAAATTTTTCAAGACCTTGGCCGCCACGGAGACGTCTTTCTGCCCGGTAACCACCGCCAACTGACCAGCCAGCGCGTCATTCAAATCCGTGACCCCGGCTTCCTTGGCCGCGATCCGGAAAATGGAATTCTTGACCACATGCACCTCGGCCTGGTTCTCGTGCAGGCTTTTGCGGAGGGTGGTCAACTGTTCTACCTTCAAGCCTTGGTAACCCACAACGATGAAGAACGGCGAAGCGTTCAACCGGCCGATGTACTCCTGGGTCAAAATTTGTTTTTCTACTCGCATGATGGAATCAATTTTTTCTACTGCTTCACTGCTACGGCGTCATAATTGGAAACGCGCGCCCTGCTCATTTTTTGACCGACCTTAACCCGCACCAAACTCGCGAATATCCACACGCACCCCCGGACTCATCGTCGCCGATAATGTGCAGCTATTCAGGTACGCACTCTTCAAGCTGGCGGGTTTGGCTTTGACCACAGCTTCAATCACGGCGCGCGCATTGGCTTCGATCTGTTCGGCATTGAAACTGGTCTTGCCAATGGCAACATGCACGTTTGCAGCTTTGTCCACCTTGAACTCCACCCGTCCGGCCTTCACCTCTTTAACCGCCTTCGCCGTGTCTTCGGTGACGGTGCCAGTTTTTGGATTTGGCATCAGCCCACGCGGACCAAGCACTTTACCGAGCTTGCGGACTTCCGCCATCGCTCCCGGCGTGGCAACCGCCACATCAAAATCCGTCCAGCCGCCATTACAGCGGGCAATTAAATCTTCAAATCCGACAAATTCCGCGCCCGCCGCCTTTGCGGCATCAGCGGCCGCTCCCTGAGCAAAGACCAGCACGCGAACCACCTTGCCACTGCCATGCGGCAACGGAACGGTGCCACGCACCATTTGATCCGATTGCTTCGGGTCCACCCCCAGATGAAAGGCGAGATCCACCGTTTCGTTAAATTTTGCTTTCGGAAAATTCGCGAGAATTCCAACTGCTTCCTTAAGAGGATACGCTTTCTTGGCGTCCACCTGTTCCAGTGCTTTTTTGTATCGTTTACTTGGCATGATGACGAGCGGTTCAAACGAGCGTTCAGCTCTCCCGCGTTCGGGGTTTATCCAACAACTTCAATTCCCATGCTGCGAGCGGTGCCGGAAACAATGCGAAACGCCGCTTCATCGGAAGTCGCATTCATATCGTTCTTTTTCATCTTGACGATATCCAGCACCTGTTTGCGGGAAACTTTGCCGACTTTTTCTTTACCGGTGGTTTTGGCGCCGGCCGTGATTCCCGCCGCCTTTTTCAGCAAGATCGAGGCGGGGGGAGATTTGGTTATGAAAGTGAAGGATTTATCCTGGTAAACCGTAATGACCACCGGAATCACCAGTCCCGCGTCGCCCTTGGTGGCCGCGTTAAATTCTTTGCAGAATCCCATGATGTTCACCCCGTGCTGCCCGAGCGCGGGACCGACCGGAGGAGCGGGATTCGCCTGCCCGGCAGGGATTTGCAATTTAATGATACCAGTTACTTTCTTCGCCATACAAAAGCTTCAATTCGAACGTTTAATTCACTCTAAAATCGTTGCTGCCTCAGAGCCGGTTGCCTGACGACAGGGAGCGCATTATATCAGGCTTTCTCCACCTGCCAATACTCAAGTTCAACCGGGGTGTTCCGGCCAAAGATGTTCACCGTGACCTTCAATTTGCCCCGGTCCGGATCCACTTCCTCGATCACCCCGCTAAAGTTGAGAAACGGTCCGTTATTGATTTTGATCGTTTCACCCACGTTAAAGGCAATCTTCGGACGCTCGGTCTCTTCCGAGGCGGAGACTGCCGCCTTGATGGTCTCCATCTCCTCGTCCGTGGCGGTGTGCGGATGTTCGCCGCCCACAAACCCGATCGCGCCCTGCGTTTCCTTGATGAAATAAAATGGCTTGGGGATCACCCGTTGGTTTTCATCCAGCAGAACCATGTGGATGTAAACGTAACCCGGGTGCAGCTTGCGCGTGGTGACGGTCTTTTTCTGATTCCGCACCTCCACGACTTTCTCCATCGGCACAAGGACTTCGTGAACGTATTCCTGCATCTCCTCAGTTTTGAGACGCTTCTCGATGCTGTCCTTGACTTTCTGCTCCTGGCCGGAAAGCGTATGGATGACAAACCATTGGGACTTCATGGCACTTAAACGGTCTTGAACAGCACGAAAAATATTTGATCCGCAATAAAGGTGAACAGTGCCAGCAAAAATGTGGCGACCAGAACGAGGATCGTGGAGCCGGAAAGATCATCCCAGTTGGGCCAGGCACACTTCTTCAACTCTTCCACCGTTTGCTGCCAATACGCCGCAAAACGCTTGATATATCCTCGCCACCATAGATACCCGAAAATGATGGCCAGTACGCCGATCCAAATAAACTGTTTCATTTATTCTAACCTATTCTGACCGGATCAATCCTGATCTCAGCCGATTTTCCCATCCGCCATCGTCTTCCTCACTTCGAGGGACTGGCGGAGAGGGAGGGATTCGAACCCCCGGTGGGTGTTAACCCACAGCGGTTTTCAAGACCGCCGCGATAGACCACTCTGCCACCTCTCCCCGGCAGTTGATGGCCTATTCGACCGTTCCAGCCGCGGCCCTCAACTTTCAGTCTGGCAGGGCGTGCAGGAGTCGAACCTGCAACCAACGGTTTTGGAGACCGCTACTCTACCAATTGAGCTAACGCCCTACGACAAATTCACCGGACTCTCAACTGGACTAAAAGGAGGCGACAGACGTTCCTGTCGCCTCCACGTCAATAAATCCTCACTCCCGTTTACTTGACGACTTCGCTGATACGACCCGCCCCGATGGTCCGGCCCCCTTCGCGAATGGCGAAGCGCTGACCTTTCTCCATGGCGACGGCTTTCTGCAGTTCGACATCCACCGACACATTGTCGCCTGGCATCACCATTTCCACGCCTTGCGGCAGGTTCAATGTTCCAGTCACGTCCGACGTGCGGAAATAGAACTGCGGACGGTAATTGGTGAAAAACGGGGTGTGACGGCCACCTTCATCTTTGGAGAGGACGTACACTTCTGCTTTGAATTTCGTGTGCGGCGTGATTGAACCCGGCTTGGCCAACACCATGCCGCGCTCAACCTCTTCCTTCTTCGTGCCGCGCAACAACACTCCGACGTTATCGCCGGCCGTCGCGCTATCGAGCAACTTGCGGAACATTTCAATGTCGGTCGCCACCGTCTTGCGGGTATCGCGCAAACCGACGATTTCAACTTCGTCCATCTTCTTGAGGACGCCGCGCTCCACGCGACCGGTCACCACCGTGCCGCGACCTTCAATATTGAACACGTCTTCAACACACATCAGGAACGGCTTGTCCACTTCGCGCACCGGGTCAGGGATGAAACTGTCGAGCGCGTCAAGCAATTCGCCGATGGCTTTTTCGCCCTCGGGCTGGCCCGCGAGCGCCGCCGTGGCGGAACCTCGAATAATCGGCGTTTTGTCACCCGGAAAACCATACTTGGTGAGCAGATCGCGAATTTCCATTTCCACGAGCTCCAACAAGTCGGCATCAGCCAGGTCAACCTTGTTCAAAAACACCACCATGCTCGGCACTCCAACCTGGCGCGCCAGCAAAATGTGTTCGCGCGTCTGCGGCATTGGACCATCCGCCGCGCTCACCACGAGAATCGCGCCGTCCATCTGCGCCGCGCCCGTGATCATGTTCTTCACGTAGTCCGCGTGACCGGGACAATCCACGTGCGCGTAGTGACGCTTCGGGCTTTCGTATTCGACGTGTGACACCGCAATGGTCACCGTCTTGGTTTCGTCGCGAACCGTTCCGCCCTTGGTAATATCGGCGTAGGAAATTGGCGGCGCCATGCCCTTGCGGTTTTGCACGGCAACGATGGCCGCGGTCAGCGTGGACTTACCATGGTCAACGTGGCCGATCGTCCCCACGTTTACGTGCGGTTTGGTGCGTTGAAATTGTTCTTTTGCCATTTTATTCTCCTGCGTTCGTTATGTTCTCTTTAGCGTTTTGTTAAGTGCGTCACTAAACTTAAATCACTCGTTCTCCATGGAGCCCATGATCAGGATTGAACTGATGACCTCGTCCTTACCAAGGACGTGCTCTACCAACTGAGCTACATGGGCGTCCCGAACTTATCTGTCATCCTGATGCGTAAAACGACAAAAAGCCAACCTCACACCATTTTTCTTGCGAAGAAAACCGGAGAGTTTTGGTAACTTTGTCTCGATTACGGCTCTAAGACGGGAGGCAAAATAGAAAACCTACAAAAAAGTGTCAACTAACGATTTAAGAATTTTTAACGCCGTCCGCCGATCCGCTCCACCGCTGCAAGTTATTTATAGAATATCGGTTATGCCGCCATTCAAACTTCAAAATTCCCCAAATCCAAAAACGCCCTCCGCTCCCCCACGGCAGATTTTTTCTGTAGCCGCTACAACTCACCGCAACGGATCATCGTCGCCATTCGGCTTTCGGCAGCTCCGGCAACCCCTGCGCCCGCAACGCCGTGCGAAAATGCATCTTGGCCACTTTTTCCAACACCGTCACCCCATGCTGTGCAAATAATTCCTTCGCCACCGCATCCACATTCGTTCCCGCACCTTTGGGCAATTCCACCTCAAACTCCTTGCCCAACGCCGCCAGCCGCCGCACAAATTCATCCCGCGCCAGAATCGAAGCCGCCGCCACGGCCAGATCCTCTTCCGCCTTGTGTCGTTGCACCAATTCCAATTCCCGCCCCAAACGCATCAGGGCCTGCTCCACCACTTTTTTGCTGGAAGCGAATTGGTCGCTGATCGCCCGCACCGGTGGCGGATTCATGCGATGCCGCTGGCCCATCAAATTCTCGATCACCCGCGCGTGCCCCCACGCCAGCACCGCGTTCACGCTACCCATCTTCGCATGCAACCGATTGTAAGCCTCGTTGCCAATCGGCACCACCGTCGTCACACAATCGGGCGTGTCCTTGATCAACTTTGCCAGCTCGGAAATTTTTTTATCGCTCGAAATATGCTTCGAGTCGCGCACGCCCACATCCTTCCACGCCGCAAGCACCGACTCGTTCACATACACGCCCGCCACGCACATCGGCCCGAAGAAATCGCCCTTGCCGCTTTCATCCACGCCGATGCGTGGCAGCAACAACTCAGGATTTAACACCGCCTCGTAGCCCAGCCGCGCCTGCTGCAACACCTCCGGCTCCAACACGAACTCGATGAACTCCTGCGTCCCCTTCCCTTGCACCACGAGCTTGCCGCTCTCGTAAAACACCACGTTGATTTTTTCCTTCTCGCCCGCAAACCGCGCGTACGGCACCTCGCGCGGCGTGAAATGCCGCGCGTCCAGACACGCCTTCAACGCCGCCGCCTGTTCCTCCGTCAGCTTGCAAGTGTAACTCGTCAATGGTTTCACGCCGCCGATTTAATAGCCGCAAAGCAGCGCAAAAGACATAAAAGATTTCCCTCACTACCAAAGCGCTGTAGACGGGCATCTTTGTAGAACCAGAATTCCCCCAACCTCCTTAGCTCCGTCAGGAGCGACATATTCCGAATCAAACGCCAAGGCGCAAAGACGCGGAGACGCAATGGAAACGGAAAAAATCTTTGCGCCTTTGCGTCTTGGCATTGAAAATATACAACTCGAAGCTTGACGGAATTATTGCCGCAGGGCGCGGTAATAGGTTTGACCGACTTCGGACGACAGCGTTTCCACAATGTTCGTACTGCCGCTGGCGGGAATGGTTACTTGGCGAACCGCGTCCCAATTCATAAGGTTGGTGGAAACTTGGATGGCAAATTGCCCGCCGCGTTCGGCGACAAGATCGAAAGAAAATTCTCCAGCGCTTGCGCGCGGATTTTCCAAGACGGCAATTTGCGGAAGCGGCACCGCAGCATATTTGATTGTCACGTAATCATAATCACTGCCGTATCCTGTCAAATAGCCCGTCACGAAAACATC
Organism: Verrucomicrobiota bacterium; assembly: GCA_039806955.1. Lineage (GTDB taxonomy): Bacteria > Verrucomicrobiota > Verrucomicrobiia > Limisphaerales > JADLHS01 > JADLHS01. Next base: position 38,649 of record JBDHQI010000006.1, on the reverse strand, counting down.
ACCGTTACCACTCAACGCGACGGCACGAGCCTCGCCCAGACCATTCCCCGGACCATTACACCGGTTCGTCCACAATGGCACTCCACTATTGGAATACTTAATCGTCGCATAACCAGCGGCCCCTCCTGTAACAATCACATTGCCGCTGCCATCCACCGCAATCGCGCGTGCTTCGCCAGCGCCAGTCCCTGAGATATCGTATCGGTTCGTCCACAGCGGCACCCCATCGTTTGAGTACTTGATCGTTAAGTAACCTGGATAGCCATTCCCTAAGTCCGACAGGCTGCTAGAAGATCCAGCAACAAACGCGTTGCCACCACCGTCCACCACAATAGCGCGGGCCAAATCAGTGCCGTTCCCCGGGCCGTTGTAACAGTTCGTCCACAAGAGCAAACCACCACTCGAATACTTAATCGTGGCATAGTCATACGAAAGACCGTTGTATGAAAACCCTGTCACAATTACGTTACCGCCAACATCCACTGCCATGGCAGAGGCGTAGTCGTCGCTATTTGCTGGCCCGTTGTAGCGATTCGTCCACAACGGAACACCGTCACTGGTGTATTTGATCGTCACATAATCCCAACCACTGCCATCACCAACTGAAAACCCTGCCACAAACACATCATTGCTGCTGTTCACCGCAATGGCTCGGCCAACATCATCACCGTACCCTGCGCCGTACCGATTTGTCCATAGCGGCATACCGAGGCTTGAGTACTTGATCGTTACGCATTCGCCATCACTTCCGCTGCCCTGCGAATAGCCTGTCACATACACGCTGCCGAGGACATCCACCGCTATGGCGTTGGCCTGATCATAACCAGACCCAATCCCGTTGTAGCAATTTGTCCACACCGACGTTCCATTATTGGAATACTTGATCGTCGCGTAATCAACAGAGCTGCCATCACCAAACGCTTGTCCGGTCACAAAAACATCCCCGTTGTGGTCTACTGCGATGGCCCGGGGTTCATCTTCACCATCCCCAACTCCGTTATAGTAATTCGTCCACAACGACAACCCATCGGAGGAATACTTGATCGTCGCATAATCATAACCGCTGTAACCAGTGGCATTCCGGTCTGAACTTCCTGTCACAAATGCGTTACCATTTCCATCCACAGCAATAGCCCAAGCTTGGTCTGTGTTGTTCCCCAATCCGTCAAAGCGGTTGGTCCAAAAATCTTGAGCGCGTGTCGTCGCGACGGCAAACGTAAGAGCAAACAAAGCGAGCGCAAAGGGGTTCCCTTTCATAATTCGACCTAACCGAATATTACCCAACTGTGAGTTTTGCCTGAAGTCAAAATTTCTCCGTTCACTTTTCATGTGCTTCGTGTATTTCGTGGTTCACCATTTTTGAACGCGAAACCAACAAATTCGCCTGCTGTTGCACTGTCTCGCTTGGCACTTGTTGTTCTGCTTAAATCGCGGTAGCTTGTGCCGCATGAGCCGCATCGAATTTGCCGTCGAGAAGGTCAAACGCTTGAATGAAACCCAGGCGGAGGCCCTGCTGGAATGGCTGGAACAACGCGAGAGCCGGGAAGCACTGCGCCAGAAGCTGGATGCGGAAATCGAAGTGGGACTGACACAATTGCGGCGGGGCGAGAAGATTCCCGGCGAGCAGGTTCACGCGGAAATTCGTGAACGCAGCCGTCAACGCCGCGCGGAGCAAAATGGCTGAATTCTTCTATTCGCCAGCGGCTCGGCTCGATCTGCTGGAGATTTGGGAATACATCGCGCGGGACAACCTTGACGCGGCGGATCGCGTCGAGCAGGAGATCAAGGAAGCCGTCTTGATGCTGTCCAAACAACCCGAACTCGGTCATTGGCGGAGCGATCTCACATCCAAGCCAGTTCGATTCTGGTGCGTCTACTCCTACCTGATTATTTACGACCCCACGACGCGCCCGCTGGAAGTGGTTCGCATCTTGAGCGGCTATCGCGACATCACTGAACTGCTGAAATGAGCCGCTCCTGTCGGGACGAGAAAGAATTTCTCCATTCCCTTTTCGTGTGCTTCGTGTATTTCGTGGTTCGCCATTTCTGAACTCGAATAATTGAAACTCCTTCGAGAAGCGGCGGTTTGCGGGCTTGTCGTTGGGCGTAAGACAGGCTACCTTTCCCGCCATGAGCGCGACACTGACTATTCAATTGGATTCCGATGTTCTGCAATCAGCAGAACTGGAGGCCAAGGCGCGGCACACTACGCTGCCGGAAATTGTCGCGCAGCAATTGCGCGTGATGGCCCGAAACTGGCAGGAGAGCTGCGCGGGCAGAACCCCGGTGACGGATGCGTTGCGCGGCGCGGTCAAGCTGCCTGCGGATTTCACCGCGCCCACCGCCTTGACGGACGAATTGCAGAAGGAGCATGGCCTCCAAGGATAAAATCTTCCTGGACACCGATGTCGCGCTGGATCACCTGGCTGACCGCCAACCCTTCGCCGAATACGTCCATCGGATACTTGCCCTGGCCGAGCTTGGCAAACTGACCGTCTGTGTTTCGTCACTGTCGTTCAGCAACCTTTACTACATCTTGCGAAAGTTGAGGGGGCACGCCGATACGCTGGCCTTGCTCGCCAAGCTCAAACTGCTCGTCCGCGTCTCCGCTGTGGGTGATGGGGTGCTTAGCACTCCGGCTGGTCACCCGTGGCAATTCGCAATGGATACTGGGTATTTGGAAAACGGAAACCACACAATCTGGGTTGAAGTCACATGGCAAAACCCAGATAATACCGATAATAATCATCCGTTTTTCACTCGCTACAGCGACGCGATAAGCATTGAAGTCACCAATGACATCTACTACCCGCAATGGGAGCCGGAAATCGGTGAGTTGAACATTTCTGCCTATTTCGCCAAAACCATTTGCACGGTTGGCGATTGGACAATTGACATCTATGACGCGAGCAGCAATTTGGTTCAAACACTGACGGGCCACACAACAGACGGCACGATTACGGCCTACTGGAACATGGTGGACATCAACAATGTTGCCCGAACGAACGCTGATGTTGACCCATATTTTGATTCCATCATTACCGTCAGCGACCCGGCCACGAAGAAAACACCACGGAAGAACCAGCGTCGGAAGGATTGGCCGGAACACGGTGTTTGGACAATTGCATATCAGGACTTCTTCAAGTTTGAATATGACGACCAGAATTACATGAAAGGGTCAATCAACAGTTTCGCCTACACGGCCCAAGCTCACGGAGGCTATCAGCTTTACTACCCTCAACCGGGCCAAACCAATGATATTGGGCAGACATACCCCATTCGCTTTCAAAAGGACAATCATTACGACGCTACCATTACGAGCGAAGCCATTGGCAAAGACCACGCGTTATTCCTGCGGTTCTTGACAAACACGGCTTGCCGAAATCTCTACCTAAGCTCGCATGGTAGTCCAAGCACTGTTGCGGGCGGTTTTCCGGCATCTGACGTGAATAAGTATGTGAAGCATCGCTATCGCTTCGTCTTCCTTGACGGCTGCGACACCGCCAAGGGAAGTTGGGATAAGGCTTTCGGAATCAATGGGCCGGGCAGATTTGATATTACCTACTATCAGAGCACCGGCATTCGCCCGGCGGCGTTCTGTGGCTACGACCGACAAACCTACTATACTGTAGGCGGTCCTGTTTACAGGAACGGTGTGCTTTATGATGACACAATCGCATGGCAGGCAGGTGGTTTTATCCTCAACTTCTTGTTTTACTGGGATGCTGCTGATTACGACTTGAACTATTCAATCAACTATGCGAAGCAAAACCTTCCCCCAATCGGTAGCTGGTATCCGGGTGATGGCCTGCAAATCATAGGTTATTCGTCCCTGTCGGTGGATGGATACAATCACAAAACCGATTGGCAGTAACCTTGAGTTGCCCATGTATGAAATCCTGCAAGTCACGGCGGAATACTCAAACGCGGTCTTGGTAGCCATAATGCCGTTCGTGTCGGACTTTGCGACCCGGCTTGACCTTCCAATGGTCAAGCCGGTTACTGTCGCTCAAGTCCAAGAGTTCAAGTGCTCTTGGAGAAGCGATGAAATTGGCGGCTCCGTCCACCTGACAAACGGATGGAAATTCACGTTTCTGGACGGTCGCGTCTGCCGGTGCCAATCGCCCCAGAGCTATTACAGTCTTCAAGACCCAGACAAAGTTCCGGAATTCTATGGGAGAATTCTTGTGAACGAAAACCAAGCAGTTCAGGCGGCTCGCCAAGCGATTAAGAAACTTGGCTACTCGGAGAAAACCCTATTCGCAGACAAGAGCCCTGTAGTTGTTTCGCCCCCACACGTTGGCACCAATTCCATTCCGCGTTATCGCGTAAAATGGATGGAGCCGGGAAACAAGGAATCTAATCTGCCGCTTGTTGATTTTGAGATTGATGCTCGGAACAAGCAGATTCAAATGTTCGCGCTATTCAGCACGAACACATTTCGGCCCCAGCCAACAGTTGGGGTGAAAGCTCCTGTTGCACAGTCACCACCACAAATTCGGTCAGCAAGCCGTGGCAGAAAAATGATTCCTGTTGGCGGTTCTTATTCCAACGCATTCTTGATGGCGATATTACCTCAGTTCTCGGAATACATTACAAGGGGTGGCTTTTCATTTCCTTTGCCTGTTAAGGCAAACCAGATTGATTTTAGCGAGTCCACGTTGGGAATCGTTGAGGACGACCCCTATGCATTCATCAATTTGAAAAACGGAGCTCGCTTCGTTTACAGCCACGGACAGGTTATTGCCTACTACGCAACAAACGCTATGCAATTGCCGGGAAGACCCGATTCGTGGGAGGCGTGTGCCCGATTTGTTGGCCCAATTAACATGTCCTCCAATGACGCGGTTGCATTGGTTCGTCAGACACTCAAGAAACTTGGTTACTCGGAAAAAATGTTAAGAGTGGATGAGCCGCCGACCTATGTAGGCGAACCCGCGAAGTGGGGCAATGGCTACATCGCACGCTATTTCCCAAACTGGAAGGAATCTTGGGATGGTCCGTTCCGCGTCTGTGCTGAAGTTGACGCAACGACGAAGGTGGTGACATCTCTATATGTCAACGACCATGTGATTACGAACATTTGGCGCCAACCGCCGAAAATAAATGTTCCCCTCACAATGGAAACGAATCAACCGCCAACACGAGCAAACCAACCAGCACCAACCTTGCCACCGCCGACGCCGCTGAAATGAAACGATTCGGAGGACTGCTCCTTGGGTCGCTCGGAACGCTCGTCGCCTATGTGCTTGCGAGCGGTCCCGCCATTCTGATTGAGCGTGGCTCACTTGGCCGTGTCATTGATATTGTGTTTCTCCCGTTGTCGTATTTGGCCAGTTTCACACCAGCCATCAAAGTTCTGCTCCCTTACTGGGAGTTTTGGACTGACAAAGCCGGGCTGGAGACTTGTCCGTTCCTTTTCGGATGAGCGACAACGGAACTAGCCAGATGACTTTAATCCGGGTGATGGCCATTCCCCACAAATCCCCTCCTTGGCTGGCTGTCGCACCGATTGATTTCACCGCCACCGTGTTCTGGCACGCTGCCGCCGTCACGAAATCCAAAAGGCCAGTCGGTTCGTTCAACAAGGAGCGGGGTGCGGATTGTCTGTCGTCATCCGTGGTGACGTGTCGTGCGGTGATGGGGCCGAATCTTGCGCCAGACGGTCTGACCTTGCGTGTGGGCGGTTTTTATCGGTATTTCGTAGGTGTGACACCGCACAGGCGAAAAATCGCCGCCATCGTTTCAAAACTGTTGGAATGGTATCCCAAAAACGCAAGGGATTTACCGTGGAGACGGACAAAGGACCCGTATGCTGTATATGTGTCTGAAATCATGCTGCAACAAACGCAGGTGAAAACCGTCATTCCGTATTGGGAACGCTGGATGCGCGAGTTGCCCACCATCGAAGCGTTGGCGCAAGCAAGCACGGATAAAATCCACAAACTCTGGGAAGGCCTCGGCTACTACACCCGCGTCCGCAACATGCAGAAAGCCGCGCGGCAAATCATTGAATCCGGCAAGAGACGCGGTAACGAGTCTCAAACTGAAATCGGCAATCGGCAATCGGCAATCGGCAATCAACCCGAGCCTCCTCACGTCGGCGCCTACAAGTTTCCTGATACTTTCGACGAAGTACTCGCCTTGCCCGGCATTGGCCGTTACACGGCGGGCGCGATTTGCAGCATCGCGTTCAATCAGCCTACGCCCATTCTCGATGGCAATGTCATCCGCGTGTTGACCCGCATCCACGGCATCAAAACCGATCCGCGCGAAAAGCAAACCAACGCCCATCTCTGGCAACTCGCCGAAGAATTGGTCACTCACGCCAAAGACACCAAGATCGCCAAGGCTGATTCAAAAAAAACTTTGCGCCCTTTGCGGCCTTTGTGTGAGGACAATTCCTGTTCGTTCCTGAATCAGTCGTTGATGGAACTCGGCGCGCTTATCTGTACGCCACGTTCGCCGAATTGTCCCGCCTGCCCGGTCCAAAAACTCTGCGTCGCTCAAAAAGAAAATCTGCAAGACCAACTTCCCAATCTCGGCAAACGCAATGCCGCCACCGAACGCCGTTTTATCGCCTTCGTCGTCGAGCGCGGCGGCAAATTCCTCGTCCACCAACGGCCTGGCGGAGTCGTCAACGCTCACCTTTGGGAATTTCCAAACGTCGCAGTCGAAACCCGCAAACGAGAGACGCGTCGCTCCGAACGCACCACAACCACACACACTCCAAACGGGGCGCGACAGATTGATGCGCCCTACCGGCAAACGGATTTTCGCATCACCTCGAAAAAACCGTTCTGCGTGATCAAACATTCCATCACGCGCTACCGCATCACATTGGAAGCCTGGCGCGCGAACGCATCGGCCCGGAAAGCCGTGCTCGCAGGCGAATGGCGCACACTGGCTGAACTCCATCGCCTCGCCTTCACCAGCGCCCACCGGAAAATTCTGCAAATGATTGGTGAAGCCACAACTCGCAAAAATAAAATCTGATTTTCGACCGTTTCCGTTTTTGTTCGTGAGTTTCCAAACTCCGGCCAATCCTTTGGCAAAATGCCGGGCCTGAACTTAAAAACTCTGGCCAGCCGCACGTTCCCTTATATCCTACCCGCCGATGTTTTATTTTGATTACAACGCCACCGCGCCGGTCATGCGCGAAGCCCGTGAGGCCTGGCTCGAAGCCACCGAGAAAATTCACGGTAATCCTTCCAGTCCACACACTTTTGGACTGGTGGCGAACAAGGCTCTGGTGGCCGCCCGCGAGAAGCTGGCGCATTACCTCGGCGGTCACCCCAGCGACATCATCTGGACCAGCGGCGCGACCGAGGCCAACAACATGGCCATGCACCACTTCGCGTTGACCCTGCCCGCCACCGCTGAAGTGTGGGTGAGTTCCATCGAACATCCGTGCATTGATAATTCCGCGCGCCACTATTTCGGCAAACGCGCCCGCTTCATTCCGGTCACCACGGATGGTGTGGTGGACCTGGAATGGTTCACGCAGGAAATGGCCGACAAACGACCCGGCGTCGTCAGTGTGATGTGCGCCAACAACGAAACCGGCGTCATCCAACCGTGGCGCGAACTTCTCGCCATCTGCCAGGCTTACGAAGTGCCGTTTTTCACCGACGCCGTGCAATGGCTCGGCAAAATGCCCGCCAAAGGTTTGGGCGAATGTGATTTTGTCACGGGCGCGGCCCACAAATTCGGCGGCCCGCGCGGCGTCGGTTTTCTGAAAGCGCCGCACAAAAGCAAAATCAATTCGCTCCTCTTCGGCGGCAAACAAGAGCGCGGGCAGCGCGCGGGCACGGAAAATCTGCCCATCATCCTGGCCATGGTGGCGGCCTTGGAAGTGCGCGAACGACAAATGGCGGAGAACCAACATCAGACCCGCACCGAATGGAAGGAGAAATTTGAAAAACTGTTGCTGCGGCAGGTGCGTGGTTCCACCATCGTCGGCTTGCGCGCCCCGCGCTTGTGGAACACCACCTCGGCGCTGATGCCTGAAGGCGGCCAGCAACGCTGGGTGACGCGTCTCGACAAAGCGGGCTTCGCTGTCAGCACCGGCTCGGCCTGCACCACCGGCAAGGAAACGCCTTCCCATGTGCTCAGTGCGATGGGATATCAAGCCGGGCAACTCACGCAAGTGTTGCGCTTCAGCAGCGGCTGGGAAACCACCGCCGCTGATTGGGAAGCGTTGGAGAAGTGCGCGGTGAAGATTTACACCGAGATGCACGGCGAGAAGTGACGTAATACGTGCTCAAGTTGAATCGCAGACGAGCAACCCAACCAGCCGCCAATCGCGCGCTGGAAAGCGAAGCGTTGATTGCACAGCGTGATTATCGGCGCCTTCCTGGCAATAAGCTGGCAAATCTGTTTCCAGATCTTCAACGGCGCGACCAAGTGGTGAAGCTTCTAGAAAAATACGAAAGCGACCGACCGGAAGTTTACCGCGTGCGACCTGCAGTGCTTAAGCTATCGGAGGCAGATTGGGCCGAAATAAAAAGCAACACCGAAGGTGCGGCTGAAGATTACGAAGATATTATCGGTTGGGCTGAATCATCTCGGTTTATGAAGTCTGCTATCGGCAACAGCAAGCTGCCCCAGAAAGAATACGAGCAGTTAGGCTTGCAGAAGACCGGGCAGAATTCGAAAGGTGGCTTCTGTAAAGACGATTGCTACACCGTTTCCAAAATCACTTCCGGATGCCGGGCCGCCACTTTGAGCAGCACCTTGGCCGGACCAGCCGGCCGTCGCCGCCCCTGCTCCCAATTCTGCAACGTGTCTTCGCTGATTCCCAACAGCCGCGCAAATTTGGTCTGTGACAACCCCAATTTGTTACGCACCAACACGACATCATTGGCCGTCTTCACTTCAAACGTGCGGGATGGTTTGGCCTTGCCGCGCTCGATGGCAACGGCTTCCTTGACGCTTTGCAGCAGTTCGTCAAAAAGTTCTTTCTTCATAATCACCGTTCCAGCGCCCGCCGGAGTTGCTTCAATTGGCCCGCGCTCAAATCATCCCTTTCGTTCTTCGGGTAGATGAACAGCATCAAGATACGATCCTCGCCCATCCACCAGTAATAAATCACCCGTACGCCGCCGCGTTTGCCGCACCCCTTGGCCGCCCAGCGAATCTTGCGCATCCCGCTCAAGCCGCGAATCACATCACCCGCGTTGGGCTGTTTCACCAATTGCGCTTGCAGCGCGGCATAGCTTCCATCATCGAGCAGATCCAACACTCGTTTGGTGAACGTGGGTGTCTCGACAAAGATCACTGACACAGGCTACGCCACTGGCGTAGTCCGGGCAAGACACTTTTCCACAAGGCAACTTCCGTCTTCACAGGAAAGCCTCCGGGTCATAAGCTTTGAAGCTATGATGACTCGACGCGAAGCTCTAAAAACCACCGCGCTGGCAACGGCCGCCGCCGCCGCCGCTCCAAGCGTCCTCGCTCAAACGGACTCCGCGCTGGCCCGCCCCTTTGAGCTGCCCCCGCTGCCCTATGCGCTCGACGCGCTCGAACCGCACCTTGACGCCCGCACCATGGAGATTCACCACGACCGCCATCACAAGGCGTATGTGGATAATTTGAACAAGGCGGTCGCGGCTCAACCACGGGTTCTTGGCGGCAAAACCATCGAGGAAATCTTGTCAGAATTGGGGGCTGGCGGCGTTGGCATTGGCGTCGGCATGGCAGAGGAAATGGGGAAACTACCATCCGACCTCCGCACCGCCATCCGCAATAACGGCGGCGGCCACTACAATCACTCCCTGTTCTGGCAGATGATGAAAAAAAGCGGCGGCGGCGAGCCCACGGGAGAACTCGCCCAGGCGATTGACAGGAGCTTCGGGAGTTTCGCTGCGTTCAAGGAGGCATTTGCCAAAGCCGGGCTGGGCCAGTTTGGCAGCGGCTGGGCGTGGCTCGTGTTGTCTATGGGAAAGTTAAAGATTGAGTCCACCCCCAACCAGGACACTCCCTTGCGCTCCTGGCATCAACCGCTGCTCGGCGTGGATGTCTGGGAACACGCCTACTACCTCAAATATCAAAACCGGCGTGCCGATTATCTGGCCGCGTGGTGGAACGTGGTGAACTGGGACTTCGTAGCGGAACGCTACGCGAAGCTGAAGGGTTGAGTTACTCGCATTCGCCGGCGGCTTTGAACGAAACTTCCGGGGCAACCCGAGGGTCAAACCATCAGCATAAGCATGAAGCCGTTCTTTCACCTCACTTTTTCCACTTTGCTTTCCAGGTGCTTGGCTTAATCTCCGAACGATAAAATGGGTCTTAGGTTTTTCAACACACTATCTCGCTCCATGCAGGAGTTCGTTCCGCTCGAGGCTCATTCCCGAAAGGTGGGAATATATTGCTGCGGCCCGACGGTTTACGACTTCGCACACATCGGCAACTGGCGCACGTTCCTCTTCGCCGACCTGGTGCGCCGCTACCTGACGTTTCGCGGTTTCGAAGTGAAGCACGTCATGAACATCACCGACGTGGAGGATAAAATCATCCGCCGCGTCCGCGAAACCCAAACGTCCCTGCGCGAATTCACCGCGCCATACGAAACCGCCTTCTTCGACGATCTGCGCGCGCTGGGCTGTCTCGAGCCCCACGTCAAACCACGCGCCACCGAACATATCGCCGAAATCATCGCGCTCATTGAGAAGCTGATCGCGCGCGGTATCGCTTACCAGGCCAGCGACGGTTCGGTTTATTTCAGCATCGAAAAATATCGCGGCTGCGGTTGTCATTACGGCCAGCTTCAAAAATTGAACTTTGACGAAATGCGGGTCGGTGAACGTGTCGCTTCCGACGAATACGAAAAAGAATCCGTCGCCGACTTTGCGTTGTGGAAAGCCTGCGTGTCGGACGACGGCGACGTGACGTGGGACAGTCCGTGGGGCAAGGGTCGTCCGGGCTGGCACATCGAGTGTTCCGCCATGAGCATGAAGATGCTGGGCGAAAGTTTCGATCTGCATCTGGGCGGCGAGGATTTGAAATTTCCGCATCACGAGGACGAAATCGCGCAGAGCGAAGGCGCCACCGGCAAGCCGTTCGTGAAATACTGGCTGCACGGCGCGCACCTGCTCGTTGAAGGCAAAAAAATGAGCAAATCGCTCGGAAACTTTTTCACGCTGCGCGATCTGCTGGCGAAAGGTTTTAAGGCGCATGAAATCCGTTATCTATTTCTAACCGCCCATTACCGAGAAACATTTAATTTCACATTGGATGGTTTGCGTGGCGCGCGCACCGCACTCGCAAGAATCAAAGAATGCTTGGTGAAGCTCCTTGAGATTGCGGAAGAAGCCCTGACGTCACGGATAGTTAAAGTGCAACCGGACCAAACAATTATTAACGACTTTACCGAAGCACTGGACGACGATTTGAATGTTTCAAAAGCATGGGGTGTGATTTTTGCATGGATCCGCGACCTAAATCGCTCCATCGCTCAGGACAGAACTTCTGTCGAGCAAGCTATCGTTGCCATCGCTACCTGGAAGAAATTGGATGAAGTACTCGGTATTGGTTTCGACATCAAAATACCGGCACGGATAATCGAAAATACAGCCCACTTTCAAGGATTAGGGTTGCCCACCTCATTCGCTGCTTCGATTGAAGGAGAAGAGCAAATCCCTGAAGACATTGAACTGTTAATGGAGCAAAGAATCCAAGCGCGCCAAGCGAAAGATTTCAAACGCAGCGACCAGATCCGCGACGAACTGAAAGCTAAGGGCTGGATCGTGGAAGATTCGCCCAAAGGGCCAAAGCTGAAAAAACTTTGAAAAAACGTTCAACATTCAACTTCCAACTTCCAACGTCGAAGTTTCGGCGCGCTGGACGTTGAGCGTTGAATGTTTTCCCCATTTCAATGAAGGGACTTTTCATCACATTCGAGGGCAACGAAGGCGCGGGCAAAAGCACGCAGTTGCCGCTGCTCGTCGAGCGCTTGAAGGATTGGGGGCACACCGTCAAAGTCTTTCGCGAACCCGGCGGCACGCCCATCGGCGAGGAAATTCGCCACACGTTAAAGCACAGTCACGCCAACGCCGCCATGACGCCGGAAGCCGAGTTGTTGCTGATGAATGCCAGCCGCGCGCAACTCGTCCGTGAAGTCATCCGTCCCGCCCTCGCGCGCGGTGAAATCATCGTCTGCGACCGCTTCTACGATTCCACCACCGCGTATCAGGGTTACGGACGGCAACTCGATCTGGCGACGGTAAAAAACGTCATTGACCTCGCCGTCGGCGATACGCGGCCCGATCTCACGCTGTTTCTGCAAGTGCCGCAAACCGTCAGCGAAGAACGATTGCGCTCGCGACAGGCCACGCTGCCGTTCATCCGCGACCGCTTGGAAGAAGCGGGCCGCGCGTTCTTCGAGCGCGTGGCGCAAGGCTACGACGAAATTGCGGCGGCCCACCCGGAACGCATCAAAATCATCAATGCCGCCGGCACCATCGCCGAAGTGCAGGCCGCCATCTGGCGCATCGTCGCGCCGCTGGTGGCGACGCACGGCGGCTAATTTCTTCTATTGCCGAACCGCCGATTCCGACTAGGCTGACTTGGCAACACGCAACCGCATGATTGACGAAACCATCCAACAGATTGAAGCCCTCATCCAGCGAGCCGACGCGATCCCACGCCAACGGCGAACGGAGTTGCTAACCTTGCTGGACAAACTCAGAACCGAAGCCAACGGGCTGGCCAAAACGCACAGCCCGCAGGCACAGGATATCGTTGGCTTTGCGCAAACCAGCGCTTACGCCGCCACGCAAGCCGGGCTTGATCCCGAACGCGTCAAAACTTCCACTGACAAACTGCGTCGCTCCGTGGCGGCGTTTGAGAAATCGCATCCGCAACTGGCGCAGGTGGTGAACACCATCAGCACCACACTCTCAAACAGCGGGATTTAAGTCGGCTCTTCCGCCAGCAATTCCGCCACCCAAACTCACAAACTCATAAATTCACTTCTGGTTTTTGAGTTCCGGTTACGGAAAACTTTCCTTGTCTTCGCACGGCTCCAGTTTGGCGATCTCGGCCATGATCTGATTGGCGACTTCCTGATAAATCTGCTTCAACCGCGCTTTGGAACAGGTTTTTGCCTCGGCCCGCAGTTCGACAAACATCATCGGCTTGCCATACTTCGCGGCAATCTTGCGCGGCTTGGGGAAGCGGGCCGCTTTGCCATAAGCTTCGAAGGTGCCGAACACGCGCACGGGCACGACCGGCGCCGTGGATTTGATGACGGTTAAACCAATGCCCGATCGCGCCGGCTGAAGTTTGCCATCCAACGTCCGTGTGCCTTCGGGGAATAGAATGATTCCCGCTCCGCCCAACAGCCGATCCAGAATGATCTTTAACCCTTTCGCGCCGCCGCCGTCACGGTCCACCGGCACGGCGTCCCAATTCCGCAGCACCCAACCCACGCCGGGAAAACGAAAGAGCGATTCGCGCGCGAGATAGCTGATGCCGCGGTTCAATCCGGTGCCCACCAGCGGCGGGTCAATGATGCTCGCGTGGTTGGCGGCTAAAATGAGCGGCCCCGAACCCGGCACACGCTCGGGATTAAACCATTCCGCCCGGCAATACAGCCGGTAGGTCAGCCGGAAAAAACACCATCCCAGAAAGTAAACCGGATTCATCGCCCGTCCGCCTTCAACCGTTCTTGAATGTCCTTGATTAACAGCCCGCTGGTCTGCGCCGCCGTCATATTCGAGTTGTTGATGACTTTCGCGCCCAGCGCAATCATCAAGGGCGCCGCGGCGCGCTGGCTGTCGCGCCGATCCCGCGCGGCGAGATTTTCATTCACGCCTTCCGCCTGGCGGCGTTTGGTTCGCTCCTCAATTTGCGCGTCAAGATAGTATTTGTAATCCGTCTCGGGGAAAACATTCGTACCGATGTCTCGCCCCTCCATCACGAGGTTGCCGAATTGGAGGCAAGCGCGCTGCGTTTTCTTCATCCACTCGCGCACCTTCGGCACGGCGGCGATGAGCGACACCACCATGCTGACATTTGATTCGCGAATTTCCTTCTCGGGAAAATAACCGTCCACCGTGAGTCGCACCCGCGCGTCCGCAACTTCCAGTTTGGTTTTCCATCGGCGACACGCCGCCGCGACGGCCTTGCCATCGTGGAAATCAATCCGATTGGTCAGGCAATACCACGCCAGCGTGCGATACATCGCGCCGGTGTCCACATAAACGTAGCCAAGCGCTTTCGCGACCAGTTTGGCGTTGGTGCTTTTGCCACTGGCGCTCGTGCCATCAATGGCGATGACGATGGGATGTTTCGTTTTCAATTTTTGTGGCGGCACTCGTAAGAGTGCGGCAAATGTTAAGCGCAGACGAACCACCAATCAGCCGCGTTCTGACGAACGCAGCCACGGCAATCAATCCGCAAACAACTCGTCTCCTTCCAACTTCCGTCCCGTGCGCCCGTCGCGAATCTCCACGCCCAGCCCGTGCGGCGGCGACGCGGCAAGTTTTTGGAAAAAGTTGGGGAACGTCTTCTTCACACAGGCAGGATTCTTGAGTTTTATGCCCGGCACTTTCAATCCCAGAATCGCGAAACACATCGCCATGCGATGGTCGTTGTAGGTCTCAATCTCCGCGCCGTGCAGCTTGGATGGATAAACCGTCAGCGTATCACCTTCCTCGATGACCTTCGCGCCGCACTTGGTCAATTCCGTTCGCAACGCGACGACGCGCTCACATTCTTGAACCCGCAGGCGGCCAAGGTCTTTATATGTAATTGGAGTTATTCCAAAGGGGCCAACGACAATTCCGGTCATTATGCTATCTCCCAAGTCCGACGCCCGAGAGAGGCTCAAACGCATGCCGCCAAAATCTTTACAAACTTCCTCGTTTTCACGCCAGTCAACGCCATATTGCAGGCACATAGTTGACTCTGTTTCAAAAGCGCCCAACCCAACCGATGATGCGGCAATCGAAAACATTGCTTCAGGAAAGCTCGCATCAATTTGCCACTCTGATTGCGGCCAAGACGAAACGACCACGCTTGATGCCCAATCCAGCGTTAAAATCAACTTCTCACCTTCAAGATTCAGATTCGTTGGTTGATCAGATGGCGGAGCTGTATAGAATCCCGCCGCCCAAAAATAACTCCCGCTGCTCGCGTCCGGCTCAATCTGAAATGTTCCACCCTTCCACGGAAATACTGCCACCAACTTTTCCGTCATCTTGACATAAGGCGCTTCCTCGGCATCGTCACCCGCCACATGCACCTCCCACCCGCCGCGCTTGGCGGAAAGCAGCAGTGCCGAGGCAAACTGCGAGCTTTCTGCGATACTGACCTTGCAGGTTTTTTGCCGCAGAGGCACAGAGTCGGATTTTTTCTCGGTGCGCTCTGTGGCTCTGTGACTGATGATTACCGGCAATTTGTCATTTCCCTTTTCCGATTCGACGCGATAACCCAGCTCGCGCAAGGCTTGAAACAGTTCCGCCTGCGGCCGCTCGTGCATCCGTGGCACCCCGCTCAGGCGATACACGCCATCGCCCAGACAAACCAGCGCCGCCAAAAACCGCGCCGCCGTGCCCGCATTGCCGACGAATAATTCCAGCGGTTGCTCCGCCGTGCCCGCCTTGGGAATCTTCCCGCCCTGCCCTTTCACCGTGATGGTGCGATTGCAAAACTCCGCCGGGTCATTCTCTACACGCACGTCGAAACCCAGCGTCCGCAACGCCTCGGTCATCACCTGTGTATCCTCGCTCCACAACGCGCCGGTCAGCGTCACCTCGCCATCCGCCAGCGCCGCGAGGATGAGTGCGCGATTGGTGATGCTCTTGGATCCCGGCACGGTGATTTCCGCGCGCACGGGCTGCGTCAGCGGGATGATTTCGATGAGATCGGGTAAGGCCATTTCAACCACAGATAAACACGGATGAATACGGATGGGAAACAGCCTTGAGGCGAATTTCACGAATTAACACGTATTGAATCCGCGACCATTCGCGTAATTCGCGTCGAAATAATCCGTGTTTATCGGTGTTCATCTGCGATTGATATTATTCTTGAGAAGGTGACGCGCCGCCCGCGCACCAGTTGTCGCGCCGGGTTTTCGCAGTTTGGAACAGCGTCAAAATTTTGTCCGCATTCTGGCGCTTTGAACGCAACAATCCCTGCACGGCTTGCAGTTCCCGAACATAGTGATCCAACGTCACGCGCAGTTGGTCCCGGTTGGCCAGCACAATATCCCGCCACATCTCCGGCGAGCCGGACGCGATGCGCGTCGTGTCGCGGAAACCCGTGGCGCAAAGTTTGACCTGCTCTTTCGGCAGTTTGGGATTCAACACAAGATTGGTCAGCGTCGCCGCCAGCAGATGCGGCAGATGACTGGAACGACTGACCAAAGCGTCGTGCGCTTCCGGCGTCGTGCGGAGCAACCGCGCGCCCAGGTTTTTCCAGAGTGTTTCCACCTTTCGCAACGCGGCGGGATGGGTCTTCCGTGTCGGAGTCACCACACAAATCGCGTCAGCAAACAAATCCGCGCGTGCCGCCAGCACCCCTTGCTTCTCGCTGCCCGCCATCGGATGACTGCCGACAAAATACGCGCCCGCCTGGTGGAGCAACGCCTCCACATCCTGCACCACACTCGCTTTCACGCTGCCCACGTCGGTAACAATCGCACCGCGTTTCAGCGCCGGCAGCATTTGCCGCACGAGCGATTTCATCTGCGCCAACGGCGTGCAAAGCACAATCAAATCCGCGCCCGAAACCGCCGCCAGCAAATCCGTGGTGGCGTAATCGGTCGCTCCCGCCCGTTCACATTCAGTGATGCTGGCCTCACGGCGCACGTAACCAGCGATCTCTCCGGCCAGTTTGCGGCGGCGCAAGGCAAGGCCAATCGAGCCGCCCAGCAAACCCACACCGATGATGGTTACTTTTCGAAATCGCACGCGGCGCAGAGTAGCGAAAAATGACGACGCAACGAAAGATTGTTTTAGCTGCGGTCAGACTGACGCTGCAAAGCCGCGTCCATACAGGCGTTGGTGACTTGTTGGGTGCGCCAGGCGGCGCGCGGCCAGTCCTCGTTGAGCTGTCCGGATAACACCTGCTGGCTAAAATGACGGAACATGTTCGTCTCCTGCGCCGTCGCAGGATTGGTTTCCAACTCGGTAAATGGCACGGCGCGCGCCGTGTGCTCCAAACGCCAGTCGCATCCCTGCGCACTGGCCTGGATTTGATTCGTCTCGAACGCCAGAGTGCTGTTCGTAAAAGGCAGCACAAAATCCGGAATCCGCACGTAACCTTTCGTGCCGGTCAGCGTCGCCCACTGACTGTTCTCCGCCACGAAAGAACAATAAAAATCCGCCGAGACGCCGCCGGGAAAAATCAGTTCTCCGGAAAATGCCGTGGCCACGGCGGCTTGACCTGAAACATCCCTGACTTGTTCCAAAATTCGCCCCGAAACGGACTGCGGCGACTGCCAGTTCACGGCCCACAGTGCGAGTCGGATGCTGTACCAGCCCAGGTCGCCGAGGCAACCGAGGGGTTCAAGCGAATGGTCCATTTGAATCGCATTGCGGAAAAAATCGGCGTCGCCCAAAAAACTGAAGTGCGAAGTGATGCGCCGCAAATCCCCGACCGACACCCCATCGTCCAACACCTGTCGCAACTGTTGCAGCCGCCGATTATGGGTAAACATCACCCCGTCCATGTATTGCACGCGCCGCTCGCGGCACACGGCCAGAATCTCCTCCAAATCCGCGAGTCGGATGGCGCAGGGTTTTTCGCTCAAAATGTGCTTGCCGGCTTTGGCGGCGCGAAGGATCCATTCCTGACGCCGCCCGGTTGGCAGCGGAACGTAAACCGCATCCACCTGCGGCGCCGCGATCAACTCCTCATAACCATCGTAAATCACCGGCTCAGGCGTGAACGGCTCCACACTCTGGCACGCGTCCACAAAGGCGCGGGCGCGTTGCGGATCGCGACTGGCCACCGCGGTCAACGTGGCGTTGCCACTGTGCCGGATCGCGCGCCAATTTTTTCGCGCAATGTTGGCCGCGCCTAGAATGCCCCAACGCAGTTGTTTCATGTTGTTGTTCTCGCGTCCGCTTCGCGCACCCGTTCGAGGATGATTTCGCCAAGCTCTGGCGCGCGCCCCACGGCGGGCGCGTACCAAGTCAGTTTACCGTGCTTCTCGGATGGGTTACGCCAAGTCGGCTGGCCGGCGGCAAGCCGTTCTTTCACCAGACGTTCCGGCTCACCCAGCAGCACGGGAATATCTTCCACCACATGCAACCCATCGCCGATGAAAAACGGCACCACGACAACCGCGCGCGTGGACGCCAACTGCTGGCAGCCTTTGATGTACGGCGCTTCATCGAGATAAACATCCCGCACCTCGGCATACCGGTGCAACGCACGGATCGCCCTCGCCTGTTGCTCGACGGCCAGGCGTGATTGCGGATGTCGCGGCGTGCCATGTCCGGCGATGAACAACGTCAAATTATTTGGCTTTGGCGCATACGGAAATGGAAACTGTGCCACGACCTCGGTGGCGCGATTCACCAAAATCCGGGTCATACCAGGGTGCGTTCCCACCGGCTGACAATAATGCACTCGCGTATTTTCCAATTGCAGCGTGGTGTGATTGGAAAAACCCAGGGCTTGTGGAATCACTTCATTGGCGAAGTATCCCTCGCTGATCAGCAGCGGAACCAGAAATGCCCGCGGGGTTTTGATCGTGGTCAGGACGGATTGGACTTGCGGGGTCTGTTTCCAAAAGGCGGGATGAACGGCAGCGAACATTCCGCGCCGCCGCAATGCCTCGGCATGTTGCCAGACCGGCAACTGGGAATCTTCATTGCGCGTCGTGCCGTGCCCCAGCAAGACCAGCGTCGCATCCAAAAATCGCTCCGCACTCACGCCGTAGGGGTAACTGAATTGGCCGCGCCCCGCAAGCGGGGCATTACTGTTCGTGAAGTTTGTTGTTAATTCTTTTTGACAGCGAGCCGATCTTTCATTCCAATTTCACGGCTTTTAATAAAGACCATGAAATACCAAAATATCTTAAAGCGAGGCGGGGTGGCACTGATGGGACTGGCAATGACTCTGATCTTGAGCCCATCCCAAGCCGAGGAACGTCAGGTGGATGTGGACAAACTGCCGCCAGCCGCCACGAAAACGGGTGTCACCTATGCCAAGGATATCAAACCTATTTTTGACAAGTCCTGCACCGGTTGCCACGGCGAAAAGCGTGATAAAGCGCGGCTGCGACTGGACTCACTGGAGCACATCATGGCGGGTTCAAAGCACGGAGCAGTAGTCGTCCCGGGAAAAAGTGAGAAGAGCATGTTGTTGCGCAATATTGCCAACCTGCCCGGCGACGAAGACGATTGGATGCCGCCCAAGGACAACAAGGCGAAGATCGCGCCGCTGACCAAGGAGCAGGTCAGTCTGGTGCGGGCCTGGGTGGAACAAGGCGCGAAGTAAGTTCGCGAATACTTTACTTGCGCGGCGCGGGTGGACAACCACTCGCGCCGTTTGCTTTTTACGTCAATGGGCCGAGCGGTTGTTGCTTGTACTGGCGCCACTGTTGCAGATTGCCCAATAACTGCAAATTTTGCGCATCGGTAATTCCGGGTTGGCTCAACTGCTGAAGTAAGGTGGCGATCTGCTGATCCGCGAATTGATTCCGAATGCGCAAAACCACATCGGCCAGTTGTTGGTCCGGATTCGGCAGCTCGCGTTCATCGGCGATCCATTGCGTGATCAAGCTCGCCAACGCGGGAGATTCGCACTCATCCAACAGCGCCGCCAAACCGCGCCAGGTACTCTCCTGGTGCGCTTTCAGACGTCGCGTCACCACGTTGCGCACGTGGGAATGTTGAATCCAGGCCGGGTCCAAATGTGCCACCAGCCAGTCCAATCCCGGCTCATGCTGCAAGGCCAGTTTCAGCAGCCAGGACTCGATCATCGCCGGTGGTGGTAATCCTGGCGCTACCGTCGCCTCGCCGGCGGCTTCGGCATCGGCATAATCATCCGCCGGATTGGCGGTCGCCGTGATTTTATTAAACTCCTGCCGCACCGCGTCCGGCTGCACTCCGAGCCGTAGCGCCGTCTGCTGCGCGTAATTATCCAACAACACGGTATGACCCGTTTTGCGCACCGCCTCGCCCATGCTGCGCACGACGGTCAATCGTCCGCGATCGGTCGTGACGTCGTTGACGCGGCAAAGTCGGTCCAGGTAGAAATCGAAAAATCCGACGGCGCTCGCGATCAATTGTTGAAAGGCGGCCGCGCCATTGGCCTTGATGAAACTGTCCGGATCATGCGGCGCGGGCACGACAGCGACGCGAATCGCCAGCCCCGACGCGAGCAGATGATCCAGCGACCGCACGATGGCGTTTTGTCCGGCCTGATCGGAATCAAAACACAGCACCACTTCATCCGCGTAACGCTTGAGAATCCGCGCGTGCTGATCGGTGAACGCCGTGCCCTGCGGCGCCACGACATTCCGCACTCCGGACTGGTGACAGGCAATGGCATCAAGCTGCCCCTCGCACACGACGGCAAATCCGGCGTCCAGGATGCTGCGCTTGGATTTATCGAGCGCATAAAACACCTTGCTCTTGGTGAAGATCGGCGTCTCGGGAGAGTTCACGTACTTGGCCGCTTTGTCGTCGTTGGACAAAATGCGACCGCTGAAACCAATCACACGCCCTTGCTCGTCGCAAATGGGAAACATCAAACGACCCCGAAAACGGTCGTAGTGACGGCCCGTTTCCTCCTTCTTCAAAATCAATCCGGCCTGCTCCATCACCGCGAGATCGAGGCCCTTGCCTTTGGCCCAGTTCACCGTGTCGTCCCAGGCTTCGGGCGCCGCGCCCAGCCGGAACTGCTTGATGGCTTCGGCAGAAAGACCGCGTTGCGCCAGATAATCACGCGCGGCCTGCCCTGCCGCCTCGTTGGCCAGACAGGCTTGCCAGCGTTGCGTGATTTGCTCGTGAATTTGCAGCAACTGATCCTTGATGTGCCGCGTCTGCCGGGCGGCGGGATCGGCATCCAACTCCAGTGGAATTCGGGCCCGGTCCGCCAGCCGCCGCACGGCGTCAACAAAGCCGATGTTTTCGTGTTCCTTGACGAAGGTGAATACGTCCCCGCCCTTGTGGCAACCAAAGCAGTGAAAAATCTGCTTGTGCGGATTGACGTTGAAACTGGGGGATTTTTCCTTATGAAACGGGCAGAGCGCCACAAAGTTGGCGCC
Organism: Verrucomicrobiota bacterium; assembly: GCA_039806955.1. Classification (GTDB taxonomy): domain Bacteria; phylum Verrucomicrobiota; class Verrucomicrobiia; order Limisphaerales; family JADLHS01; genus JADLHS01. The sequence continues at coordinate 17,417 of JBDHQI010000006.1, read as the reverse complement.
GGCGCGTTTTAATGGCAGATAGCTGCCAATGACATCCACAATGTCACTGGCGGCGCGAACTCGTTCGAGAGTGCTGTCGGAAATCAACCCGGCCACGCGGCCAGTCTAGTCCGGGTTCATTACCAGGTAAACTCTTTGCGCGCCGTGGTGGTTGGCGGACCTGAAATCGCCGGGGTCGGCTCGATTAGCAGAAATCCCAGATAGGTTTTCAGTTGCTTCCCCGTGAAGGAATGAACGAAAACATCGTCCTGCACGCTGTAGAGCCGAGGGAAAAAGTTACTGCCGTAATTGTCCAGGTCGTACTTTTGCGACGCCTTGACCTCCGCCGTGGAATAATATCGCGCGTTCAACAAGGCCGCGAACACCACGACGATGCAGGCGAACCGCAGGATGCCCGCTGGAATCGCCAGGTAAAATTCCCCCTTGCCGAAGGTATCCGTGCCCTTCAAGCGCGCACCCAAGGTTCGATTGACCGCAACGAATGCGAGCAACACCAGCAGCGCCGTGGTCACGTAGGCGATGATAAACGACCAAAGCTTGCCAAGATGCGCCACCGAATCGAGCCACAGTCCCAACGGTTGATAGGCGATCGCCGCGAGCAACATCAACGCCACCCATTTCAACACAGTCAGAAATTCCTGCGACATGCCACGCTGCTTGCCGCGGATGTAACCGGCCGCGAGCATGATCAGCACGAAGAGATCGAACCAATTAACCGGCAAACTTGAACTCGAGTTCATAATTACTGGACTCGACCCCGGAGGGGCCAATCGTCCGGGTTAAATCAGCGAGAGTCGTGCCACGTTCACCCTGGATGACTGGCCAGCCAGGAGCGGATGGCCGGGGCTTGGGAATTTTGGGGTTCCAGTTGTAAAACCCGGTTGAAATGCAGGCGCGCCTTTGGAACGTCAATGATTCGTTCCGAATAAAGAATGCCCAACATCAAGTGTCCTCGTGCCTCATCCGGATGCAGGGTCACGAGGCGTTCCAGTTCGGTGATCGCCTGTGCATATTTTGCCTCCGCCTTCAACGAAAGGGCGTAATTGTAGCGGGTATCCGCGGAAGTGGAACGCAATCGCAACGCTGCCGCCCACGCTTGAGAGGCGGTGCTAAAATCGCGCATCTCATAAGCTGCCAATCCAAGACAATAATGTGCTTCAAACATGCCAGGTTCGAGCGCGATGGCACGCCGATACGCCTGCGCGGCGTCAGCCAACCGTCGGTCGCGTTGCGCCTGCTGCCCGGCTTGGAGCGCCAACTGCGCGGCATGAAGGTGGTTTGACTCGGGCTTGAGCACCGGCTCGGATACCAACTGCGTTGCCCCGCGCGCGGGCGCCACGCGGTTTGCGGGGCGCGGGGTGACGGCGACGGCTTCCGTCTTGGGCGGCGCGGGTGTGGTAACGCTGTTCGTCACCGCCGGCGGTTTGGGGGGCGCGGTTTCTTTCACATTCAATGTTGCGGAACGCGCCACAACACCAGTCGTTGTTCCCGCATTGGGCGGGGGGGTATTCGGCGGCGGCGGCGGCGCACTCCGGGTTGGCGACAGGGCTTCCACCACGGCCGCCACCGCTTCCCAATCCGCAGGACGAGGCTGGGCGCCCAGGTATTCGTGATAGAGCTGCAGCGCCTCGGAGTTATGGCCCTGTTGCTGTTCCGCCACCGCCAGGTTCAACAATGCCGCCGGGTAGTGCGGCGACCATTTCAAGGCGGTCGCAAAGGACTCGGTGGCGTTGCGCCAATGGCTGCGTTGCGCCTGCAACAAACCCAGTCCGTTCCACGCCTCGGCATTGGTGGCCTGCAGACGAAGGGCGGTTTGAAAGCTTTTCTCCGCAGCGGCAGCTTCGCGCAATTGATATTGGGCCATACCCAATTTCGCCCAGCCAGCGCCGTCCTCGCCGCGACGCAAGGTGTAGGCGGTCAATTCGGATTTTGCCTCCGCCCAACGATTCTGCTCCAACCACAGGCAGCCGAGATTGAACCGGACTTCCAGCAGCTCCCGATTCCAGCGCAAGGCGTGAGCGTAAGCATTCACGGCATTGGTCCATTGACCGGTCTGATGATACGCCACGCCGAGGTAATTCCACGCGACGGCATTGGTGGGGCTCGTTTGCGTCACCCGTTCCAAGAGGACGATGGCCGGCTCATTTTTACCTGCATCCAATAACTTTTTCCCCGCCAGCAGCGCGCTCGAATCCGAACGCGAGCAGGCGGTCAGGAACAACAAGGTTCCCAACCAAGCCAGGCCGAGCGCTTGCATCCGGTTTTTAGTGGCGAGCATCCCGTCTCGTGGTACCATCCGCTCCCTGACGTGTCAAGAAACGCACTCATGTCCACCGGATCAAGGCGGGTTCTGCTCCTGATGCAACTCGCGCTGGTTGGATTGTGGTTTCCGGTCGTCCCGAGCGCCGAAGCGCAATTCTACACCACAAATTACGACTCCAATCACCTCGCCACAGTTACCATCGTCACGGATGCTGAAGCCACGGACGCCTTCGAACCGCGACCCGAGCGTGTGTCCGCCATGGTGCGACAAGGCGTGCTGCACAGCGTGGGCGCGACGAGTGTTTCCGCCGCCTGGTTGAGTTTGCTCACCCGCCAGGATGTCGTTGGATTAAAAGTCTATTCCAAACCCGGTGCGTTCAGTGGCACGCGCCCGGCGGTCGTGACGGCGGTGGCCCAGGAATTGATCGCCGCCGGGATCAGCGCCAGCAACATCGTGGTTTGGGATCGCGAGGAAGCCGATCTGCGCGCCGCCGGTTTTTTTACTCTGGCGGATTCATTGGGCGTGCGGGTGGCCGGGGCCACCGCCACGGGCTGGGATGAAACCAACAGTTACGACTCGCCGATCATCGGCAGTCTGGTTTATGGCGATTTGGAATTTGGTAGAAAAGACGAAGGCATCGGCCGCAAATCATTCGTCTCCAAACTGGTTTCCCAGGAACTGACCAAGATCATCAACATTACTCCGCTGCTGAACCACAACGAAGCCGGGGTTTGCGGCAACCTGTACAGTCTCGCCATGAGCAGCACTGATAATGTGCTGCGCTTCGAAGGCTCGGTCGCGCGATTGGCCGTCGCCGTGCCGGAGATTTACGCGCTCCCCGCCGTGGGCGATAAAGTCGTTTTCAACATCACCGACGCCCTGATCTGCCAATACGAAGGCGGACAACGCGGGTTGTTGCACTATTCGGCGGTGCTGAATCAATTGCGTTTCAGTCGCGACCCCGTCGCGCTTGATGTGCTGTCGCTCAAGGAGCTTGAGGCGCAGCGCCGCAAAGCCAAAGCGCCCAATTTCCGTCCCAACCCGGAATTGTATCGCAATGCCGCCCTGTTGGAATTGGGCCTCGCGGATGTGGGAAGAATCAAAACCGACTTCGTGAAATAATCACGGATACACCAAGCGAAAAAAGACGCTGCCCGCCGCCGGTTCGTAAGGTATGAAAACGCGATTGGTCGCGGTTGCGCCCGCCACATTCTGCCAACTGGAACCGACTCCCGCCCCCGGCGGATTGGTTTGCGCTTCCAGCCGCCAGCCGGTGTGATCGGACGGCCAGCTTAGCTCAAGAACTCCATTGCTGGCGCTCCATGCCAGTGCGGTAGGATTGGTGGCCACGGCGGGCGGCTCGGGCAGCTTCACGGTCAGCGTGTAATTCCCACAAGACCCATAGCTCGAATAACCCGTCGTCATCGGATCCCCCACCCCCACCCCTTCCAGACTGAGATAATACATGCCCGCCGCAAGGGTGCGTTGCATGACGACGGGTTGCACGCCGGTGGAGAGATCCGCCGTCTGCTGACTCACGACCAACGTGTGTTGCGCGTCGTAGAGCTTCAAAAGAAAATGCACATTCGGACCGCGCTCCCAAGGCCCGACGGTGAACTTCGCCGAACCAGCACTGCTCTCGAAGGCAAAGAAATCCAAGTCCCCGATCCGTTCCAACCACCCGGTGTTGGTCGAGTCAACAGTGTTCAACCACGTGGCCTGGCTGAAATTATCGCCATGCGCATCCACGCGATAAACCAGGCCGTTCTGCTGCATCACCACGTAATCATCCTGCGTATTGCTGGCGTCAGCGTATTCGCCCCGACTCCACTGCGTAATATGTTTCGAGTAGCCCGCACCCATGATCGGCGCCCAATTGCCCTGTCCCGAATAGTATTCCTTGGTGCTGGTGCCGTCGTGGCTTAACCCCAACGTGTGGCCCACTTCATGACTGATGGCTTCAGCGATATTCTTTTCATTGTTACTCAACTTCTCCGGAAAGATGAGCGCGGGTTTGTAGTTGTCACCGGTGCTGTCGAAAACTCCCACGTAGGCGATGCCGCCGTAATTGCCAATATAACTGCTGATCGGACTCACCAGGGCGCGAATGCCGTAATTGTTGTCCGCGCTATTCGATCGCGTCAGCGCCGCTTCGCCGGGGTATTCCGTGGTTACGTCCACGTCAAACGGCGCGTAATCCTCCGCCACTCGCAACCAGATTTGCTGAATGATCGTCTGCTCCTCGGTATTAAACGTGGTGGGATCATTGTCCTTGGACCAAGGCGGCGCTACGATGTCCGCGCCGTTATTGTAATTTTTGGTCCACGCGTTATTCGTCAAAACGTGACCGTCAAAATCCAGAAAGATTTTCCTGATCGAATCTGGTTTGCTGTGCAACAGAAACGTCTGATCCAGCGGCGCGAGCGGTTCCGGCAACGGTTCATCCTCTACGGCTTCCGGATCGCCCGACGCAACCAACAACCCAGCGCAGGAATAAGTCAACCGACCGGTTGCATCCAATCGAAGATCGTGGTCCCGCCGCAGAACGGCGCGCAGTTCCGTTTCCGTTTTCCGATAGTGCGCCGCCACCGCGGGTAGTTGGTCGCCCAGCGCCGTAATCGCCGCCTCTCCGCGCACTCCCTCTGGAACGGATAAAGCGGGCATCGGAGGGCGCACCGGCAAAGCCGACGACGAAAAATTGTTTTGGGCCAAACTCTGAAACGCTCCCCCCGCGGTCAGCAGCAAAGCCAATCCCATCACCAAAAACCAGCTCGTTGACGCCGGGTTTAATACCGCAGTTGCGGGCCAAGTGGTCTCTTTTGATTGCATACTCTGATTATTCACCAACCGTCTGAAGTAGCAACTTCCCTTCCAACCCAAGCCCTCCCGGCAGACTTATCCCGCAAAATTCCAACGCTTTTCAACCTGTGAGGTCGCCAAGCCCACCGGGTGAGGTCATCCCGCCACGCCAGAGGCGCGGTCCCGGCAAATCAATGCTCCGACCCGGACGGCTCCACAGTGATCTGTGGCGGCTTGGGTTCATCCGTTGCCGACGCAGCCGACGCCTGGGTTTCCTCGCGGCGCCGCAGAGTGATCACGGCAATCACACATCCGGTCCAGGTGGGCAGCAACCCCACTACCGGCACGAACTCAATGGCGAATGTTGGCAACAGAAGCAGATGGAAGCCGATCAATAAGCTCGTCAACAACATCGCCACCACATCAATGATCTCGGGAAAGGGTGGCATCTGTAGCGGAATCTGCAAACCATCCGCAGTGACCGCCACCAATAGCGCCAGGGTGATGCGCCAACCGGGCAACCGCGCCGGACGGAACCAACGATTCGCTTGGTGAAACCAGTCTCTCATCAACGCCATTCGTGTTTGGGATAACGCCGCTGCAGTTCCGATTTGATCTTCGGATAATGCTCGCGCCAAAAGTTCGCCAGGTCCGACGTCACTTGAATCGGCTTCATCCCCGGCGTCAGAATATGCACCGTCACCGGCACGCGCCCCAGCGCAATTTTCGGCGTTTGAGTCACCTCGTAAAGCTCCTGAATGCGCAGCGAGATGAACGGCGCGCAACCCACGGCGTAGGTTACTTTGGGCGTGCGGCCATTCGATAGCTTCAACCGCTCGGGCGCGTGCCGATCCAGCAACTCGCGTTGCGCCGCCGACAGCCAGGACATCACCACCGGTTTTACCGGGCGTTCCTTCACCTCTTTGAAACTGGAGGCGCCATGACAAATCTGCTCCACGATGGCGCGCTGGTCGTCCTCGGTGATCGGAGGCAATTGTAAATCCGGGCAATGCTGCTCCAGGAATTTCAATCGCAACAACCACTGCTCAACACCATGATCCCAGAGCGGCAACCCCAGGCGGCCCGCTTGAATTTCCGCAGCCAGCAACCGGGCCGCCGCTTCCGCCGGAGGCGGCTCGACGCGTTTCGCGCTGATGGCCAGACCGCGGAAACGCACCAGCTCCGCCGCCTGCACCCGCCGGGCCTGGGCGTCCCATTGCGCATGCACCTCCGTATCAAAGTCGCTCGGAAATAATTCGTGCAGCCAGTCCAACTCAATGGCGGTGGCGAGCGAAAGCAACGTGTTCACTTCACCATCGCGTTGTTCCACCTCGCGAATTTCAGCCGCGACCAGCAACTCCGCCTGGCTCACCACGCTTTCGCGCGCCAGCAAACCCCGCCGTCCCCGCACCAGCTCGCAACGCAACGTGCCGCGATCCAACCGCCGCGCCACCCGGTCGCTGAACCCGATCAAAATGCACTTTTGCAATGCCGCATCCGTCACCTCGCGCGGGGTCACGTCCAATCCTTCGGCTTTCGCGATACCCAGGAACTGCTCGAACAACGGGCCCACCTGTCGCGCCGTGACGGCGTGGATGCCCAGTCGCCGACACGCCTCAACGCGGAATTGATGCTTCTGCGCGTAAGTCCAGGCTCGCATCAGAATCCAAAAATCAGAACTGGCTTTTTCACCAAGCAAATCGTCGCGATCGTTACGCACGTCCTTGCCGCCACCGCGCAGCAACAAATCGCGTCCCTGCGTCAGGGCCGCAATCAAGCACGCCTGATGTACGCAACGGTATTCCTGCGCCGCCAGCAACAGGCGCGAATAACGCGGGTGCATGGGAAACGCCAGCATCTTGCGCCCCAGCCCGGTGATTTGTAACGGCGCCCGGGGAACGATCCCCTCCACGCCGCTGCCGACCGCCGGCACCTTTTCTAATGCCCCCAAATCCACCAGCAAGGCCTCGGCGTGCGTGAGCGCCATTTCATCCGGTTTTTCGAGCCAGCGAAATTCGTGCAAATCCTCGACGCCCGCCGCTTTGAGCGTCAGCACGACCTCGGATAAATCCAGTCGCTTGATCTCGGGCAACTCCTGCGGCGGGCGCTCGTCGTGTTCGGGACGCGACCAGAGCCGGATACATTTGCCCGGCGCGGTGCGGCCCGCACGTCCGGCGCGCTGCTCGCAACTGGCCTGCGAAATTTTTCCAATCAGCAAGGTGTTAAGGCCGCGGTTCGCGTCGTAACGCGCCACTCGCGCCAGCCCGGAATCAATCACCAAACGCACGCCATCAATCGTCACCGAGGTTTCCGCCACGTTGGTGGAAACCACCACCTTGGGCCGGGCCTGTTGCGTCACGGCGGCATCCTGATCGTGCGGCGGCAATTCACCATGCAATGGCAGCACCAGATAACCGCGCGACTCGGGCAGATCGCGAATCGCCTGAATGGTTTGCGCGATCTCGTACGCGCCCGGCATGAACACCAGCACATCGCCTTGTCCCCCCGAAGCCACGAACCCGCGAAACGCATCGGCAGCCAATTCCCACGGCGACGGCGGATGCGCCCCAAGCCGGTGCGGCAGATAGGAAACCTCCACCGGATAAGTGCGTCCGGCGGCGCGTAACACGCCGCAGGTGGCCGACTGAATTGCCGGCGTCGCCCCGTTGCGGGTCCGGCGCACGGAAAGGTAATCCTCCAATTCATCGGCATTCAGCGTGGCCGACATCACGATGATCAGCAGGTCCGGTCGCTGCTGTTCCTGCAAGTCCAGGGCGCGCGCCAGGGTGATGTCGCCATAAAGGTGCCGCTCATGGAACTCGTCGAAAATGATCGCACTCACGCCGGTCAACTTGGGATCCGTGATGAATTGCCGCAGCAAAATTCCCTCGGTCTCAAACTTGAGGCGCGTCGCCGCACTGACCCGGCTTTCCAAACGCACCTGATAACCAACCTCCTGGCCGAGTGGGACGTTGAGTTCAGCGGCCACCCGCCGCGCCAACATCCGGGCGGCAAGGCGGCGCGGTTGCAAAATCACGGCCTGCCCCGCGCCCAGCAATCCGTGTTTCAACAGCATCTGCGGCACTTGCGTGGATTTGCCTGAACCCGTCGGCGCTTGCAGCACGAGCCGGGGCGTCGCGCGCAATGTCGCGACCAAATCCGACTCGATTTCATAAATGGGCAGACGCTCCAACATTCCTATTTGGATACGCAAGGGGCGGCAAAAAGGCGACGCGAAAACACAGCGGCCCGATTTTTAACCACAGATGGCCACGGATAAACACGGATGGGAAAATTCAACGGAGGGGCGCAGCGCGTCCACGAATTTATGATTTGACGTTCGCCTTGAAGTGTCCCGTGCCGAAGGAGCAGGATTTTTGAGGACGCGTTCGATTGTTACCCTCAGTTTATGACCGGCTTGGCGAGTTTGCTTCGGGGTTTCACAACAAGAAAGCCATTGAGCTTTAGCTTGAGGAAGCCAGGCTTGACCAACAGAAAGATGATTCAGAGAGACTGCAAGCGTTTCGCAAATAGTCGTGCTAACCAAGGCGCTGCATCGAACCGCAGATGGAACAACATTGTCGCTGTACCACCTTACCACTTCATAGGTGCTGCCTCGCCGAGCAGTTATGCGGTTTGAATAATTTGCCAGTCATGAACGCGCTGCAAATTCGCGTCAAGCCGTTCCCCCATCCGTGTTCATCCGCGGTTAAAAAATCATCAACGCCGGCGTTCTGATGTGGGCGCGGGTGCAGCCCGACTTTGCGCGCGCAGAAACACCCAACGCAACGCCACCAAACCCACTGCCAGGATCACCAGGGACAGAATAAAAAATACGATCGCGCGTTTGCGTTGGGGTGGCGCTTCCTCCCGGGGCGTTGTCAACCACAATTCCGTCTGCCGACCGCAATGCGGACATTCCGCCGTCGAACCCGCGTGCTCCGCATGAAACTCAATCGGCTTGCCGCAATGCTGACATTTGCCCCGCAAATTTTTGATCTTCATCCTGCTCCTCTGCGCCCGCGAAACCGATGTCCCCCCCCGCTCCCCAATCGCCAAGTGGCGTGCCCCGTGTCCGTTTACAAAAGCCCGTTGCCACCGGCCAACTCCGCGTTGTCGGCCTCCAGCACCACCGCCCGCACCGAGGCGTAATGGGAGAAAATTCCCAGCGGTCCGGGAAAAGCTGTAAGCCGAATTCTGTTCCGCTTCTGACGAAGGGGCGAGAACCATTTATCTGAGCGGCCGATACCCGAAACCTGTCCGCTTTCACGAACGCGAAACGAGCCATTTCTCGGTCTCCTATTTGGCCTTGCACCCGATGGGGTTTTCCGTGCCGCGTCGCTTGCGCTTCGCGCGGTGCGCTCTTACCGCACCTTTTCACCATCACCTGGAGCGACATCGCTGCCGCGCCGGGCTGTCTGTTTTCTGTGGCACTTTCCGTCAGGACAACTCGCGTCGTCGCTGCCCGCGTGTATCGGCAACCTCGATCTTCCGATCGCGATCTCCGTTACGCGGCATCGCGCTCTATGGTGTTCGGACTTTCCTCCCGCAACTCGCGCTGCGAGCGATTCTCCACTCTTCCCGGACCGCGCCCAACCTACGGCATCTTCCCAAGTGCGACAAGCCGAACCAGCCCTGACCAGCCTTGATGAACCGCGAAAACTTGTCCTCGAAGACGCCAACGAAACCGCTCAACCAGCAACGCCAGCGCGGTTTAGTCACCAAACTTTTCTCGCCGGACGCAGGAGCGACTTGCTAGCGTTTCGTCATGCAGTTGGGTGAGTCCATGCAATCCGTACGCCGCACATATGTCCGGTACGATGGTCAAGTCCTCTCGTTTTTCGGCGGGTGCGATTATCATCGGCTGACCACGGATTCACGGATTCAGCAAGCCATCACCACGGGGCGGCGGCGCTACGGTTTCAGCGTCGCGGCCTCGCGTTGCACCACCGGCAATCACGAGCTTTATGGTCGCTTGGAAAACCAACTCGCCAGATTTTTCAATGCGGAAACGGCTCTGCTGACCCACTCCGGATACGTCACGAATTTGATGGTGGCGCAGGCGTTGGCGGGACAATTCACCCACGCGTTACTTGATGAACGCGCACATATCAGCCTGGTGGATGCGAGCGCCTGGTTGTCCTGTCCGGTGCGACGTTTCGCCCATCGTAATCCCGCCCGACTGGCGGCGGCGCTGCAACGCTGTGGTCGCACGGCGCGCCCGCTCGTGTTGACGGATGGCCTGTATGCCAACAACGGCTCCATTGCGCCGCTGGCCGCTTATTTACGCCTTCTGCCGAAGCGTGGATTATTGGTGGTGGATGACGCGCACGGAGTCGGAACGGTGGGCGTAACGGGGCGCGGCAGTCTTGAGGCTGAGCGCGTCAACCGCCATCAAGTCGTGCAAACCCTGACGTTGAGCAAGGCGTTCGGCGCGTATGGCGGCGCCATCCTTGGCCCACGCTGGTTACGGGATAAGTTGCGGCAAACGCATTTGTTCATGGGCAGCACGCCCCTGCCGTTGCCGCTGGCGCACGCAGCACTGATTGCGTTGCACCGCTTGGAAACCGATCCCCGTCTGCTGACGCGGCTTGCGGCCAACACGCAACGCGTCAAAAGCGCATTGCGCACGCATGGCTTTCCCCACTGCGAATTCCCGGGGCCGATTGTGCCCGTGCAATTACGCTCAGCCCGCGCCAATACGCAGCTCAAACGCGCGTTGCGGCAACGAAAGATTCTGCCACCGTTCTTGCACTATCCTGGCTCGCCAGCGGGCGGCTATTTCCGATTTGTCATTTCCAGCGCCCACACGACCGCGCAATTGCGGCAATTGATCGAAACGCTCGTGCCATTCGCACCGCTGGCAGCGGATTAAAGCGCGGCCAAAACTTCGGTCGCGTGCGCGGCGGGTTTGACCTCTGGCCAGATTTTTTTGATCCTGCCGTCCGGCCCAATCAGAAACGTCACCCGATGCACGCCCAGATATTTCCGCCCCATGAAAGTCTTTTGTCCCCACACGCCGTAGTCCGTGACGATTTTCTTGTCCACATCCGCCAGCAACGGAAACGGCAGTCGGTATTTGGCAACGAACTTCACGTGCGCCTTGACCGGATCCACGCTCACGCCCAGCACCACCGCGCGTTTCCGCTTGAACGCGGCGAATTGATCGCGAAATTCACACGCTTCCCGGGTGCAACCGGGCGTGTCGTCCTTGGGATAAAAATAGAGGATGACGTTGCGGCCCTTGAAATCGGCCAGCGTTACGGTCTTCCCGGCGTCGGTGGTCGCGGTAAAATCGGGCGCGACATCTCCTTCCTTCAGTTGGAGCTTCAATGTAGTTGCCACCGTGGGAGTGTGACCCAAGTGGCCGTGCCGGGCAAAGGTTTTGGTCGAGGAAGAATCGTGCATCTGACCGGGCGGAGTAGCGACAATTGCGAAGCGATGCGCCCAATAGCTCGCGCTGCGGGGCTGGTAACCAGCGTCACGATGACTCCGTTGCCGCTACTGCGAGCGCGTCCGTTCAATCGCCTTGAGTTGCGCCAGCGCCTGTTGATCGCCATTCCCGGCGCGGCGTTGCAGATCGGCAATCAGGGCTTGTTTCGCGCGCTGCACCACTTCCACCTGGTTGGCGGTGATTCCGGGCCGCTCCTGCGCGGTTTGCAACGCGATGACGCCGCCGGCGTAATCATTGGCGCGCGCAGCGGTCAAAGCGGTCTGAACCAACGCGTCCACCGCCGCCGCTGGCGTTGGGTTGGAGATGGCGGGTGCCGCGCCACCAGGTTCCGCAGCGGTCGCTGGAAACGCTTTTTCAAGTTCACTCACCATGGTATCTGGTGTGGGAGACTTGTGGCAGGCCCCCAGCATCCCAAGCGCGATTAACCAGGAGGATATGGAAACAAGCGATTTTTTCATGGCGCGCGTTAAGTTTGAATCAGCGTCCATTGGCGGATTTGGGATAGCACCAAAGGCTGTTTTTCTGCGGGTCCGCAATCAATTGAGCCCACTTTTTCCACTTCACATAATCGGCGTGGCCGTCGAAATAGGCGAACATCGCTCCGGTGGAATGGCGCTCGGTCAATCCCTCGCTGGGTTTGCTGGCGCCGTCGTTGAAATTACCGCTATCTTTCTCATCGGTCTCCCAGAACAGCATGTCGGTGCCCTTGAACGCGGAGTTCTGGTAGGTTTTCCCCAGCAAACCAGCCGACCAATCAAAGCTCCCCGCGCCATTGATCACCGCGCCATTCATCAGGTAGCTCGTGAATTTAATGTTGGCGAGGCGCCACGCGAGCAGGTTGGTCCGATGCAGCGGGCACATGTAAAGCGACCAATTGTTGAGCGTATGATAATAGAGTCCCTGAGTGGGCCCGTTGGTGGCGTTCGGCCCCGGAACTCCCGGCAAAGCGGCGCCGGGTTTATACAGCCAGCCCGCCGGCATTTTCGAATCGCGCGCCCCACTTTCTCCACCACAATTGGGCGGGGCGATCCGGTCGTTGGACTCGGTGATATACAGATTATGGCTCAACCCGATTTGTTTGAGGTTGTTCAAACAACGCGTTTGTTGAGCTTTGGCTTTGGCGCTGGCCAGCGCCGGGAGCAGCATGGCCGCCAGGATGGCGATAATTGCAATCACCACCAATAGTTCAATCAAGGTGAAGGCGGCGCCACGCCAGCCCGGCCCGGCAGCGGCAGTGGCACGACGAATTACACTGAGAGGCATAGCCTGGCTTCGATTCATACGAGTTTTAGGTCCGTTTAACTTATCGGCATCACGCCCGGTTGTGGTTGTCAGTCCAGACTGTTGCCAATTTCCGCGATCCGTCAACTCAAATTTATTGGGTTGGCCATCGAAATTGGGAAGCGTGGCCGTCGCTATTCATAATGACTCCAATGGGAAAAATCGCTCTGGCGAGACTGAAGCAATCGGGATGCGCTCTGGCGGACTTCAACTTCGGCTCGACACGAATGACGGCGCAACGCTGCCGCCGACCTATAAACCACGGAGGATGGAGTGAGATTAAAACCGCAAAGATCGCAAAGGAATGCCTTTATTTTTGCGCATTATGCGCCTTTTTATGGCCATCCCTCCGAAGCCTTCCTCGTTCGCGTGTTTCGTGTATTTCGCGGTTATATTTTCTCTGACCGACAGGATGACCGGATGGATGGGATTAAGACCGCAAGGAAATCCGTCGCGACTATGTAGCGGCGGTCTATGACCGCCGCACTTCATACGCCGTGAAGGAATTGAGGGTTAGCCGGAAGAATGCGGTTGGTCCAGGTGGAACGGCCCACTTGGCCGTTCTGGGCGGCAACCTGCCGCCCAGCCGGGCGCACGGAGATCGCCCGCCATTGGGTTCGCACGCTTTGCGTTCGGCTATCGGGCTGGCAGCCCGACAGAACGGGCCAGTGGCCCGTTCCACCCAAACTCCAATCGAACCGTTCCGGCTAAGCTTCCTACGGGGCCGATTGCTTCGCGCGAATTCGCTCGATCCACGCTTGAATTGCTTCGGGATGAGGTGACACCGATTTGGCCAGTTCCAAGTCTTGAATTGCCTGCGAATAATTTCCGTCCTCCTCATCCAGCTCGCCGAGATTGCTCGCAATCTTCGCCAGGTCGCGTCCGTTCGCCTCCCGCGCCGCATCGTCCTGCCGCTGCCAGCACTGCAACGCCGCCAGCCAGAGATTCCGCGCCCGCTCGTGATCTTGTTTGCTCTCCTTGTAGAGCTTGCCCATTTCAAACAACAACTCGTAGTTCGTCGGATTATTGCGCAAGCCCTCGCGCAACACCGCTTCCGCTTCTTCCGGACGTTGCAAACTGCGGCGCAACCAATACGCGGCCGTCGTGTACGTCTCGATGTTTTGCGGGTCCAACTCGATGGCCAGCTTCAGCCAGGGCAGAATTTCCCGCTCGTTGCCTTCCGTCAGATGCGAATGTTTCGTGATCCGGAACCGGTGAATGAACGCTTCCAGCCAATTCTCCGCCACTGGCGTCATCGCGGCAGCGTGTTCGTCCTCGTGCTCCTCATGATCATGGTCTTCGCCGTCATGATCGTCGTGGTCGTTCACGGCGCCCGTGACCGCCTTGGTGGCCGGCTGGCTGGCCCGGTCAAAAATGGAGGGGTACATTCCGCTGTGAAAATACACGTCCGCCATTTCGACAAATTGTCCCGCAAATAAACGCCGGCCATCGCCCAGTAATTTCTTAAAAGCGCCTTCGTCGCTCGCGCCGATGGCCGCCCGTCCGACGGCGCGCGAATACGTCACCGTCCCCAGCGTGTAGGCGAGCACGATCAGAAATGGAAATAATAACTTGGGCGAAACGGCTTTCATGTGCTGAGACTCTTGCGCCGGAAGAGCAGCCACGTGGCATACAGCAACACCCCGGCGTAAGCCGCCGCGTAGAGCGACGCCAGACCACAATCCAGCCAGCCCGGCAGCGGTTGATCGTTGACGATCTGGCGCCGCACATCGAAGAGTTCAATATGCGGAATACAATAGAAGAGCGTATAGGTGATTGCCCGCACGGGTTCAGCCTGTTTGACCGCCAATTTCGCCAGGTGCTCGCCGATAAACAAAATGCCGAAAATGGCCACGAGACAGATCGTGACGTTTGAAGACACCGCCGTGAAAATGACCGAGCCCAACAGGGTCAGACCAACCACCATGGCCAGCATCATCCAGTGCAGGAACATGGATTTCACATACGCGCCCCACATCAAATGCGGCTCCCGCAATCCCGTGACCGCCACAAAGAAAACATAAAACACCAGCAACGCCAGACCGCTGGCCAGCCAGCAGCCGAGGAATTTCCCGGCAATCACCTGCCCCCGCGATACCGGCTTGGCCAGCAACGGAAAGATGGTGCGATCCTCCCGCTCCGCCGGCAACTGCCGCGCCGTGGTGACAATGGCAATGATCAACGTGGAAAGCCAGATCAACAGCAGACAGATGTCTTTGACGTACCGGATGATTTTCGGGTCATCGAAAAAATTGACCGACAACGCGCCCAGCGTCAGCAACGCCGTCAGCACAAAGAGCACGTAGAAATCCTTGCGCCGGTACAGCTCCTTGATGACCACCATGGCCACGGCCCAAATGCGGCTCATGCGACCTCCTGCGGTTGATAGCCCACAATTTTCAGAAAGACCTGCTCCAAATTGTTCGCGTGATACTTCGCCACCAAATCCGCCACCACCCCCGTGGCTTTCAATTCGCCCTGATGCAAAATCGCCACGTGATCGCACACCGTTTCCACCTCCCCCATCTCGTGCGAGGAGAAGAAAACGGTTTTACCCTCGTTTTTAAGTCGTTGAATAATTTCGCGCACCTTCATGCGTCCCAATGGATCCAGACCACTGGTCGGTTCGTCCAGAATCAACAGGTCCGGATTGTTGATCAACGCCTGCGCCAGGCCCACTCGTTGTCGCATCCCCTTGGAATAAGTCTTGATCGGTCGTCGCGCCGCGTGCTCCAACTCCACCAACGCGATCAACTTCTTGATCCGCAAGTCTGTCTCGGACCGCGGCAACCCAAACAACTTGGCGTAGAAGCGGAGCAATTCCTCGGCGGTCAGAAACTTGTAGTAATACGTCAGTTCGGGAAGATAACCGATGCGTTGTCGGGCGATGGGCTGCCGCACATCTATGCCAAACAATGCGGCGCTTCCCGAGGTTGGAGGAATAAACCCGAGCAACACGTTCATGGTGGTGGTTTTGCCCGCGCCGTTCGGCCCCAGGAAGCCGAACACTTCACCTTGAGTCACCTGGAGATTCAGCCCCTGCAGCGCCACTTTGGCGGGCTGACGCATTTTGCCGCCGGGATATTCCACCCGCAGCTTTTCCGTGCGCAAAATAATACTCATATAGCACTTTTTGCCCTCCCTCTTTGTGCGATTACCGGATTCTCACTTCCGGGTCAACTCCCAAGCATCCGCCGCGCCACGGTTAGAGCGGAGCGCTATATCCCGTAAAATTGGTCAAGCCATGGCCAACACCAGCACGGACGGAAGCATCAAATGTCAATTTTATGGAAAGAACCGGGGCACGAGAGCGGTGGCCTCGTGACTATGTAATGGCGGTCTATGACCGCCGTAAGCTATCAGCTAGTCAGGGAAAACGGCGGGAATGGTGCCGCGTCCGTGGCGGCGGTAGGTGGAAAAATCATCCACATCAACCGTCACGACCACGCAATCCGAAACCGCTTCCGTCATAGTGACGATGCAAGCGTCGGCGAAATCCATCATTCCGGCGTATTTATCCAGCAAGGACGACACCCGGCTGAGATGACCGCTTAACGTGAAATCCACCGCCAACGCACCGCGTTCCAGCAACGCCACCACCAACTGCGGGTTGACGCCGCCGTAGCTCAAGCGCGCGCACGCCTCGGCGATGACCGCTTCGCAGGTGTAAAACTTGGGGAACAATTCAAACTGCCGCACCGCCCAGGCGTGAAAATCATCCTCGCGATTGAGAAAGGCGATGATCGGCCCCGCGTCAACGATGCTTTTTCTGGCCATAACCCTTGAGGTAATCCTTCGTCGTGGAAGCGTTTTTCCCCAGCCGGACCGCCCCGGCCAAATCGCGACATTTTGCCAACGCGGAATCAGGGCTGGTCCGACGCAAGAGCAACTCCGTTTGCTGCCGCAACACCTCGGAGATATTGCCCAACTGCTTGAGCCGGGCTTTCGTGCCGTTGGGGGCCTTGAAGACGATGGTTTCCATGCCGCAGCGTAATACGATCCTGGCAGCGGCGCAAATACGATCTGCTATTCCCTGGGAAGCGCCCCTGACTGACGGGCGGCCTGTCCCGAAGGGACAAGACATGAATAGCCGTGGGCGTCAGCCCACGGTGACGGGTTTAAAACAGATTCGACCCCGCAGGGGTCGCACATTTCTTCAACGCCTGACCGTAGGTTCGCACCCACGGCTATTCACGTTGGGCCGCGTTGCGGCCTGAAAAGCGAAAGCCCTTCCCCGTTCGCGTGTTTCGTGTATTTCGCGGTTATATTTTCTCCAACCGACAGGATGACAGGATGGACAGGATAAGGTGGGATTGAAGCCGCAAAAAAATCCATCGCGATTATGTAGCGGCGGTCTATGACCGTCGCACTTCATGCGCCGTGGCGCCTCTGTGTCCGCGAGGTTTTGGACTGCGGCAGTCCAGGACGCTGTCGCGGGAATGCTCGCCCCGAACCAAGGGCGGTCGTCCCGAAGGGACAAGACATGAATAGCCGTGGGCGTCAGCCCACGGTGACGGGTTTAAAACAGATTCGACCCCGCAGGGGTCGCACATTTCTTCAACGCCTGACCGCGGATTCCCACCCACGATTGTTCACGTCGGGCCGCGTTGCGGTCTGAAA
>JBDHQI010000038.1:0-42153 GCA_039806955.1 Verrucomicrobiota bacterium | reverse complement strand
TTTCAGACGCGCACGCCCAGCAACTGTTCAATCCACTTTGCTAAAATTGCGTTCCCTAAGTCCGACAGGCTGCTAGTCTGGCCAAAGTCTTCCATGTCGTTGAAGGACTCGCCAGCGTAGAGCCGCGTGCAGATGGCGCCGCGTGCTCAGCACCTTGATCTTCACCACTGAGGGGGCACGATGTTTCCGGTCTTTCCCAGTTTGACCCAAAATTTCTCTGGATGTTGACGAAGGAAGCTCCGATGGTTGAGCCTGATATGGCCGTGACCGCGAAGCACAGCAACCTCCTGATCCATGAGAAATCGCCCTACTTGTTGCAACACGCGCACAATCCCGTGGATTGGTTTCCGTGGGGGGAAGCGGCCTTTGCCCGCGCTCGCGCCGAACAGAAGCCCATCTTCCTAAGCATCGGCTACTCGACCTGTCATTGGTGTCACGTCATGGAGCGCGAGTCGTTCGAGGAGGAAAAGGTGGCGACGTTTTTGCGCGAACATTTTGTCAGCATCAAGGTGGATCGCGAGGAGCGCCCCGACGTGGACAAAATTTACATGACCTTTGTGCAGAGCACGACCGGCAGCGGCGGCTGGCCGTTGAACGTGTTTCTGACGCCCGATTTGAAACCGTTTTTTGGCGGCACTTATTTTCCCCCCGAAGATCGGGGCGGGCGCCGCAGTTTTCTCTCGCTGTTACAGGAAATCGCCGCCATCTGGAAAAAGCACGAGCCGGAGATCGTGGCTTCGGCGGATGACATCCATGCGCGCATGCAAACGCTCACGCAAGCGGCCACCGCGCCAACGGCGCTTTCGCGTGAAGTTTTGCAACGGGCCGGAGTTTCCTTCAGAGCGACTTACGATGCGGAGAACGGTGGCTTCAGCGAAGCGCCCAAATTTCCCCAACCCAGCTGGTCCCTTTTCCTGCTGCGTTACGCGAAACGGTTCGATGACGCGGAGGCCCGCCAGATGGTGCTGCGTACTGGCGACAAAATGGCAGCGGGCGGAATTCACGACCAGCTCGGGGGCGGTTTTGCGCGCTATTCTGTGGATGGCCAATGGCTGGTGCCGCACTTCGAGAAAATGCTTTATGACAACGCGCAATTGGCGCAGCTCTATCTGGAGGCGTATCAGGTCAGTGGCGAGCGGCGTCACGCCGAAGTCGCGCGCGACATTCTGGATTACGTTCTGCGCGACATGACGCATCCCGAGGGCGGATTCTATTCCGCCGAAGACGCCGACAGCGAGGGACAGGAGGGCAAGTTTTATTGCTGGACCCACGACGAGCTTGCCAAGTTGCTGTCGCCCGAAGAATTCATCGTGGTGGTGGATTACTTCGGCATCACCAAGGAGGGCAATTTCATTGATCACAGCCATTCGCATCCGTTGCCGGGGTTGAACGTGTTAAGCGTGGTTCAGCCCAATGTTCCCGCAGCGGATCAACCGCTCCTGGCGGCGGGCCTTGCCAAAATGCGGGCGGTCCGCGCGCAGCGCGTCCGGCCGTTTCTGGATGATAAAATCCTCGCTTCCTGGAACGGTCTGATGCTGAGCGCGTTGGCGCGCGCCAGCATGGTTTTGGATGAACCGCGTTATCTGACGGCGGCACAAAAAAACCTGGCCTTCCTCCGTGACCAACTATGGTCGGCAACGGAACAAACGCTTTATCATCGCTGGCGGAACGGGGCCCGGGACGAAGTGCAATTGCTTGAGGCTTACGCCTTCCTTCTGGCCGGAGTGTTGGAACTTTACGAGGCGACTTTGCAGGCGGACCTGCTTGATTTTGCCATCGCCCTGGCTGAGGCGATGTTGCGCCAGTTTTACGATCCGCTCGAGGGTGGATTCTGGCAAAGTCCGACGCGCGCGCCGGATTTGATTCTCCGCATCAAAGATGACTACGACGGCGCAGAGCCGGCAGGTAATTCGGTGGCGACACTCGTGTTGTTAAGACTGGCCGCCATGACGGAACGCGTGGATTTCAAGCAGGCCGCCGAGCGAACCCTGCAACGCTCGGCCGCACAACTCGATAAACTGCCGCAAGCCTCATCCTGTCTTTTGCAAGCGCTCGATTTCTGGGTGGACGAGCCGTTGCGGGTGGTGATTGCCGGCGCGGCGGACACGGCCGCCACCCAATCGTTGTTGCGCGCGGCGCATGCGGTTTATCAACCCAATAAAATCGTTCTCGGCACCACCGGGGCCGTTTCAGAATTCGTGCGGAGTCTGCCGGCACCGGAGGGAGCGCTGGCGTATGTTTGCACCGGCACTGCCTGCCGGTCGCCCACGAGTGATCCCGCGAAACTGCGCGAGTTATTGAAATAAAACGCTGCGGCGCCCGCCGGTTTATTTCAGCCCGACGAAGAGGATCACCAGATCAATGATGAACAGCAGCACGATGGTGGCTTCCAGAATCATCATCCAGCGGTTCGTTTGATCGTGCTTCAGGATTTGGTAGAGGTCGTTGAGGATGCGCAGCTTGCCGTCAATGGTGCGATGCCATTCGGCCAGGTGCAGACGCGTGGAGATTTTCTCGTAAATGCGCGCCAGATGCCAGTCGCCGAAAAACTTCGTGGTATTCGAAAGCTCATCGTTGAAGCGCGCCATATCAATGCGGATTTCCCGCAGCTCGCGGAGAATGTCCCGGCGCGGCCGCAACGGAGCATGGCTCAGATCGCGATATGAGCGCTCCAGCGCGTCATCGAGCAAACGGTCGTAGGCTTCGAGTTCAGTCAACTGGAGATTGGCCAGCTCCAGGATGTGCAGCGTTTCATCGAAAGCACGAACGTCATCAATCAAGAGCGCGGCATCCCAGTCAATCACCACCAGATCGTTCTCGTAGTAGCTGAGGTAACGCGCGGTGGATTCGTCGGCTTCCTGTAGGGACAGGCGCTCGATTTCAGGTTCCTGCGTCAACAGCCCGGCGACCTGGCGGCGGTGCTTTTGAAACCATTGCAGGGCGGTGATCGCCTGATCCGCGGCGCCGCTGACCGGCGCGGCAAAACAAAAGACCGTGTAGGCCTCTTCTTCCCACCATTGCGGGTGCGGTGATTGCAACCGGCCTTTGAGTTCCGCAACGACTTCATGCGCGAGTTGGTACACGTGGTCTTGTAGCGAGCCGTCACTGAATTGCAAATCGTGAAACGCGATCAGGTCGGGCAGACAGTTCGCGGCGAACGGCACGCGCACGGTGATGCTGATGGCGCCGATGGAAAGAAACTTGATGACGCGTTGCACCTGAACCGGACCGAGCGGCCCCACGCGTTCCATGAGGGGCAATCGTACCATCTCGGGGCGATGGAAGGACAATTGCCGCGGACTGCGGCGGTTGGCGTCCATCGAAAAATGTTCAACCGGCTGGCCCAGCAGTTGAGAGATCGGCCGGCGTGAGGTGTCGTAAGCGATGTCGAAGGCATAAATGTAAACGACTTCACCGGTGTATTGGGCCGGGCCGGCTTGGGACGCCGGTGGCGTGGTGGATTCGGGGGTTTTCGTCGTGTTCATGCCAGGACAAGGTAACCGCAAACCTTGGGAAAGTCGAAGGAAGACGGTCAGCGGACAACCCGGGCTTGCGCCCGTTTGACGGGGCTTTTATTGTCCCGGCGATGAAACAGATTTTTGTTTTGCTAATGGTAACTTTGCTGGGAGCGACCTTTCTGGCACGCGGGCAGGATGCGGCTTTGCTGGACGAACGGATCAAGCGCCTGACCGGGGACATCCAGTCTTTGCAGGAGGAAAGCCAGAACCAAAAACGGCAGATCGAAGCGCTGGCGCGCGAGGTGGCCACGTTGCGTGAGCAGAATCAAAACCGCTCCACCACGCCGACAGCCAGTCAGGATGATTTACGTGAGCTGGCGCGCAAGGTTCAGGAAATCGAAGAAAAACGAAAGGCGGATCGCGCGTTCCTGGAAAAGGAGTTTGATCGGCTGACCCGAATCGCCACCGCCAAACCCGCCCCGGCGCGTCCGGTCTCCTCCACTCGTCCCAGCACCACCACCAGCGCCAATCAGCCCAAGGAAGCGCTCGAACACATAGTTGCTTCCGGTGACACCGTTTCGGCCATTGCGCTGGCTTACAGCAAGGAAACCGGGAAAAAAATCACGGCGGAGATGATCCTTCAAGCCAACGAAGGATTGAAGCCGGAACGGATGCAGGTGGGTGATAAAATTTTGATTCCGATTCCCGACAAGTAAGCCGCGCGTCAGCGCACCAACCAGAGGATCACCAGACCCAGAGCGATGCGGTACCAGCCAAACGGAATGAACGTGTGGTGGCGGATGTAACCCAGCAGCCACTTGACCACGATGAAAGCCGTGATGGCGGCAACGCTGGTGGCCAGCAACACTTGCGACCAAGGTTCATGCGGAGTCTGATCCCGGAGCGCATCAAAAGCTTCCTTGGCGCCGGCCGCCAGCAATGTTGGAATACCCAGTAAAAAGGAGAATTCCGTGGCCGCGCCACGACTCAATCCGAGCGCCAGAGCGATGAGAATGGTGGTACCGGAACGCGAAGCCCCGGGAAAAGCGGCGGCGATCAATTGCGCCAGCCCCACCGCGATGGCCACCGTCCAGGTGACTTTTTCCGAGGTCTTTTTGCCGCGCAACCATTGTTCCACGATGACGAAGAGCACCCCGCCAATCAGGGTCGCCCAAGCCACGGGCGCCACCGCATCGGGCAATTTCAAACCGAGCTTTTTCAAAGTCAGCCCGCCGATCGCCGTCAACACGAACGCAACGGATAGTTTGAGCAGATAGTCAAAATTCTCCGGTTCGCGCCACTGCAAAACCAGGGTTTTTGCGCGTTGCGCGAACACGGCGAGCACGGCGAGCACCGCGCCCGTTTGAATGACGACGTTGAACACTTCCGTGCGCGGCGTCAACCAGTGTTGCGCCAGCAACAAATGTCCCGTGGAGGAAATGGGCAGGAATTCGGTAACTCCCTCAATAATTCCCAAGATGATAACGGCAAGCCAGTCAGGCATTACTCACAAGACACAAAACCGGGCGGACTTGGCAAGCGACAAATTTCCGACGGCCAGAATGAAAGGTTGGCGGCGGGCGGCGTTGACACTTTTTCTTGACCGGACCGAATGGATACCTAGGTTCACTACTGTCTGTGAATTCGGGCCACCAGCCAACTGAAGACCAACCGCAGCCCACCGAACCTACCGGAAATTGGCGCCGCCACCGGCAAGAGGTGTCGCTGCCGGAGTCGCATCGCAGCATCCACGTACCGTCCTCGGCGGGTTTCTGGCGCAAATTGCTGGCGTTTTCCGGTCCGGGTTTTCTGGTGGCGGTAGGCTACATGGACCCCGGCAACTGGGCCACGGATCTGGCGGGGGGCGCGCAGTTTGGCTACGCGCTCTTGTCGGTCATCATGATTTCCAACCTGATGGCGATTCTGCTGCAACACCTCTGCGTCAAGCTCGGCATTGCGACGGGGCGCGATCTGGCACAGGCTTGTCGGGATCACTATTCCAAACCGCTGGTCTGGTTTTTATGGATCGTCTGCGAGATTGCCATTGCGGCCTGCGATCTTGCGGAAGTCGTGGGTTCGGCGATCGCGTTGCAATTGCTCTTTGGCATTCCGCTGGTTTGGGGTTGTTTGATCACGGCCCTGGACGTGTTGGCGGTGCTCTATTTGCAGGCGCGCGGGTTCCGGCGACTGGAAGCCATTGTGGTGGTATTGATCGCCACCATTGGCACTTGTTTCGCGATTGAGTTGTTGCTGGCTCAACCCGATTGGGGCGGTGTGGCGACCGGCTTCGTTCCGACGACCGAGATCGTGCAGAATCCCGGCATGCTCTATCTGGCCATCGGCATCATCGGCGCGACGGTCATGCCGCATAACCTGTATTTACATTCCTCGATTGTGCAAACGCGGAAGTACGAGCAAAACGCGACCGGCAAACGGGAAGCCATCAAGTTTGCCACGATTGACTCCACCGTGGCCTTGACGTTTGCGTTCTTCATCAACGGTGCCATCCTGGTGTTATCCGCCGCGGCGTTTCATTGGTCGGGCCATCAGGATGTGGCGGAAATTCAAGATGCCTATCGGTTGCTGCCCGGCGCCTTGGGAGCGACGGGCGCAAGCGTGTTATTCGCGCTGGCGCTGCTGGCTTCAGGACAAAATTCCACGTTGACCGGCACGCTGGCCGGCCAAATCGTCATGGAGGGATTCGTCAACATCCGGTTGCGTCCCTGGTTGCGACGCTTGATCACCCGCGGACTCGCCATCATTCCCGCCGTGCTGGTGATCGGGCTGTTTGGCGAAGCGAAGACGACCGAACTGCTCGTGACCAGTCAGGTGATTTTATCCATGCAGTTGGGGTTTGCCATCTGGCCGTTGATGCGATTCACTGGCGAGAAAGCCAAGATGGGGGAATTCGTCAACTCCATTTGGATCAAGTTGTTGGGCTGGACGATCACGATCGTGATCATTGCGCTCAACCTTAAATTATTGTTCGACACGTTCATGCCCGCGCCGGCGGCGGAAACGATTTCCGTTGGACTCGGATTGCCGGCGTTGCCGTAGGTTGATCATGTACCGCAAAATTCTAGTTGCCCTCGAGTGTGAGTCCGCAGACCGCAACCTGCTGGCGCATGTCACCGCGCTGGCCACGCGGATGCAATCGGAACTGCTGCTCTTGCACGTGGCTGATGGCTACGCCGCGCGGTATTTTCATCAACTGAAACTTGCTGAGTCCGATGAAATGAAAGCGGATCGGGCTTATCTGGAGGCCGAAGCGACGAAACTGCGGGAGCACGGCTTGACCGTTCACACGCAATTGGCCTTGGGTGATCCGCCTGAGGAAATTTTGAAGGTGGCGGAGACCGGGCAGTTTGACCTGATCGCTTTGGGAAGTCATGGACATCGCTTCTTTGGTGATATTTTTCATGGCAGCACCATTCGTCAGGTACGACACAAAACCGCCATCCCCGTCTTGCTGGTCCGCGGCGAATCGAAATGATTTGAAGGCGTAACGATTGGAAATTTTATCCCTGCCGTCCAACGCAAGCAGCAAGGAGCGTCAACGAGAGTTCGATTGAATGGAAAACCAACTTCACCGACGGCGAAAAATTCGTTACGCTTTACGGCGACAAATGCCATGACCGGAAAAGGTTCGCCCCAGATCACGACAAAAATTCGGACGATTATTTTTGACGGCCCCTATCCCGCCTATTCTGAAACGGCGGATGTCCTGGCCGGTTGCAAGCATCGCAAATCGGCGGGTGTTTATTTTTGGGCGATTCGAGTGAAAAACGCTTACCGGCTTACTCACGTGGGGCAGACGGGAACTTCCTTTTACCAACGGATGAAGGAATACATCATCAACACGCTTGGGGGAAATTATCGCATTTGTGATCCAGACCGGCTATCGCAGGGCGAGGCGCGGCCAGTGTGGGACGGCCTTTGGCGCAAGGAAACGCGGGCGCGACTGCCGGAATTTCTGCGCGACGGCCCGCGCTTGTTTGAACTGGCCAAACGCAATTTGCAGTTGGAGCGAATCTTCGTCGCGCCGTTGAAAGTTGAAGATCGGCTGCGCCGGCGCATCGAGGGCGCGATTGCCCAGGCGATCCGCCGGGACGCTGCCGCTTCCAGCTTGTTGCCGGCAGACATTCGCGTACTCGGGCGGTTGACCATCGAAGCGCCCCTTTCCGTACGTCTGCGCACGAAGGTCAAAATTCTCGGGTTGCCGGAGCAACTCGAAGTCTGATTTTCGCGAAGCGGTTCAGGGGAGCGCCAACGCCAATTACGCGCGCCGCCACCCGCCCATGGCCCCCTCCGTTCGGTGCGTGGCGGCGCATGTATTCCGCTGGAAAATCAGCCGGACGCTTGTTATCCTTGCACGGATAGAAAAATATGAATCATAAACTTTCCCGTCGTTCCGCGTTGGGGCGGGTTGCCGCCGGCACCGCCGTGGTGGTTGCGACAAAGCTGGGTGCCCCCGACGCGCTCGCTGATTCCGTTGCCACTGTAAAACTGAAGGGCAACATCCATCACTCGGCCTGCAAATGGTGTTACGGCAAATTGTCCACGGCGCAACTGGCGCGCGCGGGTCGCGAGCTGGGATTGGTGGCGCTGGACCTGATTGATCCGTCCGACTTTCCGGTGCTTAAGGAAAATGGCCTGGTCTGCTCAATGGTCAATGGGCCGTCCGTGGATGGTTTGGGCGGCATTACGAAGGCGTTTAATCGCGTGGAACATCACGATAAACTGGTGCCGGCGTACGAGCAGCGCATCCAGGTGGCGGCAGAACATGGTTATGAACGCGTGATCTGCTTTTCGGGCAACCGCGAGGGTTTGCCGGATGAGTCGGGATTGGAGAACTGCGCGATCGGCTTGAAGCGTTTGGTGGGCTTTGCCGAACGCCACAAGGTGACGCTTTGCATGGAGTTGTTGAACAGCAAACGCGACCATCATGATTACCAATGCGATCATTCCGCCTGGGGCGTGGAACTGGTGAAGCGGGTTGGTTCGGAGCGGTTCAAATTGCTCTATGACATTTACCACATGCAAATCATGGAAGGTGATGTCTGCGCCACCATTCGTGAGAATCATCAATACTTCGATCACTACCACACCGGCGGCGTGCCGGGCCGCAATGAGATTGATGAGTCGCAAGAGTTGTTTTATCCGCGCGTCATACAAGCCATTCTGGCGACGGGTTTCAAAGGTTACGTGGCGCAGGAGTTTATCCCGCGCCGCGATCCGCTGACCTCCCTGCGCCAGGCCGTCCAGCTTTGCGACATCTAGTCAATATGGACGAGGCCGCCTGGCGCCCGGCGCCGGAAAAACCGGTGTGCCTCGAACGAGTTTGTCGGTAACTTGATCGCCATTACATGAAGGACTTTCCAGCGCCATTAGATCTGACCCGGGTTAAAGTATTTCCACTCGCGGAACGGCACAGTTTGAACTCCATCGAACGGGCCTTTGTGGCGCCGGATTTTGTCGGTGAATCACCCTCACCGGAACTGGCAACGCTCATCGCGGAATGTGGCGGACACATTCGCGCGGCGCGGGCCCGTGGCGCCAGTGTGATGTTGATTTATGGCGCGCACTTGGTGAAGAACGGTCTCTCGCTGGTGGTCAATCAGTTGGTTCAACAGGGTTGGCTGACGCACCTCGCGACCAATGGCGCGGGGACGATTCATGATTGGGAACTTTCCTTCCTGGGCCGTTCCGAGGAGAGCGTGCGCAAGAATGTGGCCGCCGGGACTTTCGGCACCTGGGACGAAACCAGCCGCTACATCCATCTGGCGCTGTTGGCGGGAGCGTTGCGTGGCGAAGGGTACGGTCGCAGTCTGGGCCGCTTCATGAATGAAGACGGCACGACGCTGCCGACGACCGGTGAGTTGGAGGCCGCCTTGTGTCGCGAGCCGGCGCATCCGTTCGCTCCGGCGCGGGCGGAATTATTACAGACGATGTTGCGAATGAATTTATCGGCAGGACGCATTGAGGTGAAGCATCCGCACAAGGCCAGCTCCATTGTCGCTCAAGCCTTTCGACACCGGGTCCCGCTCACCGTGCATCCGGGCATCGGTTACGACATCATTTCCAACCACCCCATCTTCAACGGGGCCGTGTTAGGTCGGGCCGGGCAGTTGGATTTCGCGCAATTTGCCGCGGCGGCGGAAGGTCTGGACGGCGGTGTGGTGTTGAGCGTTGGTTCGGCCATCATGGGGCCGCAGGTGTTTGAAAAGAGCCTCAGTTGCGTCAACAACCTGCGCCTGCAGGCCGGGCGATCAATTGTTAAAAACCTCTCGATTTACGTCGTGGATTTACAACCCGGAGGCGGCTGGGATTGGTCGCAAGGCGAACCCACGAAGGCCAACCCCGCTTATTATTTGCGCTTTTGCAAGAGTTACGCGCGCATGGGCGGAACGATGAAATACCTCGAATGTGACAACGTGGTTTTTCTCACCCGACTGAAACAGGCGCTCGCAGCGGATTAGATTTTTTCCCGCCCGCCGTAGCCGGTGTCGAGGTCGTGCCAGAATTCCACCGTTTCCTCGTCCTCCTCCCAGCAGAGAAAAACTTCCTTGCCGCCGATCAACGCGGGAAAATCCACCAGGCCGCGGTCCAGGTCTTTGATCAAAATTTCGCGGCGCTGAAATTCCCCCAGCACCGCTTGCATTCCGGCGACCGCGCGGATCCATTGGTTGACCAAATCACCGCCGAGATCGTCACCCGCTCCCTTCAAAGAAGTCAGCCGTTTATCACTGCGCTCAATCACCTCGCGGAACTGTTTCAGTTGTTTCAACCAACCGCGCAGTTCAGGCAGCAACGCCGTGGCTTCCTCGCGGGTGAAATGGTTTTGAAAGCGATAGTTCATGGCGTCGGGGCAACGGCGTTTAACTTCTTCTGAATGGCTTCATTGGGCTCCAGTTCCAGTGACTTGGCCCAAGCTTCCCGTGCGTGGTTCAGTTCTTTCAAAGCCGCGTACACGTCGCCCAGATGATCGTAGAGCGTCGGGTCTGGTTGCTCGGATTTGGCCACGGCTTCCTGCAAGTAATGCAGTGCGCCTTTGACGTCGCCCTGTTTGAACAACACCCAACCCATGCTGTCGAGGAAGGCGTCATTGTCTGGTTCGAGTTTGAGCGCGCGTTCAATCAACACCCGTGCGCGTTTCAGGTTCTCGCCGTGTTCCGCCCACATGTAGCCGAGGTAGTTCATCACCTCGGCATTATCCGGCGCGAGCGCCAACGATTTTTCAAACGAGCGGGCGGCGGCCTGGCGGGCGCCGGTGCGCTCTTGTGCCGCACCGAGTTGGAAATAGAAGTTGGCGTTCAGGCGATTGGTTGCACCCGCCAGCCCCAAGACTTCAGCGGCCTGAAAATGTTCGAGCGCCTGCGAGTATTGTTGCCGCGCCTGATAGGCCATGCCGGTGAGATACTCGAGGGTAAAACTTTTCGGATTTCGCTGGCGTTGCTCGCGCAAGTCTTCCAGTGCCGCCTCCGTTTGGCCCGCCGCCAATCGCGCCATCGTCAAATCCAGGCGCGCCGCCTCGAAGTCGGGGTTGATCTGCAGGGCGAGTTGAAAACGGCGGATTGCGTCGTCCCAGCGCTTTTGTCCGAGCGCCAGGCTGCCCAGCAGGTATTGCGCGCCAGCGTTGGCGGGATTGTCCTGGACGAGCGCGTTCAATTGTTCCAGCGCGTGTTCCTGATCCTGCTGGCGCAGATAAATTTCCGCGAGTTTGGTGCGTAATAACTCCCGCAAGGCCGCCACCGGCGTGACTTGATCCAAAGCTGTCAGGTACAAACGCGTGGCTTCATCAACCGCGCCAAGTTGATTGAATCCGTCCGCCAGTTGGATTTGCTGCAAGCCTGACAGAGAGTTGGCCGTCTTGACCTGTTCCAGCAGCGCCAGCGCCCGGGCGCGTGCCACTTCGCGTTGTTTGGGGAAGCGTTCACCGCAGTCCAAGTACAACATCGCAAGCTTCAGATGATACTCTGGCGGTACCTCGGACTGCGCCCGGGCTTCGTCCAGCGTAAACAGGGCTTTTTCCGGCTGCCCGAGCTGCCCGTAGTTCAAATATAAATTATTCCAGGCTGGTAACGATTGCGGTTGCCGCTGGATGGCCTGACGATTGGCGGTAATGGCTTTGCGGTGTTGCCCGAGTTGCGAGCAGACAAAACCGAGTTGCAGAAAGAGGTCGGCATCCGTGTCGGGTAGTTTGGTGGCCCATTGCAACACCTCTCGTGCGAGCTGAAATTGGCGTTGTTCAATCAGTCGTTTGGCGACATCGGCCAGCAGATCAGCGTCCGTGCGGTCCAGTTGAGCGGCGCGAAAAAACTCCTCGCTGGCCGCCGCCAAATCACCATCGAGGGCGCGGATGATGCCCGAGGAATAGTGAGCAAAGGCGGCGGCGCGACTGGTTAATTTCGGTCCTTCGTCCGGACGCGATTCCGCTTCAACGCGATAGCGCTGCGTCTGGCAGCCGAGCGGGCCGAAGCACAGGCTCAAACCAATCCCGACGAAGATGGCGATGAAACGCTTCATGTTCGGTACAAAGCACGCGCGGCGGCGCGGAAATTATTTCCGGCCGCCGGCGTGGTGGTAGAGAATCGGACCGCGCGGCTATTTCTGCCAAGTGCGCTTCTTATGACGATTCAAGCGCAGCTTCTTGCGCCGTTTGTGTTTGCTAATTTTGGCCTTACGGCGTTTTTTCAGAGAACCCATAGGGTGAGAGAGTACTACTGCAATTCCGCCGCCAAGCCAATCCGAAACTTTTTTTGATTATTGTCTGGCCAAGATTTCGGCGGTTGCTTTCCACACGCAAAGCACCTGAACGACGGTCACTTTGGCGCTTATTCAGTCGCCACCCAAGTGGGGTGCAGCCCTCCCATTTGGCGCTTTTCTTTGTCGAGTAGTGGCGGGGGAAGCGCGTTCTTGGTAAAATCAATCGGGGCGATGAATTCCGGCAGGAACGGCAAGACTTGCCGCTGCTTGAACGCCGGATTGGATTTTTTCGATTTGGCTTTCATCCTGTAACGTAAATGACGCGGATCAACATCCACGTCTGCCTCCCGAATGTGAGACGCACTGGTGCGCTACGGATTCAATTTGCCGGACTCGACGCGTCTGATTTCAGTTGTGCTGCTGGTGTTCATTTTTGGAATTTATTGTCGGAGTTGGCGCGGAAGCGGATGAGCGTTAGTACTCCGGGCATTAACGCCGGCATGCAATCAGGGTTTGATGGATGGAACGAAGCGCCGCTTTTTCCAAGTGGATTAGCCAGCCGCAACAAACGCACATTCCGTGGACGCCACGGGTTGATAATGAAATTGAATTTTCAAGTTCTGGGACAAGGTGAGCCGATACTGATTTTGCATGGCTTGCTGGGGTCGCTCGATAATTGGAAGCCTTACGCGCGAGCCGTCGCCGGCCGGTTCCAGGTTTTTCTACTCGACCTGCGGAATCACGGCCGGTCGCCTCACGCCAGCGAGTGTAACTACGACGTGATGGCGGAGGACATCGCAGAGTTCATCAACGACCAGCACTTGAGTGCCGTCCATGTGCTCGGCCACTCGATGGGCGGAAAAGTGGCGCTGCGTTTGGCCCAATTATATCCGCAACAGTTGTTGAAACTGATCGTGGCAGATATGGGCCGGCGGGAAAATCCGCCGCGCCAAAAAGAAATTCTGGAAGCTATGCGCGCGTTGGATTTGAGCCGATTGCAACAACGCACCGAGGTGGAGGCAGCGCTGGCCTCGGTGGCGCCGGATAAAGCTCTGCGCCAGTTTTTGACGAAAAATATCGGCCGCAACGATACCGGAAAGATGTACTGGAAATGCAACCTCGATAGTCTGTGGGCCCATTATCAACACCTTCTTGAGGCCATTCCGGCCGAGCCGCAATTCGCCGGACCGGTATTGTTCATTCGTGGTGCGCACTCCGATTACATTCGGGATGAGGATATTCCCACGTTACGGGAGACGTTTCCGCGCGCCGAAATCAAGACGATCCCGGAAGCCGGGCATTGGCTGCATGTGGATGCGCCCGCCGAATTTTTGCGGCGCACCTTGAAATTTCTTAACGGAGATTGATCCGGGTTGGAGGCAAAATGCTCCGCATCGGAATCGTCAAAAAAGCTGGAGGACAGGAATAAAAAGTTTTGCTTTTTGCCGGGGCTCTCGAACACAATGCGGCTTGTTGTTTGTTGCAGCCCGGTGCTTGCACGGTGGTCGGTTCCTCACGACGAGTTAGAGCACACGGACTTTTTATGACTGTACCGATATTGTTAGCTGCCGTGGGGGACGCCCGCGCCTCTGCCGCTCCCGGAGGATTCAGCATTTGGAAGCAGGCCACGCCCGAAGCGCAGGTCATCATTGTCATTTTAATTTTTTTCTCCATTGCCGCCTGGACCGTGATGGCCGTCAAAACCGTGCAAATGCGGCGGGCCCGCAAGTTGAACCTGTATTTTCAGGCGGAATTTAAACAGCAAAAATCAGTGCTGGAAATGTTTGATCGTCGCATTCAGGCGGAGGGTTGTCCGCTCTTTGCCGTCTATCAAGCGGGCAGCATGGCTTTGGACACGCGGTTGAAGGGCAGTTCGGATGCCGCGCGCAAGCCCGCTGTTTCGCTGAAAAGCATGGAGCACGTCAAGCGTCTGATCGAAAACACGGTGGCGCAGGAGTCCTTGAAGCTCGAGTCAGGTTTGATTTTGCTTGCGATTGCGGTGAGCGGCGCGCCGTTTCTGGGGTTGTTGGGAACAGTTTGGGGAGTGATGGATACGTTTGCTGGTATTGCGCGCGCGGGGAGCGCTTCAATGTCCGCCATGGCGCCCGGTGTGGCGGCGGCCTTGGTGACCACGGTGGCGGGGCTGCTGGTGGCTATTCCCTCCATGTTCGGCTATAACTGGTTGGTTCATAACCTCCGGGTGCGAACGGTGGAGCTGGATAATTTTGCGCAGGAATTGGTCTCCAAAATGGAAACCGAATATCTGCAAGATGAATGAGATCGGGTCGAATAAATCGTGAGGCGCCGAGGTTGGGTCGTTGCGAGCGCAAAACCGGCAAAGATCGGTTGGTGGATTGAGTCAAAAGATTACGCGAATTGTTCAATGAGATTTTGGGGTCAGGATTAAGATGAGACGATTCTCCCAACACAGTCATTTGGTAACGCTCAGCGAGATCAACATCACGCCGTTGCTGGACCTGGCTTTTGTGTTGTTGATCATTTTCATCATCACCACGCCCTTGCTGGAAAAGGGCATGGACCTTGATCTGCCGACCAGCCGTAATGCGGTGGACCGCCCGCCGGATCGCAACAACGTGCGCGTGGTGGAAATCAACGCCATCGGCCAATACGCCCTGGAAAAACGTCCGCAACCACTGGGGCAGATCGTTTCCACCTTGGCGCAGGAATTCCGCTCGAATCCCCATTTGATCATCTACGTGCGCCCGGACGAAAACAGCCGGATGAAAGATTTTGTGGCGTTGACCGATGCCTGCACGGGCGTGGGCATTTCCCGATTTTCCATCCGCACGCAACCGCCCCCCGTGAGACGATGAGTCAGTTGCAAAAAAAATGTCTGGTCGGTTCGACGACCTTGCACGTGCTGCTGCTGCTGACGCTGCTGGTGGGGCCGGCCTTTTTGGTTAAAAAGCAGGAGCCGCTAAACCTGCCGGAAATCACCTTTGAACCCGCCTTTTTGATTGACGAACAATTGTCCAATCCCGGTGGCGCCGCGCCAGGCGGTCCCGCCCCCATTCAATCACCACCCGAACCGTCCCAACCCGCGCCAGCTCCAGCTCCGAATCCAGCGCCCCCACCAGTGGAAACCCAACCGCCCGTCAAGGTGGTTGAACCCGC
This sequence comes from Verrucomicrobiota bacterium, assembly GCA_039806955.1. Taxonomy (GTDB): domain Bacteria; phylum Verrucomicrobiota; class Verrucomicrobiia; order Limisphaerales; family JADLHS01; genus JADLHS01. The sequence continues at coordinate 26,854 of JBDHQI010000038.1, read as the reverse complement.
GCCGGCGTCCCAAGTCGTCAAACCAGTTGAAACAAAATTCAGCGATCGCGAGGTGGCAAAATTGCCGCAATCGAAACCAACCCATCAGGTCCAGGTCAGCAAGACAAAAGTTCCGTTGAATCGCGCCACCACCGCCAAGAATCAGAAGCCTGCCAATGACAGCGCTGCTGCGGCTGATTCCCAGCGTAACTCGGCACTGGCCGCCGCGTTGCGCAGCACGCGGAGTGGTTTGGAAAAAGGACTTTCCTCCGGCACCGATGTGCGTATGCCGGCCGGACAAGGCGGTGGTAGTGGCGCGGCCTACGCCAATTATGCGCAGGAAATTCAACGTCGCTACAAAGCGGCCTACGATCGCGAACTCCAAATCGCTGGCGATATTGCGGACGGACAGGTACAGGTGGAGACTGCCATCGTTATTTTGCGCGATGGCACAGTTAGCAGCGCCCGCATCCTCAAACCTTCAGGCAATGCGGAACTGAATCGGCTGACCCAACGCGTCTTGGATTCGGTGCGCCAAGTGCCCGTCTTCCCGGCTGGCACCACGGATTCGACCCGAACATTTAACATTATTTTTGATCTCAAACCTAGAATTGGATTCGGATGAATTACCGGCTTGTACTTACCGTTATTGGATTGGCATTAGGCAGTCTATCGTTGCCCGCGCAATCGGCCGCAGTTAGTGGATTTACGATTACGGGAATTTCGGGCCTGAACCAGAGTCCGATACCAGTGAATCTCTCGGGGTTCACCGGCGAGGCGTTGGAGGTGATTCAATTCGACCTCGTCGTGCAAGGCTTCAGCCTGACGAGCGCAGATAGCGCGCAGTATCTGTTAAGTGGCAGCAATGGCGGCAATCTCGTGGGGCGCGCCCAGGATCGAATCAATAAGAACGTGCTGGTCAACAAAAGTTATTCCGGTGCCAATCTACGTCGTCAGGCGCATCAGTTCGTGGACGATTTTCTGGCGGCCTTGGGACGTAATGGAATTGGCAATACCAGGATCGCTTTTTCAAACGCATCCGGGAGCAACAGCGAAATCTATGTCGCCAACTTTGACGGGAGCGACGCTGCTCCGGTGACGCAGGATAATTCCACCGCGATTTCGCCGGCCTGGGCGCCGGGAAACCAGGCATTGTGTTACACGTCGTACCGAAGCGGAGGAGCTTGGATTTACCTGCAGAATCTGGCGGCCCGACAACGAAAGGCGATTGCCAGTTATCCGGGATCGAATTTCAGCCCCGCGGTTTCGCCGGACGGAAATCGCATTGCGATGATTCTTAGCAAATCCGGAACCGTGGACCTTTACGTGGCCAATCTGAATGGCAATGTTCTGAATCGCCTGACCCAGTCGCGCGAAGATGAATCCTCCCCTTGCTGGTCGCCAGACGGGCAATGGATTTGTTACGCGGGCAAAATCAATGAAGCTCGCGCCCTCTACAAGATTCATTCTGACGGCGGCAAACCGCAACGCATCCCCACCAGTGGGGTTCTAAATCCTACCGAGCCGGACTGGTCACCGGACGGCAAGTGGATCATTTTTACGCAACAGCGCCGGGGCGGCTTCGATATTTGCATCGTTCCGTCCACCGGCGGCTCGGCGACTGTGCTGGTGGAAGGCGAGGATCCGTCGTGGGCGCCAAACTCGCGCACGGTGGTTTATACCCGCCGCAGTGGTCGCGGCAACCAACTCTCTTTGCTTGACGTGCCGACAAAACAAACCAAAACTATCACCCGAATTTCGGGTAGTAGCTCCCAACCCAGTTGGGCTAAATAACAACAACCTGTCCCCAAATTTTAACGAACATGAAAGCTGTCAAATTAACTTCTCTGCTGGCCGCAGTGCTGGCACTCACTCTCTTCGGCACCGGTTGCCAGAAGCGCGTCATCGGACCTACGCCAATCAACAAGCCCGAAACGCGGATTCGTCCCGGCGAAATCCATAATGAATTGCCGCCTTTCAATCTCGGCGACACCAGTTCTGGCGTTAACAGTCCGGATTGGGATCCCAATACCGGGGCGCACGCGCAATCGGGAAAATTCAGCCTCGACAACAGCACGCAAGATCGCGCCGCCTTGGCCATTCATACGGTTCACTTCGATTTTGACAGCTCAGTGGTGCGCAGCAACGAGCGCGGCAATGTGGATGCGGTGGCGGACTACATGCGGAACAACTCCGCCGTCGGTCTATTGATTGAAGGTCATTGCGACGAGCGCGGGACGGATGGTTACAATGATGCGCTGGGCGAGCGCCGCGCCTCCGCCTTGCGTGAAACGCTCATTTCTCAAGGCATCGCCGCGGACCGCATCATCACCCAGAGCTGGGGGAAGCGCCGGCCCGTGGACTTGGGGCAGAACGAAGCGGCTTGGGCGAAGAATCGTCGCGGCGAGTTTGTGGTGCTGCACGCGCGGTAAGCGGAATTTTTGCTGTTGGTTTGGGCCGGGGAGTTTTGGCGCTTTACTCGCCAGGCTTTCCGGCCTAAGTTTCCGCGACAGGTGATTTTATGAATATCATGTTTGCAGCAATGCTCGGCGGCTGGGAAATCGTATTGATTCTCGCCATCGCGTTGTTGTTGTTCGGTGCAAAACGGTTGCCAGACCTGGCTAAAGGCTTGGGCACAGGTATTCGAGAATTCAAAAAAGCCACCCGCGAAGTCACCGATGAAATTCAGAACGCGGCGCAAGAACCTCCCCCCGCGCCGCGTAAGTTACCACCGTCGGGGGCCGCCGCACAAACTGAGTCTCCAGCTCCTTCTGATACGCCGCAGGCGTAATTGGAACGCCCCGGCGCATGGCGGATGATTCCGAGTCGGCACACCCCGAGCCCGAAGTTGAAGGCGGGCCGGTAAAATCATTTCTCGAACACCTCGAAGACCTCCGCTGGGTCCTGATCAAAAGTCTGGTCGCGTTGGGCGTCGCGATGTTGCTTTGCCTCATCGCGGGGGACCGCGTCGTTCATATTCTCAAATGGCCGCTGGAGCACGCCAAAGTTCACTATCCCGGCACGAACCAAGTTGTCACCGTTACTTACGGCACCAATAAGTTGGGGACGTTCACACTCACGGACGCACAGCAAAAAAATCTGGACCTGGGCACCAACCGGTTTGTTGCGCTGGAAGTGGTCCCGCAGATTCTTGGCACCAATCGAGTTTTGGGCTGGCAGGTCAACCCGGACTCCACGCTGACCGCCGCCGCGCAAAAGCTGGAGGTGGAACTGATTAATCTCAGTCCCGCGGGAGGATTCATCGTCGCCTTTCAGGTGGCGCTTTATGGCGGCGCAGTTTTAGCCGCACCCTTCATTTTGTATTTCGTATTGGCTTTTGTGTTTCCGGCACTCCGGATTCTCGAGCAAAAATACGTTCGGCGCGGTTTGTATTTTGGCGGCGGCCTGTTTATGACCGGGGTGGCGTTCTGCTATTTTCTATTGATGCCAGTAGCATTGGGCGCCTCGCAACTGTATTCCCACTGGTTGGGGTTTGGCGCGCTGCAATGGCGCGCAGAAGATTATATCAGCTTCGTTTGCAAATTCATGCTGGGCATGGGACTGGGATTTGAATTGCCAGTCGTGCTGCTGGTCTTGGTGAAAATCGAGGTACTCAGTTATCGCACGCTGCGCGGCCTGTGGCGCTACATGATCGTGATCGTGCTGATTTTGGGCGGATTGCTGACCACCCCCGAAGTGCTCACGCAGGTAATGATGGCGGTGCCACTGTACGGCCTTTACGAATTAAGTGTCTGGATTGCCTGGTATTGGGAGGAGCCAGACCGTGCCAAAGTGCGGCGCCGGGTGATGTTGGCAACAGTGGTGCTTGGCGGTGGCTCGGCTTGGCTGATTTGGAAATTTATCTGGCCGTTGTTGCTCCATTTTTATCGCTAAATCCATCGTCCGACACGGTGAATTCCAAGCCGCTCCCGCCGCTCGGTCAGACGGATGAAATTTGTTTTCATCGTTCTGCTGTTTCGCTAGAATTGGCAACGCTTGGGAGGCAGTCCCGGGCGCAGACATATCTTGATACATTATGCCACTGACACATACCAAAGACCTGTTCGCAAAAGCCCTCCAAGGGAAATACGCCATTGGTGCTTTTAACGTCAACAACATGGAATTAATCCAAGGGATCGTGGAGGCTTGCGAGGAGGAGAAGGCCCCGCTGATCTTGCAGATTTCTCGGGGCGCACGGCAGTATGCGAACCCCGTTTATCTCAAGAAGCTCATCGAGGCTGCGGTGAGTCTGAGCAACATTCCGATCGCGGTGCATCTCGACCATGGGGACACCTTCGAGTTGTGCAAAGAGTGCATTGACGAAGGTTTCACCAGCGTGATGATTGACGCTTCGCACGAGCCATTCGAGAAGAATGTCGAGATCACTCGTAAAGTGGTGGAGTATGCTCATAAACATAATTGTTCGGTGGAATCCGAGCTGGGCCATCTGGTCGGCGCGCAGTTTGACGACGGAGAGGAAGGCGGTGTACATTCGTCCAGCGGACACTATACCAACCCCGAGGAGGCGGTTAAATTCGTGCGCGCAACCGGTTGTGATTCTTTGGCGGTCGCAATTGGCAACAGCCACGGGGCCTATAAGTTCAAAGGTGAACAGCACCTGGACCTCGAACGACTTAAGCTAATCAAGAAAGCGCTTTCCGAAGCCGGCTTGGGTGATTATCCGCTGGTATTGCATGGGGCCTCCAGCGTTCCGCAATACCTGGCGGACGACATCAATAAGTACGGCGGCAACATGCCCGATACGAAAGGCGTTCCCGAGGAAGACATCGAAATTGCGCGGCGCGTGGGTTGCACCAAGGTGAATATTGATACGGACCTGCGCATGGCGATGACGGCAGCGATTCGAAAAGCCTTTGCAGAAAATCCGAAAGAGTTCGATCCACGTAAATATTTGGGGTCAGCCCGGAAGTTGGTCAAAGATTTGGTGCGCCACAAAGTGACTGATGTTCTTTGCTGCGCCGGCCACGCTTTTGACTGATCGCAAACTGCTTTCTTGCGCCCCGAATCGCTCCGATTCGGGGCTTTCTTTTTATCCAGCTCGACGACCTTCCATAACCATCCACGATTCACTGAAACCGTAAAACTGCAGTCGGCATCCACCGAGTCTCGACCAGCGCGAAAACGACACACAAAAATTTAATTGGCTCAAATAAAATGCCTAAATGGCACAACTTAAAGGCGTATATTTTGATGAAATTCCTTATTTACCAAGGATTTTGCAGATTTCTGGATTGGTATTGGAAAAGCTAAATCATTTTTGTTGAGAGAACGAAAACTTAACCAAGAAATAGAGAGGAGAACATTATGAACATTGTAAAATGGCAAAGACCGCCACTGGCGAACGGGGCGGGTTTTGGAAGGCTGTCAGACCTGCGCGACGAGATTGATCGTCTGTTTGATTCGCCATTCAGTGAACTGACCAAGACTTCTGATTTACTGGCAGGTTGGACGCCGGCATTGGATGTCTATGAGGACAAGGATAACTACACGGTCCAGGCTGAATTGCCCGGTATGAAGAAAGAGGACATCGAAGTGTCACTGCACGAAGGTGTGCTCAGCATTTCCGGCGAGCGTAAAAGCGAAACTGAAAAGGAAGACGCCGAAGTGTTCCGGGCGGAACGCTTTGTTGGGCGATTTCAACGCACCGTAACGCTGCCGGCATCAGTAGCCGCAGATAAAGTAAAAGCGGCTTACAAAGACGGGGTTCTGACCATCACGCTGCCGAAAACCGAGGCGGCCAAGCCGAAACAAATTGACGTCGCCGTCAACTAACTGAACCACGGTTTCGGCGGATCGCCAACGCTTCGCCGGAACCCAACTTTTAACGTCGTACGAAATAGATTATGAAAACGCTGTTCAAGAAAAATCCCGCGACGATCGCTCCGGCTCCTGCCGAGTTGACTCAATACGTGATGCCGGACGTGAACATTTACGAAAACAAGGAAGGCTACGTCATCGAAGCGGACATGCCAGGTGTAAGCAAGGACGGTCTCGAAATCACTTTGGCGAATAATGAGATTAGCCTGATTGGCCGCCAGACCGATGAGGTGGTTCCTGGCACTGCGCTGTATCGTCAACGCCAGGGTTTGAGTTATCGGCGCGTGTTTGAATTGGATCCGTTCGTAGATCCGAATCGGATCACCGCGCGGATACATCAAGGCGTGCTCTTTTTGAGCCTGCCAAAATCGGAAGCGGTCAAGCCGCGAAAGATTGTCGTCGGTGAGTGAAGTGCAGAAACCAAACCAGCGATCTCGCATTTCCTGACGACCAGGCCCGCGAAATTTTGCTTCGCGGGTCTTTTATGTCTGGTCGCCGCTCCGGCCGCTACAACTCAGTCGTGCGCGGTTTGCAGTTTAAGTTCAGACATTTCTGGCGCGCCGAAATGCGGAGGACGATTCTCCGGCGCGGGCCGACCATTGACAATTCGCGTAGAGAGGTTGCTCCAGGTCGGCGATGCCAACTGCGTTTTGGCTGGGGGCGCGGCGTTGACGCCATGTGTCGGCAGCGGAGATGAATTTGTAAGGCGCTGCTGCGTTGACCAGAGGAAAGCGGCGCTGAGGATTGCGGCGCCGAAAATAACGGACGGGAACACCGCCGTGCAAAAATGGCGGCACTGTTGGCGGAACGGGCTTTTGACCTGCGGTGGACGGAAACAACTCATAGTTCCGATTCGTCCTCGGCGGTCAGACTGGACGTGCGGGTGACGCCGGCCAAAGCTTTCAGTTCCGCCATCAATTCATGGCTGCGCGCCGGATTTCGCAACAATAACCGGTAGGATAGATCCACGCCTTGCAGGTTCTCGCTTGAGCGTTGACTGGCGCAAAGCACCGAGCGGGCGTGGCGGCGCAGCAGTTGCAGCAACTCCGGCAGTTCCGCCGCCGGACGATTCCAATGCAGGTTCAGGATCAGATCGTAGCGATGTCGCGTGCCGAATCCGGTCACCCAAAAATACAGCATGATGGCCAGGATTGTGAGGCAGCCGATGATGGCCGTGGTGAACTTCGCCGTGCCGCACGCCAGTCCGATGACAATGGTTGCCAGCACGTAGGTCGTATCCAGTGTGTCCCGCAGCACACTGCGAAATCGAACCATTGCAAAAATCGCCATCAACCCAAACGCCACCACCAGGTTGTTGGACAGCACCATCATCACCAGCGCCACCAATACCGGCAGGACCGTGAGCGAGTTGACATAGGAACGCGAATAGGAGAGCCCGGTGTGCGTGAACATGTAAGTCCACGCCACGGCGTGTCCGCACACAAACGCCAGCAACAAGGCCAGCAGCAATACGCTGTAATCCGTCGGCACCGCTCCGTAGTCGCCCCTTAAAAACCAATCATTCATTGCTTAACATCCTGTTCCACGTTCAATTTGCTCTGAAGGCCGCCTGCGCGTCCCATTCCGGATCGTGTTGCTGGAAAAACTGTTCGCCGACGGTCGCCACGCCGCCACTGTATTTCATGGCCGCTCCACGCATCAGGTTGAACCGGCTGACCAGCGCATTAAACCAATTCGGGTAGCGCCCTGTAAATTTTAATTCTAAAACGACAAATTCCCGATAAATCCGGATGGGGCGCACCATCTCCGTGACCGCTTCGTTCCCGAAATAGGGTTCCACCTCAATGTTGCGATCCAGCGTCACGCGAATGGAATTGTCGTGCGAGCTGACCCACGCTTCGCGCCAATAATGATTGTGAAGCCGTGGCCGCGCGTTGAGGTGTTGCGCCAACTCAATGAACCGTTGCAGCGAAACGTAGTGGCGTGGTTCGGTGGAATAAAGCTGATCCGGGGCGGGCAGTTGTCCCACCATCACCATCGGAATGATGTCACGCGGAACGGGCGCGCGCTTTTTCAGGATGGAATTGTCAATGCGCTGTTTGATTTCGCAAAACACGGGTGAATCCGATTTACCGTCGTAATATCGCAACCGCAGTTTGTAGCGGTTTTTATCACCATTGACCGTGGCGTGGTGCGTATCCAGGCCGGACGAATCAAGATAGACGCTATGAATCTCGTAGGAATTGTTGGGCTTGCCGACCGAAAAATCGTCCAGCTCCAGGTAGCAGCTCACAAAATCCCGCAATGCGGTTACGAGCTGCTCCTTGATCAGGTATTTCAGTTCGAACCGTTGTGGTTGTAAGCGATGATCCTGCGCCATACGTCAAATTTGATTAGTCACCCATTGTTCGGTTGCCAGTTGCAACGGAGCAAAACCAATGCCCCACCTTTACCGATGCCACCAAGCTGCACTCACTTCTACCACATTTTTAGGCAATTTTGCATCAAAAACTGCACCGATGCGCCAACCGATACGGAGCCAATCGCGACGTGATATCAATGCCGGCTGGACCACCCACCGGGAAAAATGCTTCAACCCCATCCAGACTCCCGCTAACCTGCGGTCATGGCATCCGTTCGTGTTGGCATCATCGGCATGGGGAACATCGGGAAACATCATGCTGGTTACTTGTTGGCAGGCCAGGTGGCCCAGTGCGAGCTGACGGCAGTTTGCAGCACTTCGCCGCACAAGCTTGCCGATTACGCCGCCAAAGGCGTGAAAGTTTTTGAAAACGCCGAAGCCCTCATCCAATCCCGGGCGGTGGATGCGGTGATTATTGCCACGCCGCATTATCAGCACGTCACCCTGGGAATCGCGGCGTTCGCCACCGGTTTACACGTCATGGTGGAAAAACCGATTGCCGCGCACAAAGCCGATGGCGAACGGCTGATCGCCGCGCATCAAGAACACCCCGGACTGCAATTCGCCGGCATGTTCCAACTCCGCCTCGAACCGCGCTACGAGAAAATTCGCGCCCTGCTGCAACGGGGTGAGTTGGGCGAAATTGTCCGTGTCAACTGGGTGAACACCGATTGGTTTCGCAGTGACGCCTACTATGCCAGCAGCGCCTGGCGCGCAACTTGGAAAGGCGAGGGGGGCGGGGTGTTGCTGAATCAGTGTCTCCATAATCTTGATATCCTTCAATGGTTGCTGGGGCAACCGTCGCGCGTCCAGGGCTTCTGCCAGTTGGGCCGGTTCCATCACATCGAAGTGGAAGATCACGTCACCGCCTACCTCGAATGGCCCAATCGCGCCACCGGCGTCTTCGTCAGTTCCACCGGCGAAGTGCCCGGCGCCAACCGCTTTGAAATCGTTGGCTCACGCGGCACGATCATTTTGGAACCTGACCGCCTGCGCATCCTGCGTAACGCGGTGGACATGCTGGAATTCAGTCGTACCGCCACCACCGGCTTCAGCAAACCCGAGACGACCACCACAGAAATTCCCTTCGATAATGCGGTTACGCCGCACGCGACGTTGATGCAAAATTTCGTTAACGCCATCCGCCACGGCGAACCTTTGATCGCGCCCGGCGCCGAGGGGCTGGCCTCGGTGGAACTGGCCAACGCCATGGTTTATTCCTCGCTGCGACATGAGGCTTTGACGCTGCCGATGAACGGCGTGGCCTGGGAAGTTGAACTGCAACAACTCATTGCCGACTCGAAATTGGAAAAAAAAGTCGTGCCGACCGAGGCCAGCGATTTCACCAGTTCCTTTAGGCGCTGAATGATTTGTGCCTGGAGTCAAACTTCAAATTACGTGCGGAGTCGTCGTGCCGGACATGGGGTGTGCGCACCGATCACAATTGGTATATTCAACTGTAACAATTGAAACTCATGCCACGCTTACTGACCATCCTGTTACTTGCAGCAGGGTTTGGATTGAGTGGTTGTGTTCTATCGTTGCGGAAGTTCAATACGCCGTCTCAGGCAAATCTCAGGATCCAGTCGAGTGCCGCCACGGATTACGTCGTTCGGATCGTTGGCGCAGATAAAACCATGACTTTTGTACCCGACTCGAACGGATGCGCCAACCTGGACATTCCACGATTGCCGCGCGGTTGTGATCTCCACTTGTTTGGTCTGATCAAAATTCGGGATGGAGGCCCGGAGAATGTTGCGGCCATTCACCTGCTGCGAAACGATCAAGTAGTGCGCAAGATGTCGCTAAGGAAACTCAGAAAATTGCCGGTGGATACGGATGGATACTTCGTTCTGGTTTTGCCCTGATGAATTTGCAATCAACCTATCCTGAAGCATGAAACCAATCCCGGCGGAAATACTGAGTGCCTTGGAACGTCACTTTCACGAGGTCATTCGTGAGCGGGCGGGTGATCTTCTCCGCGAACTGCCCGAGCTTCAACTCCCGCGCATTGACGCCACGACCTCTCGCTCTGAAAAGAAGCCGACCTGGTTTCCGGTACCGGGTATGTACGGCGGCTTCGCCTACTGGTTGGACTTCAACGGGGAACAGCCCAAACTCATCAGCAAAAGCTGGTGTCGGATGGTGGTCGGCTCTGGTCAGTGCCACGAGATTGACGTGCAAGGCAGTAAAGTTGTCGCCGAAGGTTTCGTGTGATCCGCGGCCGATCAGACTGCCTCAAACTCAACTCCGTTATTTCTCATCTCTTGCCTCTTTGCAGGGATGGTTTGACATGATCTCAAGTCCGATCAGATGCACAGGGTTGCGAGGGAAACGACTGGTCGGTTGCAGTCGCAGGCCGGGTGAGTAATGAACATCGTCGAGGAGTTGTGATGGCGAGTGGTTTTTGTGCAATTTACCGAGACGAAGCCTCCGGCGGATGAATCTTGACCACTTGCTCATCCTAAACCGCGATCCGTCAATTCGTCTTCGTCCAAACCGCGAACTCCGGCCCCAGTTCGCACAACAACACCGGCACCGTTGCTGCAAAGTGGGGCGCGTCACTCCGCGCGCGTCGTCGTGGAAGGCTCCCCTTAAACTGAGCCAGGTGTTATGAGAGGATTGGGCGGCGCTCCGCGCCGCCCGGAACTCTGATAACATGAAACGAACGCGACACGGTCCTGAACAAATCGTAGCCAAGTTGCACCAAGCGGCCACGGAGTTGGCCGGGGGCAAGAAGATTGAAGAGGTTTGCAAGAGCCTGGCGATCAGCCCGGCGACCTATCCCCGCTGGCAGGAACAATACGGCGGGGCGGATTTAAACACCGTGAAGGAACTCAAAGCCTTGAAAGAGGAGAACGCCAAGCTCAAGAAGCTGGTGGCCGATCTGTCCCTGGACAAGGTGGCCTTGAAGGAGTTGCTGGAGGGAAAATGGTAGGCCCGGCGCGGAAACGCGAGGCGGTGGGACATCTCCAGCGGGAGCTGGAGTTGAGCCAGCGTCGGGCCTGCAAAGTGGTGGGCCAGCCGCGCGCCACCCAGCGGCACGCCCCGCAACCCGACGCGGCGGAAGCGCGTCTGCGCGCACGGCTCAATGAGTTCAGCTGGCAACGGCCCCGCGCCGGGTATCGGACGGCGTGTGGCCAGTTGCGGCAGGCAGGGCTGCGCGTGAACCCCAAACGGGTGCAACGGCTCTGGCGGGAGGCAGGGCTGAAAGTGCCACGCCAGCAGTGCAAGAAGCGGCGTTTGGGCACGAGCGCGAACGGCAGCCAAAGGCTGAAGGCCACGCGGCCCAACGAAGTGTGGAGCTATGATTTTGTGAGCGACCAGACGACCGATGGGCGGCGGCTGAAGTTTCTGTGCGTGGTGGATGAGTTCACGCGGGAATGCCTGGCGTTGGAAGTGCGGCGGAGTTTTCGGGGGAAGGAGGTGATTGGGGTGCTGGCGGGACTGATGGCACTGCGGGGAGCGCCCGCGCATTTGCGCAGTGACAACGGGCCGGAGTTTGTGGCTAAGGCGGTGCAAGCGTGGCTGAAGGCCAACGCGATTGGGGCGCTGTATATCGCGCCGGGGAGTCCGTGGGAGAACGCGTCTGTGGAATCGTTCAACAGCCGGTTGCGGGACGAGCATTTGAACCGCGAAGAATTTGCCTCCCTGTTGGAAGCGGAAGTCCTGAGCGCCGGATGGCGGCGGGACGACAACGAAGCGAGGCCGCATTCGTCGCTGGAGTATCTGGCGCCGGCGGTGTTCGCGGCGCGCTGGCGCGCTCCGGTCGGGGCTTCGCCCCTCCCTGCGCACGCCAGCGCGGAAACCCTGAAACCAGGAACCAAAACTCTCATTGCACTTGGATCAACAAACGGGGGCTGGCCAACGGGGGTTGTGACAGTGATACTGCTTTCAGTCTTTCTTACTCAAAGGCGAAAAGATGAAGGACGAGTTTCAGCCTAACCACCAAAGGATCGGAAAGGATTGAGGCGCGGAGGGATCGTCGCCTTGTCTGAGAGCGGGATCGCGCCGAAGCCTGTCGTTCAGTATCAGGTCTGGTTTTATTCGAATGCGCCGAACAGCAATTTCCGACTTTTGATTGATCGAGAGACAGGTGATTTGTTTCTTTCAGATATGCAGTTATGAATCGGCCTAACGAAACAAGATAGCTTTGGCCGGAGAGGGCGCGGGAGGGGGAGTGGACTGGAACTGGAGGTTGGCCCGCACTCAACCCCCGAATTGAAAAAGGTGTTGCGCTGCGAGCACTTCCCGCTGTTCACGGAGGCAGTGGCTGGTCATTGAAGTAGAGCTGCTTTCAAAGTCTTTTCCCGTTCGTGTATTTCGCGGTTGTATTTTCCTCGGGAAGTATCAGAACTGGATGGCGTCCGCGGGGGCGTGAACCACCACCGCCGAGGGCGGTGGTGCTGTCAGGCTGCACCGGCTTTTTCGCACGACTGGTAGCGCGAGAATCAAGGTTTGCTTTTCGGAAATTCTTCATCCCATCCTGAATCGCAGGCAGAGCGGCCACGGATACGAGTACCATGATCCAATCCAATTTCAGAGATTGAAAACGAACACATCAACCACCACATGGTCGCGGCGTAGCTTTATCAAGGCCAGTTCCACGGCGCTTGGCAGCTTCGCGTTGGCCTCGTCCTTCGGAACGCCTCTCGCCTTCGGAGCAGAGCCATCCTCAGCGCTGGCCGTTACCGATCTGCCCAAAGGCTCCGCCCCTAAACCGCTGCCGTTGCCGCATTTTCCCAGTCGGTTGCACGCGTTTGTTTGGCGCAACTGGCCCTTGGTAACCACCGAACGAATGGCGCGAGCGGTCGGCGCCAAGCGGGCCGACATCGAACGTCTGGGCCGCGCGATGGGACTGGGGCTGCCGGCGCGGATTTCGCGCGATCAACAAGCGCGTTCTTATCTTACGGTGATCAAACGAAACTGGCATTTGCTGCCTTACGAACAATTGCTGGCGCTGCTGGATTGGACGCCTGAACAACTGGCTTTCACATTACGCGAAGATGATTTTCTGTGGATCAAACTCGGTAGTTTGAAGCCCGAATGTGAACCGCTGCGCTATGCGCCGCCGGACGACGCGGCGCGAAAACACGAACAGAAAATTGCGGCGATGGTGCGGGAGGAATTTCCGGAAGGCATCACCCGACCGGGCGAGCCATTATTCCACTTCGTTTCCCAGCTTTCCCGGCGGCCTTCCCGGAGCGCATCCGCAGACCGCGCCGCCTTTCCCAACAATTTACGATTTTGTTATTCTTATTTTGCTTTGTATGGAGATCCCTTGCTGGAGCCGCACGCGGACCCGTATCCGGAAGGTTTGCTGGCGCGGCTGGCTCAGGCGGGCGTCAACGGTGTCTGGATGCAAGCGGTGTTGCACAAGCTTGCGCCCTTTCCGTGGGCGTCGGAACAGAGCGCACGCTATCAAGACCGATTGAAACAACTCCGCCGACTGGTGGCGCGCGCGCGGCAGTATGGCATCCGGATTTTTCTCTACCTCAATGAACCGCGCGCGATGCCGCTGAGTTTCTTTGAAAAGCGACCGCATTTGAAAGGCGTGGTGGAAGGAGATCACGCCACGCTTTGCACCAGTGTGCCGGAGGTTCAGCAATACCTGATCAATTCCGTCGCGACCATCAGTCAGGCGGTGCCCGGGTTGGGCGGTTTTTTCAGCATTACCGCTTCGGAAAATCTCACGAACTGCTGGTCGCATGGCAGTGGTGCGAGATGTCCGCGCTGCGCCCAACGCCCGGCCGCGGATGTGATCGCGGAAGTGAACCGATTATTTCATCAAGGGATTCAACAAGGCAAGAAAGCCGCCGCCGGGTCTCGAAAGCCAACCTCGGATGATCAAAACGGAGGCCCCATTCTCATCGCCTGGGACTGGGGTTGGGATGATAACTGGGCGGGAGAGGTCATTCGCCAGTTGCCCGGAGCCGTGGCTTTGCAAAGCGTCAGTGAATGGCGGCTGCCTCTCGAGCGCGGCGGCGTGAAAACGGAAGTAGGCGAATACTCGATTTCTGCCATCGGTCCCGGCCCGCGAGCGCGCCGGCACTGGCAACTGGCGCGGGAACGGGGATTGCAAACCATCGCAAAAATCCAGGCCGGCAATACCTGGGAACTGTCCGCCGTGCCCTACATTCCCGCCGTGGAAAACGTCGCCCGTCACGCGGAGAATTTGAGTCGTGAAAACGTCAACGGCCTGATGCTCGGCTGGACGCTTGGCGGTTATCCCTCGCCCAATCTCGAAGTGGTTTCCGAAGCGCTCGCCAGTGGTTCGGCGGCGGCGGCGATGCAGCGGGTGGCCGAACGTCGCTTCGGTAGCGCTTTGGCGCCGGCGGTGATAACGGCCTGGCGGCAGTTCAGCGCGGCGTTTCGCGAATTTCCCTACCACATCGGCGTGGTGTACTCCGGACCGCAACAACTCGGTCCGGCCAATCTGCTCTGGCGCGAACCAACCGGTTATCGCGCCACGATGGTGGGTTTTCCGTACGATGACCTGGAATCGTGGCGTTCCGTGTATCCACCGGAAGTTTTTGCCGGGCAACTCGAGCGGGTTGCCGAGGGGTTCGATCGCGCCTTGGCGGAACTTCAGCGCGCGACTCAGCACGAAACCAACGTCACGGACGCACAACGCACCGCATTGGCAGCGGAATGTCGCGTGGCGGAAGCGGCGGCGATTCATTTCCGCAGTGTGGCGCAGCAAACGCGATTCATCCTTGCCCGCCGCGCGGTTGCTGCGGGCGGCGATGAAAGCGAAACCCGAGCGGCGCAAACGGCGGTGATGGAGCGATGGTTGGAAGCCGAGCTTTCCCTGGCGCGACGATTGCACGCGATTCAATCCGCCGATTCACGCATTGGTTTCGAGGCGTCGAACCAGTATTACTACGTTCCGATTGATCTCGTGGAGAAGGTGTTGAACTGTCGTCACCTGCTGGCGCAACTACGAAATGACTGAAGGCGGACGCAGCTGTGGAGTCTCCAAATTGAGAATTGCTTTCCGGTGGCACGCGCTTAATTTGGTCGCCATACGCAAATCGAATGAACTTGGCTGACACTCAGGATCAAGTGTGGTGAATTGAGGGAACAGCGCGGAACAGACATTCCAAACCATGAAAATTATTCTTCCGTGGGTGCTTTTTATCGGTGCGGCCGTGGGCGCCGGATGGTTTCACCACGACAACCAAACCAAAGCCACCGAACTGGCGCAACAGCAGGCACAACTTCAGGACTTGGAGCGGTTGCGAAGTGAGGTTGAGGAACTGAAGAAAGGGCGGGTGGCGCCAGAGGAACTGGAACGGCTTTACGAAGCCAAGAACGAGCTGTTGCGATTACGCAACCAGGTCCAGCAGTTGACACGGGACAAAGCGCAATTAAATCAGGAAGCCCAGGCCGCCAAAACCCAGGCGAGCCAGGCGCAGGCCCGAGCGCAAGCCCAGGCGCAGCAGGCGCAGGAAGAAGTCCGTACACAAGCGCTTAATGTGTGCAGTAACAATCTCTGCACTCTGGCCGCCGCCACGCAACAGTGGGCGTTGGAAAACAACCCGCCGGCCAATGCCAAACCGACCGAGTCGGACGTGGTGGTTTACATCAAAGACGGAGCGATGCCCGTCTGCCCTGCGGGCGGCAAATATACTTTACACGCTGCCGACACACCACCGACCTGCTCCGTTCCGGGGCATACTTTGGCTACGCTCACCCAATAGACAACCCAACGGCTCGCAACCGAAACTTGACCGGACGGCGCGGCAAATTTAGTCTGCTGGCTGGTTGGTGACCATAGCTCAATGGTAGAGTCCCAGATTGTGATTCTGGTTGTTGCGGGTTCGAATCCCGTTGGTCACCCCACCCTTCCTTGATCATCGCTTCAGATTTTGCGGATTCAACGGCTTGAGGTCTTTGGTGACGAACAACCCGTTCTTGCGAATGAGTTCGCCATCGAACCACACTTCGCCGCCGCCCCATTCCTTGCGCTGAATCAGCACCATGTCCCAATGCACCGCGCTGCGATTGCCGTTATCCGCGATCCCGTAAGCCTGCCCGGGCGTGAAGTGCAACGAACCGGCAATTTTTTCATCGAACAGAATGTCACACATCGGATTCAGGATGTAGGGATTGAACCCGAGCGAAAATTCGCCGACGTAACGCGCGCCGGGATCGGTATCGAGAATCTCATTCAGGCGCTTGGTGTTGTTACTGGTCGCCTTGATGATTTTGCCGTCCTTGAATTCCAATCGCACGTTCTCGAACTTCGTGCCCGCATAAAGCGTTGGCGTGTTGTATTGAATCACGCCGTTGACCGAGTTTTTGACCGGGCAGGAAAACACTTCGCCGTCCGGAATGTTCAAAATGCCTTCGCACATTTTCGCGCCAATGCCCTTGATGCTGAAGGTCAGATCCGTGCCGGGCGATTTGAGATGCACGCGATCGGCGGTTTGCATGCGCTTGAGCAGCGGGACCATCGCCCGGGCCATCCGGCGATAGTCCATCGTGCAAACGTCAAAATAGAAATCCTCAAATGCCTCGGTGCTCATCCCGGCACTTTGGGCCATGCTTGGCGTCGGCCAGCGTAAAACCACCCAGCGGGTTTTATCCACCCGCTGATTCAGCACGGGCCGAATGATCCGCGAGTACAACGACATGCGCTCATTGGGAACGTCGGCGTTTTCGCTGCTGTTATCCGCGCCGCGAATGGCGATGTAACAGTTCATTTTTTTCATCCGCGCCAGATCCAGATCGCGGGTCAATACCGCGTGGGCCGGATCAGTGCCGCGCAGGATTTCACGGGTCACGCGAGAATGGCGCACGTCAATCAGGGGCGTTCCACCCGCCGCGCGCACCGCGCGCAGCAAGGCGATACTCATGGCATCGGGCACGTCGGTCACGTCAATCAGCACGCGTTCACCCTTTTTCACACGGCAGGAATAATTGATCAGCAGTTTGGCCAGCTTCGAATAGCGAGGATCACTCATAAACCAAGCCATCCTAGGAGCGATTCGCCGATTGTCGAGCCGGAGATTCGGTTCACCCCCGGCAACTTTTGATTCGTAAAGATATTACTGGCGCGGAAATTCCGCTGCGGTAACTTCCCCTTCACCGGGCAATCCGACCAACGCAACCGGGCCGGATGGTCCGCGTAAAATGAAAACTCAGCGCACGACGACTATGACGATAATCCGATTGGGAAAACTGAAACTGGCGAGTCTTGTTGGCGGCCTCGCTTTATCGGCTCTGAGCGCTTTGGGACAGGCTTCGACGTTCACCTATCAAGGTCAGTTGGCGAGCAACGGCACACCGGCGACCGGCCTTTTCGAGATGCGTTTCGCGCTGTTCAACAATGTCACCACCGGGAGCCAGGTGGGCAGCACCATCGCCATTGCTCCGGTCGGAGTCACGAACGGTTTGTTCGCGGTGGACCTGACTTTTGGCGCGAACAGTTTCGACGGCAGCTCGCGTTGGTTGGAGATCAGCGTGCGCGCCAGCGGCAGCACCAACGCTTTCACCACATTGACGCCGCGTCAGGCGTTGAACGCCACGCCGTATGCCGTCCGCGCCGCGTTCGTTTCCGGCCTCCTGAACGCCACCAATCTCACCGGCAAAATCTCGGACACGAATTTGTCCGTGAATGTTCCTCTGCTCACCAATGACGCCAACTTCACCCGCACCGTCACTGCTTCCAATTTCGTCGGTAACGGCATCGGGTTGACCAATCTTGCCGCCACCAATCTGATCGGGATCGTCGCCGACGCCCAACTTTCCGCCAATGTGCCCCGACTTAACGCGGCGAATAATGTGTTCCAAGGCGGCGTGACCGCGGCGAGTTTTACGGGACACGGTGGCGGACTCACCAATGTGCCCGGACGCGTCTTTGAAGTCATCCCGACGGGGAGCAACATTCAGGCGCTGGCCAACACGGGTTATCTGGCCACCAACGATAATACGTCGGTGGTGGTGACCTTGCCGCCCACCGCCAATATTCGCGTGGGTGAAACCGTGCGCGTTTCGGCCAGTGGCGCGGCGGGCTGGACCATCGCCCAGAACGCCAACCAATCCATCCTCATCGCGAATCTGCTCACCAGTGTGGGGGCGAGCTGGACTACCAACGACAGTCAGCGCGCTTGGAAAGCCATCGCGGCGTCATCAGACGGCAGTAAAATGGTCGCCGCCGTCAGTAGCGGACCAATTTACACCTCGGGAAATTATGGGGCGACCTGGACGCCGCGCGCGTTATCGCTCAATTGGAGCGCCGTCGCTTCTTCAGGTAGTGGCACCAAACTGGCCGCCACCGTCGCTGGCAGCAGCTACGTTTATACGTCCAGCGACTCCGGCGTCAATTGGTCCCAGCAAAGTTCGTCCGGACAACGCAACTGGACGGGAATCGCTTCATCGCTGGATGGAACCCGGCTGGTTGCCTGCGCGGCCGGCAGTCCGAACGGAGGGCTTGCCATCTCGGCCAATTCAGGCGCAACCTGGACTTTTTTGAACAATCCAATTTCCTGGAGTGGCGTCGGTTCGTCTGCGGATGGAATGAATCTGATCGCCGTTGCGCAAGGCGGCCCCATCTATGTCTCGAACAACGGCGGCACAACCTGGACTAACCGCGCGAGCGCCAAATCCTGGACCTGCGCGACCGTCTCGGCGGATGGCAGCATGATGGCGGCGGGCAGTTTTAATGGCGATATCCAGGTCTCCACGGATTTCGGGCGGAACTGGATGCCTGGCGCGCTGAATTTGAATTGGACGGGAATTGCTTGCTCTGCAGACGGAGGACGCATGGTGGCCGTGGCCAACAACGGCGGGGTTTATCTCTCCAACGATTCCGGTGCAACCTGGCTGCCGCGTAATAATCTCGGCACGAGCCTGACTTACACCGGCGCGGCCATGTCAGCTGACGGCGCCACGGTCGCCGTCGTCGCCAATGCGGGTTACATCTACGTTTCGTCCCGAACCAGCACGACGGTTGGAGTTACCGGCGCGCTGCTGGGCACCCGGCTCGCGGCGGTGGAGTTGCAACACATCGGCAACGGCGTGTTTATTCCCATCAGCTTCGTTGGGAACATACGGGCGAAATAAATTAACCGCGCCGCTTTTCCTGCTGACGCCACTGACGTTCACGCCGCCTGGTTTCCTGCGATAACAGGGTTTCCGCTGTCCAGCCGCGCGATTGCGCGTAAGCCGCCAGTTCAAACAATTCCTTCGCCACGGCAGATTTGCCGCCGCGCCGCGCCACCGATTTTTCCGGCAGCAACTTCGCCTTGCGCGCTTTCTTCACCAGTTTTTCGACACGCAACAACGCGGGCAGATGTTTCGGGATTCCGTCTAACGCCGAGGGCCGTTCGTGCTTCGTGCCCTGTTTCTCGGCCTTTTTGATCTTCTCCCAGTTGGCCCAGACTTCGTCCACGTCCTTGACCTTGGTGTTGCCAAACACATGCGGATGGCGGCGGATCAACTTGTCCACGAGATGCCGCGTGACCTTTTCAAAATCAAACGCACCGCGTTCCCGCGCCAACTGACAATGAAACACCACCTGCAACAGCAAGTCGCCCAACTCCTCCGCCATCTCGTGATCGTCCCGCGCCTCGATGGCGTCAATCAGTTCATAGACTTCTTCAATCGCATGGCGCCGGAGCGTCAGATGCGTCTGCTCGCGATCCCACGGACAGCCCTGCGGCGAGCGCAGCTTGGCCATGACGCGCAATAAATCTTCAATGGCAGGTTTCTTTTTCATTTATGATTTACGATATACGATTTACGAGTGCACAAATTTTCAACACGTAAATCGTATATCGTAAATTACAGAATCACCAAGTCATCGCGATGCACCAGTTCCTCCTTGGGCAACTTGCGTTCGCGCACCGCCTCCGAATCAAACCGCGCAATCCCGCGCGCGAATTCCGTCCCATCCAAGTCGCAGATGCGGATGACCTCGCCTGCCGCGAAATTTCCTTCGCAACGCGCCACGCCGGGCGGCAATAGACTCTTGCCCGCCGCACGCAAAGCCTGCTTCGCCCCGTCATCCACAAACAGTGTGCCCTTGGGATGATGAAAGAACGCGATCCAGCGTTTGCGTCCGCGCAACCGGCCTTCCTGCGCCACGAACAACGTGCCTTCATCCGCGCCGGACAAAATGTTCGCCAACGCTTCGGGCTTGCGCCCGGACGCAATCACCAGCGGGATGCCGGAACGCACCACGATTTTCGCCGCTTGAATCTTGGTCGCCATGCCGCCCACAGCGGTTTCGCTCGCCGTGCCGCCCGCGATCTTTTCCAGCCCGGCGTCAATCTGCTCAATGACTGGAATGACCTTG
Source organism: Verrucomicrobiota bacterium (assembly GCA_039806955.1). GTDB lineage: Bacteria > Verrucomicrobiota > Verrucomicrobiia > Limisphaerales > JADLHS01 > JADLHS01. The sequence goes on along the minus strand of JBDHQI010000038.1, from coordinate 6,350 downwards.
GCATTCGGCTGACCGAAATTTTCGATGACGCCGTCCACCGTGGTCAAAATCACCAGCAAATCCGCCGGCAACAGCGAAGCCACCAGCGCCGAAAGCGTGTCGTTATCGCCCACCTTGATTTCGGTGAAGGAAACCGCGTCGTTCTCGTTGATGATGGGCACGACGCCATGCCCAAGCAGCGTGACCAACGTATTACGCGCGTTGAGATGGCGCTCGTGATGTTCAAGGTCGTCGTGCGTCAACAGGACTTGCGCGATGACGAGATTATATTTCGCGAAAAGTTTTTCGTACGTGGACATCAACCGCGATTGCCCCACGGCGGCGCAGGCCTGCTTTTCCGCCAAGTCCGCCGGACGAGTGTCAAATCCCAGCGCGCCCATGCCCGCGCCGACCGCGCCGCTGGTGACGACGACGACTTCCTTGCCCGCCTGTCGCAACGCGGCCACCTGCGCCACGATCTGTTCCAGTTGCGCGGGGTCAATCTGCTTCCGGCCATCCGTGAGGACGCCGGTGCCGAGCTTGACCACGATGCGGGAGATGTTCTTGAGCAATTCCGAACGCACGGCGGCTTGGTAACAAACCGGGCCAATCGTGTCGAGGCGGGACTCGATGGACAACAACTGTTCCCATCCGTCCGGGTGGGTTCACCATGTGAGTTAACCGACTCAAGAACGCCGCTCGCGACCACTATGACCGACGGCTTTCCAGGTCCGGGTCGCGCTACAATTGGCAATGCGGTTTTCACTTCCGATTCCACTTGCGCGGCGCGGGTTTTCATGTGAAACACGAGCGAATAAAACATGAAAACCAAGGCGGACATCGTGGCGAACTGGCTGCCGCGCTACACCGGCACGCCGCTCCGGGAGTTCGGCAAACACATTTTACTCGTCAACTTCAACAATTATGTCGAGCGGTTTGCGCGCTGGCACCAAGTGCCCATTCGCGGACGGGATTGCCCCATGCCCAACGCCACCGCCAACGGCATCACCATCATCAATTTCGGCATGGGCAGCGCCAATGCCGCCACCGTCATGGATTTGTTGACCGCGATCAAACCGGAAGCCGCGTTGTTCCTCGGTAAATGCGGCGGCGTCAAACATGTCGCCACGCTCGGCAACCTCGTCCTGCCCATTGCGGCAATTCGCGGCGACGGCGCGTCGAACGACTATTATCCGCCGGAAGTCCCCGCGTTACCGGCGTTCAGTTTGCAAAAGGCCATCTCCACCACCATCCGTGATCATCACCGGGATTATTGGACCGGCACGGTTTATACCACCAACCGCCGGGTCTGGGAACACGACCGCAAATTCAAGGAGTACTTGCGTAAAATTCGCTGTATCGGGATTGACATGGAAACCGCGACGATTTTTATCACCGGCTTTTACAACGAAATTCCCACGGGCGCGCTGTTGCTGGTTTCCGATCAACCCATGGTGCCGGACGGAATCAAGACCGCAAAAAGTGATCGCAAGGTCACGCAGCAATTTGCCGACAAACATTTGCGCATCGGAATTGATTCGCTCAAGCAACTGATCAATCGCGGTCTTACTGTGAAACACCTGCGGTTCTGACCGCGATCCGCCACGCTCGGAGTGACCCAACCCCGAAGTTGAGTTGCCCGGCCTTCGCTTGCCACTATGCTGGCAGAGACGGAAAGGATTGCCCGTTTCCGACATAGCCGTGATCTGCTAAGCATCCGAAGACTTTTTATGAGTGAATCCGTGGAGTCGAAACCACCGGGCCCGACGGCCCCCAAAATTTGCCTGGCGCGTTCGGTGGCTCAAGCACTGGCCGAAGACCTCACGCTCGAAGCGGTGACGATTGATCGGTCGCGCCGCGTTGTTTCCGTGGCCACCATCGGTCGGGTGGATCATGCCCAGTTAGGCAGGCGCATCACGGCGAGCCTGCAAGCCGCGGCCACCGCGTCCGCTGGTCAAACCTGCGCGTTGTTGACCGGCACCGAGGACTGTCGCACTTGTGACGTGACGCTCTCGGAAGCCGAACGGCGTCAAATCACCATCACTCACGATGGCGATACTACCACCATTGCCCGCATCACCTGTCCCACGGCGCCGAGTTTTTGGCGTTGGCGCGATTGGCCCCTGCCCAAAGTGGTCCAACGCGACGTCGAGTTTCTGGAGGATGCCGATGAACCGGTTGACGAATGGAAGGCGCAATTACTGGCGGCGGCGCTCTGCGGCGGCTTCGGGCTGACCGGTTATTTCCTGACGCAATCCGGTCACGCTGGTCTCGGGGTGGCGAGTTTCGTGGCGGCCTATCTGGCGGGCGGTTGGTTTCCGGCGGAAGAAGTTTGGGAACGCTTGCGGCAACGCGCGATTGACGTGCATTTTCTCATGCTGGCCGTGGCAATCGGTGCGGCCAGCATCGGTGCGTGGGGCGAAGGCGCGGTATTGCTTTTCCTTTTCTCGTTGTCAGGTGGACTGGAACACTTTGCGCTGGGGCGGACGCAGAAGGAAATCCGCGCGCTGTTTCGCGAAGCACCCAAGGTGGCTACGACGCTGGATGACGCCGGAAACGAACGCGAGCTTCCCGTCGCACATTTGCAGCCGGGCATGAAGCTGCGGATCAAGCCCGACGTGCAATTCCCGGTGGATGCCGAGGTGTTCAAGGGAAACACCGCCGCCGATGAATCCAATCTCACCGGCGAGGCGACCCCGGTGGAAAAAAACATCGGTGATACCGTATTGGCCGGCACGATGAATCTTTGGGGTGCCGTGGACGTAACCGTACTGCGCCCCGTCACCGAAAGTGCGTTGCAAAAAATCATCCATCTGATTCGCGAAGCGCAGCATCAGAAAGCGCCTTCGCAACGCTTCACCGACAAATTCGGCACCTTTTACACCTACGCCGTGCTCGGCCTGTCGCTGGCGATGTTCTTCGTCTGGTGGCAGGGTTTCGGACTGCCGCCGTTCACTTCCACGGAAGCGGCGCACAGCGCGTTTTATCGCGCCATGACGCTGCTGGTGGTGGCTTCGCCCTGCGCGCTGGTGCTTTCCATTCCGTCGGCGGTGCTGGCGGCCATTGCGTTCGGCGCGCGACACGGCGTGCTGATTCGCGGCGGCGCGGCGGTGGAAAAGCTGGCGGATGTAAACGTCGTGGCGCTTGATAAAACCGGTACGTTGACCACGGGCGAATTGCGCGTGGAAAAGGTTGAGAGCTTTCCGTCAGGGCGCGAAACCGAAATTGCCCGCCTGGCGTACTCCATGGAAAAGTTGTCCGCGCATCCCCTGGCTCGCGCCATTACTCGTTATGGCAAACAACAACAATTCGAGGACATCGAGTTTGAGCAATTTGAATCCGTGACCGGACAAGGTCTGCGCGCGCGGCAGGATGGAATTGCGGTGCTGCTGGGCCGGCGCGATTGGGTGATTGGATTACGCGAGAGAACCAAGGCGGAGGCCGCTCCTTCGAGTTCAAACGCAAACGAACTGCCCGCTGCCGGTGCGGATGCGGGCGCTTCCGAAGTCTGGCTGGCGCGCGAAGGTTTGCTGGGCCGCATCGTTTTGCGCGACGACATTCGTCCGCAAGCCGGGCAGGTCGTCGCGGCTTTGAAACGCAGCGGCCTCCAGACGCTGGTGCTCACAGGTGATCGCCAGGCCACGGCTGAACATCTCAAAACGCAACTGCACCTCGACGAAGTGCGCGCGGAATTGAAACCCGAGGAAAAAGTCGCCGCCATCATGGCGCTTAACCAGCAAGGCAAACGCGTGGCGATGGTGGGCGACGGCGTCAATGACGCTCCGAGTCTGGCCGTGGCGCATGTTGGCGTGGCGATGGGCGCGCGCGGTTCGGACGCGGCGTTGGAACAAGCCGATGTGGTTTTGATGTACGACCGGCTGGAAAATTTTCTGGCCGCCTTCCGCCTCAGCCAACGCGCCCGCCGAATCATTCGGCAGAATCTGGTCGTCTCGCTGGGCGCCGTCGTGGTGCTGGTAACCTTTGCCCTGCTGGGTCGAATTCCGCTGCCGGTCGGGGTGGTGGGTCACGAAGGCAGCACGGTGATTGTGGTGATGAACAGTCTGCGCTTATTGTTCAGCGGTCCGGTGCGGAAGAAATAATGGTGCGCCGGTGCGCGAATCACTTGCCGCGACGTTTGGGTGTTTTCACGCTGAATTTGACCATGGGGCGGGCGACCTTGGTGGTGACGCGAGAGTGGTTGCGCCGCCGCCGTCGCTGTTGGCGCGCGGCCGCGGAAAATAACTTTCGCGCCAACCGCAAACCCACCACCACCAGCAACACGCCGCCCACCGCGATGATTACCAGTTCACCCAAACTCATGCGTTATTTATGGCAGTCCGCCCACTGATGTAAAGTCTGGTTAAGTTGCGTTTTTTTACGCCGACCAAGATTAACCTGTCCAGGTTGTGACAACGTGTGACGATTCCATCCGCTCTTCAGGCGGGCCAATGCAGGCGCACGCCTTGATCGGTCAGGCGCGCTTGGAATTCTTGCAACAACTCCGACTTCACTCGCACTGCGTGCGGTTCATGCTTTTCCTGGAGGCAATAAGCGACCAACGCACCCGCTGCTTCGCCAATGTTCCATTCCACCGGATGCAACCGATAGCAGCCGTTGGTGATGTGCGTGACGCCAAGATTTTTGCTGGCGGGCAAAAGATTCTTCACCCGCTGCGGCAGCAAAGCCCCCAGAGGAATCTGAAACGGCAACGACGCGATATCAATGTAGTTGTCGCCGCCGGAGCTTGGATGTAAATCAATCCGATAACTGCCAATTCCCACCGTATCGGCAAAAGACTCCGCTTTGACCGCGTCCTTGGGCTGGCCCAACAATTCCGCGCGCGCATCCGTACCGACGTGCTGTTCCCGCACTGTGAAGATGGCGCGAATCCGGCGGCTCTCCCGAATGTAAGGATACTTGGCCAGGCCGTCCTCCGTGCCCACGAGGTCCGGACGCAATTTCAACCCTTTCCAGCCTTCGCCACCGTCCGGGCGCGGCGCTTTGGTTTGCAACCAGTAAAGCAGCGAGAGGCTCAGTTGTTTGGCGCTGGCCAGGTGTCGGGCGGCTGCCCCCGGCGCACTCTCAAACAGATTTCCCGGCAAATAATCATTCTGCGGCCAGTTGACCAGTGACACGTCGCCGCCGAAAGTTCCCGGAACAAAATTTTTCCGATCCACGATGCGGCGGTAATGAAATAGCCCCGTCGCTTTTTCCGGATCAAAGCCGTAATTACGCGGCTCCAGCGTGATGGGATGCGAGTAAATCAGATCAAGCAACTTGCCCGGCCAGGCGGGGTTCACGGGTGGAATATAATCCCGCCAAAATTCCCACTCGCGCGGTTTCTCAATGGTGTGATCTTCGCCGTGAAGATATTCCATCGCAAAGCAGCAGGTGAACGCTTGCATGTTGTGCGGTTGCGCCGTGGGTTTGGCATGTGGCTCACCTGTCTCCGATTGCGCCTCTGCTCCGGTCACGTATTCAGTCCGGGTTAGTGGCAGCAACTCACCGGTTTCCGTGGCATCAACAAAATAAGCCGCGACCAGTTCCACCTGATTTCCGGACCGCCGACTTAGCGCGTGTACCGTCTTTACGGCATCCCCTGACGTGGTGGCGTGGATGGCGGTGTGCTCCAATAAAATCCGGATCCGTCCGCTCGTCACGTACGGCGCCAGCATCTCGTGCAACGCCGCCAACGCTACGCGTGGCTCATGACAAAGTCGTGAGACCCCACCGTTGCCTGGATTCAATGACGCATTGTTTCTTGCGGCTTCAATCAACGGGAGATTACGGCGGTAGTAATCGCGAATCCGCGTGCGCAAGTCCTGGTAACTTTTTGTGCCGCCATACGTTTCGATCCACGGATTTTCATCCGGCGGCACGGCTTGGGACGTAAGCTGGCCGCCGATCCAATCCGTCTCCTCGGTCATGATGACGCGCAAGCCGTTTCGCGCCGCTGCGAGGGCCGCCGCGCAACCCCCCAGGCCGCCGCCGATGATTACCAGGTCGGCACGCATGGATTTCGTGGCGCTTTTCCGGGGTCGCGCGGTCGGTGTCGTTTTGGTGGCGCAGGAAGTCACCGCGCTCGCGCCCACTCCCAACGGAATCGCGACGCTGATTTGCTTCAAAAAAGTCCGACGATTTTGTCCTTGCGGTTGCATGAATTGAAACTGCCTGTCCTCACGCGATTGCACAACGGCAATCTACCGACCAGGCAGGGCTGACGCCTATCAAGTTTTGAGGACGCGTTTGAGGTAATCCGGGGCAATGGCGGCGCACAGCAACTTGCCTTTGAGGCCAGGGCCTGCGCATTAAACGTTTTTGAAGCGGTAAGCGGAAGTTGTTGAATGGAGCCAGCTTACGCGGATGAAATT
>JBDHQI010000037.1:0-42371 GCA_039806955.1 Verrucomicrobiota bacterium | reverse complement strand
CGTTTCCACAACCGCACCGGGTGCTACCACCACGATCTTACCCAGCGTCTTGAGCTATGTCCGACAGGCTGCTAGATGGCACCTACGTCACCAACACGGTGGGCGGCGTGAATCTCGCTGATCTGTTTTACGATTATAGCGCCCTCGGAATACCATTGGCGCCCAACTCAACCGGAAGCGACACCCACGGATTGAAGCTGGGGGCAAATTTGGATGTAACCGTGCAAACATTTCCCAGCGGCGTAAGCGTGTCGCCATTGGGCTTTTCCATCACGGAAAACTTCGAAATGCGGTTTGATATGTGGATGAATTTCAACGGACCGGCTCCGGGCGGTGGTAATGGATCCACGATTGTCGGCGGAGCTGGTTACGGCACGGCGGGAACATCCGCTCAAGTCGCCGGTATCGCCGATAGCGTGTTTATTGGCGCCACGGTGGACGGAGGATCGAGTGCGGATTACCGGGTGTACGCGCCGGCGCATGCCGTCAGTTACCAGGACGCGGCCCATATCATCGCTGACGATCCCGGTTCTCCGCTCGTTTACTATTGTGGCTCACGAAACAACACGGGGGGCGGAAACTATTACGTTACCAATTTTCCTGGCCAGCCGGTGCCGGCCGCCCAAACGGCGCTCTACCCGCAACAGACGGGCACTGCCGCCAACGGCACGCTCGCATTCGCGTGGCATGATGTGGTGCTCAAGAAAGTCGCCAACACCATCACCTACACGATTGATGGAGTGCTGATTGCCACAGCAGACACCACGGATGCCGGAACTTTGGGGGGGGCGAACATCCTGTTTAATGCCTACGATATCAATTCAACAGCCTCCACTGATCCCAATGCTGCCGCCTTGCAATTCGTGCTGATTGACAACGTGCGAATCACAGAGTACACAAATGTAGTTTCCGTTCTCGCAACTGTTCCCAACGCCTCGGAAGCCGGTCCCACATCGGGAACCTTCACCATCAGCCGCAGCGCCGCCGGAGCGCCGTTGACCGTCTTCTACACGATGAGCGGTTCGGCGCAGAATGGCGTTGATTACCAAACCCTGTCGGGCTCGGCAACCTTCCCGGCGAACGATTTCAGCGTTGATGTCACCGTGATGCCGATTGATGATACCATTCCCGAAGTAACCGAAACGGTGATCCTCTCGATCACTCCGGACATCAGTTACGTGGGGGCCGGCAGCGCCACCATAACTATTGCGGACAACGAAACGCCGGTGTTGACCATCACCAATATTTCCACGCAGATGTACGAACGCACCAATGACTTTGCCGCCTTTCGAATCACCCGGCTGGGCGACTTAACGACAGCATTTCAGGTTAACTTTTCCTATTCAGGAACGGCTGCCAACAACACGGACTTTTACGCCAACGACCCCGTGTCATACCCGATCTGGTTCAATTCCGGCGAACAGAGCGTCACCAACACCATCTACCCAATTGAAGACACGCTGTACGAAGGCAATGAAACCGCGACGATGGCCATCGCTCCCGCCAGTGGCAATGAATACGCCGTTGGCACGCCCGGTTCGGCCTCCATCACGATCATTGACGCCAACGGTCCCGCCGAGACGGTATTGTTCGCCGACAACTTCAACAATGATTCCTCGGCGAACTGGACCATCCTTAACGTGGCTGCCAATGGCACCCCGGACTCCAATCCGGCGATGTTCGCGTTTGACTACGGTCAATACAACATTCCAACGGCCCCGCATGGAAGCGATACCCTGGGTCTATTCATGACGGTTAATAAAGAAGGAGGCGCTTCCGCCGCGGCCGTAAACCTCTATCCAAACGGCAAGACCTTCAGTGGCAATTACGCCCTGCGTTTTGACATGCTGCTCAATTGGACCACCGGCGCGTCCGCGACCGAATACGCGTTGTTCGGTCTGAATCATTCCGGCACAAAAGCCAATTGGTTTAATAACCAGAGTGGCGGGCAGCCGGAGGCGACCTATGACGGAATCTTTTGTGCCATTGAAGCGGATGGTGCCGCGTTGGGCGCCGGTAACATTGCTCTGGGCGGAGATTTCGCCCTCTATAGCGCACCAACCACAGCGGGGAATGTTCCCACTCGGTTGGGCGGGGTGGTTGGCACCACTTCAGCAGTCTTGAAGGACGTTTTCAAGTCACCGCCTTATGGAATCGCCGGCGTGCCTTCCAGCCGCCAGGGCGAGTTGGGAGCAACCACCTGGGCCGATGTGGAACTGAGCCAGATTGGAAATGTCATCACGCTACGAGTGAACAACACTCCAATCCTGAGTTATAACAACACCAACGAGTTCACCAGTGGCAATATCATGATCGGTTACACCGATCCGTATAGCTCGGTCGGCAGCAGCCAGTCGTTCGTTCTCATTGACAACCTGCGAGTAGTGCATCTCCATGGGATCACCATCGCCAACGTCACCGATTTGGGCAACGAATTGCAACTGGACTTCACCTTCGATCTCGCAGACGCCCCCAGCGCGTTTGAAGTCTTGAGCGGAACTGCCGCCACCGACATCACCAGCCCGGCCAATGCCACGATCACCGAGCTGAGTCCCGGATCCTATCGGGCGGTGGTGACCAAGGTTGGCGACCAGCAATTTTATCGGGTGCGTCATCTTTAAACAGTTTCCACCAGTGATGGAGGACTAACCGCAGAGGCATCCACGTTGAGTGGATGCCTCTTTTTCTGAATTGGCGAGGCAAACAAAGCCTTTTGCAAAAGTGAACATTGAGCAGAATCTTGTATTGCGTATGAGAACAAATCCGCATCCGCTGTTTCGCCGCCGCGGCTCGATTCGCGATGGGTTTACCCTGATTGAATTGTTGGTGGTCATTGCCATCATTGCCATTCTGGCGGCCATGTTGCTGCCCGCGCTCAGTCGGGCAAAAATCAAAGCGCAGAAAATCTATTGCCTGAACAACGAAAAACAGATGGGGCTCGGCAGCCAGATGTACGCGGACGACGATGATAAGGGCGCGTTGACTGGTGCAGCTAATTACGCGGACGACGATCTGAATTGGTTGTATCCGGGATATTTATCGAACCTGCGCAGCTTTATGTGTCCGTCCACTCGTAATAACGTGACGAATGATTTCGTGACGATGTTTCCGAATGACACCGGCCCGTATGCACCGAATGTTTCCGGCGTACGGCTCTATACCGATCGTCTGCACGGCAATACTCGCTACGTGAAGAGCCTGTTGGAAAACGGCCATGGAAAACTCGACCCCTATGGCCATAGTTACGAGGTCGCCGGTTACTTCTGTGGAGCGAACGGAACGACCGTTAATCCGAAAACTAATGTACGAAAAACGCATAGTTCGGTGGCTTCACACGTCTATGCAACGCCCCAAGCCGGGACTAAATACAATTATTATCAACAGGGGCGGCACGCCAGTCCATCCGAGGTCTGGATCATCTATGATGAGGATGACGCAGGAAAGTTTGGGGATGTTGACAAGGGAGTCGGCCGTCCCAACGAGGATTTCCCGGACCCCGGCGACAATCATGGGGCCGAAGGCGGCAACGTCGTTTTCGGCGACGGTCATGCCGAATGGGTTCCAAGCAAAAGGTATGTTGGCAGTTTTATTCTGGGCACGGACGAAGCCCACCCTCTGGCACTGACACGCTGAATAACAATTGAACCATGAAGAAACGGAGGACGCCATCAACCTTGACAGGTAACGGTTTTGACCTCATCCATTATTAACTGCATAAGGGTATGCGAATGAATCCAGCGCACACGAAATTATTAAACGGTGCGAAAAGGCAAAGACTTCCCGGCTTTACACTGATCGAGTTGCTGGTGGTCATTGCCATCATCGCCATCCTGGCCGCCATGCTGTTGCCCGCGCTGAGCAAGGCAAAATCCAAAGCTGAAGGGATCGGTTGCTTAAATAATCTCAAGCAACTCCAACTGGCTTGGTATCTTTATGCGGGGGACAGCAGTGATAATGTGGTGACCAACCTCGGCGCAAGCAGTTTATCCGGCAATCTGCGCGGATGGGTCACAGGTTGGTTGGATTGGGGAGCGGGGACGCCAACGGGCGCCAATACCAATGACCAATACCTCAAGGACGGCGCATTGGGACCTTATACTGCGCGCAACGTAGGCGTCTATCATTGTCCCGCCGACAAGATTCCCAGCACGGTCGGACGGCGCAACCGCAGTCTTTCCATGAATGGATTCGTCGGAGATTACGACCGCACGATGTGGACTGCATACGGTCAATCTACCTATCAGTTATTCCTCAAATTATCCCAGTTCACCCGTCCGGGTCCCGCCATGACCTGGGTGTTTATTGACGAACACCCGGACAGCATCAACGACGGCTTCTTCGGCATGCGGATGCCGGCAGCAAACATTTGGCCGAATGGATTTACGGTCTGGGACGATGTGCCCGCCTCTTATCACAACGGCGCCGGAGGACTGTCGTTTGCTGACGGACATGCGGAGATCAAGAAATGGATGGATGCCGCCACCAAACAACCCATAAGAATGCTTAACCCCAGCCTTGGCACCGGAAAAACTTCCACCCGAGATAATAACTGGATGGTTCAACGCACTAGCGCTCCACGCTGAGATTCTGGATCGAAGATCACAACCCCGTGACACACTTTTGCCGGCGGCCCTGCTGAATGGGTGAAGCAGGTGAACTACGTCCGCAGTTTTATTTTAGTCACCGATGAGTCTCATGCGCTGGCGGCATCGAAATGAGTTGAATCATCCTCCAAGTCTGACGGGTAGTTAATACACGGCATTTGACGACCGCGCCACCGGCCTGCATCTCAATCGAGTCGCAGTTCAAGAACCGGACGGCGGCCAACCGCGCAGCACGATCCGACGCCCTTGGAATACGCGGGCCAGGATGCTCAACAACCACTTTTGCCCCAACCAACCGTACCCCAGTTGCTTTAAGTATTTACGCTGGACTTGCAGTCGTTCCGCCCGGCGCCGCGTGTACAAAACCGTGCTGGTATTTTGCCCATGCCAGCGGAACCCCGCCAGCACCTCGGGCAGGTATTCAAAGCGATAACCAGCCAACGCCAGGCGCACGTAGTATTCAAAATCCATGCAAACCTTGTAATCCAAATCCAGCAATTGACCGTTGGTAATGATTCGGCGTTTGAGGAAAGTGGAGGTGGAAGCAATATAGCAACCGTAGAACAGCAACACGCCAAAGTGAAAGCGATGGTCCCGCTTGCGGCGGATGGGCTGTCGGGTCTGGTCCACGAAAAGACAATCGCCGTAAATAATGTCCGCCGCGGGACGCTGATTGGCGACGGCAGCCACTTTCGCCAGCGCCCCAGGCAGCAAGTAATCATCCGTGTTGAGCCACATCACCCAATCACCGGTGGCTTTGCGGAAGCCGCGATTGATGCCATCGCTCATGCCTTGATCCGGCTCGGAAACCCATTTCAGATGCGAATGGGCGCGCAGGACGTCCAAGGTTTCATCCGTGGAGCCTGCATCAATGACCCAATGTTCCCAAGTCACCCCGGTCTGTGCCTTCACGCTCTCAATGCAGTCAGGCAGGTAGCGGCCTTGGTTGTAACTCGGGGTAACGATGGAAAACTTCACGACGGAATCAGGTGCGCTTCAGGCACTCACACGGGACTTCGAAAGCGTTGGGCGATGGGCACGCCCCGCCCCGAGCCAAAAGGCCGCGAAGACACCAGCAAACCAGGCGGCGCTTGGCGGCGCTTATACTCACTCTGCGCCACCTTGCGAATGATCTCTTCAACCAGCGCCGGAGAAAAGCCGCGAGCAATGATTTCCTTTACGCTCAAATTTTCCTCCACGTAGCTTCGCAGCAGGGCATCCAGCACCTCATAAGGCGGAAGCGAATCTTGATCCTTCTGGTTGGGACGCAGCTCAGCGCTGGGCGCTTTGGCTATGGTCGCCGCTGGAATTATTTCGCGATCACGATTGATCCAGCGCGAGATGGCGTAAACTTCGGTTTTGTAAACATCTGTCAGCACCGCCAAGGCACCGCAGGTATCGCCATACAATGTGCAATACCCAACCGCCGACTCGGATTTATTACCGGTATTCAAAACCATGGCGCCGAACTTATTGGCCAGCGCCATCAAGGTCACGCCCCGCAACCGGGCCTGGATGTTTTCCTCGGCTTCGTTGGGTTGAGTTCCCGCAAACCACTGTTCCAACTGCTCTTCCACTGCCGCCACTCCCGGCTTGATGGACACCACCTCATACCGAATGCCGAGATTTTTCGCCAGCGCTTTGGCATCGGTCAAACTGCCGGAGCTTGAATGACAAGCTGGCAAGGAAACTCCCATGACTTGATCGGCGCCAAGTGCCGCCACCGCCACCACCGCCACCAAGGCGGAATCAATTCCACCAGACAAGCCGATGATTGCGGACTTGAACCCGCATTTATGAACGTAATCCCGAACGCCCAATGCCAGTGCGTGAAACAACTGTTCCTCCCGGGCCGGCCAGTTGACGTTGATTGGCTGCGCTTCATCCAACTCAACGAGCAAAACGTCCTCTGCAAAAGCCTTGCCGCATGCGATCAGCTCGCCCGCACGGTTAAATGCCATGCTCCGCCCGTCAAAAATGCTTCCGTCATTTCCGCCCACGAGATTCGCTTGAACCACCGGCACCTGATTATTCCGAGCCACCCGTTGCAAGCGTTCGAAGCGCTTCCGCTCCTCTTCCACATGCCAGGGAAAAGCCGCGAGATTCAAAATCACCTCCACCCCTTGAGCGACTAACTCGTGGATGCGATTCGGAACTGGTGGTGGCTCGTTTGCCTCCCCGTCTTCCTGATTCACATCGCCGCCAATGATAATTCCGATCTTGCGCCCATTGAACACAAACGGGTACGGCGATTGTTGGGCGGGGTGAAAATATCGCTTTTCATTCAATGCTCCGCGCTCAGAGAGAATGGTTTTATTTTGCTGCCCGATGATTTTGCCGTGCTGTAAAATGACGGCGGCATTGGCGAGGGTTGTTCCGACTCCGCTGGCCCTGGAAGTTACGCATCCAACACACAACGGAACGGGACCGATGACCTGGGCGGTCTCACTTAACGCCGTCAGACCAGCCTCAATAAAATCCCGTTGAAGCAACAAATCATGCGGCGTACTGCCACTAAGGAACAGCTCCGGCGCCAGGACCAACTCCGCTCCTGCCGCCACGGCGCGTTCGTACCCGGCGACGAGTTTACGACGGTTGGCTGGATAATCCCCGATGGTCGAATTGAGTTGCAGTACACCAATTTTCATCCGCCCCAAAGTAATGATTGTCGGCCTCTACGCAATGAGTTTGAAAAAGACTTATTCAACCCGCTTCCATAGCGACATCTTGGGGATCGTTTTTGCTCCATGCGGATCCAAGTGGAAGATCAGGAATGCAGTATCAAAAGGGCTGTGATGCGGAAATCCCAGTACGATTTTCCAAAGGTTTCTCGACGGTATGCAAGGCTTTAGCCAGCGCCAAAAAATGCTGTTCCAGCGTAAAGTGCTGCAAAAAGTGTTTCCGCAAGGTTTCGCTCGACGTGGCGGCAATCATTTGCACCAAAGTTTTGGCTATTTCATCCGGGTTGCGCGGCGGAACAATGCCCGAATAGTTCGGAGGCAGTAATTCAGGAATCGAACGCCAACGGCTGGCGATAACCGGCAAACCAAACGCCATCGCTTCCAACACTACGAGGCCGAAACTCTCGGCGTAGTAGTGCGTTGGAAAACAAAAGCAATCGCTTTCGGCAAAGGCGCGGTGTTTTGCTTCGCCGGTGACAAAACCCAGGTAGCGCACGCAAGATGGTTGACCGGCCGCTTGCAAGTCAGGTTGCTGAATGCGCTGTTGAAACTCCTGCTTCTCCGATGCGGACATGAATTCACCCGCGACCGTAAGGTGAGCGCGGATTGGCGTTTTAAGCTTGGACAAATGCCGGTTCGCTAACGCCACACCGTCAATGGCATCGAACAACCCCTTACCTCGGGTGCAATGGGCAAGAAAGAGCACTTTGAACTGATGGAAGTCGCCTTCGCCCGGTCCCTGCCGCGACCCAACGGCAAAGTCTCCGGACTGTAGTTTCTTCCGTTCTTCAAGACGCTGGCGGCGACGGGGCAATATTGTGGCCTCAAAATCCGGGCAGGGATCCGGAATGCCGTCAGCCACGATACAAACTCTCTGCGAAAAGAATTTGTCCGCATCCAGCCGGTTGTAATTTGAAAGGACAATGCTCAGATCCACCTGTTTCATGAAGTGATAGGTTAATGCCCGGGTGCGGATTTGAACGCTGGTTTCAAGCCATTTGGCCAGTCCGGCCGCATGCCAGTGAAAAATCATCTTTTTGAAAAATGGCCGGCAGAGGAGCATCACCATCCAATCGCGGTAAAGCGCGGACCGTTTGCCGGGGGCTGGAATATAGTAGAAGTTTGTAACTCCGTAGCGAAAGCGATACACGATGGCCAACACGCAATAGAGGAACAGGCGTAACAACTTCCTCCCGTGAAATTCACCGATGTCCTCGATGTGTTTCGACAGGCAGGTGTTCACGTGATAACACTCGATTCCATAATCCACCGGGCTGGTGGCGCGTTGCCCTTTTCCGGCAGCCCGATTTCCACCAAACCCTGCCAACATCAACTGCACCATGTAGCTCTGGCCGTGCAGCGGGGGCGGCGTATGGGCAAAGACCAGCAGCTTCATGCGATCCGGCTACAATCGTTACAAATCCAGCGTTGCACCACGCCATTACTTTGCCGAACCGCGACCGCAAAAGAAGTCTTTTCTTGCTTGCCGTTGCGTTATGACAACACTTTCCACAGGTCGCAGCGCGGTTCTGGCGGAGTCGCTTTTCACCTTTGGAGGTCGTTCGAACCAGGTGGTGGCACCCGGATAATATCGACCGACCTATTGATGAAACAGTTGCATGTGCTCCAGGTCCCCTTGCTCGTAACTCATTACGAGGAACTGGGTCGCTTGTGTCTCGATTGGGCCAAAGCGCCGCAGTGCCGGGCGATCGAGTTCGTCAACACGCAGATTGTCGCCATGCAACGGCACGAACCCGCTTTCGCAGCGGTTATGCAAGCGTATGATGACCAGGTGCCGGATGGCATGCCCTTAGTGTGGTGTTTGAATCGGGCCAGGGCAAATTTACGCGACCGGGTTTACGGACCAACTTTCATGCGCCGCTTCCTCGAAACGGCGCCGCCCGGGACCACCCACTACTTACTCGGCGGTTCCGCCGCATGTGGCACGAATCTCAAAGACTATTTTCAGCGCCAGAATCCGAATCTTAAATTCGTTGGCGCTTTTCACGGTCGCTGCTATGCTGACGGCACTCTGGAAGGGGCGGCCGAGACAGCGGTCATAGCGGAAATCAACCAGCTTTCGCCGGATTTTATCTGGGTGGGGTTTGGGACTCCCAAGCAACAGGCGTGGACGCAAAAGCACAAGGCGCAAATCCGGCGTGGCGTTATTTTGTCGGTTGGATTCGCCTTTGATGTCAATGCCGGCACCAAGTCTGACGCGCCCGCCTGGATGCAACGGAGCGGATTGACGTGGTTACACCGCATGGGCTCTGAACCACGCCGATTAATCCCGCGTTATTTCAAATGGAATTTTCTCTTTCTGCTTTACCTGCTGTGCGATGGCTGTCGCGGGCGCGCCTACGGGAAACTCCCCGGGAATTTGATTGAGCAAAAACCCTGAATTCCTTATCCAATGGTTTTGGACTAAGATAACTGCCTGATGAACCGCACGTCCTTTCATCCTCCTACCGACAGCCTGACGGATGAAATCCGGGCTTATTGGCGGCAGTTCCCGGACAAGGCTTTGTTTTTCGGCCTGTTAATTGCCTGGTGTCTGCTCTTCCAATTATGGGGCAACGCTTCCTTTGGCTACACGCCCACGCCTTCGTTGTTCCAATGGATGCGCGTAGCGTATCGGGAAAATGCCATTTCTGACGATGGTCATGGCAACATGATTCCGTTGGTCGTGCTGGGAATTCTCTGGTGGAAGCGAAAGGACCTGGCGGCGCAACCGCTGCGCGCCTGGTGGCCAGCCCTCGGGTTCGTGGTTTTCGGTCTGTTGATGCACGCGATCGGCTTCATCATCCAGCAACAGCGACTTTCCATCGTCGGACTGTTTAGTGGTATTTATGGATTGATGGGCATGGTTTGGGGGCCGTATTTTTTGAAGGCCACCTTCTTTCCTTACTTCCTTTTTGTCTTCATGGTGCCATTGGGATCGTTCACGGAGAAAATCGCATTTCCACTCCGCATGATGGTTACTTGGATCGTGCAACACCTGTTTGACGACGTATTCGGCATCGGAGTCATCCGCGCAGGAGCGCTATTGTTTGATGCAACGGGCACCTACCAATACGAAGTGGCGGCAGCCTGTGGCGGAATGCGGAGTCTGATTTCCATTTTTCTGATCGCGCTGACGTATGGATTCCTGGTTTTCCAGTCTTCTTGGAAACGGATCGTCATGGTCCTGGCCTCACTGCCACTGGCGGTTATTGGCAATGTAGTGCGGCTTTCCTTCATTGTTGGAGCGGGAGAATGGGGTGGACAATCGGCGGGTAATTATGTACACGACAACACCTTCTTTAATCTACTACCTTATATCCCGGCAATTATCGGAGTGATGTACATCGGCCGTTTCTTGGAGCGAGTCGGGCAACCAGAAACGTCCAGCACTCCATACAACCAGCCATGAACCGAACCAAGTATTATCTTGCAGGCATCACGGCGCTGCTTATTGGCGGTGCGGCGATTGGATTGGCACGCTATAAAACCATTCAACGCCTGGGTGAGCCGGGCGTGAAGACCCGGCCGATTCCCGGCAGCCGCAACGTCGAGGTCGTGCTGCCTCCCGATGTATTGGACTACTCTTCCGAATGGATTCCGCAGAGTGAAATTGTCACCAACACCCTGCCAAAGGATACCTGTTATGGTCAGCGCCAGTATCTCGCGCCCGATAAATTTTCCGTTAGCGCCAATGTGGTCTTGATGGGCGAGGACCGCACCAGCATGCACAAACCGCAATTCTGTCTGACTGGTGCGGGATGGAGCATTGATTCAACTGAAATCGCAACCATCCCAATTGAAAAGCCGGCACCCTATGATCTGTCCGTCATTAAATTGAAACTGTCCGGCACGTTCACGCAAGATGGTCAACCCGTCCGCGCGGGCGGCGTTTATGTCTATTGGTATGTCTCCGATAAAAACATGAGCGCCGATCCTGACGGCAAAAAGCACATGTGGTCCATGGCGCGAACATTGCTAACCACCGGAGTTCTGGAACGCTGGGCGTACATCACTTTTTTTGCCGTCTGTCCGCCGGGACAGGAAGATGCCACCTACGAACGCATGAAAAAATTGATCGCCGCCGCCGTGCCGGAGTTCCAGCTCGTTCACGGCCAACCCCAAGCCTTGGCGCGCGCCAACTAAACTCGAATCGAATTTTCTCACCATGCTTCGACGCGATCGCCAAATGCGGATGCAAATCAGCCAGTTGCTGGACGCTTGCATCTTCGCCGCCAGTTTCTGGCTGGCTTACGAATTCCGAGCTTCCGACTTTGTCACCGTCACTCTGGGACAACCGCCGATTGCCCCTTTTGGAGTGTTTTTCTGGCACTACCTGATCCTGATTCCGGTATCGCCGTTGGTTTTGGAATTCCAGGGGTTCTACGACCGCTCCCTGATGAGTTCCAGAAAAAGTTTGATCTGGGCGCTCTTCAAGGGTTGCCTCTTCATTTCATTGGGACTGACGCTGGCCCTGTTCTTTTCACGCCTGCTGATCGCCCGGCTGGTGCCCATTGAGTTTGGCGTGATTGCCTTTTGTCTGGTTCTGCTCAAAGAGGAATTACTTAAGCTCGCGGCCCAAAGCCGGTATGGTCAAAACCAGTTTCGCCGCCATTTTCTCCTTCTCGGCACCAAAATGGAAACGGAACGCATCCGTCAAATAATCCAGCAGCGGCCCGAATCCGGTGTGGAAATCATTGCCGAACTGGATTTGAACGAACTTCAACAGGAGGAACTGGTTACGCTACTACACGAGCATGCCGTCAATGGCGTCATCTTAAGCTCGCGACATTCGCTCTTTGATCGTGCTGAAATGGTGGTGCATGCTTGCGAATTGGAGGGCGTCGAGGTTTGGCTCGTCGCCGACTTCTTCAAAACGCAAATTTCCACCACGACCATGGACGATTTTTATGGCCGCCCCATGCTGGTTTTCCGCTCCACCCCGGAAGTCTCCTGGCAGGGTAAAATGAAAGAGGTTGTCGATTTTATTGGCGCATCGCTGTTGTTGCTCATCCTGTTCCTTCCGCTGGCGTTTGTCGCATTGTTGATCAAGCTGACTTCACCTGGTCCAGTCTTTTTCAAACAACAACGCTCCGGTTTGAACGGCGCTCCCTTCACCATTTACAAATTTCGCACCATGGTCACGAACGCCGAGCAGATCAAACACGAGCTTGCGGCCATGAATGAAATGTCGGGCCCGGTTTTCAAACTGACCAAGGATCCGCGCATCACGCCCATTGGTCGCTGGCTGCGCAAGTTCAGCATTGATGAGTTTCCCCAACTATTCAACGTCGTGCGCGGCGAAATGAGCCTGGTGGGGCCGCGGCCGCTGCCGGTGGATGAAACCAAGCGCATTCATGACATGGCGCACCGCCGCCGATTGAGCGTCAAACCCGGTCTGACGTGTTTGTGGCAAGTGAGCGGTCGCAATGAAATAAAAAAATTTGAGGACTGGGTGCGTTTGGACCTGGAGTACATAGATAATTGGTCACTCTGGCTGGACCTCAAAATTTTATTACGCACCATTCCGGCAGTGTTCCAAGGCTCCGGGGCCAAATAACGTCACCCCTCCTTCCCGCTACTACGGTTTAATCCGCCCATGAAATCCCAACCCTTGGTCTCCATCGTTACCGGCGCTGCTGGCTTCCTCGGTTCGCATTTGACCGATTTACTGTTGGCGCACGGCCACCGCGTGATCGGCATTGATAATTTCATTACCGGCAGCCGAACCAATCTCACGCATCTGCGGAACAACCGGAATTTTCGCCTGATCAAACAGGACATTTGTCGCCCGATCTCCATCGCTGGCCCGATAAATTACATCTGGAATTTCGCCTCGCCAGCCAGTCCGATTGACTACCTTCAAATTCCCATTGAAACCCTCAAGGTCGGCTCGTTTGGCACCTACCAAACGCTGGAACTGGCGCGCCGCAAACAAGCGCGCCTTTTAACCGCTTCAACCTCGGAAGTATATGGCGACCCCGCCGTTCATCCGCAAACGGAAGATTACTGGGGCAACGTCAATCCGATCGGTCCGCGCGGTTGTTACGACGAATCCAAACGCTTCTCGGAAGCTTTAGTCATGGGCTACCATCGGACCTACCAACTGGAAACTCGGATCGTGCGCATTTTTAACACTTATGGGCCACGCATGCGCTTGGATGATGGGCGCGTCGTTCCGGCGTTTGTCAGTCAGGCACTCACCGGTCAACCAATCACCATCTTCGGCACGGGCAAACAAACGCGCAGTTTTTGCTACGTATCGGATCTGATCGAAGGCATCTACCGGCTGATGATGAGTGATCACCATTTACCCGTGAACATTGGCAATCCACGTGAGATGACCATGTTGCAATTCGCGCGCGCCATCCTCAAGGCAACCAAGGCGCGCAGCCCGATCACCTTCAAACCGCTGCCCCAAGATGATCCGAAGCAACGACGACCCGACATCCGCAAAGCACGCAAACTTTTGCAATGGCAACCGCAAGTGCCCCTGGAAAAGGGCATCGCCGAAACCATCGCTTACTTTCGGAACCGGGTTTGAACAAATCGTCCCGCGATTCCGCTCGAATCCAGAATTAATAATGCAAGCCTGCGGAAAAACGCGGTCCTTTTGGTAGAAACCGTCTGCGGTTGGATTACTCCGCCAATTGAACGAATTGCGGTTATTCCACTCCGGCCAAAGTGCCAACCGCGCGGCGCGTGACGTTTAATAAACCATTCGGCGCCGTTCCCAACCAGAACATCCCAACAATGCAAAAACATGCGGCGGCCTTCAACGGCCACGACACCACGATGGGCGTGGTTTCGTCGGCACTCTGGCTGAAGTAAATCGCTTTCACTACGCCAAAGTAATAATAGAGCGAAATGACCACACCCACGAGCGCGACAAACGCGAGATAATAGTAACCGTGATGATCGGCCCCGCGCTCGATAACCGCTTTGAGCAGTAGAAATTTTCCGAAGAAGCCCACCAGCGGCGGAATCCCCGCCAGAGAAATCATCGCCAGCGCCAACGTGGCCGCCAACAAGGGCGAGCGACGATGCAATCCGGCCAGGCCACCAATGTCTTCCGTTCCGAGATGTCGTAACGCGGCAACAATCACGGCGAAAGCTGCAAGCGTGGTGAAAAGATAGCCGCCCAAATAATAAAGCACCGCTGCCTGTCCCGCGCTCGTGAGTGCGGCCACGCCCAACAACAGATAACCCGCATGTGAGATGCTGGAATACCCCAGCAGGCGTTGCAGATTCCGTTGCGGCAACGCCCCCAGGTTGCCGTACAAAATTGTCACCGCGGAAATGACCAGCAATAGTTTCTCCCAATGAATCGTCATGGCAGGAACGGCGCCGAACAGGAAGCGCAACAACAAAACAAAGCCGGCGGTCTTCGATCCGAACGCGAGGAAAGTGGCGGAAGGCGCCGGCGCGCCTTGGTAAACATCCGGCGCCCAGATCTGAAAGGGAAACGCCACAATTTTGAATCCGATCCCCACCAACACCAGCAGCACGCCCGCCTGGAACACCCGGTTGCTGAGATACTGTTCCGATACCATGGCCAGTTCGTTAAAGTCGAGCTTTCCGGTGATCCCCCAAACCAGCGCCAGGCCATACACCATGAATGCCGAGGAGAGCGCTCCGATGATCAGGTATTTGACGCCTGCCTCCAATGCGGTCACCCTCCCGCGCGTAAAACTGACCAGCACAAAAAACGTCACCGTGATCAGTTCAATCGCGACGTACAGCAGCACCAGATTATTGGCCGAGGCCGCGAACAACATCCCCGTCAACGCGAACAGAATCAGCGCGTAATACTCCGAAATACCCACGGCAACGCGATCCGCATATTCCACGGCGAAAATCAAAACCATGATGGCCGCGAGTAGGAACATGCGTTTGAAGAAAACTGAAAGTCCGTCCTGCACAAACATGCCGCCAAACGCCTCACCACTCAGAGCACAACTGCTGTGCGCGGTGAACGTATTCACGAACAACAGGGCCAACGCAGCGGCGGCGAGATAACCCAACTGCCGTTTGCGCTCGGGCGACAACCACAGGTCCACCAGCAAAATCAGGAGGCCCAGGGCCACCACCATCATTTCCAGACTGATCAAAGACAGATTCATATTTTGAATAAAATCATTACTACTCCGCGGCGCGGCGCCACACGTTCAATGCTTCCAACCAACTCCGTCCACGGGTCAGTAAGCGGGATTCAAAATCCTCGCCGCATCACGACTGAACGGCAACCAAACAAGCGCCAACAGACGGACATTGATATTCGTCCGCGTCGGGCGCAGCTCCAAGGTTTCCAAAACTTCCGTCGCCGGATCAACTCCAGCACCCACGGCTTCCGCCTCCGCTCTGAACTGGGCTTCGAGGTCACGGTGCTGCTGCTGCAACGCTTCGACCGTTTCCTGCGCTCGAGTCACATCGCCCGACTGATTCATGGCGCGCCCGGCGCTGCGCATGGTCGTTGCCGCTTTGCCAATCGTTCCAGCGGACACCGCCTTCCTGCCGAGAAACGCACCCAGCAACGTCGAGCCGAAAGAAATCACTGTATCGAACTTCGCGCGCTGCGCCTGCTCGGCTTCCCGCGCCTTGGCGGCTTCGGCGCGACGCACGCGCTCTTGCAACGCGGCCAGCTTGGGTGCGTATCTCTGGCGCAACTTTTCCGCCGCCGCATCGCGCGATTCACGGGCCACTTGCTGCAACCGGATGCGAAATTCGCGTTCCGTCTCACCCGGCTTGGATACCTCACGCGTGCCGGGCGATCGCAGCAAGGCCAGCCGGCGATCGCCCTGAATCCAAGCGGTAAAGTCCTTGGCCCAACCAACGTAATTCTTCACCTGGCTGGCGGCTGAGGCACAGGGCACAAATTCGGCGGCTATGGGATTTTTTTCCAAATCATTGACCGCGAGGTTTAGCGTTTCGGCATTCGCCCATTCCACCGGCACGGCGTTGTCGGTGATTTCCGTTATTGCCAGCAAATCTTGCGACAAATCAATCTTCAACTTCGTATCCGCGTAACGCACCTGGGCCACGCCCAGCAATCGTGGTTGATAAACCAGGGTGTGCCCTCCCGGAATTCCGCCACGCAACGGAACGAAAAATTGAGCAACTTGTGGCGGCAGGACTGGCCGCGCGGAAGCAGGTGTAAGCGCGGCAACCGCTGTTGCGGCAACCGGGCTTGGTTGCGGTGCGGCTTTCGGAGAGGCGGCATCCCGATGCGCCTCCATCAACATCTTGATTTGTGAACGTGAGAGTGGCCCGCGCAAATAGGCCATGGCCCAACGCGATTCAAAAATTTCCGTTCCCTCGTCATGCACGCTATGCATCAGAAAAACGCGATTCCCCAGGCCGGCCAGGGTTTCCTCCATGGCACTCCGATCAAAACGCGCACCGCGCCCTGCCGCGGCGCCTTCCAAACCTTCCAACACGCGGGCCTTATCCCGATCCGTTTGCAGTCGTCCGATGAACCAGGTGCCGATATTGGCCAGGCCCTTGTAATCCAGATCCACGGGATTTTGAGTAGCCAACACCACTCCGACGCCGAACGCGCGCGCCTGCTTGAGCAGCGCAAGCAAGGGCGACTTCGACGGCGGGTTCGCGACGGGCGGAAAGTAGCCAAAAATTTCATCCATGTACACCAACGCCCGCAGGCTGTTCGTGCCGGACTGACTGCGCATCCAGCTCAACACTTGATTGAGCAACAACGTGACAAAAAACATCCGCTCGGAATCTCCCAGATGCGCAATGGAAAAAATGGCGACGCGCGGTTTGCCAGTTGCCGTATGCAAAAAATTCCCAACGTCGAGCGGCTCACCTTCGATCCAGGTGGCAAAACTGGGCGAAGCGAGCAGGTTGTTAAGTTGCATCGCCAGTTCGAAACGTTCCTTGGCCGGATAGAACGCTTCGAGTTCCAGCACCCCGACGCGTTGCACGGGCGGGTTTTGCACCGCTTGAATCAGCGCCGCCAAATCGAGATCGCGCCCCTTGGCCCACGCGTCTTGAAGCAGGTTGCTCAATAGAATGCTTTCGCGGCTTTTGACTGGATCGGCATTGATGCCCACCAAGCCCAGCAAGCCAGTCACCGTGGAACTGACGCGCTCGCGCAATAATTCGCCGTCCTCCAAAATTTCCGGGGGTGGCACGGCGAATGATTTCAAAATGGAAACCGGAAGGCCCACACTGCTGCCGGGCGTATAAATGGTAAAATCCGCCGCGGTGCGCAGCCGACGAATGCGTTCGCCATCCTGTTCCCACGCGGCCAATCCCTTTTTCCAAAGCGCGGCTTGTTGCGCGGCAAATGCCTCCACGCCCAGCCCCTGTCGCCGTGCGTCATCGTCGTTGATCCACGGCGCGAAATCCTGCGGTTGCAAATCGGGAAAGGTCAGCAGCAGATTGCCCAGGTCGCCTTTCGGATCAATGACGATGGCCGGAATGCCATCAATCGCGGCTTCCTCAATCAAATCAAAGCAAAGTCCGGTCTTGCCGCTGCCCGTCATGCCGACGACCAGACCATGCGTCACGAGGTTTTTTGACTCGTAAAGTATCAGATCGGATTGCGCCCGCTTTTGCTGCAGATCGTAGCGCCGCCCCAAGTAGAACACGCCGAGCTTTTCGTAATCGGGCATGCTCATTTGTCTCCAGTAGATTGAAGTTGCGCGGTTGGTTGGATCGGATTCCCGGCGATGATCGCCGGACCGGAATCAGTGCCGATGCGAATCGCCGTCGCCATGCCGACAATCTGCTCCGTCACCGGTTTGATTTTTTCCGTCAGCAAACGCGGAAAAAAGCCAAACGCCAAGAGGCTGGCAATTAACAATGCGTAGGGTAGTTTACGCCAGAGAGTGGCGTCGCCCACGTTGGACGCATAAGCGCGAGTTTCGTCCAGCGGACCGTGCATGACCGTTCGCACGGCGCGCAACATGTAAACCGCGCCGATGATCAGCGCCCCCCAAATCGCCAGCACGACCACCACCCGCAACGCCGGCTCCGTCCAGACGCCGAAGAACACCGTAATTTCACCCCAAAAATTTAGAAAACCTGGTAAACCGCAACCCGCCATTGCGGCCATGACAATCCCGACCCCAATGAAACGCATCTTGCGCGCCAGCCCGCCCAGTTCACTCATCACCAAGGTGCCGGTGTGATGGTAAATGAAGCCGCTCAAACCAAACGTCAGCGCCGCAAGAAAACCGTGCGCCACCATGATCACCACCGCACCCGTCACGCCGATGAGATTCAAACTTGCAATCCCCAGAAACACGAAACCCATGTGCGCCACGCTTGAGTTGCCATAGAGCAGATTCAAATCTTTCTGACGAATTGCCACCCAACCGACGTAGAGAATGTTACCCAAACACAACCACGCGAGAATGGTCATCCAACCGCGCGTCGCCTCCGGCATCATCGGCAACGCCACGCGAATCAAACCGTAAAGGCCGAATTTTTTCAAGACCCCCGCATGCAACATAGCCGTGGCGCTCGGGGCCGAACTGTAACCCAACGCCGCCCACGAATGAAACGGCCACAATGACACCAGAATGCCGAAGCCGAACAGCAACAGCGGAAAGATGAAGTTCTGCGCGTTCAACGCCATCGTATGTTCAGCGAAATACTGGGTGAGCGTGGGAATATCGAACGTGCGCCCGTCCGCCGGCATTTGCAGATATAACGCAATAAGCCCAATCAACGCCAGCAACGCGCCGAAGCTCAGGTAAAGCGTGATCTGAAACGTCGCGTAATTCTTTCGTTCGCCACGGCCCCAAACGCCAATCATGATGAATGTGGGTACCAACGCCAGTTCATGACAGAAGTAGAAGAAGAACAGGTCCAATGACATGAATGCGCCGAGAATGCCGCCGGTCATTACGAGCAGCAGAATGTAAAATTCCTTTTCGCGCGATTTGATCTCAAACGCACAACACGCCGCCGCGAACGCCACAATCGCGCCCATCAACACCAGGCCAATGTTCAAACCATCCACGCCCAACCGACAGGCGATGCCCAACGCTTCCGCTCCCAACCCCGGAATGGTGCTGACAAACCGATAGCCGTTCGCATCTGGAACGGCGGCGTTGAACTGCCAGAACATCACAAGGGCCAGCAGCATCGTGATGAACGTCACGCCCACGGCGACGGCGCGCGGGAGGAAGGCGGCATTGCGCGGCGCAAACGCCAGCGCCAGCGCGGCGAGCAACGGCAGAATGAAAATTAAACTTAAAATCGTCATCTTGATTGAACCGCAGAGGCGCGGAGACGCAGAGAAAGTTTTTTCCTTTCCCGACTCTGCGACTCTGCGACTCTGAGGTTAAAATGCTTCATCTTATTTTCCCAAAACAAACCACAGCACCACGGCCACGCCGAGCACGAACAGGAAGGCGTAGGTCTGGAGATTGCCGGTCTGGACGAGCCGTAACCCGCGGCCCGTCAAATCCATTCCACCGCGCACGAGGTTGATGCAAAAACCTTCCACGATCCAACGATCAATGAAATTGGCGACCGCCGCGAGACCATCGTGGAAACGGATGACCGTGGCCTCGTAAATTTCATCGAAGTAAAATCGGTTCGCCATCGCACGGGACAATGCACCAAGTTTTCCGGGCAATGGATCGGTCTTGGCATTGGCGTAGAGCTTCCACGCCGCGAACAGGCCAACCGCAAACACTCCCAAACCGCTGAAGGCCGCAACGGGTGCGTGTTGGAACGGATAGAGTAATTGCGCCAGCAAGCCATGCGGATGTTCGCTCGCCGGTTTCAATGCGCCAGCGAACAGAGCTTCAATCCCAATCACTCCGCCGACAATGCTCAGAATGGCGAGGAGGCGCAGCGGCCAGACCATGACGCCGGGTGATTCATGGGCATGATCCACATCGTGCGACTTGGCCGCGCCGAAGAACGTCACGAACACCAACCGGAACATGTAAAACGTGGTCAATCCCGCCACCGCGACGCCTAGGATGAACAACGGCAGGCTGTGCTCATGCGCGGCAGCCAGAATCGCATCTTTCGAGAAAAAACCGCTCAACGGCCAGACGCCCGCCAACGCCAGCGTGCCGACCATGAACGTCCAGAAGGTCACCGGCATTTTCTTGCGCAGGCCGCCCATTTTCCAGATGTCCTGCTCGTGGTGCATCGCGTGGATGACTGAGCCGGCGCCGAGGAACAGTAGCGCTTTGAAAAACGCGTGCGTGGTGAGATGGAACATCGCGGGCGTCGGACCGCCGAGGCCGACGGCCATGACCATGTAGCCGAGTTGCGAAAGCGTCGAGTAGGCGAGGATGCGTTTGATGTCGTTCTGTTGGACAGCAATGAGCGCGGCCAGCAACGCGGTGAATCCGCCGATCCACGCGATGACGGTGAGCGCGTCGGGCGTGAAGATGAAGAACACGCGGCACAACATGTAAACGCCGGCTGCCACCATCGTCGCGGCATGGATGAGCGCGCTGACGGGCGTCGGGCCTTCCATCGCGTCGGGCAGCCAGACGTGCAGCGGAAATTGCGCGGATTTGCCGACCGCGCCGCAGAAGATCAGGAGGCCGGCGCCGGTTAGAAACCAGTGCGGTCCCTTCCAATCCACCAGACCGTGGCTGATGTCGGTAAAGTTGAGTGAACTGCACCAAAACCAGAGCGTCAAAATTCCAAGAATGAACCCGAAATCACCCAGCCGATTGGTGATGAACGCCTTCTTCGCTGCGTCCGCCGCGCTGGGTTTTTCGAACCAGAAGCCGATGAGCAGGTAGGACGATACGCCGACCAGTTCCCAGAAGATGAACATCTGGAGAAAATTATTCGCGAGCACGATGCCAAGCATCGAGAACGTGAACAGGCTCAGGCACGCGAAGAAGCGCGAGAAGCCCGGGTCGTGTTGCATGTAGCCGTAAGAATAGATGTGAATCGCGCTGCCCACACCGGTGACGATGAGCAACATCATCAGACTGAGCGCATCGAGCTTGAGACCGAAGTCCACGTTGAGGCTGCCAATGGAAAGCCAGTTGACGGAAAGTTCGCGCGCTTCCCAACCACCGAACTTGATAAGCGCCAATGTGAGAACAAAACCCGCGACAATCGCCGTAATGGACAATGTGGCGCTGACCTTCTCGTTCTTCAGTGTGAACAAAGTGATGATGCCCGCCGCGACGAGCGGCAGGAACAGAATCACCCAAGGTAAAACTTCGTATTTCATCAAAGTCGTAATTCACCGCTGAGACGCGGAGACGCAGAGTCCTGAAAATTGTTTGCGATGCGTTTGATGCCAGCTTTCAATACTGGCACGTTAAAGTTAATCAGCAGGCCGAGCGTCAAGCCTGATAACTTCAAGTAAGTCAGCGCTTGTGCTTCGTGAATGGAAAGAAGGTTTTCCACGGCTTTCAACTCAACGATTAACTTCTGCTCTACAACCAAGTCCAAACGATAGCCACAGTCTAGATTCACGGCCTTGTAATGAACTGGCAGTGGCTTCTGCCGCTCAAACTTGACGCCAGCGACCGAAAGCTCGTGGCAAAGGCATTCTTCGTAAGCGGATTCCAAGAGTCCCGGGCCAAGCGCGCGATGAATCTCGATACAAGCACCAATGACACGCTCCGTGAGTTCATTAAAACTCTGCGTCTCTGCGTCTCTGCGGTTGCTGGTTCCGTTGTGCATCAGTATTTCATCGAGGTCAGGTCTTCCACGTGCGCAGACTGGCGCTTGCGATAGAGCGCGACGATGAGCGCCAGCCCAACGGCCACTTCCGCCGCCGCCACCGTGATGATGAAGAACACCATCACCTGGCCGTTGAGATTGTCATTGAACCGCGAAAAGGCGACGAGCGCGAGGTTCGCCGCGTTGAGCATCAACTCCAGCGACATATACATCACAAGCAGATTGCGCCGCGTGATGACGCCGAGCAGCCCCAGCGCGAACAACAGCGCGCTGACGATCAAATAATGTTCTAAACCAACATTCATTTTCTTTTAGCCACGAGAGAACGCAAAGAGCGCAGAGATAAAGGGCATGAGACAGGCCAACTGGCTCACACCCTCTTCAATTGCCTTGCCTTGGCTCAATACGAACTTCCGAATCTGGAAGTAATATGAACCGAAATTGATTAGCAACCCGTGTTCAATCCGGGATGCTTTCAAGTAACCGAGAATTTGAGCGACATGCTCGTCTGCAATGGCCTTGGCCGCCTTCAGTTCAACAATCAGCTGATTGTCCACAAACAAGTCCGCGAGATAGTCGCCGATCACCGTTCCGTCTTCATCGTGAACTTTGAGCGGGTGCTGCTGCTTCACATCGAGCCCGAGCTTACCCAAGCGATTCGCCAAAGCATTTTCATAAACTTTTTCCAAATGACCATTTGCATGATAGACGTGGATGTCGTAGGCGGTCTGCCTGACGATGTCGCACAAATCATTGATGGTCTTTTCTGAATTCATCTATGTGTTCTTTGCGTTCTTTTGCGGCTATTTTAGATCCTTTTTGCTCAGGAGAATCACGCCAACCATCGCCACGAGGAGCAGGATGGAAACGATTTCAAACGGCAACAGGTAATTCGTGAACAGCATCTTGCCGAGCGTGGCGGTGTCGCCGACAACGGTCGGGGCGGGCAAATTCTCGCTCGGCTTCGTTGCGAGCAAGGAGCGGACGAAGATGGCGACAATTGCACCGACGGAGACCAATCCCGCAACCAATCCCGTTAGCTTGATCTTGCGGCGCTCTTCTTCCTTCAAATCGAGCAACATGATGACGAATAGGAACAGCACCATGACCGCGCCCGCATAAACCAGCACCTGCACGGCCGCGAGGAAGAACGCGTGCAGCAACACGAACAACCCCGCCAGCGAGATGATCGTGAGCACGAGGAACATCGCGCTCGTGACCGGATTACGGCTGAACGGATTTGCGATAACCAGCGCGCCGAAAATCAGCGTCAACGCCGCGAAAAAATAGAAAAGGATTTCCTGCATAACTTACTCGCCGCCCTCCGGCACTCGTGGAGTTCCGTTGAAATCTCTTGGCAATATATTGAACTCCGCCGGCTTTCGGCTCAGTCCGCACATTGCGGCTTTGGTGATCGGGCAGGAAAGCCCGAGGGTTTCCACATCACCCGGCGAAAACTCGATTTCCGCCAACAAACCCGCATAAGGATACAAATATCTGGGAGGCGAATCGAACAACCCATGATTTGGTCCCGCATCGTAAACAACTTGTATGTTTCGAATCACCACCCGTTTGATGTCGGCGGTCTTGATCCACCGCGAACCGGTTGTTTCAATCGGATGCGCCCGTGTGCGACCTTCCTTGATCCAGGCGATAATTTGTTCAGGACTTGCAGCATCATGGCTGCCCGCCGGCGACAGCCCATGCCATTTTACTTCGAGGTGGGTTAATGTTTCCTGACTCTCGAACTGCATGTCCACGTGCTGGCCGTAGCAGAGAAGGCCATCCAAAACCCGGCGAAACCCCACGCCCATCACGCAAGGCTCATTGACATGCGTGCGCGTAGTCTTGTCAAAACGACCCCGCCAACCAGGACGATACCCAGCTTTCAAGCGTTGCCCCTCTCTTTCCAATTCGGTCAACGGAATCTCTAGCCTTGTCAGCAGATTTGTTCCCAACTCAAAGGCCCGTGCCTTGTCGGGAACGCCTTCGAGTTTCTGCGGCTCATCCATCACCTGATAGAAACTCATCCAACCGCGCTTCGCATCGGCTTTGCCTCCGAGCAGCGTCAGATTTGAAAGCGCCACGGTGGAATAGTTTGCGGGAATGACTTTGAAGATCCGAATGGACGAAGGCAGTGAATTGGTCGCCGCCCACACGACTTCTGCTTTTGGTGTGTAAAACGGCTCGACGTATTGGTTTTCAAAAGGGAGAATGACCGCACTCGCCGTGAAGCCGCTCGCAAAATTTAGCACCATGCACACGACCCCACCCGCCGCCAATTTGGAGATCGGCGATACCGCAGGCTTGGAAACCTGGGCTAAAGCGGATTCGTGTTGATTCGTGTCCATTCGTGGTTGCCTAGACCTTCACCGGAAAATCTTCCTGCGCCCGGGCTTCTTCCAATTTGTGCTTCCATTTCTGGACGCCGGCGTGGGTGCCGCCCAGGTCAAGGAGCTGTTCCTTGTTGTAAATCATTTCCTTCCGGTTCGTGCCGGTCAGGGAATAATCCTTTTGCAGAAAGATGGCTTCTTCCGGGCAGACTTCCTGGCAGAAGCCGCAGAAGATGCAACGCAACATGTTGATCTCGAATTCCTTCGGCATTTTCTCCGCATTCGGACGATCCGCCAGTTCTCCCGCCGGACCGGGCGGCGTGATTTTGATCGCCTTGGGCGGACAGACAAATTCGCAGAGCTGGCAGCTCACGCACTTGGTGCTGCCCTCCTGATCGCGCACCAGATAAGGCGCACCGCGATACCCGGCGGGCACCACCCATTTTTCCTCGGGATATTGCATGGTCACCTTCTTCTTGAAGAAGTGACGCAGTGTGACTTTGAAGCCGCCAATGATGGCGGGCAGGTAAAGCCGTTCCCAGAGACTCAAAGGTTTGCGCTCAATGATCATTTCAAATCTCAATAGCACCCGGCTTCAGCCGGGTGGGTTCGAGGCCCAGTTGGAAAACCCGTTTCAACGGTTTTCCTCCTCTTGCCATGCTAATCCATAGCGTTCGACAAATTGCCTTAATTCTTCGGAGAAAGTCTTTTTCCGGTGATGCTCTTCCTGTCGAGCGATATAAGCGCACACTTCGTTCACTCCGGAATGGGAAACGGAAAAAGCACCATAACCGCGTTGCCACCCGAACTTGCCTGCAATCAGGTTGCTTTCGTTCACCCAGTGCGATGATTCACCTTTTAGCAATTGCACTACTTCATCAATCGCCTTGCCGACGGGCAAGTCCACCAACACGTGGGTGTGGTCAGCATTGACAAAGTTGATCTTCATGTAGATGCCTTTCTTGTGGGCATGCTCGTGCAAATGCGCTGACAACCTTGCTGCCGCCGGTTTTGGCAAAAGCGGACGCCGCTCGATTGTTGCCCAAACCATGTGCAACCAACAACGCGTGTAGGAATGGAGTGGCATAGGTTGGTCATGGGCAATATTCGGCTCTACTCCCGATCTGAAAAACCGTTAAAACGGTTTTTGCGTTATCTCGAATCGTTAACACCCAGCTGAAGCTGGGCGCTAATGAGAGAAACGGCGTTCCAGCCTGCGTTAGGCCAAAGCCAAACACCCGACGGTTAACACGCGTTTGAGTTGTTGCCTTTGCTCTCATTTTAGGCTCCTCCACCACAACCAAATGGCTGTGATCACGATGTTGACTAAAGCCACCGGAATCATCCGGCGCCAGCCGAGATCCATCAATTGATCGTAACGAAAACGCGGCCACATCCAGCGCACCCAAACGAAGAGCACCAGGAAAGCGAAAACTTTGGCCAGGAAAATTGCGATGTGCAAAACACCCCCCGACAACGTGGACGCCGGTTGATCCAGCCCGAACCACGGCAGCGTCCAGCCGCCAAAAAACAGCGTCACCATCATGGCCGAGGCCAGAATCATGTTCGCGTATTCGCCCATGAAAAACATCGCAAATTTGATCGAGCTGTATTCGATGTTGTAACCGCCAGCCAGCTCCTGTTCGGCCTCGGGCAGATCGAAGGGCGTGCGGTTGGTTTCCGCGAACGACGCGATCAGAAACAGACAGAAAGCCAGAAAGGTCATCGGATTCTGGATCACCAACCAATTGGGGAGGAAACCGAGTTGTGTTCCCGTTTGCGCGGCGATGATGGCGCTGAGGTTCAAATCGCCCACGTAAAGAAAGACCGGAATCACGCTCATGCCCATCGCAATCTCGTAGGAGATGAGTTGCGCGCTGGAGCGAATGCCCCCCAGGAAGGGAAACTTGGAATTACTCGCGTACCCGGCCAGCACCAGACTGTAAACACCGAGCGACACAATGCCGAACGTGTAGAGAATGCCAATGTTGAGATCGGCCAACACCATGGGTTGTTGCCCCAGCGTCGAGCCAAACGGAATGATGGCGAGATTCAAAATCGCCGGAGCGAGCGCAATCATTGGCGCCAGCACGAAAAACACCTTGCGCACGTGAGCGGGGGTAAATTCCTCCTTGAAGAACGCTTTGATGCCATCGGCCGCGGGTTGTAACAGCCCGAACGGACCGACCCGGTTTGGCCCAAGCCGATCCTGCACCCAAGCGCACAAGCGCCGTTCCAGCAACACCGTGTAGGCCACCATCGTCATCAAGATGGCGAAACCCACGATCGCCTTCAGCACGGTGAACAGCACCATCTGTGTCGTGGCATCCAAACTGTTAAACCAAGTCGTCATTACAAATCATTCCTGCGCCTGCCGCGCTTCGTCAGCGTTTACTTGAAATGGCAATTCAAACTTCACATCCATGCGCGGGTACTATCGCCAATCAAATTTCGATTGTCACCCCCGAGTCCCCCAGTCCCGCCCAGGTCAAACTGTTGAACGCGGAGACATCCTTCGCCATCTCATTGAACAGCCCCTCGATGGTTTGAAAACCACTGCGTCCGGTGACGTTGTAAACCAAATCGTGTAAAAAATCCCATTCGGCGCGCGCGTCGCCCGGCGGCTGGATCGCCTGCATGAAACGCTGCACCCGACCTTCACGATTCGTGAATGAACCCCGTTTCTCGGCATGAGCGCAGCCGGGCAAAACGTAATGCGCATACTTTGCCGTCGCGTTCGGCAAAATGTCGCTCACGATGAGCGTGTCGAGTTTGCCGAGCAACTCCGCCGTAAGGCCATGTTCCTGCACCACTTCGCTGGTGAGTTCTTTCGCGCCCAGTTGGTCGCTCTCGACCGAATGCATCAACAAATCCTCCCCGAACACGATCAGCGTCTTGATCGTCCCACTGGCAATGCCCTCGGCAATCTTCACGAGGTTGATGCCCATTTCCGTGAAACTGATGCCCGTGAGCCGGGCGCCGTTGGTGTTCGGATTTTTGTCCGCATCCAACAGCAAACGATCACCTTTGCCGATGCGCGGAATGGAATCGCTGATCGCGCCGAGCTTCGCCTTCAGTTTGCTCAACAGCCACAATTCCTCGTTCGTTTGTCGGGCTGAAGCGACAATGGCCACCGATCCAGATGGCGCTTGTTTCAGCTTCTCGGCAATTTCACTGAGCGCGGTGGTCCAGGTGGATTTCTCACCGCGCACCAGCACGTCCTTCAACCGGTCTTCGCGATGAATCCATTTGTAATTCAACCGTCCGGCATCACACATCCACGGGCCGTTCACGCCGTCATTTTCGCGCGGGGTGTAGCGATGAATTTTTCCTTCCCGCGAACCGATGAGAATGTTGCAACCCGTGGCGCAACTCGTGCAAATGCTCTTGGTCTCCTTGAGAAACCAGGTGCGCATCTGAAAGCGAAAATCTTTTGAAGTCAGCGCGCCCACCGGGCAAATATCCACCGTGTTCAGCGTGTAATTGTTGTCGAACGGTTTGCCGGGATACGCGGTCAACGTGCTGTAGCTGCCGCGATTCACAAAGCTCAACGCGTCGTCGCCGGCCACATCGCGAGAAAACCGGATGCAGCGTGAACACATGATACAACGCTCGGCATCCAGCACAATGCGCGGCCCGAGGTCCTCGGCCTTGGGCTTGTGTACCTTCGGTTCAGCCAGGCGGCTGGCGCTTTCACCATAATCCAGCGAATACTCCTGCAACTTACATTCGCCCGCCTTGTCGCAAATCGGACAATCGAGCGGGTGATTGATGAGCAGAAATTCCAGCACGCCCTCGCGCATCTGTTTCACGCCGGGAGTCTGCGTATAAATCTCCATGCCGGGCGAAATCGGCGTGGCGCAGGCGATGGCCGGACGCGGCGACTTGCGGATCACCGGCGTGCCATCGGCGTTCAGCAAGGGTTTGCGATCTGGTCCGAACGCCGGGGTGCCAAACTCAACGAGACACATGCGGCAATTGCCGGCGATGGGCAACTTTGGGTGATAGCAATAGTGCGGGATGTCATTGCGCACCATTTGGCACGCCTGCAACATGGTGGTGGGCGCCGGTTTGCCCTGCCAATCTGGCGAGAGCTTCGGCACTTCGACTTCGCGCCCGTCAATCTTGATCTTGATCTTCTCGATCGGCGGCGGCG
Organism: Verrucomicrobiota bacterium; assembly: GCA_039806955.1. GTDB lineage: Bacteria > Verrucomicrobiota > Verrucomicrobiia > Limisphaerales > JADLHS01 > JADLHS01. Next base: position 13,951 of record JBDHQI010000037.1, on the reverse strand, counting down.
TGGGTTTGGTTGTTTCCGGTGTGGTCACAGGAGAAATTCCTTTCTTCCACCGCAGAGACGCAGAGACGCAGAGAAATCAATGCAGTTGTTCACGATTCGTTTAATCCCGTCCTTCAAAATCGGGACGTTGAAATTAATCAATAGACCCAGCGTCAATCCGGACAACTTCAAATAGATCAACAACTGTGCTTCGTGGACCGGCAGCAGATTCTCCACGGCCTTCAATTCCAAAATGATTTTATTTTCGACAACGAGATCAGGGCGGTACCCGCCATCCAAACTGACCGTCTTGTTTTTTACCGGCAGCATTTTCTGTCGCTCGAAACTGATCTCCAATGCCGACAACTCATAGCACAGACATTCTTCGTAAGCCGATTCGAGCAGACCGGGACCGAGATGTTTGTGAATTTCAATACAAGCCCCGATCACTTGTTCGGTGATGGCTCTAAAACCCTGCGTCTCGGCGCCTCTGCGTTTCATTTTACTCGGACGTGACCGTGGCTAAATTCTTCGTTGAATCGGCTTTTTCTTGAGTGCGTCGTTTTTCATCCGCCGCGCCTTTGGCGACAAATTCATCTTTGAATTTTGCAACGAAACTTTGCACCGGCCACGAACACGCTTCGCCAAACGCGCAGATCGTGCGACCACCGGGAATGTTGTCGGCGATCTTCACAAGATAATCCGCATCGGACCTGCGGCCTTCGCCGTGCGTGAGGCGATGGAGCGCCTTGCTCATCCAGAGCGAACCTTCGCGGCAGGGGGTGCATTGGCCGCAGCTTTCGTGCGCGTAGAATTTGCTGATGTTGGCCAGCACTTCCACAATGTCCGTGCGGTCATCCATGACGATGATGGCGCTCGAACCGGACATCGTACCAGCTTGCAAGAGCGAATCAAAATCGTAGGGCAGGTCCAACAAATCCACTTCCTGTTCCACGTCCTTGCCGTCCACCTTGCGCTTCAGCTTGAACTTCTCGCCCGCCTTCAGCACTTTCGAGGACGAACCGCCGGGGATGATCGCCTTTAATTTCCGCCCCTCACGCAGACCGCCGCCGAAGTTCGGATCATTGATCAACTCGCCCAGCGTCACCTTGCCCACTTCAATTTCGAAATAGCCGGGGCGTTTAACGTGGCCGCTCAAGCTCACGATGCGCGTGCCGGTATTGTTCGGCGTGCCGAGTTTCGCGTATTCCGCCGCGCCCATCGCCACGATGTGCTTCACGTTGCAGAGCGTCTCGACGTTGTTGACGATGGTCGGGCACATGTAAAGCCCGAGCACCGCCGGGAAGTAAGGAGGTTTGATGCGCGGATAGGCGCGTTTGCCTTCGAGCGATTCAATCAGACCGGTTTCCTCGCCGCAGATGTAAGCGCCCGCGCCGCGATGCACATGAATTTCCAGGTCGTAACCGCTGCCGAGGATGTTCTTGCCGAGGAAACCTTTCACCCGCGCTTCCCGCAACGCCGCGTTCAACAGTTTTGCGCCTTGCGGCATTTCCCCGCGAATGTAGATGTACGCCAGATGCACATCGTTTGCGAAGCACGAGATGATCATGCCTTCGATCAATTGGTGCGGGTCCTTGTGGATGATCTGGCGGTCTTTGAACGTGCCCGGCTCGGATTCGTCCGCGTTGCAGATGAGATAAATCGGCTTGCCACTCCGGCGATCCACGAAGCTCCACTTCAATCCGCATGAGAAACCCGCGCCGCCGCGACCGCGCAATCCGGCCTGTTTTACGTCGTCGCGAATTTGTTCCTGCGGCGATTTCTTTTTGCCGTCGGGTAAATCGAGCGGTTTGATGGCCAGCGCCTTCTGGAGCGATGCGTAGCCGCCGTGCCGCAGATAACATTCGATGTCGGGTGTGTAACCTGGCTCATCAGCGTGTTTGAGGATCAGTCGGTATTCTTGCGACATTTCAGTTCAAAGCTCCCTGGAGAGCAAAAGCTTGGTGATTCAATGGACGACAAATCGGCCAGGTTGCGCCAACCGCGCACCGGGCCACCCGGAACAATCTGGCGCGGCGGCTTGACTGGGCCGGTGAAGCGTTTAGTCTGTCGGACGCTCCGGCTTGCCCGATGGTGTAACGGTAGCACAACAGACTCTGAATCTGTTTGTCATGGTTCAAATCCATGTCGGGCAACCATCTTCCCGGAATTTTTTCGCCGCCGAGACGCAGAGGCGCTGAGTTAAAGACAGAATTAACACAATTTTCAGAATTCATTTCTGGAATCCCGAATTCGGTTAATTTTGTAAATTCTGTCTTCATTTCTTTCTCTGCGTCTCCGCGTCTCAGCGGTTCATTTGCATTGGGCAACTATCTCATCTGCCTTGGTATGGCTGACGCCTTCGTAAAAATCCTCGTTGCACATCATCACCGGCGCACCGCCACAACCGGCGAGACATTCCACGAACTCGACCGAAAATTTGCCGTCCGGCGTGGTCTGGATTTCATGCTTGTGCGGATCCAATCCCAGCTTGGCGCAAAAATGCTCGTGAAGTTTTTTTGAACCCGCCAACGCGCAACTGAGCGTGCGGCAGACCTTGATTTGATATTTTCCGGCTGGCTGCAACCGAAACATCGGATAGAACGTCAACAGTTCGTAAATGTTGATCGGCGGTAATCCCAGCTTGCGCGCAATCCATTCGACGGCCTCCTGTGAAATCCAGCCGAAATGCTCCTGCATCGCATGCAGCAGCATGAGCGACGCGCTGCGCTTGACCGGGTAGTGCGAAATGACCTCGTCAATTTCCGCTTCCAATGCCGGGGTCATCGCAAAGTTCCCTTGTGGTTGCAGCACATTCGGAATGGGAGTTAAAGCAGTGGCTTTCATGACAAACTCATGGTTGGCTCGCGGCGAACAATCTCACGTTGAGGGTTGCTGGGTTTCATCGGTCACATTCCCCCATCACAAAATCCAGCGAACCAAGAATGGAAACCGTGTCGCCCACCATGTGGCCCGGCAGCAGGTGCGATAAAATACTCAGATTTACAAAGCTGGGGCTGCGAATTTTCATCCGATACGGAGTGCCGCCGCCCCGACTGTAAATGTAAAAGCCCAATTCGCCTTTCGGATTTTCGTGGCCGAAATAAATCTCGCCCGGCGGACAATTCACGCCTTCGGTCACCAGCATGAATTGATGGATCAACTCCTCCATGCGCGTCAGCACCTTCTGCTTCGGCGGCAGAATGATTTTGCCATCGGCCACATTGACCGGCTCCTTTGACTCGTTCTCGAAACCGCCCGGAATTTTATCGAGGCACTGATGAATGATCCGCACGCTCTGACGCATTTCCTCGATGCGGCACAGGTAGCGATCGTAGCAATCGCCCACTTCGCCCACCGGCACTTCAAATTCCAAATCCCGGTAGCACAGATACGGATGATCCTTGCGCAAATCACGGCTCACCCCGCTGCCGCGCAGGTTCGGTCCGCTCAAGCCAAAATCAATCGCGTCGGTCTTGGAAATTACGCCGATGTCCCGGGTGCGGTCCACCCAGATTTTATTGCGCGTCAACAGCAGTTCCACCTCGTCAATGTTGACGATCACTTCCCTGGTGAACTGGCGCACGGCGGCGCACCAGCCGGGCGGCGTGTCTCGCGACACCCCACCAATGCGCGTGTACGTCGTGGTGAACCGCGCCCCGGTGAGCGCTTCGCAGAGATTGTAAATTTTTTCGCGCTCGGTGAACGTGAGCAGGAAAACGGTCATCGCGCCCACGTCCATCGAGAAGGCCCCCAGTCCGATCAGGTGCGACGAGATGCGCGCCAGTTCCGCGCAGATGACGCGAATATATTGGCATCGGGGCGGAAGTTTCTCATGAATGCCGAGGAGTTTTTCCACCGCGAGCGCATAGGCGACGTTGTTCGCCAGCGGCGCGAGATAATCCAGCCGATCCGTGTACGGGATGAACTGGGTGTAGGTCATGTTCTCGGCGATCTTCTCGTCGCCGCGATGCAGATAACCCACGTCGGGAACCGCCTTGGTGATGGTCTCGCCGTCGAGTTCAAGCACGATGCGCAACACGCCGTGCGTGGACGGATGCGACGGCCCCATGTTGAGGACCATCTTTTCGCCCTGCATGTCCTGCAAATCCTCGGCGGGCGGCAGCGATTGCGCCGCCGTCTGCGCCTGCGCCGCGGTGTCGCGAATCGTGATTTCTTGAGTTGAACTCATTTATACCTGACAAATGCAACCATGTTTCCGCCGTTGGTCTTTTCCTCGCGAACTTCAAGGAAATCGGGAAACTTCCCAATCATCGTCCGCAAATTGGGACAACCATACGTGCGGTGATCAAAACTCGAATCCAAGCTGCGCATCGCGCTTCCAACCGAACTCAGAGTCGCCCAGCCATCATCTTGCACACAGTTTTCGAGCGCCCTTCGGAGCAATGGAAGTGCCTTCATCACTGACAAAACAGGCTTTGCCGAGGGCGTCGAAGCAGGCTTCTGCTTGGGTTTTTCCTCCTGAGGCGGGGCAACTGGCTCTTGCGGAATCAGGTTTTCAGTGAAAACAAAGACATCACAAGCGTTCCTGAAAGCCTTGGCGGTAGCTTGCCGCCCGATACCCATCACGAACAACCCCTTTTCCCGAATTCGAGTTGCAAGCCGCGTGTAATCGCTGTCGCTGGAAACCACACAGAATCCATCGGCCACCCCAGAATGGAGTATGTCCATTGCCTCGATAATCATGGCGCTGTCCGTGGCATTTTTCCGGACCGTGTGGCGGAATTGTTGAATCGGCTGGATGGCGTTCTCTTGGAGAACCTCCTTCCAACCGTTCATACTAGGCTCTGTCCAATCTCCATAGATTCGTCGAATCGTGGTGCGACCATACTTGCTTATTTCAGCAAGAATTTCGTCGAAGAGCGATGGCTGGGCATTGTCGCCGTCTATAAGGACGGCGATGGCGCGCAATTTTGGAAATGGATTCGCGTCAGCCATGAAGTCAATTCTTCGGCGTCCGCAGACGCGGCGCGCGTTTCGATTTTTTGCAGGAAACCGACCTGGCTTTTCGCTTCGAGACTGACGCAGCTGGCCGAGCGGTTTCACTCAACACCAAACGCGCCGATTCAGCGGGGTCGCCTTTGAAGATGTCCCCTTCATACAAATCCATGATGGGAAAAATCATTTCGTAATCGCCCCACATGAGGTCGCCATCGTGGATGTGGAACGATTTGAACTCCTTCAAGCGGCGATACTTCGTGAACATCGGATTCCGTGCCTGCTTGAGAAACGGGCCGAAGTCCACGACGCGGTGCGTGCCATCGTTGAACTTGATGTCCACTTGATGGCGCGGCACATACCGGGCTTCTTTGACTCGCAAAAACATAACCGCTATTTGATTCTCCGGGTGATGATTTCAGGATGCACGATTTTGTTCATCATGAAAACGTCGTTCCACTTTTTCAAAATATCCTCGGCCTTTGCGTTCACCAGTTCGAAAAAATGTTTGCGCACTTTGCCGGTAAGCGGACGGCGATTCACCACACGGCACAGCCTGATCTCCACAACTTTCCATTCGCCGTGATGATCTCGGCTTTCGTTTCCAAACTGCCGTAGCGTCCATGAACATGAACCGGCAAATGTTCTCCGGCGAAAAAGAACACTGTGATGCCAAGATATTCATAAAGCTTGGGCATGAAATTATTCAACCGCAAAAGAACTCAGAGAACGCAACGGAGCGCGGGCTTCAGCCCGCCTCAACGCCCGTCGCAACAAATGCTCCAGCGTGTTCTCAACCGTGTCGTCAAGTCGTGTGGTGAAGCGGACTAAAGTCCGCGCTCCACTCATTTCTTTGCGCACTTTGTATTCTGTTGTGGCCATGAAAATCAGCTCTCCGGCGTCCGCACCCGCGGCTCGCGCTCAATCGCATCCTTCCCGCCCGGCCTGGTCACGAATGGACCGCCTTCAATGGGCGCAACTCCCGTTACCGCCACTTCGGGCACTTCCGTCGGTTTGCCGGTGACCGGGAAATCCTTCCGCAGTGGAAAATGTGGATAACCATCCCACATCAGAATCCGGCGCAAATCGGGATGCCCGCGAAAGCGAATGCCCATCATGTCGTAAATCTCGCGCTCGTGCCAATCCGCCGTGCGCCAGATGGTGGTCACTGTCGGCAATTCCGATTTTTCCTCCCCCGCACTCACCACCAGACGCAGATATTGATTATGCTCCAGCCCCGCCAGATGGTAGGCGAGAATCCAACGCGGATCATCGCCGTAATTGTCCACGCTCGAAATATCCACCAGGTAATCAAAACCCAGCTCTTGCTTGGCAAATCCGCACAGGTCAGCAATCTTCTCGGCATCAAGCACCTTGAGCGTCACTTCGCCGCGAAATTCCGTCGGCTCGGAAATAAGCTCCCCAAACCGGGCTTTGAGTTGATTAGCCAATTCCAGTGCGGTCATGACGCGGCTTCGTAAAATAGTTGTAAGCAAAAATAGTTTCGCCCCGCAAAATGCATGTTCATCGTGACCTAAACTTTCGGCAGTGCCGGGCCGGGTTTCTTCAAAGTGGCCAGAAACGGTTCCCGTTGCACTTTGTTTTGGAGCTTTATCAGCGCGTCCAGCAACGCTTCCGGTCGCGGCGGACAACCCGCCACATAAACATCCACCGGCAAAATATGATCCACCCCCTGCAACACCGAGTAACTGCGATACATGCCGCCAGTGGACGCGCACGCCCCCATGGCGATGACCCACTTGGGCTCGGCCATTTGGTCGTAAATGCGTTTTACCGACATGGCCATCTTGTAGGTAACGGTCCCCGCCACGATCATCACGTCGGATTGTCGGGGAGAAAACCGCATGACTTCCGCCCCAAAGCGCGCAATATCAAAACGACTCGCGCCGGTGGCCATCAACTCAATCGCACAGCAAGCCAGCCCCATCGGCATGGGCCAGAGGGAGTTTTTGCGGAACCAATTGATAACGGCGTCCACGCGGGTGTGAATGACATCACCCTCAATACGTGAGTCGTATCCAAAATCGGTGGTTTGAGGCATACAAAGCGCGCGTCGAATTAAAACGCAGCCACAGCTTAAACAACGCCCACAACCGGAGCAAGAACGATTCGTGATTTTTTTCACAAAGTCGCCAATTTCAGCACTCGCGCGCGGAAGTTAATCGCCCTCGAGGAACTGCTACTGACCACGGAGACACAACTGGCCCTCGCTGTGAGAGTATGGCGCGACAACCAACGCGACTGGCCAAGTCATTCGCCCGCATAATCTACTCGACCGCGCGTGCGGCAACTTCTAATTTTTAACCCCAGCAAAGTCTGAAAACATGATGAGTCGAACTCTTCCAAGCATTTTCGGCTGGTTTATGGCCTCGCTGCTGGCATTACCAGCCGCCGTGACCGTTAACGATCCAAGTGGTACGCTTGGCGCCGCGCACGCGCCCACAACCGCAATCGTTAAGCTAAATCGCACCCAGCACCGCGCTGCACTGGAGGGAAGACTGCAATTACGCAAGTTGTCAGCAACGGCAAATGCGGCGGAACCGGCGATTCCCGTACAATTATTGAATCCATCGGGGCCGCGCAACGAAGCGCAAATCTGTTGGCTCATGCCGCCGGGCGCGAGCGGCGAACGACAGTTTAAATTGCAAACCAGCCGACAACGCCCGAACGACGAGTTATTGGCGCAACTGGATGCAGTGAGCGGTCAATACGACATTACCGACGCCGGTAAACCGGTGTTGCGGTATGTCTATACGACGATCAAGCCAGGCGCGGTGCTGGAACAGGTGACGCCCGGCAACCGCAAGTATGCCCGCGCCCGAAGTGATTACATTCATCCGCTGTTCGGTTTTGACGGCGAACCGCTCACGTTGGACTGGCCGATTGATCACCCTCATCACCGCGGCATCTATTGGGCGTGGCCGGAAGTGGACTGGCAGGGCCAACGCGGCGACCTGCACGCGTTGCAATCCGTCTTTGCCCGGCCAACAGGCCAGTGCCGCGTCAGCAGTGGTCCCGTCTTCGCGCAGATCGAAGCCGAGAACGTCTGGAAATGGGAAGACCAGGACGCCATCGTCCGTGAACGCGCCATCATCCGCGCCTATCGAGCGACTGGAGCGCAGCGTTTAATTGATCTGGAATTTCAGTTCACGGCGCTGGCTGAACCCGTCCAGCTTGCGCGTCGCGACACCACCAAATATGGCGGGTTGAACCTGCGTTTCGGCAAAGTGCTGGATCAAGCAATTGCTTTCCACACCGATTCCAGCAACTCACTGCCGCGCATGGCATGGGCGGAGTTGAACGGCCGGTTTGGTCAACCTGGCCGAGCGACCAGCCTGATGGTGTTCCAACACAACGGCAATCCGGATTACCCCGGCGATTGGGTTAAATTCCCTGAGATCAATTGGTTTCAACCGACTTTTCCCGCCAGCGGCACCCGCTACGAGTTGCGACCCGGAAAACCGCTGCGATTGCGTTTTCGCCTCTGGCTGCACCAGGGACCACCGGCCGATGAACAGCAATCGGTCGCGCAGTGGCTGGCGTACCACGCTCCGGCGGCGCCAGGATTTGCCAGTTCGCGTTAAATCCACCAAAGAAAATTTATGAACACTGAAAACACCACCTCCCGTCGCGAGTTTATCCAGAAAACTGCGACCATTACCGCCATTGGATTCGCCGCGCCGCATCTGACGCTTGGAGCCAGTCCGCAACCGCGCCGCAAACCGTCGCCAAACAGCCGCATCCACGTTGGATTGATCGGCTGTGGTGGCATGGGCCGTTCCAATCTCAAGGCGTGCGCCAAACACGCGGACGTGGTGGTCACGGCGGCGTGTGACGTGCAAGCGCCCCGGCGCGATGCGGTCGTCGCCGAGTTCAAGGACACCTGCAAAGGTTACACGGATTATCGGAAAATGTTGCAACAACCCGACCTGGACGCAGTCATCATCGCCACGCCACCGCACTGGCATTGCCTGCAAGCCATTGATGCGTGCGCAGCGGGCAAGGACATTTATCTGCAAAAACCCATGACGCTGCATCTGGGCGAGAGTCTGGCGGTGCGCAACGCGGTGCGGCGACACGACATCATTTCTCAGGTCGGCACGCAAATTCATGCCTCGGAAAATTATCGGCGCGTGGTGGAATATCTGCGCAGCGGCAACCTGGGCGCGGTCGGTACCGTGCGCACTTTTCACGTGATGAACCAAGGTCCGCGCGGAATTGGCTTTGCGCCCCGAGTGCCGCAACCCGCGGATATTGATTGGGAATTGTGGTGCGGCCCCGGACCGCTGATGCCCTACAATCCCTTGGCCGTTCAGGGCGCGGGCACCCATTCGTCCTGGATGGCTTACAGCGGCGGATGGACGCCCGGCATGGCGCCGCACATTATTGATCTGCCCATCTGGGCGCTGGATTTGGGTTATCCGCAAGAAATCAGTTCTTCCGGCGGGCGCTTCGTCATCCATGACGATGGCGACATGTACGACCACCATGAAGTCCTGTGGCGCTACCCCAAAATGACGATGACCTGGATGACGTCGCTGACCAACAGTTACGGATTCGACTTCGAGGGCGATCCCCAACCCCGGCGGCGGCTCGGCATTTATTTTCATGGCGTGAACGGAACGCTCTTTGCAAATTACAGCACGCTCAACATCGTCCCCGAAGGCGACGCCCTGAAAGACAAGCCAACTCCAGCCGCTTCAATTCCTCCCTCGCCGGGACATGAGCGCGAGTGGTTGGATTGCATCAAATCCCGCCAGCAACCGAGTTGCAGCGTGTTTTATCATACCCGCGTGGACGTGCCGGTGGTGCTGAGTCTGCTTTCACTCCAACTGGGCCGCTCGATCCGCTTCGATCCGGTGCGGGAGGAAATCGTGGGCGACTCCGAAGCGGCCAAGCTGGCCGTGCCGACCTATCGCCAGCCGTGGAAGTTCCCAAAGCAATATCTCGCTTGAACTTTGGCCAGCCCTCAATCCACCACGGGATCGGACGCAAATTGCATTGTCATTTGAGCTTCGCCCGGCTTAATTGACCGGCGCCATCTCAATGTCCGCCCCGGCATCAACCGCAAACAGGAAACGACGCATCCTGCGCAAGACGCTCAAAATTTTGGGCGCGCTGGCGGTCTTGTGCCTGCTGTCGCTGATCGGTTTGAAATGGTATCTGGACGCAACTTATTTCCGCGGTTACCACCCCGACGCGCCGTTGCGTGTGGAAGTGGCGGAGGAAAAGCTGGAAGCCGATTACCGCTGGACCAAGTTCTACTATCGCGGTTTTCGCGATGATCGCGTGCCCGCGCTGATGGTTGCGCCCAAGGCGGCACCGGCGCCGCTCCCGTGCGTGGTGTTCGTACACGGTATCGGCAACGACAAGGAATTCATGCACCGACACGGACTGGATCAGCCCTTTGTAAAAGCCGGCTTCGCCTTCGTCTGCTTTGATCAACTCATGCGCGGCGAGCGGAAGATCAACCGTCAGTCCAGCCTGGCGCAGGCGGAAGCTTTTCGCGTGCGCGCGGCTTACACCGTCGGCGACATCCGGCGTCTGATTGATTATCTGAGCACGCGCCCGGACATCGCCACCAATCGCATCTATCTCTGCGGCGCCAGTTACGGCGCCATCACCGGCAGTACCGCCACGGCCTTCGATTCACGCATCCGCGCGGCCACACTGGTTTACGGCGGCGGCAACCTGTGGCGCTTGTTGTCGGCTGAAGCCGCCGATGAATTGGGAAAGTGGCGGCTGCCAGCTTATCTGGTGGGCTGGTACTTTGGCAGCGTCTTTGATCCAGCCCAATACGTGGGCCGCATCGCGCCACGCCCGGTCCTGCTGCAAAATGGCAAGGCCGACACCATTGTGTCCCCGGCGGCCGCCCGAGCGCTGCAGGAAGCCGCGCGCGAACCAAAGCAAATCATCTGGTACGAAGGCGATCACTTGGGTAAAACCAGCGATTTGGACCAGGAACTCGTCGTGCGGGTGATTGCGGACTCGCTCAAATTTCTTCAGGCGGAAGATGCGAAAAACCAACCCAACGTCGCCGGGCTGGGCCACCAATGAAATCCAAATGGCAAACCATCTCAACTTCAACCCAACTGACCAGATCACACCCACCATGAAAACGAACCGGCTAAATCATCCTTCCCGCCGACTGAGCCACTGGCTGGTACTGCTGCTGGGCCTAGCCACTTCCGCTGCGTTTGCTGCGCCGAAAAGCGCGACCCTTCAGATCAGTGTTTATTGCACCGCCGGGGAGGCGCGTAATCATCTAAGCACCCCCGAAGGCCGCCAAAAAGTTCTGCAAACCATCACGCCGCTCCACGTCTCACGAATCTTTCTTGAAGGTCGCCGGGGCGATGAATACGTCGCGCCGGAGCAATTGCGCGAAATCCACGGCTTCTTCACCGCGCATGGAATCCACTGCAGCGGTGGCATTGCCACCGTGCCTGGAAATGAATTTGCTCCCCGCCAGACTGGCGGACTGGATTGGCTGAATTGGGAAAGCCCCAAAACGCAGGCGGGCGTGACGGAATTTTTCAAGGAAAACGCGCCCGTCTTTGATGAATTGATCGTGGACGATTTCTATTGCACCGGCGACGTCTCGTCTGAATCTGATCGCGCCAGAAACGGCCGTGACTGGGGTACGTATCGTCGCGACCTGCTGGTCTCCTTGATCGAGCCGATGATGGTGCAACCCACGCGCGCTGCGAACCGCCGCACAAAGCTCATCCTGAAATTTCCGCAATGGTACGACCGCTTTCACTTCTTCGGTTATGATCCGGTCCAGATGCCGAAATTTTTTGATTCGGTCTGGGTGGGCACGGAGGTGCGCGATCCGCAAACGCAACGCATGGGCTACGTGCAACCCACCGAAGGCTACATGAATTTTCGCTGGATCAGTTCCGTCGTCGGCAAAAAGGTGCGCGGCGCGTGGTTTGATCACATCGAGTGCAGCGCTCAGAACTTTGTGGATCAAGCCTATCAAAGCGTCCTGGCGGGCGCTCAGGAATTGACGCTTTTTAACCTGGGCAACCTGATGGCGGCGCACCCCGGCGACGCCTTGTTGGCGGAGCGTTTGCCCGATCTGCAGCAACTCGCCTCGCGAATGCGCGGCCAAGCCCGACGCGGCATTGCCTACTACAAACCGCCGGACAGCGAAAGCAGCGAGAACCTGTACCTGGCGGACTATCTGGGCATGATCGGACTGCCGATTCTGCCCGTGGGCGAATATCCCCGAAAAGCCAAAGTTGCGTTCCTGCCCGTCCAAGCCGCGGCGGACACGCAATTGCTGATAAAGATGCGACGCCACTTGAAAAACGGCGCGACACTGATTTTGACTCCGGCGTTGGTGAAAGCGCTGGGGCTGGAAGCTGCAACCCTGTCCGGAGTGGAAGGTTTGCCGCACGATGCCGGACTCCTGGCAGACCAATTTCAAATCGGCGCCGCAACCGCGACTGCCCAACGCCCGGTGGACTTGGGCGCGCGATTACAATCCACTGACAGTGCGGTGCTAATCACCGCGAAAGTTGGCGATCAGACTCAACCATTCCTGACCCGTCGGGCCGTGAGCAAAGGACAGGTGTTCGTCCTCAACGTACGGACTTTTTCCACCGAAGACTTTGGCAAAACCGGCGAGTGGCTGCTCTCCCCGCAATTGTTGGGATTGCCCGTTATTCCTCAAAACCTGGCTGACGCACTGCGCACGAATTTCCTCGCGCCGCTCGGAATAAAATTCCGCGCGCCCGCCGGCGTGAGTCTGGTATTGGCGGGCCAGGAAGCGTGCGTTTACAGCTTCCTGGATCAGCCGGCTGAAATTCAGTTCCAAGACGCTTCAATCAAAGTACCCGCGCACGGCTGGGCTTGGCTGGAATAGAATCGTCAACGAAGCCCGTTGCCGCAGCGCGACTGCTTGATCTGCCATGCCCCCATTCGCGGAGAGTGTGATCGTTCGATTGCGAGTTCCAACGCCCGAGTCCTTACCAAACCCCGGGCAATCGCCCCCGGATTCAGGGACTGATTCCATCATGCTGTTGAATGAAGGCTCGCAGATCATTCAAGAAGTCGGGTGACCACTCAGGCAACTGAACTTCGCAGCAATAATAACCTGACATGAAAATCTCGGAGCCGTCATCGTGCGTGAAATGATGCGACCGAAACCAGAAACGCGCTGAACTGCCATCCTGACAACTGATTATGCCGACTTCGTCGCCATCCGGGAAATCGGCGCGCCAAACGTAATCATTATAGGCCCGCTCCAAAACGAGTAACGCCAGGTCTAAGCGGCTGGCGTTACTCACTGCGCGACCCGTGCGCGAGCCATATCCAATGAGAACGTAGGCAAGGACGAAGAACGGCAGAATCCACACAACGCATAACAATTTGGAGGCGGGATCGAACCGCCACAAAACAGGCACCTGCCACTGAGGGCGGGAAGTTTCCAGCCATCATACCAAAACGATTCTGGTCGGGGCAAATCAGCAACTACGAAATTCTTACCACGCTTGAAAAACCCGCCCGCGATTCCAGTCCCCCACAGGGAGGACTGCACGAGGACAAAGAAATGGTTCAGCTTCGCAAGCAGATTCCAGTTTGCGCTTCGAGTCGTTCGGCGCCTCGCTCCGGCTCTCCATCTTGATTAAGCGGTTCTCCGGGTCCCACGTGTAATCAAACCGCCCGCCCGGCACGGGATAATCATCCGCAAAATATTTCACCCTGTGTTGCAACTGTCCCAGGGCGTCGTATTCGTACCGCCAGCAACTCCCATCGGCCAGCGTGGCGCGGATGCGTTGGCTGGCCTCATTATGCTGATGGTCCGCCATCGTAAGCTTCCATCGGCAACGCATTGGCGTCATTGTACGACAGGGTGGTGGGGCGCTGCTCCGCTGCGTCACCGTGGTCTGGGATGTGTCCGAAAAAATCGGGAGTATGTAGATAACGCAAATTGCCTGAGTGTTTAATTGCGGCAGACACACTGATCATAGGTCAGCCGTTTGCC
>JBDHQI010000036.1:0-43372 GCA_039806955.1 Verrucomicrobiota bacterium | reverse complement strand
GCTAGAATCTGACCGCTTATTGGACAGACTTACAGTTCCTGTTTTTAACCTCGAAATGAAATATACTATGAAATTAAAATCATTGGGTTTGTTCGCTCTCGCCGCCAGTCTGGTGGTTACGGGCTGTCAACAAACGTCACACTACCATCAATCAGCTAATACAACGACTACTGCGCCCGTGGTGGTGGAGCCGGCTCCAGCCCCTGCGCCCGCGCCCGCACCTCAAGTTTCCTGCAATGAAGCTACGCGGGGACTCATTCAAATGGCGAAAACCATGCCGAAAGAAGTCGTCCTCGGCGCGGAATTCACCTCTGAAATCAAGCTCACAGCTCAATCCTGTGCCGGTAATGTGGTCGTTCAGGATACGATTCCCGCAGGCGTCACCTACATCCGCAGCGAACCGGCTGCCACCGTTGACGGCAGCCAACTCACCTGGAAACTCGGGAATTTTGATGCGGGCGAAAGCCGCACCCTCAAGCTCGTCCTCAAAGCTGGCAAAGAAGGCACGATCGTTAACTGCGCCATCGTTTCTGCCGATCCGCGCACTTGCGCTGAAACTCGCGTGGTCAATCCCGCCATTCAGTTGAGCAAGACCGAACCGCAAGAAGTGACCATTTGCGATCCGATCCCAGTTACCCTGGTGGTCAAGAACTCGGGAAGCAGCCAGTTGACCGGGGTGAAGATAACCGACACGCTCCCGGCGGGCCTCGCCAGCGAAGGCAAGAATGTTCTGACCTTCGACGCGGGCACACTTGCTCCCGGACAAAGCAAAGAATTTAAGTTTAACGCCACGGCTTCCAAGACGGGTAAATTCGTGAATAACGCCGAGGTCACATCTGATCAAGGGGTCACCGCCAAGGCAACCGCTTCGACGACGGTACATCAGGCCGTTCTGACCATTGCCTGCAAAGCCAACGAACAGCAATACATCGGCCGACCTTACAATGTTGATCTGACGATCGTGAACAAGGGCGACACCGCTGCCGCCGGAGCTCAAGCCGTGCTGGCGATTCCTGCTGGTGCGACGTTCAGCTCCGCCACGGCGGGTGGTCGCGTTTCCGGCAACAATGTGGTTTGGGATCTCGGCGCGCTGCCCGTGGACGCACAGCGTGAAGTTCGCGCCACGTTCACCAGCGCTGCGGCTGGCACTTACAGCTTCAACAGTGCCGCCCGCGGCACCTGTGCGGCCCAAGTGGCTTCCAGTTGCCAAACCAGAGTGGTGGGCGTCTCGGCCTTGCTGCTGGAAAAAGGTGACAATCCTGACCCGATCCAAATCGGTGAAGAAACCACCTACTATGTCCGCGTGACCAACCAAGGTTCAACGGATGACACCAACATCAAGGTGGTGGTTGAGTTCCCTGAATACCTGACTCCGGTGAGCGCCGACAACGGCGGCCAAGTTCAAGGTCAGCGCGTGGTCTTCCCGGCGTATCCGCGCCTCGCACCGAAGGGTGTGTTCGAATTTCACGTCAAGGCCAAGGGCGCCAAAGTGGGTGACGCGCGCGTGAAATTCATCCGCACGTCCACCGACATTCCGGCCCCGACGACGGCGGAAGAATCAACCCGCGTTTACTAAATCGGTTTAGTTCTCTCAGAGCTGGCAGGTCTTCGGACCTGCCAGCTTTTTTTCTATCTTGCCGCCGCGCCGCTGCCGCTAAAACCCAATTTGGCGATCGCTCCCAATCAATCCGGCCCAGCTTCAAACAAGCTCAACTGCCGTCCACCCGGGCGCCGAAATGCGGCGGTGGAAAGTTGAACGTGACTATCCACAATCCCCGCACGGCGGCAGGCGACGTTGAACATTTGCTCGATTTGCACCGCAAAAATACCCTCACCCGTCATACGCTGGCCGAAGTGCGCATCGTAAAGTTTGCCGCCCCGCAACGCGCGCAACCGGTGAAGCACTTTTTCTTTTCGGTCGGGGAAATATCGTTCCAGCCATTGTGCAAACAACGGCGCGACCGCATACGGCAGGCGCAGCACCGTGTGACCGGCAAATTTCGCGCCCGCCCCGGCTGCCGCCGCGACAAGATTGGGAATCTCATGATCCGTCAGCCCCGGAATCACCGGCGCGACCATCACGCCCACGGGCACGCCCGCGTCCGCCAGCTGGCGGATCGTCGCCAGTCGCGCGGCGGGCGGCGTGGTACGCGGCTCCATGACCTTGCGCAAATCAGTATCCAGCGTGGTGACGGAAACGCACACGACCACCGCCTGATGTCGCGCCAGTTCGACCAGTAAATCCATATCGCGCGTGATGAGTTGGTTTTTCGTGACGATGCCGACGGGTTGACGAAATTCCGCCAGCACTTCGAGACAACCGCGCGTGATTTTCAATTTCCGTTCCACGGGTTGATAGCAATCCGTCACGCCGCTCATGGCGATGGTTTGCGGTTGCCACTTGGGTGATGACAATTCTTCGCGTAACAGTTGCGGCGCGTTCGTCTTCACCATGATGCGCGTCTCAAAATCCAGTCCGGCGGAGAAACCGAGATATTCGTGGAACGGTCGCGCGTAGCAGTAGATGCAGCCGTGTTCGCAACCGCGATAGGGATTGAGGCTGTAGGTGAAGCTGATGTCCGGGCTGTCGTTGCGATTGAGAATCGTCTGGGTGCGGTCGTGGAAAAACCTTGTTGTCGGCAGCGCATCTTCCTCGGGATTCCAATCCACGTCGCGCTCCGGATTAATCGGCTCGAAGCGATTTGCCGGATTGCTCGCCGCGCCGCGCGCGGGCCATGACATTTTGTTCACAAGCGCGAGTCTGCCGGAAGTGCTGGGACAAAAACTGTCCGAATGTGTTCACCTTTTTCCCAAACCAATTTTAGGAAAAGTGGTGTGCGTCGTGATCTTGGTGGTGGAATTTATTCAGTCAACAAAGTGGCGTAGCTCTTGAACAGTTCATCGGCATAGTCGGTGAAGCGCGTGCCGGGACCGGTTCGCGGGCGGCGTATTGGCAGCGGAGCAGTTTCGGGCGCATCCCTGGTGACCGAACATCGGTCGGTAGCAGCTAGGCGAGGATCCGGCCCAGAAACTCTCGATTCGCGCGATAACTTTCCAGCATCGCCTTGCCTGGCGGTACGGCGCCTTCAATCTGAATCCAACCTGAATAGCCGATTGCGTCGAGTGCGGCGCGCACTTTGGGAAAGTTGACCTTGCCTTGGCCAAGCAATGCACCGTTTTCCTTGGCGTGTACTTCACAGATCCGCTTCCCGAGCCGACGGATTTCCGCGTAAATGTCATAGCCCCGATCATTCGAGTTGCAGACGTCGTAATAAACCTGCACCGCTGGCGAGCCCACGCGGTCCATGATTTTCTCATGCGCCTCGGCGCTCAGCCAGCTTTCGAGACCGAGAATGACGCCGGCTTTTTCGGCTTTCGGTGCGACCGCTTTGAGTCGCCGCACGACCTCATCCACTCCCGACGGATCGTCGCGTAAATCACCCGCGCCAAAGAATGCCAACAAAACCACGCGCCCTGCTAATGCGGTGCAAACGTCAATGGCGTCACTAACCCACGCCACGGTGCGCGGATCGCGTTTGTACGGCACTTCGTTCAACTCGCCAATGGCCAGCGAGGCGATCTCCACCCCGCTCGCCCGCGCCGCCGCCTTGTACTGTTCCTGCACTTCGGCACGGCGCAGGTGCATGTCGTTCGCCAGTGTGCCGAGACTCACTTGCACTCCGTCCAAGCCGATTTCCTTCGCGACGGCGAACGCTCCCGGATCCGCCAGTTTTCCAATGGACCAATCGCAGGCGCCGATTTTAATGCGCCGCCGCTCGGTGGCAGTCAGCCGCTGCGTTAAACTTGGCGTAAGCGCCAGCCCGCCGACAGCCATGGCCGCGCGACGGAGCATTTGCCGGCGCGTCAACTGGAAATGGGTTTTCTGGTGGTGCATACACGTTTCCGGCTCAGGCTTTCAAGCCTTTGAGATTCGCCTCGAATTTTTCCTGCTTGCGCAGCATGTCCTGCCAGGTGGCGAGCGCACCTTTCTGATAGGCGGCTGTGCGACCCAGAATCGCGGTCAGGGTGCTGCGTACACTTTCCGCCACCGTCGGGTTGTCGTATTCGCCTTTGCGAATCCGTTCGTGGAACGTGGCGATGTTGGCCTCCGCGCCGGTCTGGTAGAGATTCCCGACATCGCCCGAACTGGAAAACTCCGTGGACTTGAACGTCACTTTGCCGAAGTAGTGCGTATCCACCGTGCCGGTCAATCCGTACACCCGGCATAAGATGTCGTCGTAGGCGAATCCGTATTGGTGGGAGTTGAAGCTGGTGATGACACCATCGGGAAACTGAAACACTACCGCGTAATGATCCAGACAGTCCCCAACGAATTCCCGCACCCGGCCACCGGCGCCGAAGGCGCTGATCGGATGAGCGTTCAACATCCAGCACGCCACATCCAATGCATGAATGTTTTGCTCCACGATCACCTCGCCTGAATAAATCGGATCCACTCCCCACGCGCGGAGACGGACTTCGGGGTTATCGGGATTTGCGCGCAGCAACCGGTCCCGCTCCGTAAATGTTGGGCCACACTGATAGTTCGCCTCGACCAGCGCAATTTTTCCCAACTCGCCCGCCTGCACTCGTTTGGCCGCGTCCTGATAGAGCTGGTTGGCGCGGGTCTGAAAATCCACGAGAAAGCAGAGTTTTTTTGCCGTCGCCTGACGGCCACAATCTTCAATGGTCAGGCAACCCGGCACATCCACCGCGACTGGCTTGGCCAGATAAACGTGCTTCCCCGCTGCCACTGCGGCTGCCGCCTGTGCGGGATGGAAATACGGCGGACTTTCGATCACGACGGCGTCCAGTTTTTGTTCCAGCAGCCGGCGATAACCGGAAAGCCCCGTGAAACGCCGATTCGCTGGCAGTTGGAATTGTTCCCCGACTGCGTCCACCTGATCCTGAAAATAATCCGCTGCGGCCACCAATTGGTAGCCGCCGTGTTTTTGAAACAGGTTGGCAATCCATCGTCCGCGTCCGCCACAACCGATCAACCCGATGGCGATTTTATCGTTTGCTTCTGCGCCGCGGACTATTTGTGGTCGAACCACCGTGAACGCCAGCACGGATGCGCCGGCGCCAGCAAGAAACGTGCGCCGACTGATGGCGGCAGCAATTTGAGGGGATTGGGATTTTTTGCGTGTGCTCATGGCGTTGATATTCACCTGTGGCCGCTTGGCATTGCCAGACTTTTCCGCCAATCTTTCGTTGCCAACACGGCCAAGTTTGCTCGGTGCGCTCCCAACTGTATGGTGACACAACACTCCTTGCCGTGGATGAGGCGTGATTGCCTTCAATTCATCACAAAAATTTACCTGCCGCCGTTGGGTTCGCTGATTTCCACGAATTTGTGCGTGACCTTTTTGTTTTTGCGGGGTCGAATAATGGCGACTCCAAATTGCTAATGACGAGAATCGCGACGCAGATACGCGTGACAGACGGCAGTGGCGTGGTTAAATCCGCGGGACGAACGCTTCCGCTGAACACGGAAAATGAACGCCAGCGCAATTACTGGGTCGAAAATGCGATTCATAGACATGAACCGGACTTTTAGCGGCTGGAAATATATCAGCAGCCTCTTGGCGCTGTTATTGGCTGGCTGCACCAACGGTTATTACCGCCGCTCGGCGGATCGCGAAGCTTATCAAGTCATCGCGGACAAAACGCCATCCGTTCGCAACATGGACGGCCACTTCTCCATCACGCAGACGAATCACATTTCGCTGGAAGCCTACCCAACGGTGGCCCACGCGGCGAATTATCTCGGTCCCGACAGTGCCCGCGAGCAAAACGCGCACATTCTTCGTCTGGAGGATGCGTTGGACCTCGCCGTGCATCACAGTCGGACTTATCAAAACCGCAAGGAACAGCTTTATCTGTCCGCGCTCGCCCTGACGCTCACACGGCATAATTTTGTCCCGATTTTTTCCGGTAACGGCAGCGCTACTTATGCCGTGCAAACCGCGCAGGCAACGGCCGTGGGCATTGATCCGATCACTGGAAATCCCACGGTCATCACCAGTGACAATCTGGTTGAAACCCATCACGTCAGCGGGTCCGGGATGGTGAATGCCAGTTGGCTGATTCGCGATTTGGGCCGCGTCACCACCGCTTTCACCGGAGATATTCTGCGCTACGTGACCGGCGATTCGCGCGTCACGTCGTCCTCTCAACTAAGCGCGACCTTTCTGCGTCCGTTGCTGCGTGACGCGGCGTTCAAGCAGGAACAGGAGGCGTTGATTCAAACCGAGCGCCAGGTGCTTTACGACATGCGGGACTTCGCGCAATTCCGAAAGGACTTCAGCGTGCAGATCGCCACGGCTTACTATGGGGTGCTGGGGAACCGCGATCAGGCGCGCAACAGCTTTCTCAATTTGGGCAGCTCCCGGAAGAATGCCGAGCGCACCCGGGCCATGGTGCAGGAAGGCCGCATCACCACCGCCGACTTGGGGCGTTACGAGCAGCAGGAACTGAGCGCCGAAAGTGTCTGGGTGAACGCCGTCCGCAATTACCAGCAATCGCTCGATAATTTCAAATTTCAGCTCGGCTTGAGCGTGGAAGCCAACATCGTTCTTGATGACCATGAGCTGGAAGCGTTGACCGTGCGTCATCCCGACCTCAGCGTGGAAGATTCCATTGCGGTCGCACTCGCGGGGCGGCTGGATTTCCTTAATTTCAAGGACGAATTTGACGATGCACAACGCAAGGTGGAGCTGGCGGAAAATATGTTGCGCCCCCGCCTCGACTTGACCGCCGCCGTCGCGGTGGACAGCAACCCCGGCAAGAATGGGCACTTCGAGTTTCCCGAGTGGGACCGATATCGCTGGAACGCCGGCCTGCAATTGGACCCGGGCTTCGATCGCAAGGCGGAGCGCAACTCTTATCGCGGCGCCTTGATCAACCGGGAGCGCGCGGCGCGCGCGGTGGCGCAACAGGAGGATCAGATCAAACTCCAGGTGCGCGAAAGTTGGCGCACATTGGATCAGGCCAAGCGCAGTTTCGAGATCAGCGAGATCGGCGTGAAGCTCGCCGAGCGGCGCGTCGAGGAGCAGGATCTATTGGCGGAAGTGGGTCGCGCCAAGGCGCAGGATCAGGTGGACGCACAAAATGCGCTGATTGATTCCAAGAACGAGCGCACGCGGGCATTGGTCACGCATACCATCGCCCGACTGCAGTTCTGGAACAACATGGGTATTCTATACATTAAGGACAACGGTCAGTGGGAGGAGAACCCCAATGAAAAAATTGAATGAAATCTGGCGCGCGGTTCATCCCTCGCGTCATCGTTGGTTATGGGGGTTGTTGGTGGCGCTGCTCGTGGGGCTGTTCTGGTGGAGCCGTGGTAACAAGACGAGTCACAATGCCCCGACTTTTACCGCGCGGCGCGGGCCATTGGATATCACGGTACTTGAAGGCGGCAGCTTGCAAGCTTTGGAATTTCAAGAACTCAAGTGCGAGGTGCGGGTGGGTTATCAAGGCACAAAAATTCTGAAGATTGTGGATGAAGGTTATCTGGTCACGGAAGCCGACGTGAAAAATGAAAAGGTGTTGTGCGAGCTGGATTCCTCCGATTTGCAGAAACAAATTGTTCAGCAGGAAATTCAGTATCAATCCGCTGCCGCCAGTCTGACCGATGCCGAACAAAATTACGAGATCCAGATCAGCCAGAATCAGAGCGACGTGAAAGCGGCGGAACAAAAGGCGCGCTTCGCCCGGATGGATTTTGACAAATTCCTGGGCGACCGGGTAACCGAGCAAATCATCAAAAAATTGGGGCTGGATCACTATTTGGAACAAATCAGCACCAACGACTTGACCACAACCGAGGTTACAGAACCAGCAGTGCTGCCAGGCGCGCCAGCTATATCAATGACTCCCGGCGAGCCACGCAAGGCCGCGCCGCAAGTGGCACCAGCGGCGGACGGATTGCCGGCAGCGTTGGCTGCGACACGAAATCCGCCGCCGTCCGAACCAACCGAAGAACCGCTCAAGTCTCCAATGATAAAGCTGCCGCGGATTGATTTCATGAAGTATGCCGACATCGAAATTCTCGGCGACGGCGAGGCCAAACAAAAACTCCGGCAATTGGAAGATGATTTGCGGGTGGCGCAAAAAGAATGGGGCCAGGCCAGCACTACCCTGGAAGGCACACGGCGGTTGTTCGCCAAGGGTTTCGTGCCGCAGACCGAGGTGACGCGCGACGAAATTTCCTTTGAAAGCGCGCGATTGAAAGTGCAAAGCGCGGAGACGGCCCAAGCACTTTATCTAAAGTACGAATTCGTGAAATCCGCAGAGCAGTCCATGTCCGCGTTTGCGGAAGCCGCACGGGAGCTGGACAAGGCGCGTCGGGTGGCCATTTCCAAGTTGGCGCAGGCGCAGGCCAAGCTGAATTCCGCCCGGGGCCAGTATGATGTGCAGTTGCGCCAGCGCCACGATCTCCAGGAACAGCTTGAAAAATGCACGATGCGCGCGGAACGCCAGGGGTTGGTGGTGTACGGAAGTGGTCGCGATCAGGAGGTTTTTTACGGCAATCAGGAGCCGATTCGCGAAGGCGCCACCGTGCGCGAGCGGCAGGCCATCATCACCATCCCGGATCTCACCCGCATGGCGGTCAACGTAAAAATCCACGAGAGCTACATCAAAAAAATCAAGAAGGGGTTGAAAGCCAAAATTACCGTGGACGCGTTTCCAGATGAAGTTCTGACCGGCGAAGTGACCAAAGTGGCGGTGTTGCCGGATTCGCAAAACCGCTGGATGAACCCCGATCTGAAAGTGTATTTGACCACCGTTGAAATTGACGGCTCGCACGATTGGGTCAAACCTGGCATGAGCGCCAAGGTGGAGATTTTTGTCAACCACCTCGCCGCCGTCGTTTATGTGCCGGTGCAAGCTATCATCCCGGATAACGGCAAGCAGGTGTGTTATGTCGCCAGCGCGTTCAAACCGGAGCGGCGCGAGGTCGAGATCGGCGACTTCAATGACGAGTTCATCGAGATCAAAAAGGGGCTGGCAGTCGGCGAAAAAGTTTTGCTGAGTCCGCCGGATGTCCAGTTGGGCGCGCCGGGGACCACGGAACCGCAAGCGCCTAAATCCCCCGCGGAAAAACCGGTGGAAGCTGACAAAGCCGCCGCGGTCCCCGCCCCGCCAACCAAAGCCTGAACCCCGCCCGCATGGCTCAATCCATTGTTCAATTCGAGCAGGTTCGCAAGACCTACCAGATGGGCCCGGTCACGGTGCCGGCATTGCGCGACATCAGTTTTCAAATCACCGCCGGCGAATACATCAGCATCATGGGCCCGTCGGGTTGTGGCAAATCCACGCTGCTGAATCTGCTCGGTTGTCTCGACCGTCCGAGCGCCGGCCGTTACCTGCTTGGCGATGCCGACGTGTCGCAGATGAACGATGATGATCTGTCTTCGATTCGTGGGGCGCGGCTGGGGTTTGTGTTTCAGTCGTACAATCTGATCCAACAACTGACCGTCGTCGAAAACATCGAAATCCCGCTTTATTATCAGGGCTTTCATGAAAGCGAGAGCCGCGCCAAGGCCCGGGAACTGGCGGCGCGCGTGGGCTTGGAACATCGGCTGGAGCACAAACCCTTTGAACTTTCCGGCGGCCAACAACAACGGGTCGCCATTGCCCGCGCCTTGGTGAACGATCCGTTGGTGATTCTCGCCGATGAACCGACGGGTAATCTCGACTCCACCTCCGGCGCCGAAATCCTGAAATTGTTCGATGACCTGAACGCCGCCGGCAAAACGCTGATTCTCGTGACGCACGATTCCAACGTGGCCCGACGTTCCCACCGCGCCATCCGGCTCCGCGATGGCCAGATTGAAAGCGATGTCCGCCAATAATCCCAGCCTCACTCGTGGTCTCTTCACCGGACTCACGGCGGAACGCCTGCGGCGCAGCGTGCGCCTCGGGTTCAAGAGCCTGTGGCTGCATCGCCTGCGCTCGTTGCTGACAGTGCTGGGCATCGTGTTCGGAGTCTGTTCCGTCATTGCCATGCTGGCCATCGGTGAAGGCGCGAGTTACAACGCGCAGGAACAGATCAAGAGTCTCGGCAGCCAGAACATCATCCTCCGCAGCACCAAGCCGCCCGAGGAGCAAAAGGTTTCCGACAAAGCCTCCCAAAGTTACGTGCTGCAATACGGCCTCACCTACACCGACGTCAAACGCATCCGCGCCACCATTCCCGGCGTGACGGTGGTCCTGCCCGAACGCAACATCCGCGATTACGTGTGGAACACAAGCCGCCGGGTGGATTGCGAAGTGGTGGGAACGGTGCCGTGGTATCCCGAAATGCGCAATCATCCCGTGGCCGTGGGCCGGTTCTTCAACACTCTGGACATGGATTCGCAGGCGAGCGTTTGCGTTTTAGGCGCGGACATGGTGCGGGCGCTGTTCCCGTTGTCATCACCCCTCGGCCAGCATGTGCGGGTGGGCGGCGATTATTACGAAGTCATCGGCGTGATGTCGCCCGCAGGCCCGGCGCTGGAAACCGGTGCCCCCGGCGAAGCCAGCAAAAAACCGGCGGCGCATCAGATGTTCATCCCGCTGGAAACCGCCCGGATGCGCTACGGGGAAGTGCTCATCCGCCGCCGCAGCGGAAGTTTTGAAGCGGAACGCGTGCAACTTCACGAAGTAACCGTCAAGGTGGCGGCGCTGGAACGCGTGCGTCCCGTCGCTGCCGCCATCCAACAAGTGCTCGCCTACAACCACAAGAAAAAGGACTACGACGTGGTGGTGCCGTTGGAACTGCTCAAACGCGCCGAGGAAACCAAGCGCATCTTCAACATCGTGCTCGGCTCCATCGCCGCCATTTCCCTGCTCGTGGGCGGCATCGGCATCATGAACATCATGCTCGCCAGCGTGACGGAACGGACGCGCGAAATCGGCATCCGCCGCGCGCTCGGGGCGCGCCGCCGCGACATCGTGCTGCAATTCTTGATTGAAACCGTTTTGCTGGCCGGCGCCGGCGGCGTGATTGGCGTGCTGCTCGGCATCACGATCCCCTTCATCGTCAGTCATACTTCGGGCATGAAAACCATTGTCACCTTTTGGTCGCCGTTGGTGGCCTTCACCATCTCGGCGCTGGTCGGCGTGGTCTTCGGCATTTATCCCGCCTTGCGCGCCGCACAGATGGACCCGGTCGAGGCGCTGCGTCACGAGTGAACCTCCGCCCGCAGTCAGGGAACAAAACCATCCGGGCAAATTATTTCCCTGTCGTTCATTCCCTTGCTTGAATTGAGAAAATAAAAAGACAAGGGAATGTTCGGCAAGGGAATGGGGATCGAGGGAATCAACCGCGAACTACGCGAAAGGGGAAACCAAAAGTCTTTGACGCGAATTACCGCGAATGAGGTTTTGAATTCGCGCCAGTTCGCGGACTTCGTGTCCGTCTTAGGTTCGCGGCTTTGGTGTAGTTCGCGGTTTCCCCTTCCACGATTTTGCAAAACCATGACAACTGCGGCTTGCCGACGGCTTAGGCTGCCGGTAATGAAGTTCATGCGTTTCCATTCGCGGTTGGATTGAATTATGGCTCCGGGCTTTTACTACACCATCGCCTTGCTGCTGGTGGTTATTGTCGCCAGCCTCGTCGGTTGGCAATTTCGCCGCCGCTACGCTACGAACTGGTATCGCCGCGCGAAGCTGGGAAAATACCTGACAATTTATTTCGTCATCGTGCTGGTGGCGCTGGGGATTCTGAGCTTCACCAACCCAAAACCCTTCTGGCCGAAAGAAGCCATCAGCTTGGGTTGTTGGCTGATCCTGCTCGGCTGCCAGATTTATTCATGGCGGTACGCCCGGCTCAAGGCGGCGATTGAACCGCCGCCGCAGCCACCCGCGCCGCGCGTTTCCCGCCGGCCCAGATTTTGGGGCCAGGTCGCATGGATTCTGGGGCCGTTGCTGATCCTCGCGGGTTTAGCGAGTTGGACGTTGGTGGCGGATCGGCTTTCAGTCCAAGCGGAAGCCAGAACCCGCGCGGGAGAAATTGCGGCGTCCGTACTCGCAGGGGCGGAGGATTTCTTTCAGGTGCTGCAATTCACCAAGGACGGTTTCAGTGTGACGCAAGGGCGGAATCACTTCTCCGTCAATGAACAGTTTGAATTGGTCGCGCCGCGCCCACGGCTCTGGCCGCCGCAACCCGCACCGCTCACCGAGACGGATTTCGCCCGGCTTCAGCCCGGTAAATTGGCGCAGTGGCGTGAAGCGGAAGCCGCGTTCGACCGGGAAGCGTGGGAGGAAGCCGCCGACCTGTATTTGAATTTTCTGGAAGGGCGCCGTCAGTTGGGCCGCGAACCAATGGCGGATTTTCACGCGGGCATCGCCAGCAGCCGGTTTCGGCCTCTTGCGCTCTTTCGGCGGGCGCTGGCGTTGGAGCGACAGGGCGAGACGGCGGCGGCGATTGATGCTTACAACGACCTCTTCGGCGGTTTTATCTTCGGGCCACGGCAACCAGCCGAATCCGGCGTGCCGTTGGAAGTGCTGGCCGCGCTCAAGATCCTGGCGCTGGCCGGCACCAACGTCGCCGCGTTGCCCGAGGATTGGCGGAAGAATCCCACTTTCCTCGTTTCCACGCTGACCCAAAACGAAGTGTCGCCGCTGACGGATGCCGCCATCCAACAACTTCAAACTTTGGCCCCGGCGCTGGTCAACGCGGCGACGCCCGGCAATCAGAGTGTCGCGGAGTTATTCGACATCTGGGAGCGATTCACCCAAGCGCGACAATGCTACACCGAGGCGCGAGTCCAACAGGGCACGAACACTTGGCCCGAGCAGTTCTGGGTCAAAAGCGCCGCGCCCTGGCTGGCGGTGCGACAACATCCGCCCACGACATGGCTGGCCGACCGACGAGACGGGCCGAATGAAATTTTTTATGCCGTGTTGCCCGAATCATGGCTGCAACAGAAATTGCTGGGCCGGGTGAGAAACTTGGATCGGTGGAACGACTTCGCGGTGATGGTTGAAATTGCCGGACGCCAGTTGGCGGTGACGCCCGAGCCGGTCGGTTCATCCGGGAAAATGGAAGCTTCCGCGCAACAGCTTCGCGCTCACAATCAGCCCAGCATGGTCACGGTGCGACTGGCCAATCCAAGCGATTATTTCCGCGCAGCGGCGCGACGGCAATGGGTGTTCGGGATGCTGGTCGGGACCATGTTGATTGCGGGCGCGCTGGCCGCTTGGATGGCGCGACGTGCATTGTTGAAACAACTTCGTCTCAACGAAATGAAATCCAACTTCGTGTCCAGTGTGTCGCATGAGTTGCGCGCGCCCATCGCGTCGGTGCGGTTGCTGGCGGAAAGTCTGGAGCGCGGGAAGATTTCCGAGCCGCAAAAGCAGAACGAATATTTCCGCTTCATCGGGCAGGAATGTCGCCGGCTCTCGGCGCTCATCGAGAACGTGCTGAATTTTTCGCGCATCGAACAGGGCCGCAAACAATACGAGTTCGAGCCAACTGATCTCGTCGCGTTGGTGGAACAAACGGTGAAACTCATGCAGCCCTATGCGGAGGAGCGCGGGGTGAAGTTAGAGTTGTCCAAAGTCCAAAGTCCAAGGTCTAATGTCGAACTGAGCGTGGATGGGCGCGCTCTTCAGCAGGCGTTGGTGAACTTGATTGATAATGCCATCAAACATTCGCCCAAAGACGCGCCGGTGACGGTGGAATTGAAAACAGATGGGGAAACGCCCAACGTCCAACGGATGGAACACACGCCATCCACCAAAACCGAACGCGCTTCGGGGGACAATCCCGTCACTCGCCACCCGGCACCCATCACCCTCTCCGTTTCCGATCACGGTCCCGGCATTCCGGCTTCCGAACACGAAAAGATTTTCGCGCGATTCTACCGGCTTGGCTCGGAGTTGCGCCGGGAGACGCCGGGCGTGGGCATCGGGTTGAGCATTGTGAAACACATCGTCGAGGCGCATGGTGGCCGGGTGCGCGTGGCAAGTGAAGGCGGCCAAGGCAGCCGGTTCACAATGGAGTTACCGATTAAAACCGCAGAGCCACGGAGACGCGGAGAAAAGGCGGAATGAAATTTCTCTGCGTCTCCGCGTCTCTGCGGTGAACAAATATGTCTCGAATTTTGATCATTGAAGACGAAACGCCGATGCGCACGGCGCTGGCCGATGTGCTCACCGGCGAAGGGTATCGCGCGCTGACCTCCGCCGATGGCGACATCGGCCTGCGCAAAGCCGTGGCCGAAAAACCCGACCTCATCCTGCTCGACGTGATGATGCCGAAGCTCGACGGCTTCGCGGTGTGCGCGGAGTTGCGGCGACTCGGCCACACGACGCCGGTGCTGATGCTCACGGCGAAAGGACAGATCGAGGATCGCGTCAACGGGCTGGACGCGGGCGCGGATGATTATCTGGTGAAACCGTTCAGCACGGAGGAATTGCTGGCGCGGGTGCGGGCGTTGTTGCGGCGCGCGCAACGACAGGGTAAATCGCCGGTGAAACTCAAGCTGGGCGAGGTGGAGATTGATCTGGCGCGGCAAACGGCCACGCGCGGACGCAAGGTGATTCATCTCACGGCGAAGGAGTTTGCCATGCTGCGATTGCTTGCGGAGGCGGACGGCGAACCGGTGTCGCGCGAAAAATTTCTCGATGTGGTCTGGGGCTGCGCGGCGTTTCCGACCACGCGCACGGTGGACACGCACATCGGCAGTCTGCGGGCGAAGCTGGAGAAAAATCCCGAAGCCCCGCGCTGGCTCAAGACCGTGCATGGCGTGGGTTATCGGCTGGAAACCTGAACAACGGTGGCATGAAAACCAAGTGTGACTCAGCCAAAACTCAGAAACTGTTTTGAGTTTATGAGTTTCGGCTTGATCAAGCAGCGGCGGGCTAAAATTGCTTTTGCAAAAGCATGACAACTGAAGCTTTCCCTTCCGGCAGGATGATGACCATGAAAACAACTTTGAGCGACAACCTGAAACGTCTTGGACTGCGGTGGCAGAGCGCAGCGACGACACCGCTTTTGGCCGCCGCTAGATTTCTTCCCAAGCGGCGTGGCGCGGCGCTTCCCGCCGCAGTCCAAAATTTGGCGGCGCTACTCCTTTGTGTCTTGGCGTTCATTCCCTCCGTCGCGTTCGCCGCCACCAATGACTTGAGCGGGTTGCTGCAAAAGGGGCTGTTCGAGGAGGAGGCGAATCGCAATCTGGACGCGGCGAGCGCGGCTTATGAAACGCTCGTCCAACAATTCGACCAAGACCGGCGGCTTGGCGCGACGGCGGTGTTTCGGTTGGGCGAGGTATATCGGAAACAAAATAAAACCAACGAAGCCGTGTTGCAGTATGAACGCATCATCCGCGACTTCGCGGAGCAAACCACGCTTCCACCGAGGCGTTGGAACAAAAGACTTCTCCACCGTTAGCAACCGACGCAGCAATCAACGCGGAACTGTTAAGTCATATCAAAAGCCTCTCTCAATACGAACTACGGCAAGTTCTGCCCACCCTTGTGCCAGACCAACTGCTGATCAAGCTGTTGGAACAACAGCAAACGGAAGAAACAAAATTGGCGGCCTTGAGCGTTCACTTGGGCGCGGAGCATCCCGAGGTGATCGCGGCGAGAAAGACACTTCAAAAACTCGATGAGCAAATCGGGACCCGCATGAACGGCATCATCAAGGCGTTGGAATTGAGAGCGGTTGCCACTTCGTCAACCAGTCTGTCTGAAAACAATGAAACCGGTTCCCGAGCCGCCATCGCCACGGTCGTGGACGAGGAAGAAACCGAAATCCGCCGCATCCAAGTACTGATTCGGAACAGCCCGGACTTGATCAATGGCACGGCGGAAGGTTATGGCCCGCTGAACACCGCCGCACTCGGTGGCTGGTTGCGTGTGGCGACGTTTCTGTTGGACAACGGCGCGGACATCAACAAACCGACGGGCGGCGCGACGCCGCTGTATCAAGCGGTAAAATCCGGGCACAAGGCGATGGTGGAATTGCTCGCCCAACGCGGGGCCAACGTCAACACCCACGACGGCACCGGCGCGACGCCTTTACACATCGCTGCCGAGCGCGGCTTTCTGGCGGTGGCGGAAGCGTTGGTTCAGTGGAAAGCCGACCTCAACTCACGAAACAGCAAGGCCAACGGCGAACAAACCCCGCTGCACCGTGCCGCCATGCAAGGTCTTCCGGCGATGGTGACGTTTTTGATTTCCAAGGGCGCGGAAATCGAAGCCGCCGACGCTTCGGGAAACCGGGCGTTGATGCTCGCGGCACGGGAAGGTCGCACGGATGTCGTCGTCGCGTTGTTGAAAGCGGGCGCCCAAGTGAACGCGACCAATGCCAGTGGGGCCACGGCGTTGGCTTTCGCGGCGGGGAACGGCAATCTGGAATCCATCAAAACCTTGCTCGCGGCAAACGCCGATCCCAATGGCGGCAAAAGCGGGCCGGCGCTCTTTAACGCGATCAACAATCCGACCGTGATGGAGTCTTTGCTGGCCGCCGGGGCGAACCCAAACGTGACCAACATATCAGGACAACTTTTGCTCCTGTCCGTTATCCAGCAAGGCGATGAGCGCAATGTCGAACTACTTATCAAACGCGGCGCGAATGTGAACGCGAAGAACAATCTGCGGATGACTCCTTTGCAAATGGCGGTCTGGAGGGAGAGTATTCCGCTCGTGTCGTTGCTTCTGACCAACGGGGCCGATGTGAATGCCGAAGGGCCAGCCGGACGCAACGCGCTGCTGATGGCCAAGGAAGCCAGCGAGGGTTTCCGTCCCTCCAACCCCGGCGAGTATAGTGGCATTAATCGCATTCCCGATCGCGCCACCGCGCAGCGTATCGCCGCGCTCTTGCGCGAGCATGGCGCGCTGGATGATTTGCCGGATTTCACGCGAATTGAAATGCGGCGGGCGGCGGCCAATTATTCGGGCATCGCTTTTGAAACGAGTACGAATGGGTGGAATGAATTCACCCTGCTGGAGTTAATCGCCCGGCAATACGGGTTCATTTCCACCGAGCGAAATGCGCTTTTGGGAAGCGAACAAGACCATTTCGCCCAGCCAATTCTGGGGGGCGGCGGCGTGTCAGTTTCCCGATCTGGAGCGCGTGGTCATCCGCCGCGCCGAAACCACCGGCGTACAGCGGAAGGAGATGACCGTGAACGTGGCGGCGTTGCTGGATTCCGGGGATTGCGCCCGGGATGTAAAACTCAAACCGGGAGACATCGTCGAGATTCCCGAAGCGGATCATCCCATCAACGAGAAATGGGCAGGTTTCAACGGCGTGCAGTTGTCGAACCTGTTGCATTGTGTTTCGCGCACCGTCACGATTTCCATCAAGGGAACGACCACCATGGTGCCGCTGGCTCCGCAATTCAAACCGTCGAATGTGGGTGAAAGTGGTTTTTACACTGTAATTAAAGGTTCGTTCATGTTGAAGTCCGTGCTGGCGCAATCCCGGCTGTTGCGGGCGTCTTCTGATCTGTCGCGCGTCAAGGTAACGCGTCGCGCGGGCGCCGGCGGCAAACCGCAAGTGTGGCTGCTGGATTGCGGTAGCGGCAACGACCCCGATCTCTGGCTGCGCGACGGTGATGTGATTGAAGTGCCGGACAAATCGGGATAAGTCCAAAGGCTAAAGTCGTTTGGTCGCGTGGGGGGCTCGGCATTTCCCCGGACTTGGTTTTCGGTGGCGCTTCAGGCATAGTGCGCGGCCATGCAGTTGATTCGCGACATCTACGCCGCCAAACGCGCGACGGGCCGGCCCGTCATTTCGCTGGAATTTTTTCCGCCGAAAACCGAGGAAGGCGACAAGGCGTTGTTGGAAAAACATATTCCGGCGTTGAAAGTCGTGCAACCGGATTTTTGTTCGGTGACTTACGGCGCAGGGGGCAGCACGCGAGACAAGACATTGATGATCGTGGACCGCATTCAGCGCGAGCACGGTCTGACGGCGCTGGCGCATCTGACGTGCGTGAATCACACGAAGGAACAGGTCGGCGAGTTGCTGCAAAAAATCCAGACGGTCGGGGGCAAAAACATTCTCGCGTTGCGCGGCGATCCGCCCGGCGGCGGGGAATTCCAACCCACGCCCGGCGGCTTTGAGTATTCTTCGCAACTGGTGAAGTTCATCCGCGAGCAAAACGGGTTCAGCATCGGCTGCGCGGGTTTTCCCGAAGGACACGTCGCGTGCAAGGAGGGCAAGCACGTGGATTGGCGGCGGCTCAAGCAGAAGATTGACGCGGGCGCGGATTTCGTCATCACGCAGTTGTTCTTCGACAACGCGGATTATTTCGCGTTCCGCGATTACCTGACGAAGCTGGGCGTCACCGTGCCGCTGGTGCCGGGCATGATTGCCATCGTCAGCGCGCCGGGCATCCGCAAGTTTTCGCAGGTGTGCGGCGCGAAAATTCCGCCCGCGCTCGCAACCAGACTGGACGCATTGGGTGATAGTGATGCCGCTGCCGCTGAATTTGGCATTGAGTATTGCACCAAACAGTGCGAGGAATTGCTGCGGGCAGGAGTTCCTGGATTGCACTTTTACACGTTGAATAAAGCTGCGGCCACGGTGCGGGTGATGCAGAATCTGGGCTTGGCCTGATCTCCAATTATCCTGAAAATGGCAGTTGAAGGCGAGGCTCCGCCGCTGGGGTGGTGGAGAATCACCGTGTGGACACGCTGGCAGTGATGGGAACGAGGTGAAACGGTGGTTTTCAGCCGCTGGGTCCGGGGAGCATCCCCGCCGGCCGCAACCATGGACTCAAAATCCGCTCCCAACACGCCGCCGGGTCAACTGCTCCGCAGTATTCAGCAACCCGCTCAGGAATAGGCTCACGCCCGTCAACAGTCGTTGCGCCCGGGCCGCTTCACCGTGAGTGCTGGTCAGCCGCAGTGTAATTTGACGCCCGCTCTCGATGACCCGTCCCACGGCGCACAACAGCAGGGGACGGCTCGTCACCGCCTCACGCGGGCGCTCCGGCTCGGCGCAGCGCACAAAGAAGTTCCACCAGTTGTAGATCAACGCCATGTTTCGCGCCGCCACCTGGCAACGTGCGCCTCGAGGAGGACGTTGGCCAAAGCGCGGCGCACCCTGCAAGTGAAGAAGAAAGATCATTCTGTAACGGCATGCTCCAGCACACGGATGACTTGCCTCAGTTGGCAAGCCCCCCAACTGCCGTTTCGAAGATCAAGCATCAATATCAGGATGTCCGGTTTGAGCGATTGCAGAAGTTTCGCCGTCGGTGTTGTGCGGCGTACGTAGTTTTATCGACAAAGAATTACGCTGTTTGTGTAAGTAAACTCTTGACTCAATCTCGCAAGTCAGACAATACTTGTACAAACATTGACTCAGTCCTATGCATTCGAACCAACCTAGAGTTTATCAGCCGTCCTTGAGGCATCTTTATGCCGCCGTTTTGAGCATGGCTTTGACCATTATCACCGCATCAAGTGCTCGCGCTTGGGACTACACACTCACCGATGGCAATTCCAGCGTGACAGTCTTGGCTGACAGCACTAGGGGAATGAGCGATTGGACGGTAGATGGTGTTCCTCAGTTATGGGAACAATCGTTCTTCTATCGTAAGGGTAATTCGGGCGGTGAGAAGCCTGTTTCCTATCTGAATTTGTGCAGTGCTGAACTGACCTCAGCCAATTCGCTGACAACGCTTTATCAAAGCGCCGGTCATTTCAGCATCGAAATCAAGTACACCCTCCTTGGAGGGGTGGCGGGTAGTGGTTCATCAACCATTGGAGAGCAAATCAAGATCACCAATCTTTCCGGCCAGCAGTTGAATTTCCATTTCTTCCAGTTCGTGGACTTCGACCTCGGTGGTTCGCATGGAAATGATACCCTCCAACTGAGCCAAAACCTTGCTGGGTTGTACGATTTTGCATTCCAGCACAAAGGGACGTCGTTTTTTTCCGACGAAGTTGTAAGCCCCGGGGCGCAGCATGCCGAGGCAGGTTTGTCTCCGACTATATACAACAAATTGATAGATAACTCGCCGACGACGCTGAACGGAAATGTTGGCCCTGTTACCGGCGATGCGACTTGGGCATTCCAATGGGACGCGGCAATCCCGGTTGGCGGGTCGTTTAATATCGACCTGACCAAGAATGTTTTTGTAACGGCAATTCCCGAGCCTACAGCCATGGCGCTTATCCCAGCGGCATTGGTGCTGTTAGCGTGTGCTCGTCGTCGTCTTAACGGACGCCAATGAAGGGGTCGGCCTTGAATGGTCCTTAGTTAAGGCCTCGATAATTGCGAGGTCTGCCTTTCCAGTAGCAGTTGCGGTGAGGGATTTCCACGAATTGGCGTCGTGGTTGGTTGAGCAGGGGGAATGGTTTGGGCGGCGTTTGACGGCGCGCAGTTCGGTTCGGCTGGGCCGCAAGGGCACCAGATTGCGGGCGAGGGTGAGCAGCAACTCTTCCCATAATTGACGGCGCAACTTGCGGTTGGACGCCCGACCGATGGCGTTCTCAAATTCAGCGATGGACTCCCGGAGGACCCGCAACCAAGTCACTCCCAACTGCCGTTTCGAGGATTATACGATTTCCATTGGGCATTCCGGCAAGGCATCAAGAAACGCTTGACCGTATTTTTTGCCAAGGACCCGGTTATCAAGAACGACGACAATCCCCGTATCGGTTTTGGTTCGGATCAAACGCCCAAATCCCTGGCGGAATTTCAGGATGGCTTCCGGCAGGGAAAATTCGCTGAACGAATTACCACCACGTGCTTCAATCGCTTCAATGCGCGCTTCAATCAAGGGATGGTCGGGTACGGCAAATGGGAGTCGCGTAATGATGACATTGCTCAACGCCACGCCGGGTACATCCACGCCTTGCCAGAAACTGTCCGTGCCGAACAGGACGGAATCCACGTCGTCCTTGAATTTCTCCAACATGGTCGAGCGCGGCATGCCGGTTCCCTGCACAAAAAGCGGGATCCCTAATTCGTCGAAGAAGGATTGCATGTGCTCGCCCAAGGTTTGCATCAGTTTGAAATTGGTGAACAAGACAAACGCCTTGCCGTGCGTCTGGCGGATGAAGTGTTTGATCCAATGTTCCAACGCCTCTGAAAAGCCAGCTTCGCGAGGGTCGGGAATTTTTCGCACGACAAACAGTTTGATTTGCCGCTGATAATCAAATGGCGCGCCTAGCTGCATCTGAACGACGGATTCCGCGCCAACACGCCGGGTGAAATAACTCAAATCAGCGCGGCAACTATCTGATTGAGAATGGGTTGCGCCACCGTGACGAGCCGACTCTCCGGAGCGCTTCGATCCGGAATTGGTTTTGTTGGTCGTGGCCAAGGTCGCGCTGGTCAGAATAACGCTCGTGTTGCTCTCGAATAATCGGCGGCGCAGGTACGGAGCGATGTCAATGGGAGCAGCATTGAGGGAGAGATTTCGCTGCGCTTTCCCCGAGCGCTCAACCCAATAAACCTGATCGTCGGCGTGGTGATTCAGAAACTCTGAGAGTTCCAATTTAATTTCACCGAGGCGACGGTTGCACTCGATCAGTTCTTGCCCAATTTCCTTGTCCTCACTCATTTTGACGAGGTCGCTGACGGACTCACGTAAGCGCTGGATTGGCAACGTCAGGTTGTCATCCACCAATTCTGTTTTCCGGATCCGCAGCTCAGTCCATCCGCGCGATGCTCCGGATTTCGTGATTGGGCCTCGTTTGGGGCTTTGGTGCAGCTCTTCACAGGCGGCCTCGACATGCTCAAAGAAACGGTCTGCAGCGTTGAGTGTCTCATCCACGAGTTCGACGGCTTTACCCTGTCGCAAGGTGGCCAATAGGCCTTTTCCTGTTTTGGGATTCCACAAACGATTAAGTGACCAACGAATTTGCCCGCTTGAAACGCTCAATCCAATATGCTTCGAGGCGACGTGCCCGATCGTGTGTGCCTCGTCGAAGATCACAAAGTCGTTCTTAAACAAAATACCTTCATCGTTCTCCTCATCAATACCGCCAAGCAGCGTGAAAAAAAGCGTGTGATTTAGAATCAAAACGTCTGAGGATAGAATGCGGCTGCGAGCCTTTTGAAAAAAACACAGCTCGTGGTCCTTGGCAAAATCGGATTGGTAACCGCAAATTTTTGGCGAACAAAGGCCGCGCTCCGAACAAACTTGAGCCCACACTTTGGGATCAGGTTCGATCTTGAAGTCCGATAAACTGCCGTCGTTCGTTTCCTTCGACCACTCATAGATGCGCTGCAATTCTTGAGCTTCCGACGATGTGAACAGATTTTTACTTTGCTGAATCGCTTTTTGGAGTCGGCGCGTGCAAAGGTAATTTGCCCGGCCTTTGAGCATGGTATAAGCAAAGCGAACCGGGTTCGGAAGTAAATCAAGCACTGTCGCTATCATTGGCAAGTCCTTGTCAATGAGTTGTTCTTGTAAATTAATTGTATGAGTGGAGATAATAGCTTTCTTCTTATGGCTGACGGCAAAAAGTATTGAAGGAATAAGGTAAGCCAATGATTTACCGACACCAGTTCCGGCTTCGACTGCTAGATGCTCGCGGGCGTGTAAGGCCGTAGCGACCGCTATCGCCATCTGCTGTTGCTCAGGGCGATATTCAAAATTGCTGGCCTTGGCTAGCACGCCTGTCTCAGAGAAAATCTCCGAAGTTAGTGAAACGAGCTCGCTGCCAGATTGAGAGTTATCAAGGGTAGAAATCATTATTTCATTTGGTTCGCTGCACGTGCATCAATCACAGTTCACTTTGATCGTTGCTTCACTTCGTTTGAGCCAGATGGCTATCAGGCCGAGATCGGTAGATGTCACCCCAGGAACACGTGCGGCTTGACCAACCGATAATGGACGTACCTTCTGCAGATTTTGTCGAGCTTCATTGCTTAAACCTAGAACAGATTCATAATTAAATTTGTCTGGAATTTGCTTATTTTCGACATTTCTAAGTTTTTTTACCTCTAAATTTTGTCTTTCAATATAACCCTCATACTTAACTTCGACCTCAACAGCATTTATGATTTCTTTTGGTAATGAGTCATTGCGATCTGGTAAAGTTTCATACGTTATCTCCGGGCGTCGAAGCAACTGAGCCAGCGTTGATGATCCCGAACGATTTGTTCGTAACCGGTGAAGCTCACTACTGATCAGCTCACGTTTCTGCAGAAACCGTTCATAATTCTTTCGGGATAATAAACCGATTTCATATCCCGTGTCGCACAGCCGGAGGTCGGCATTATCTTGCCTGAGTAACAGGCGATATTCAGCCCTTGAAGTAAATACGCGATATGGCTCTCTGACCTCTACGTTAATCAAGTCATCAACCATGACCCCGATATAAGCCTCACTTCGCTTAAAAATAATTGGAGGTTTATTGAAGCACCGTCTTACTGCATTTATACCAGCGGTTAATCCCTGAGCTGCCGCTTCCTCATATCCGGAAGTGCCGTTAATCTGACCGGCCAAAAAGAGATTCTCGCAAGCTTTACTTTCTAACGATGGAAAAATTTGGTCGGGTGGAGCAAAATCGTATTCAACAGCATAGGCTGGGCGTAGTATTTCTGCATTTTCAAGGCCGATAACCGACCTAACTAGCTCGATCTGGACTTTGTAAGGAAGCGAAGTAGAGAGTCCATTTAGATAAAACTCATCTGTCTCTACTCCTTCTGGTTCAAGAAATATATGATGCGTTTCCTTGTCTGAAAACTTAACAATTTTATCTTCGATAGATGGGCAGTATCTAGGGCCTACCCCTTCAATTTGACCACAATACATCGGAGATAAGTGTAGGTTTTTTTTGATTATTTCCTTAGTCCTCCCCGTTGTCTGCGTTAAATAGCAGCTTAATTGGCGTCCACTCCTTTGAAGCATTGATCCCGCTGGAAACTCCCCGTTGGCGATAGTCTTGTTTGAGCTATTGACATTCTGTTCCACATGGAACAATTCGTAAGGCCAAAAACTAAATAGCGGAATTGGAGTATCTCCTGGCTGCTCTTCAGTAGCATCGAAATTGATAAAACGACGAAGTATTCGCGGTGGTGTGCCTGTTTTCAGGCGCTTTAGTTTAAGTCCGATTGCGCGTAGCGATTCAGATATTCCGACTGACGCCGATTCTCCTGAGCGTCCGCCGTGATGCTGGCTTTTCCCAATATGGATCAAGCCGTGCAAAAATGTACCTGTAGTAATAATGATTGTCCTACTACGATATCTTATCTGATTCGCAGTTGTGATGCCTATAACCTTTCCGTTTTTGACTTCTATGGACGTTACCTGCTCCTGTTTTAAGTCGAGATTAGGTTGCCTCTCGCAGACCCATTTCATCCTTAATTGATAGGCTTTCTTATCACATTGTGCCCGTGTCGCCCAAATTGCAGGCCCTTTACTTTTATTTAAGGTTCTAAATTGAATTCCAGTAAAATCGGTAGTTCTTCCCATTTCACCACCGAGGGCATCTATCTCACGAACCAAATGGCTTTTTGCTGATCCACCAATAGATGGATTACAAGACATTTGACCAAGCGTATCAATATTTGATGTAAGCAGTAGTACTTGTGCTCCAATTCGAGAAGCCGCAAGCGCGGCTTCAATCCCGGCGTGTCCTGCACCGACAACAATCACGTCATACTCTTTTTGGTAATTGAACATGAAATTATTATGAGTTTAACTATTACTATACTTGTAAAGTTTAGACGTGGTTTTAAGATTATATTTCTAAATCAAAACAATCTACAAATTAGAAAAAATAATCATAAGTCTATCTGGACCTCATTGCTCAAACGGTTGGGAAGTTTAGATATAAAATTTGCTAACACATCTTGCTTCATGCTGTATCCACTGATTTCGATTGGCATGTTCACCTTCGAATTGCTGCATTTTTTAGCCAATTACCAATACCTTCATCTCAAGCCAATTAAATATCAAAATCGCGTTTTGACGATTGCTCGACAATACGCCAAACGCCTGATCGTCGCCAAGATTGCCACTCAGAATTTTTTGACATACGCTCCCCAAAGTGACGGAGACGATAAAACCTGCCAACCCGCTCAAAGTCGGACTGATTTCACTCGGTTGCGCAAAGAATCTGGTGGATGCCGAGATTATGCTTGGCGCACTTCTCAAAGATGGTGTGGAAGTCACCAATGATCCGGTGCAGGCCGACGTGGTGATCGTCAATACTTGTTCCTTCATTGATTCTGCGCAGGAGGAGAGTGTAGATGCCATTCTTGAATCTGCTGAGGTGCGCGAAGCCGGTAATCGCCAGCAGGGGTTGATCGTGTCCGGATGTCTTTCACAGCGGTTTCGCAATGAATTGCCCGAACTGTTTCCGGAAGTTGACGTGTTCATGGGTATTGACCAAGTCACCCAAGTTACACAAATCGTCCGGCAGGCGCATCAACATCGGAGAGAAAAGATCAATGGATTGCGCCCAGCGAGTAGAGTTCGAAAATCCAAGATTACCGCGCAACTGGCTAAGCTTGAAAATCAGTCGGAGCAGGCTCGACACGGCGATGAACCCGCCATCCGCGGCACTCACAAATTTGGCCATACGAAAACGGTCGTCGGGCTGAATAAAACCAAACAATACTTCACGCTGGCGGCCGCGCCCATCTTGGAGGTCACGGCCCGCCCAACCTACATTCCGGATTACGCGACACCCCGCTTCCGGTTGACGCCCAGGCACTTTGCTTATGTGAAAATCGCCGAGGGCTGCAACCATCCCTGCAGCTTTTGCTTGATTCCGCGGATGCGTGGTTCGCATCGCAGTCGTTCACAGGGTGATATCGTGACGGAAGCTAGAGCGCTTTTGGCCAGCGGCGTAAAAGAGCTGAATCTGATTTCGCAAGACTCGACCTACTACGGTTTGGATCTGCGTCCAAACCATAGTCGCGCGATCTCATCGCCAGAAAAATTCAGTTCCGCAGCAAAAACACTTCCCGCGGATGCCACCACAATTTGCACATTACTTCGTGAGCTCAACGCTCTACCCGGTGATTTCTGGATTCGCTTACTTTACACCCATCCCGCGCACTGGACTGACGAGTTGATCCAAACCATTCGCGGATGTCCTAAAGTAGCTCGTTACGTGGATATTCCACTACAGCACATTCACGACAATATGTTGGAGCGCATGCGCCGCGAAACTTCCAAACAATTTATCATGGATCTGCTCCAACGCATTCGCGCGGGCATTCCCGGCATCGCGTTACGCACAACTTTTATCGTTGGCTTTCCCGGGGAAACCAAAGCTTACTTTGACGAACTAGTGCAGTTTATTACCGAAATCAAATTCGAGCGACTGGGGGTCTTTACGTATTCCCAACAAACTGGAACGCGCGCCGGGGCGATGGCGGGCCAGATTCCAACCCGGCTTAAACAACAGCGCCGTAAACTCGCCATGGCGGCACAGCACAAAATTGCCAGGGAAGTTTCAGAATCGTTTGTCGGCCGCACCCTCAAGGTGTTGGTTGAAGGCAAAGCCAGCGCGAAACAACTGGCGGCGGCCAACGTCAGCTCATGGGAGCACGGCTTGATTCGCGAGCACGATACCAGCGGCGTAAAATTATCAACGGGCAAATTTCTGGTGGCGCGTGGAGAAGCGGACGCTCCGGACATTGACGGACGCGTTTATATTCGTGGCGAACTCCCGATTGGCGAATTCGCTTCAGTGAAAATCATCGGTCACACCGATTACGATCTCATCGCGCAACCCGCATGAACCTGCCGAATAAATTAACCATCTCGCGGTTCGTGCTCACGGGCGCGTTTTTATGGGCGATGCTTTCGCGTTCGGCATTGAACGACACCCTGGCGCTGATTTTCTTTTGCATTGCCAGCCTCACTGATTTTCTCGATGGCCGGATTGCCCGTGCCCGCAACTTGATCACCAACTTCGGGGTACTGATGGATCCGCTGGCCGATAAAATTTTAACCTGTTCCGCGTTCATCGCGTTGGCCGAGCGACATGCGTACAGTCTGGTGCATGGCGATCTGCCCGCCGTGTTCACCATCGGCAACCATCCAATTTACGCCAAGGTTGAGGCTTGGATGGTCATCATCATCGTCGCGCGGGAATTGGGGATTACCGGATTGCGATTATTGGCGGCATCCAAGAACGTCGTGCTGGCGGCTGAGGGCTATGGCAAACACAAAACGATTTCGCAAATCGCTGCGATCATCGCCCTGCTGGTGATGGATGCCTACGGTGAATGGTGGC
Organism: Verrucomicrobiota bacterium; assembly: GCA_039806955.1. GTDB lineage: Bacteria > Verrucomicrobiota > Verrucomicrobiia > Limisphaerales > JADLHS01 > JADLHS01. The sequence goes on along the minus strand of JBDHQI010000036.1, from coordinate 16,207 downwards.
CTTGGCTGTACCATTTGTTCAGTCCGTGGACTCCGTTCTTTGCGTTGGCAGCACTCTGGCTGACCGTACTGCTGACGGCAACCTCGGGCATCCTTTATCTCTGGCGTAACCGACAGCTCTACTTGAACGATATGTAGGCTTCAGCGCCGCGCGGGAGTGCGATCGGGTAGCGGCAAGGTTTGTCCGGAATTCTGCGGCGCAGTTTGTACGCGTGCCGGGGGCACCACCGGTTGCGTTGTCGGTTTACGTTGTTGGCGCAACATAAAGATTACCACAATCACGGCGATGACAATCCCCACGCCCACCAACAGTTCGCGCCGATGCAGATTCAATTTCGAGAGCTGAAGCGTGAGGAAATTGACCACGCTTTTATCGGTATCCGATAACGGCGGCGGCTCGGCGAATTTTTCGGTGCGGCTCAATTCCACCTCCAGCGCCTTGATTACCGTCGGCACCTCCAGCCTCAATAGAGTCGCGTAAGTCCGGGTAAAACCGCGGATATAAACTGGCGCGACGAAGACATCAAAGTTGCCTTCTTCGAGCGCGCGAATATGATCAATGCGGATTTTGGTTATTTCCGCCACCTCGTTGATCGAAAGATTTCGGGCTTCGCGTGCGGTGCGTAATTGTTCAGCAACCGTTGACATCACGATATTTCTAGCGGTTTTTGCCGCAACTTGGCAATGCAGGAAAGACCCGGGCCGACTTTGAAAATAATATGCGCCGCGCCGCGCCGGCATGATGAACGATCTACTACAAGCAAAAGCAACGCTGCGGGAACAGATGCGCACCCGTCGGGCCGGACCGCCGGCCTCCAGCCAATGGCCGGACGCGTGGTGCGATCCGCTCAAGCGATCCGACATTTGGCAACACGCGCAAGCCGTGCTGTTTTTTGCTCCGTTACCCGACGAGCCAAATATCTGGCCGTTATTGGATGTCGCGCTTGCTGAAAAAAGGGTCTGCGCCTTGCCGGGCTACGTTTCCCATCTGAAAGGTTATATGGCGCGCCGGGTTGTTGATCCTGCGTCTGATCTGGTCATTGGGAAATTCGGCATTCGGGAATGCGCCGATCATTGTCCAGAAATTCCGCTGAACCATCTGGACTTGCTCTTGGTGCCTGGGGTAGCTTTTGACGCGCAAGGCCACCGGCTGGGTCGTGGTAAAGGTTTCTACGACCGGCTGTTGGTGCGCGTGAGAGGTATAAAATGCGGCGTGGCCTTCGATGAGCAGATTGTTTCCGCCGTCCCTGTTGGACCTCACGACGCCAGATTGGATTGCATCTTAACGCCGACGCGCTGGATTAAGACCTGAGCGGCGCCGGTTCTGAAATGAGCTTGGTCTGGAATATATTGGCAGTACTGGCCTGCGGGGCCGCGGGCGCGGCTTTGAGCACGATGATTCTTATCTCCAGGAATCGTCAACGGCTGGCACAGCACCAGCGCGAAGCGGTTGCCGTGTTGGAAAAGGAGCGCGCGGCGGCGCGACAGGAAATCGTTCAAATCCAGGCACAAACCGATCAGGCCGCCGTTACGCGGCGGCAGGAGCTGGATCAGCGCGAAAAATATCTGGCCGAACGCGAATCTTTACTCAACACCCAGTTGAATCGAGTGCTTCAATCCGAGGAGCAGGCCAAGCAACAGCGGGAACTTTTGGACCAGAAGCAGGCCCAGTTGGAGCAGAGCCAGGCCGGGCTGCGGCAGCTCACAGAACAGCGGCGGCAGCAATTGGAAAAACTTTCCGGCGTCAGTAGCGAAGCCGCGCGGGCACAATTTCTCAAGGAGGTGGAGCAAGAATCCCTGGCCGATGCGGCTAATATTTCCCGGCACATTTTGGAAGACGCCAAGGCTCACGCCGAGGAAAAGGCGCGGAAAATCATTATCACGGCCGTCCAACGCTATGCGGGGAATCAAGCCATTGAATGTTCCTCAGCCACCATTATCCTGCAAAACTCGGACATCAAAGGCCGCATCATCGGCCGTGAAGGTCGGAACATTCGCGCTTTTGAAAATGCCACCGGGGTCACCGTGTTGATTGATGACGAGGCAGGGGCGGTGACGCTGTCCGCGTTTGATCCGGTGCGTCGTGAAGTCGCGCGCGAAGCGATGGCACGATTGATCCAGGATGGGCGCATTCATCCCACCCGCATCGAGGAAGTCGTGCAAGAGGTCAAATCGGAGATGGAGGATACCATTATCCGCAAGGGCGAAGAGGCGGCGGCGCGGGTCGGAGTCGCTTTGCTGAATCCCGAACTGATCAAGTACCTTGGCAAACTTTTCTTCCGGCAAAGCTACGCGCAAAATCAACTTGATCATTCCGTTGAGGTTGCCCAGTTGGCCGGCTTGATGGCGGCTGAGTTGGGTCTGGACGCACCAACCGCGCGGCGCGCGGGGTTGCTGCACGACATTGGCAAGGCGTTGACGCATGAAGTCGAAGGGCCGCATGCCATTGTGGGCGCCGATCTGATCAAACGCTATGGCGAAAGCCCCGTCATTGTGAACTGCGTCGCTTCACACCATAACGACATTGCTCCGATCGGCCCGTGGGGACTTTTAGTCAGCGCGGCGGACGCGATCAGCGCCTCCCGGCCAGGGGCACGATCAGAAAGTTTGACTACTTACCTCAAGCGGATCGAAGAGCTGGAACAGATCGGCCTCGGTTTTTCCGGCGTTGAGAAGTGTTTTGCGCTACAGGCGGGGCGGGAGTTGCGGGTGTTTGTGCAGCCGCAGAATATCAGTGACGAGCAAGCCTTCAGTCTGGCACGGCGCATCGCTGGAAAAATTGAAGCTGAACTGCAATATCCAGGACAGATTCGGGTCACCGTCATCCGGGAAGTCCGGTGCATTGAAGTCGCCAAATAATATCTCTATTTGAATTGCGAAGTGTTAAGTCGGTAAGCCGCTTCAACGTCCTTCCATCATTCCGCTGGGCAATCCGTTTTCCCATCCTTGCGGCGCATTCCACGGTCGAACGGATGAGTTGTCTGGGTCAACTGTTCTGCAACCAGTTAGGGACAGCATCAGGGCAAGCAAAAGCAGAATGCTCGCGCTGCGGTAAGAAATTTTTCGAACCTTCACGATTCCGGGTTGGCGGGAATCACCTGATCGCCTTCTGCAACATCCGCCAATTTCCACCCTGGCAACAGGTTCGCAATCGCCCGATCTTTCTGTACCTCCCGAATGATCACCTTGGCGACCAAGCGGCCGCCCCGACTGACCAGCAACTCGCCATCCAGTTTGGCGCCTTCAGCTTCACCGACATCGAGTACAACAAATTCCCACTTCGGATCGGCCACCAGCACCTTGCCGCGCATGTCAGCTTTCATGCGCACCACGTGATCAGGATCAATCAGTTTGGCCAGCTTCTCTTGGGTCTTGTCCAGCTCGCTCTGAATGATTTTCTTCTCCGCCAATGAAACTTCATATTCCAGCCTGGCCTCCTGCAATTGTTTGCCCAACGCCAGCACCTGTGGCGGAGTAAAACCGGTGGCTTCGTAGGAGGCAAGCTTCGCGCTGGCATCGTCGCGTTCGCGGATAGTCTGTGCCAGCTTCTCGGTCAACTCACTGGATTTCTTGGTCAGGACATCAACCTCGGCCGCGGCGGCGGTGCGTTCCTGTTCTGACTTGACCAAGGCATCCTTGGTGGTGCCCAACTCCTTTTCCGTTTTGGCCAGCGTGCCCTTGGTTTCCGTCAACTCGGCATCGGTCTGGACGAACCGGTGGTTCCAGTCATTGCGCTCGGCCACCACGCCGTCAATTTTTTCTTTGACCTTAACGAAACCCAAGCCACCTGCCGCCAGTCCGGCGATGATGGCCACGATCAGACTAATCCGCATCAGCATATAAATCCGTTTGTTTCGACTATCTTGAGAAGATTAAACGAGTGGAGGCGAAACTGTCAATTGCCGGTTTATTAAAGTTATACGCCTCCGGAATTGTCTTTGAATCGCACATCTCTCATGCTTGGAGGCTGTGAATAGTGTCGAATTGGAGAATCCCGCCGCCAACCGCTTGGACAGTCAACGCAAAGTAGTGGACCCATGTTCCATTGTGATTTTTGGGGCCAGCGGCGATCTGACCGCCCGCAAGCTTGTCCCCGCGTTTTATCATTTGTTCAAGGAGCGCCAACTGTCAGCGGCCTTCCGGATTGTTGGTTTTGCGCGTCGGGACAAGACCGATGCCTCCTTTCGGGCCGAACTACGGGAAGCGCTCGACGCATTTTCTCGCACGAAACCGGTGGATGATGAGGTCTGGGCGGTGTTCTCCGAGCATATTTTCTATTGCCGGGGTGATTTAACGGATCGGGAAGCCTATCGGAAGCTCGAACGACAACTGGCTTCCTTCAATCCCGCCGAGTTGCGGAATAATCTCCTCTTTTACCTCGCCATTTCGCCCAGCCAATTCGGTGAAGCGGTGGAAAATCTGCACCAGACCGGCATGCTCAAACCCCCCGGCCCCGGCGGCTGGCAACGCATTGTCGTGGAAAAACCCTTCGGCCACGACCTGGCTTCAGCCCACGCGTTGAACAATGAACTGACCCGTTACGCGCACGAGGCACAGGTTTTTCGCATTGATCACTATCTTGGCAAGGAAACGGTGCAAAACATTTTGATGTTTCGCTTTTCCAACTCCATTTTTGAACGCCTCTGGAGCCGTGATTCCGTTGATCACGTCCAAATTACCGTCAGCGAGCAACACGCCGTTGGTACGCGCGGGGGGTATTACGAGGAAGCAGGCGCCATGCGTGACATGCTGCAAAACCACATGCTCCAGGTATTGTCGCTCGTGGCCATGGAGCCGCCCGTTTCGTTGGAAGCCGAGGCGATTCGCGACGAGAAGGTCAAACTGCTCAAATCCATTCGTCCGTTCACACCGGAAAGCGTCGCGCGCCAAGTAGTGCGCGGACAATACTTTGCCGGAGTGATCGAAGGAAAACCACAGGTGGGCTATCGGCAGGAAGCTAAAGTCAAACCGGATTCCAACGTGGAAACCTATGTGGCCGCCAAACTGTTCATTGATAATTGGCGCTGGAGCGGCGTACCGTTTTATCTGCGCACCGGCAAATGCCTGCCGCTGGGAGCGAGTGAAGTGCGGGTACAATTTCGTCCCACCCCCAACGTGCTGTTTTCCGCCGCCAGTAACGGGTTGCTCGATCCAAACTCGCTGACGCTGCGACTGCAACCGAACGAAGGCATCACGCTGCGGTTCAACGGGAAAATTCCCGGACCTCACGTCGGTGCGCGCCCCGTGCGAATGCACTTCAGCTACGATGCGGAATTCGGCGCGTACACGCCGGAAGCTTACGAACGGCTGCTCTTGGAAGCGATCGTCGGCGACGCAACGCTGTTTATTCGCCGCGATGAAGTGGAGGCGGCCTGGCAGATTGTGGATTCCATCCGACAGAACTGGGATGGCAAACCGCTGTCGAACCGCGAGTTCTACGCCGCCGGCACTTGGGGCCCGATTGCCGCAGAAGAACTGCTGGCGCAGGCCGGTCACGTCTGGCGCGATCCACAACCCATCAAATAGATCGTTTCCATGGGGGCGGGCAGCGTAGCAAGAACCCTTGGTAGTCAGCGAGGGCGACAACGGCAAAGATCCTTATCGAGTTGTAGGCATTCCGTGGCGCCCGACTTTTCAGCTTTTGCTTGACCATGTGGACGCGTTGAGTGAGCGACGCCAATTGAACTGGCGGCGCGAAATCCTCACCAAATTGACAGTCTTACCCACGGCTATGCAGTTAAATCGCTCCGGGTATGAAAACCAAGACGGGCTACACCCGCATATTCGTAGGTGCTTGAATTATTGAACAGTCGGGATTCTCGTCATGAGAGCAAGCCCATGGTGAGCAATGCTACGGACTGATCTGTTGGATTCGGAAGAATTTGGACGGAACCGCTCCCGGAGAATTGGTAAAGCTCGTGATGGGTCCTGCGGACAGGATCATTCCTCCCAGCGGCGCAAATCCGGACGAGAGATTCTCCGCGGAGAGAATCTGGTAGCTCTGACCAGGCGCGCTTGTCCAACTTACAACGATGTCACCATTGGGAAGCAGTTTTGCGCTGGCAACGGGCACGGTCGAAGTGCTGTCGGGTTGATTCCAAACAGCAAATAAGGAGGAAGATTTTTGGCCGGCCTGAAAGAACACACCACCTGCGTAAAGGCTCCTGCCGCCAAACGCCAGCCCATAGACCGCTGGCGGGCTGCCGACGCTTGTTCCACTGCCCAGCGGTGACCACGTACTGCCGTCCCAGTATGCGATGTAATTTGCGGCCAGATCACCGGCGTTGGTGAAAATACCACTCGCATAGACCCTTCTGCCATCCGTTGCGATGGCGGCCACCCAGTCGTCCAATTTGCTGCCAAGACCCGTGCCCAACGCCGACCATGTAGTCCCGTCCCACTTGGCAATGCGGTTTGCAGTGACTCCGCCGGCATTTGTGAAATAGCCGCCAGCGTAAAGATTGGTTCCGTCCGTGCCGAGGCTCAACACCGTGCTGCTCATCCCACCGCCGACGTCAAACCAATTGCTTCCATCCCAACCAGCGATTGCGCGAACGAGCAACGGCCCCGCCCGACCAATCGTGCCACCGAAATAGACGTTTGTGCCGACGGCAGCGATCGCTTCCACCCCACCCACGACGCCATTCGTGGCGGCAGTTCCCAATCGCGACCATGTGCTGCCGTCCCAACGCGCCACACCGTTGGCGCCGACAATTCCCGCTCCGGTGAATTCTCCGCCAGCGTACAGATTAGTTCCGCTGGCGGCCAGAGCATGGACCACTCCATTTACACCCGGACCCAGCGCGTACCAATTCGTGCCTGAATATCTGGCAACGTAATTTACGGAAACGCCTCCGGCACTGAAGAAGCTTCCGCCGACATACAGATTGGTCCCGCTAAGAGCCAGTGCTTTGACAAATCCGCTGCTGATGCCAGAGCCGAGGGCCGACCAGTTTGTTCCATCCCACTTCGCAATTCTGTTCACCACGACGCCCCCCGCTGTGAAAAAATCCCCGCCCACATACGTCACAGTGCCATCAGAAACGACAGCCCGCACGGCGGCGCTTACGCCGCCCCCGAGAGCCGACCATGCCTCACCGTCCCATTTGGCCACGTAGTTCACCGTTCTCGATCCGCTTGTCTGGGCAGTGGTGAATAGACCGCCGATGTACAGGTTCGTTCCATCCGTCGTCATGGCGTGAACGGCGCCATTCACCCCATTAACCAGATTGCCGGGAATACCAATCGAGCCCATCCGTTGCCACGAGTTGCCATCCCATTTGGCGATGTTGGATACCGGCGATGTCCCCTCAGTCGTCTGAAAAACTCCGCCCGCGTAAATATTGCCCCCAAAAATCTTGATGGCATTGACCGTGGGCGGATTTATGGGCGAGCCGGTGAGACCGCTCCCTAAAGCCGACCACGAACTGCCATTCCATTTGGCAATGTGGTTGGCGGCAACGCCCCCGGCGCTGGTAAAATACCCACCCGCGTACAGATCAGTGCCGTCCATCACCAGTGCGGTTACTCCGGCGCTGCTGGTGATGCCGGTGCCCAATTGCGACCAACTATTGCCGTCCCACGCGGCAATGCCGTTGACGGGTGTCGAGCCAATGATGAATAGCAGCGCGCCAACGTATAGTTTCCCTCCTCCGTAAGCCAGTGAAGTCACATTGAAAACAACGGTGTCCGTGCCCCCGACTGCGGACCACGAATTGCCGTCCCACTTGGCCAATCCAATAACGGAAACGCCACCGGCTGTGGTGAATGCCCCCCCGACGTACAGGTCATTGCCATCCACGGCAAATGCTGCGACTGTTCCGTTCAAGCCGGTCCCGAGCGCCGACCAGGAATATCCGTCCCACCTTGCGATTCGATTTGCAGCAATGCCGTCGGCATCGGTGAACGCTCCGCCCACGTAAAGATTGGTGCCAATCACTGCCATTGCCGTCACGTTGGCATTCAACCCTTTGCCCATCGGCGACCACGACCGCCCGTCCCAGCGCGCGATCCTGTTTGCGGCGATTGAGCCAACGTTCGTGCCAAGACCGTTGACCACGGTGAAATAACCGCCCGCATAGACGTTCGTTCCGACCATCGCCATCGCCGTCACCCAATCGCCAACGCCCTGGCCGCCGAAGCGATCGTCCCAATGTTCGTCGCCAGATGCGGCGTGCGAACGAGAGTCGAGAAGAAGCAGAGACAACAGCGAAAGCAGGACAAACGACTTTTGCAGTAATCGCTTTATCTTCATGGTGAATTTGCAGGACTGGAATGTACGAAATGATCTGAAACTTACTTCAGGGATGCGCTACAGTCTATTTGCTGTAGAGAAGTAACAGAATGGCTTCAATCTGTCAAGAAATCCTGCGCGAAGCCAAAATATGTTTCAAGCCAACCGCCTTGCAAAAGATTCTTTCGCTGCGAGCGCAACTCGTGTTGAATCAGGATGGCTATGAACCAAACCCATCCATTGACGACGACGGCCTTCGACCTGCCCGGTTTTCGCACGGTAAAATCGCTCGGGGTCGTGCGCGGCGTCGTGGTGCGTTCGCGCTCGGTGATCGGTAATTTCGGCGCGAGTATCCAGACGTTGTTTGGCGGCAACATCACGATTTACACCGACTTGTGCGAGCGGACGCGTGGAGAGGCGTTCAACATCATGTTGGCGCACGCCGGAGCGTTGGGCGCCAACGCCGTGATCGGGGTGCGTTATGACGCCACGGAAATCGGGTCAGGTATTACCGAGGTCATTTGCTATGGAACGGCGGTGGCGGTGGAAGCGGACGTCCCCGTGTAACCGTTGCGCCGCGTTGGCATGAATCCTTCCGCTCCCGAGACGTTGTTCGCCCGGTTTCTGACGGGGTGGGCGCGGCGAGTGATTCAGCGGCCTCGTTGGTTTGTCATTCCCCAGTTGGGATTGTTCTTCATTTGCATCTTTTACACGGCCACCCACCTGCAGTTTGATACCAACCGCAGCACGTTGGTTGGCGCGAACAAACGCTACCATCACAATTTTCTCCAATACAAAAAAGACTTCGCCGTGCGGGATGATCTGGCGGTGATCGTCGAAAGCGATAATCCCGAAAAAAACCGGCAATTCGTCGAACGCCTGGGCGCCAAGGTTGAAGCGGCCACAATCGCCCTTCCGATCAGTCCCGGCGCGCTGGAAACCCGCGTCACCAACCTGTACACGCGGATTTTCTACAAGGGCGATCTGAAACTGCTCGGCAACAAGGCGCTGCTGTTTGTTGCCGAGGACAAGTTGGTGGGGCTACAGGAAACCATCGAGGAATACCGTCCGCTCATTCAGCCGTTCACGCAGACCTCCAATCTGGTTTCGCTTATCAACCTGATCAATCGGCGGTTTGCCAACGCCAAGCCGGAAGCCAGCGCGGAGAACGATGCCTTGGTCAAGGCGCTCCCGGCGCTGGAACGAATCATCGCGCAAGCCACCGCCTCATTACAGCGCGGCGGCGTGCCGCCTTCCCCGGGCGTGTTTGCGTTGTTCGACGCCAGCCCGGAAGCGGAACAGAGCATCTATCTCACCTATGCGGACGGACAGATTTATTTGCTGACGGCCCAACCGCTGACGGAGGATTTGAACCACGAAGCCATTCGGCGCATGCGCCAGTTGATTGCTGAAACCAAACTGGAAGTTCCCGGCGTCAACGTCGGTCTCACGGGCGAATCGGTACTCGAACTGGATGAGTTGCGACAATCGCAAAAAGACACCACGGTGGCCAGCATTATCTCGCTCATCATTTGCGCGTTGATTTTTATTTATGGCTATCACCAAACCGGGCGACCACTGAAAGCCACCGCGTGTTTGATCGTGGGCATCGGTTACACCCTGGGCTTCACCACGTTGGTCATTGGGCACCTGAACATTCTCACCATCACGTTCGTACCAATACTCATTGGCCTGGCGATTGATTTTGGCGTGCATCTGGTTACGCGATACGAGGAGGAGCTGCGGCACGGCAAATCACCGGAAGCGGCCATCACGCTGGCGCTGGTCTTCACCGGGCAAGGTATTTTCACCGGGGCTTTCACCACCGCCGGCGCCTTTCTGGCCATGGCGTTCACGGATTTTCGCGGCATTCAGGAAATGGGCATCATCTGCGGTAGCGGCCTATTGGTGTGTCTGGTTCCGATGACCACGTTGTTGCCGATATGGCTGTTGCGGGGGCGGCAGAACGTGATTGATCACGCTCATGCCAATCAACCGGAGCGGCGCGCCCATCTGGAGCGGTTTTGGTTGCAGCGGCCCATTGGTACAATTGCCGTGATCAGTTGCCTTTCCGTGGCCGGTTTGACTCAGGCGCCGAAAGTCTTTTTTGATTACAACCTGCTTCACATGCAGAGCGCGGGTTTGCCTGCGGTGGAATTCCAGGAGAAATTGTTACACGCGACTTCCAAACCCACCGGCGCGACGACCAACACCAACGAGCCGGGGCGTTCCGTGTTGTTTGCGGTCATGGTCACCGACTCCCTTACCAACGCGGTGGCCTTGCAACATCGCGTGGAGCAATTGGACTCCGTGGCGCGCGTGGAATCCATCGCCCCGTTGTTGGCTGATGAAGCCACGCGAAAGCTTCATCTCATCGGCGAAATCAAAGCCGCAGTGCAGTCGCTTGATTTTCAGTCGCCCGATCCGAATCCGGCGCAACTGGCGGACCTGAGCCGCAGCCTGTTCGCCTTGGGCGGGTTCGCAAAATTGGCGGTTCAACAGATCAACGATCCCCATTCGGAAACCAGTCAGCAGTTGACCTCACTCGGTCGGGCGATTGAAAAACTGCGGGTCGAGATGTTGCGCGGTTCATCTGAAGACCAGGCCCGGGCCGCCCTCAAGCTCGGGAATTATCAGCGCGCTCTGTTTGACGATCTACGCGACACCTTCGACGCCCTGAAGCAGCAGGACAACCGCGGCCGATTGCGCGTCGCCGATTTGCCGGAAACCATTCGCGACCGTTTCGTCAGCGGCAACGGCCAGAAATTTCTGCTCCAAGTCTATCCTCGGAAAGATGTTTGGCAGCACGACAACCAAAAGCAATATGTCGAAGACCTGCGCACGCTCGACCCGGACGTTACGGGCACCCCGGTACAATTGCTGGAATACATCACCTTGTTGAAGGTGAGTTACGAACACGCCGCACTCTATTCTCTGGGCGCCATCGCGCTGCTCATCCTGATTCATTTCCGCAGTATCGGTTCAGTGATTCTGGCGTTGCTGCCGGTGGCGATCGGCAGTCTTTGGTTGGCCGGAGTGATGGGCGGTTTCCACCTTTCGTTGAATCCTGCCAACATTATGCTGCTGCCATTGGTGTTGGGGATTGGCGTGACGAACGGCATTCACATCCTGAATCGCTTTGCCGAGGAGCACACGCCCAGCATTCTTGGCAAGAGCACTGGCAAGGCGGTCCTGGTATCGGGACTGACCACGATTGCTGGTTTTGGCAGTTTGATGGTCGCCCAACATCGCGGCATCGCCAGTCTGGGCCTGGTCATGGCCATCGGTGTGGCGGCCTGCATGATTGTGGCATTGACCTTTCTGCCCGCCGTATTAACCCTGTTACTCCGACGAACCACGGACAAGAATCAACCCAGTGGCGACAATGCACAATCACCACTGGGTCGAGAGGAACCGAGATGAAAGAATCAACTCTACGCCGACCTTACCAGCGCAGGAAAAAGACTAAATGAGCGCGCTCCGAAGTCAACGCCGCGCTCAATTTAATTCTGACGAAACCGGCGCAGGCCGGTTTGGAATTTCCAGTGCTCAGCACTGCTTCCTCGGCGGATGCAACGCTATGATGATGGCGCTGGTTTTCGGTTTTGTCGGCACGGGAATCGGGCAGGAAAATCTCCTGCACGCGGGCTTTGCTTTCGATCGTTCGGCGTTGACTTTGGAATCCGGATTCCGCACCGAAGCGGCCGGTCCGCTGTATTACGAGCACCACGGCGAACTCGCCCACACTTGGGCGGTGCCGCCGTTTTTTTCCTATACCGACTGGGTTGACGGGCACGCCACCGAATATGATTTCGCGTATCCTCTCCTGACCTACGACCGCTATGGCGAAGAATATCGCTGGCAAGTATTGCAGTTGTTCAATTTCTCCGGCGGCCAGACTCAAACCGACGAACCGCGGCACCGGTTCACAATTTTTCCATTCTACTTTCAACAACGCTCGCCGGACACCAATCAAAACTACACCGCGCTTTTTCCGCTCTACGGTCATCTGAAGGGCCGCCTGTTTCGCAGTGAAATTGATTTCACGCTCTGGCCGCTTTACGTCAAAACCATCAAACGCCGCTCGCTCGCCGTATCGAGCTCGAGCTTGTTCCCGAATCCCCCGGTCCAATGGTTTCAAGCGCGCCAGGGCGATATTACGACGTTCAATTTCCTCGCCCCATTCTTCCATCTTCGGTATGGCGACGAGTTGTTCGGCTGGCAGTTCTGGCCGCTGTTCGGCACCGAGCACAAGGATGTTTCATTCCTCACGAACGACTGGAACGAGGTGGCACAAATCCCCGGCCACGACAAACAATTCATCCTCTGGCCCTTTTACGAATTCCAGCACCGCGACATTGGCGGCGCCAATCCGGCGACGGAGTTGCTTTGTTTTCCGTTCTACCATCGCTTGCGTTCGCCGCTGCGCGATTCCACCGGCTACCTGACGCCATTTGGGTTGGCCCTGACCGATGATCGCGAACGCGGATATCGCGAAGTGGATTGTCCCTGGCCGCTTATCGTCTTTGCCTGGGGCGAAGGGAAAACCACGCGGCGCGTCTGGCCGTTGTTCAGCCGGGCGCACACCAAGACGCTGGAAAGTAATTTCTACCTCTGGCCGGCTTACACGTATAAGCGCACTTTTGAGGCAGCGTTAGACCGCCAGCGGACGCGCTCCTGCTTCTTTTTGTTTTCGCACACGAAAGAACAAAACCGGGAGACGGGTCAGACCCGCACTCGCACCGATCTCTGGCCCTTCTTCACGCAACAACAGGATTGGCAGGGACGCACGCGACGGCAATGGCTCGCGCCGCTCGAGCCGATCCTGCCCGCCAGCAAAAGCATCGAGCGAAATTATTCGCCGCTATGGAGTCTATGGCGCTCTGAGGAAAACCCCGTGACCGGCGCGAGTTCGCAATCGTTCCTGTGGAATCTTTATCGTCGCGAGGTCGTGCCCGCGCCGGTTGCTGAGGACCCCGCACCTCCACCGGCACCGATGCCGACGGGAAACTTCCTTTCGGCTTTCTCGACCCTGGCCGCCACGGACCCCGCGCCCGCCGAGTTGGCGCTGCCACCGGTGACGCCATTTGAGCCGCCGACCAAAAAAATCTCGCTCCTTTTCGGTCTTTTTCAGTATGAATCCACCGGGGCGAACCGGCGGTGGCGATTCTTTTATCTACCTCGAAACGCATCCTCGACCGAATCCGCGTATGTTTCAGAACATCGGTGAAATAGTACTGCTTCTTTGGCAGACGATCCGCGCGCTGCCTTTGACCTGGCGGCAGCGCGAAAAGGTTTTTGACCAGTTTTTCGAAATTGGCAATGCCAGTTTGCTCATGGTCACGGTGCTTTCCTTTTTCATCGGCGGTGTTCTCACCCTGCAAACCGGCCCCACCATGGTCGAACGCGGGCTGGCCAATTACGTCGGTGGTATCGTGGGCTTTTCCGTCGCGCGCGAGCTCGCGCCCATCATGATGGCGATTTTAATCGCCGGACGCATTGGCTCCGCCATGGCGGCGGAAATTGGCTCAATGCGGGTTTATCAGGAAATTGACGCGCTGCGCACCATGAACATCAATCCCGTGCATTATCTGGTGCTGCCGCGACTCGTCGCCATCACGGTGGCTCTGCCCATGTTGGTGACGTTCTCGATTCTGGTGGCCTGGCTGGGGGGCGCGGTCGTCGCCCGCCTGACGGCGGAAATTGACATCCCCATTCAATCCTTTTTTGAAAACCTCAAAGCCATGGTGGAGTTGGAAGACATTGCCCACGGCATTTTCAAAGGCTTTTGCTTCGCATGGATCGTCGGCATCGTGGCTTGTCATCAAGGCCTGATCACGCGCGGAGGACCGCGAGGCATTGGCCGCTCGGTCACCAAAGCGGTCGTCAATGCCATCGTGTTGATTGTGATCTCGGACTTTGCCTTAACTCGATTCTTCGTGGTTTTGAGCAGCTTCGGCATTCTGAAATGAGCACAACCGCATCCATTCAACCGGGAGTCGCCGTGCAGGTGCGCGGCTTGTGCCGCAGTTTCGGGACGCAGGAGGTACTCAAGAAAATTGACCTGGACGTGCTGCCCGGTGAAATTTTCGTCATCATGGGACCCAGCGGCAGCGGCAAAAGCGTTTTACTGCGGCACCTGATCGGCCTGGAACGGCCCGATGCTGGCGAGATCCTGATCAATGGCGAATCCATTCAAACTCCCGAGGTGGCGGATCAATACCGCATGGCCATGGTGTTTCAATCCGGCGCGTTGTTGAACTCGCTGACCGTCGGAGAAAACGTGGGCCTCTATCTCCAGGAACATCGGCTCCGGTCGCCGGCAGAAATTGCCCGGATTGTGGCCGAGAAGCTGGCCGTGGTCGGTTTGAAGGGAACGGAAGATAAAATGCCCAGTGAGCTGTCCGGCGGCATGAAAAAGCGCGCGGCCATTGCGCGGGCGCTGATCATCGAACCGCAACTCATTCTGTACGATGAACCCACCAGCGAACTGGACCCGGTGTCATCGGTCGTCGTCGGCGAGGAAATTTTGAAGCTCAACCAACACACGGGCGTAACCTCGATCGTGGTCACGCATGATCGGGACCTCGCGTTTGGGATCGGCCACCGGATCGCCATCATCAACGATGGCCGCATTGTGGCGCTTGGGGTTCCCGACGAAATCAAAGCCAGTTCGCAACCGATTGTTCGCAATTTTCTCAACGCAGACTTCAAACTTGAACGAACCAACCTATGAAAAATTCTTTGGAAACCCGCCTCGGCCTGTTCGTCGCGCTCATTGTCGTGGCGGCCTTCATCATCATGTTCATTCTTGGCGGTTTTGAAAAATTCAGCGGCGGCATCCGCGTGGAGGCGCTGTTCAAATCCGTCCAGGAACTCAAACTGGGCGAGCGCGTCAAGATGGCCGGAGTCGAGGTTGGGAAGGTTGAAAAAATCACCCTGGACCCGCAACAAAACAAGGTGCGCGTTATCATGCGATTGCACCCCAATGTTCCGGTGAAAACAGACACGATTGCGCGCATCCAGTTTGCTGGTTTGATGGGACAAAACTACGTGGCGCTGCAATTCGGTTCGGAAAACGCGCCGCTGGCCACCGACGGCACGCAGCTCGCCACGATCGAACAACCGGACCTGAGCGCCATCATGCAAAAGCTCGATAACGTGGCCTCGGGCGTGGAGAACCTGACCAAGAGTTTCACCGGTGATAAAATTGACAGCTTGTTCGGCCCGCTCATCGGCTTCATTCAGGACAATCGCGAACCCATGACCAAGGCGATTTCCAATCTGAGCGAAACCTCCGTACAAATCGCCTCCGGACACGGCACCGTCGGCAAGTTGATCTTCGACGAAACCCTTTACACCACCGCGCTCAACACGGTTTCCAACCTGCAATCCACCGGCGATGAAATTAAGTCCGCGTTGGGCGATGCCAATAAGATCATTCAGGACGTGAATGCCGGGCAAGGTACGATCGGCAAACTGGTCAAAGACGAAGCGCTCTACAACGAAACCACTGCGTCCATGGTGAACCTGAAGGAAATTCTGCAAAAGATCAACCAGGGTCAGGGCACGATCGGCAAACTGGTCAACGACCAGGAATTTTATCGCAACGCCAAGCTTACGTTGCAGAAAGTGGACAAGATGACGGAAGGCTTGGAAGATCAGGGGCCGCTGAGCGTCCTGGGCATCTTGGCGGGCAACTTGTTTTAATGCGCTTTGTCCCAACGCCACCCACGGCCAGACTGCGTGAGGCCATTCGCGTCATGGCCGACCGCAACCCGCTTCGGAAAATCGGCGATGCCCCAAGCCGCAACTAATTCACTAGCCAAAGCGGCCACTGTTTGGAAGTGATGGATGGATGCCTGTCAGAACATCCGATCACTCCGGAACACCCGGTTACCAAACAGTTGACCGAATTTATTAAACTCAAAACCTGCCAGGAGACCATCCAAATCGGTTGCACGGACCAGAAAGT